>JAWXBR010000054.1:0-145586 GCA_034440235.1 bacterium
CCCTTAGGACCGCTGCCCACGAGCGCATGCGATCCAGTGTTTTTTTAGTGCTCAAAGTTAGGAGCGGCAGGTTCGATAACAAAACCAATAATGAAATTACAACATCGGTGATTCGCTTCGCCGAACGGTTCCGAAAACGTAAAAGAGGCGTGAGTTGCACCGAGGTGCCCGTACCAGCGACGGCTGCGATGATTCGAGAGGTCACAAGTGTGTCATACTCTTCGGCAATATGTACGCGGGCGCGAGCAGTGGCGCCGGCCTTCATCAATCGGATGGTTTCCGATTTGGAGAGCTTGGCGTCCGTGACGATTATTTCCTGTGCGTTCGAAGCGAGGATGATTTTATCGATGTACTGCGTTGACCCCAGGATCGGGAATCCGGCAAAATCATCGCCGACGGCGGGTTCTGTGGCAACGACCCCAACGATCGTCGTATTCCCCGGTTCTGTCATCATCATTGCCGAAATAAGACTCGCTGTACCCTCAGTTAGACCAACCAACAGTACTCGACGACGACGACGACGACGACGCTGAATGTCGCGGATGGCAAGCGTACCGCGTAAGAGCGAATAGAAAATGGCTGCTGAGCCAATTGTCATCAGAAGGACACCGCGACTGAAATTAAATTCTTTGAAGAACTGCATCAAAGAAGACAATACAAGAAACGCTACGAGTAGTCCGACCAGTGATCGGCGAACCGTTGGACGGTATTCGACATACTCCCCCATAACAATAAGCGACAACAGGGCTACAAGGGGCACGACAATTAGGACTGTAGGGTAGGCGTAGTCTGGAAAACCGAATGGACTATCGAAGCGAATTGCCGTAGCGAGTAGTAGCGATCCAAGAACAAACACCATATCTGCAAGGGCAATTGCAATCTCTACACGCTTGCGAATAATCTGTTCGACAAAAGATCGAAGTGCAATTCCAGCTCTCATCAGAACAAGAAACGATCTAGAATTCGGGAAATGCTTTCGGGCGAATATCTCCATGGCGTCGTAGAAAACACGTACTTCATTCATGGAGCTGCGCTTCGTACTCTCGCCCTTGAAATGCACAACGCTCGTGCTGTGTACATACATAATCTTCCAGCCTGCCTGCTGCACCCGATAGCAGAGATCAAGATCTTCGCCATACATGAAGAAGGCCGGATCGAAACCTCCGAGGTTCCTCACGACATCCGTACGTCCAATCATGAACGCACCAATTAACGCGTCTACGGCATATGTCTCATCAACGTTTTTGTACGTGAGATTGTACTTTGCAAAAAGTGGCGATTTGGGGAACGCTGCTTGAAGTCCAAAGAGTTTGCAGAATGATGCCCACGGGGTAGGAAATCCCCTTCGACATGCAAGCTGAAACGTGCCATCTGCATTTAACAGTTTACAGCCAGCCATTCCAACATCTGCATTTGCGTCCATGAAGCGCACCATCGTATTCAGCGTATCGTGTGCAACAATTGTATCGGGATTCAAAAAGAGGATATATCTACCGTTGCAGTACCGGATGGCCTCGTTATTACCTCTGCCGAAGCCAAGGTTGTCTTGAAGAGCAATCCATCGTACGGCAGGAAAGAGCGGTTCTAGTTCTTCAACAGAATTATCTGCAGAATGATTGTCTACAACGATCACTTCCACCGAAACGCCGTCGTCGCGCTGCTCGAGAGATCGCAGGCAGTTGAGGAGATAATCCTTCACGTTATAATTCACGATGATGACGCTAAGGTCTGTCATCGTTTACCCAACGTAAAGATGGTCGTCAGTTTGAGTTTCCAGACCAAAAATGCAGCTTCGAAAACGATGTTCTTACTCATCTTTGATACACCGCTTACTCGATCCATGAAAATGATCGGCAACTCGGCAATGCGACTCTTCAGTCTCCACATTCGGTAATTCATTTCTATCTGAAAGGCATAGCCGTTCGATCGAATCGCACCTATGTCTATGCGTTCGAGCATTTCAGAGCGAAAACACTTGAAGCCCCCTGTCGCATCGGCTATGGGCATGCCGGTAATAGTACGGGTATACGCATTTGCAAACCAGCTCAGCAACAACCTGCTCATCGGCCAGTTTATTACGTTCACCCCCGATATATACCTCGAACCAATCACGAGATCATGGTTCTTAGCTGCCTCGAGAAAACGTGGTAGTTCTTTCGGGTCATGCGAGAAATCAGCGTCCATTTGAAGTATTAACTCAAAACCGTTCGAGAGAGCATATCGAAAGCCTGCGCAATAGGCAGTCCCTAGTCCGAGCTTACCCGCACGTTCCAACAGGTGTAAGCGCGGGTCTGCGCTCATACGCGCACGTACGAGAGCTGCAGTGCCGTCGGGTGATCCATCGTCAATGACAAGAATGTGCATGTCATACACAGCATCATGTACAGCATCGATTATCCGTTCGATGTTCTCCATCTCGTTATACGTCGGTATACAAACGATATACTTCATGCCTTTCCGTGCCCCTTTATCATAACGATTACTGTGCGAAAGAGTATCTCCAGATCGAGTCTAAACGAAATGTTTTCGATGTAGAAAAAATCGTACCGCAACCGTGTTTCAATCTCTTCCATCGACTCTGTACCAGAACGCGCTTTCACCTGCCACCATCCTGTGATCCCGGGACGTACCTTTAAGCGCCTGCGGTAGTAAGGCACAAGCGTAGAGAATTTTTCGACGAAAAATGATTGCTCTGGACGCGGACCGACGAGACTCATCTCTCCTCTCAGGACATTCCAGAATTGCGGCACTTCATCGAGATGGGTCTTCCGAATAAAGCGTCCCACCGGGGTAACCCGCGGGTCATTGGTAAGGGTCCACGAAGGGGTCCGTTCATCATCGGAAAACATCGAGCGAAACTTTACCATCTCAAATCGTTGGCCCAACCTTCCGACGCGTTCCTGAACAAAGAAAACGGGTCCTTTCGATGAGACCTTTACAAGCAATGCTATAAGCAACCATAAAGGAAGACCGATTAGTAGCACAACGAGACTAACCGTGATATCGAGGAGACGTTTTGCAAACTCTTCCCACGGCTGCATGAGTTCTGGACTCACCTCGATGAGTGGACTTCCGTAGATCTGTTGAGTACGAACCTGACCACTGAATATCTCGTACAAGTCGGGTACAATTTTTACAGCAATGTTGCTGTCGGCACATGCAGCAGTCCATTGCAACAACGCCGTGTGATCACTGCCTTCTACAGAAATGAGTACCTCTCGCGGATTGTGCGTACTCAGAATGTCTACAAGTCTGTCCGACGTACCAAGAATCGAAGTGTATTGTGCTAGCTCTGTGGTGTCATCAGTACCGACGGTAACTGAACCCTTTACCACATAGCCCCATGCAGGCTCTTTTCGCAACGAAGTAATCAATTCAACAAGCCGATTGGGAGTACCAAGCAGAACGGCTTCTACTTGCACAATACCCCTCTCACGAAATTCGCGCTGTAGTCGCCTAGCGAGAATTCTTCCAATACATAAAGCAAGAAACAGAACAACCAGAAACACCACAATAAAAAAGCGTGGCCTTGGTTGATTTTTGACAGCTGAATCGAATACAATTAGAAAGAAGAGTGTGGCTGTGCCGAAAAATGATTGCTTCAATACCGCAAAAAATTCTTCGAAGGGCGACCGCACGTAGTAGTCTCTGTACAATCCACCTAGCCAGAAAAGCGTGGTCCAATACAAAACCAGCGCTACACTTAGCACAATTTTTTGTTCAATCAGGTAACGCGATGCTCCCGGGATTATGAGTTCGCGAACTGTCAGATAAACGAAAACCGTGAAGGTTACCGCCAACACATCAAAGATGAATTGCATCGCGCGTGGCCGTAACATCGAATGCATGATGCGTTAACCTCGCGATGCAAATAGTAAACTTTTTACCTTCATCACGTCGCTCTTGTCAACAACTCCAAGAACAAGAGTTGCAATGAGTACTGCGATGAGTGCTGCGAATGCCGCGAGAGTCATTGGTAGTACGTTGGGTATGAGTAGAGATGCAGTAACGCCAATGGCAACAAGTAGGAGCAAACGAAGGACAAGCGACAAAGGTAGGGGTTGGGAGAGTATTTGCGTAAACGAAACAATAGCAAAACTCGATGCAACGGCAAGGGTTCCCAGTTTGGCTACAATTGCCCCAAATGCTCCATACGCAGGAATGAGTGCGAACCCCAGAATAACGGTACCCAGAAACAGTGTCCATGCCACGGGTATGTTTCGCGACTGCTTGCCCAATGCGACGTTAAGCTCTTGAATAAAAACAAGAAGGAAAATCGGTGCTGGCATCCACAAAAAAGCAAAAAAGTGTGCGTGATTGTCGCTGTATCGTCCTTTGGACAATAGTTCGATGATAAACGGAGTTAAGACCGACAAAAACGCCGAGATACAAACAGCAATTACAAGCAAAAACCGTAGGCCTGTGAATGCATAACGCCTACATGAGGCAAAATCGTCAATTGCCAGTCGAGCGATGCCTGGGGCCATTGCAAGTGCGAGCGACATGGCAATCGTTGACGGAATTGGACCAAGTGAACCGTATGCAGCGCTGAAGATTCCCACCTGCTCTTCATCTGTGAGTCTTTCGAGCATGAGTGAATCGACCTTATCATGAATGTTCACTAGTATTACGGTCACCAAGACAGGCATGGTTTCAATGAGAAGCGTGCGAATTTCTAAAACCGACACAAACCGCAGACGCAATCGATGAGTTTCTCCAAGAAAAAGCAGAATGATGAAGCCAGGTATAGCCGATAGGAATTGTGCCTTTATTACAATCGATGGCGAAAGTTCGTCCTTCCACAAATACACTAGTCCAGCGAAGACAACAGCGTCTACTATCGACGTTGCACTTATTAGTGTAAAGCGAACGTTTGCTCGAAATGGCAACTCTAGAGCGTAGCGAACGAGACCCGACCGGGAGCTTATTCCAAGAAACAAACAGTACAATGCGACATCTGTGGTGTTATAGCCCGAAAGACCCGACCAAATCAAACAGACAAGGGTCGCCGGAATGAGCATTGTAAGGCGAAAGGCTAAAAGCGACGACAATATCTCGTTTGCGCGCTCAGGAAACTGAACAAGCCTGCGCATCGCGATACCATTCAACCCAACATCGACAAGTATGACAAGAATCAGTTCGGCAATTCGGCGTTCAACATTTAGCAATCCGTTTGCATCTTTTTCAAGCGTGGAGAGAATTGCACGCTGTGCAAGGAAGCCAATAAGGACGATACATCCTTGCGTCAACGCAATCACCAATCCGCCCGAGAGCATCCGTGATCCCAGTCCGGGTGTGGTCTTCTGCGTCACTTCGCTGTTAAAATCAGCGAAGAATGGAAATAACAGTACCTGCCACAGCTACGATGGTGGCCAGAATGCCTGCGATAATGGCATACATCTGCAGTTCGGTTCCAGCCGGTACATCTGGTTTTCGGGGCACATAAACCTCGTCCCCTGCTTCTACGATAGCTTCCTCGTCTACAACCGAGACCTTCGACTTGCCACGGATAACCATAGCACGTCCGGGCTTCGCACCAGAGGCATAGCCCCCTGCCCGATCGACGTACCATTCCAATGTACGACCCGACATATAGCCAACAAAACCTGGCTGGGTTACTTGACCATAAACATAGATACGATCTGGAATGCGCGGTACTGCAATGATGTCACCGTTTTGAAGGCGTATATTATCTAGTGAGTTGCTATCTGCAAATGCTTTATTGAAATCGCACGAAACGAATGGAAATCTGAACTGCTGATCCAGGAAATAGCGAACTGTATCTTCAAGTGTGAGGTTGCTATACAGAAAGCGTCGCAACGACGCCTGTCGGTCAGCATTGATCGTGGTTGCACCCTCGGCCGGACGCATGACGTATGCAAGTGAGAGAGCGCCTTCCTTCTTAATTCCGCCAGCTCGCTCAATAACTTCTCGCAAACGAGTAACACCAGGAACAATCACCTGTACGCCGATGCGCTCGATTTCGCCGTGTAATTCTACAATGCCCTGCCGAGAAGATTGTCCAGCGAGCACCTTACGCTCAACTACAATTGTGCTGCCGGCACTTAGTAGTGGGTCTTCACCGGTTAACTGCCATGAAGAATCGACGGACAGAGTTGTGCGCAACGAACCATTGCCATCGACAAGTGTGATGCTACTTAGATCGGCTTCAGTGGTCGGACCTCCTCCTGCTGAAAGCAGTACAGACGCACGGTCGCCCTCGCGATAAGCGATAGACACCGGATTGCCGACAGCCCCAGCAACAGATACAATCGGATAATCGACCTCGTCGTACGGCACGATTACTTCATCGCCTTCGCGTAAGTGCGGATCTAAATGTTCAAAACCAACGATCAGAGACTTAGGCAGGTCTGCAGTTGAAATACCTGTGCGATGTCGAACTATGATGTTACGAACTGCGAACGCTGAAAGCGGTGGGGTGGCGCGCATTCCTTCTGGCATGGTTCGTACCCTAGACTTCGATCGGCCCTGGTCTACCGGCTCTGAACTCTTACCGAGTAACCCAGGTTGGCGCGTTACAGCAAGGAACGTCGACACGCGCATAGAGGCTGGCACCATGTAGGTACCAGGATATGCCACGTTGCCCGAAAGCGTTGCAAACACGAGTCTTGCTCGCCGTAGAGACATCGAAAATTGGACGTTTGGGGAGCGTTTTTGAACGAATTGAGCCAGACTGTCGCGCAGTTGTTGCAGCGTTAGTCCGTTACAAGAAAGTGTACCAAAACGTTCGAGAACAACAGTGTTCTCGGGTGTGATGATAGTAACCTTTTCTAGATAGTCGAGGCCCGTGGTCTGGTACGACAAGACGTCGCCCGGACCTACCATATATGTTCGTGGGTTAACAACATCACCGTTGGCTGTTGGTTCGCCCGTAAGTAACGCCGAAAGTCCAGACGACGAACCCTGAGAAGCCTTAAGCCTATCTAGGTCTAGGCCATTTGACGTTTGTGCATGTGCAGCAAGGGGCAAAAGGGCTGCCAAGAGACAGGCACATAAGATTAACCACACCCGCTGTGTTTTGGGCATCAACAAACCTGGAAATGGCATAAACGCTGTCAACTAACGCCTCAAAGTTACGAATACTGCGACGTGATGACGGCTGCGATTCGTTCTGCTGCATGGCCGTCCCACAATTCGGGTACCCGCCACGGCTGTTTTTCACCGCGCAGAACACGGGCGCTCTGTGCAATTAGTGCGTCGTGCTCTGGCGGCACGAGTACATTTGTGCCGATGTCTACCGTAACCGGGCGTTCTGTGGTGGTACGTGCTGTTATGCATGGAATGCCCAAGGCCGTCGTTTCTTCCTGAATGCCACCAGAGTCTGTAAGTACAAAGACACTATCCTTCATAAGCCGAAGAAAATCGATATAGCCCATGGGATCGATAAGATGAATGCGTTCAGAGATGTCCCCCATCGTCCACGACACCATGTTCTTACGTGTTCTGGGGTGCACAGGAAAAACAACGTCGATGTTCTGGGCTATGTTGTTCAAGACTTCGAAAAGCATCTGGAGCTGGGCTTTGTCATCGACATTGCTAGGTCTGTGCAGTGTTACAAGTGCGTAACCACACGATTCAACTCCAATTCTGGTGAGGATTGTCGAATCAGCGGCTTTTGGCAACGCATACATCATCGAATCGATCATCGTATTTCCCACAAAAGCAATTCTATCGTCTGGGATACCTTCACGCAGAAGATGCAAACGACCACTCTCTTCGGTCACGAATAGATCGTCTACAATGGCATCGGTTGCCATTCGATTAATTTCCTCTGGCATCGACCTATCGAATGAACGCAGACCTGCCTCTACATGCGCTGTGCGAATGCCTAGCTTCACTGACGTTAACGAGCATGCAATGGTACTGTTCACGTCCCCCACTACAATCACATAGTCTGGATTAGCCTCTAGGCAGACCCTTTCGAACCCTTCCATAATCCTAGCAGTTTGCGTTGCATGCGAACCACTGCCAACGCCAAGGAAGTATGCGGGTTGCGGCATGTCGAGATCTGCAAAGAAAGCATCGCTCATCGACGCATCGTAGTGCTGGCCAGTATGAACGATGTCGTGTTGCCACGAATCGGAATGCGCTGCGAAAGCCCGATGGATAGGGGCAACCTTCATGAAGTTTGGCCGCGCACCAACCACAGATAAGATGCGCTTCATCGTCCCTCGCCCAGTAGCACAATGTTCTTGCGAGCGCCTTTTACGTTGCGTGTTGCATTGCGCGTGTCAATTACTACTCGTGCATGCTTCACAATCATGTCGATGTCGAACTGCGAGTGATCGGTTGTTATTACAACGACATCATGCCGACTTATAAATGACGGTGTAAGGGTCTTTCGAGAATGAAGGGTCTTGTCGTGCACAATCACACTCGGTATGAATGGGTCGAAATACGAGATATTCTCAATGCCATCGTCGAGAAGCAACTCTGCTACTTTGAGGGCTGGTGAATGACGCAAATCATCGACATCCTTTTTGAATGCCATTCCTAGCAATAACACGCGAGCCCGTGACATGCGTACATCCTGTTTTGCGATTTCACGCTCGATCATGCTGCGTACGTAGAACGGCATCGACTCGTTGACTTCAGCAGCAAGTGTAATAAAGTTTGTTACAAAATCGTACTCACGTGCCATCCATGCTAGGTAATACGGGTCGATAAGGATGCAGTGTCCGCCAATGCCGGGTCCAGGGTAGAACGGCATAAAACCAAATGGCTTTGTAGACGCAGCCTGCACCACTTCCCAGATGTTCACGCCAATACGGTCGCATAACTGCGCGAGTTCGTTCACGAGCGCAATGTTTACACTTCTGAAGATGTTCTCAAGGAGTTTCTCCATCTCAGCAACTGCGGGAGAACTTACTGGCACAACTTCAGCAATAATCAACTTGTTTACTGCAACGGCAAGGTCGAGGCACGCCTTTGTAACACCACCCACAACAACAGGAGTATTCTGTGTTGTCCACACAGCATTCCCTGGGTCAATGCGCTCCGGCGAAAAGGCAAGGAAATACTCGATTCCGCATTCATAGTTCGTTGCATCGAGTATGGGTTGTACATACTTTTCTGTTGTACCGGGGAAGGTTGTGCTCTTTAAAATGATGAGCTGACCCGGACGTAACCGCGCGGCGATTTCTTTCGTTGCACTTACGATGTGCGATATGTCGGGGTCTTTGTTGGGTGTGAATGGCGTAGGCACGCACACATAGATAACATCACATTGGGCAACGCTGTCGAAGTCTGTTGTGGCTTTGAGCGTTTTTGTTTTTTTGATAAGGTCTTTTATAACACCGTCGTCAAGGTCCTGGATATAGTTGCGTCCAGCTTGTAGCGACGCAATCTTCTCCTTGCTCACGTCAATGCCAATGGTCTTTATACCCTTGCGTGCAAATTCCATAGCGATGGGCAGACCAACGTATCCAAGACCTACCACACCAATGGTGCAGGATCCGTCCTGAATCTTCGCCATCAACGTCTGTTCGTTCTTGCTGAGGTTTTTACGCGGTCGGCCTCTGCGCCGTAATGAGGTGCTCATACGATCCTGATTAGAACTGTCTGTTTCGAAAATTTCTGTATTCGCCACTACTAATGCGTTCGCACCACGATTTGTGCTGTTCATACCATTCGATTGTGTTTGCAAGCCCACTGTCAAAGTCTTGCAGTGGTTTCCAACCTAGGTGTTCAAGCGCTTTGTTTGAGTTGACTGCATAACGTCTGTCATGACCATGTCTGTCGGTGACGTGTGTTAGTAATGACTCAGCATGGCCAGTTTTCGTAAGGATTCTTTTAGCGATGTCAATATTGGCGAATTCATTACCGCCGCCAAGGTTGTACGTCTCACCAGCTAGCCCGCGCTCGAGCGCTGCCATAATTCCACGGCAATGATCATCGACATGAATCCAGTCGCGCACCTGCATACCGTCACCATACAAGGGCAAGCTCGTGTTCTCCAAGGCGCACATTATCATGAGCGGCATGAATTTTTCGGGGAACTGGTACGGACCGTAGTTGTTTGTACAACGTGTGATTACTGCGTTCAACCCGTGCGTATGTGCATACGCATGAACAAGGTGGTCGGCAGCTGCTTTCGAAGCAGCGTATGGCGACGAAGGAATGAGTGGTGACGATTCGGTGAATGGGTCTTCGTCTGGTTCTAGCGAACCATATACTTCATCGGTCGACACCTGAACAAATCGCTTCACACCATGCGTTCGGCATGCGTCCATCAAAACAACCGTACCCGTGATGTTCGTTTCTACAAACGGACGTGCATCGTTGATTGAGCGATCGACGTGACTCTCCGCTGCTAGATTTAAAACGGCGCCTATCGTAGGGTCTGACATCGTTTGCGCAACAACATCAGCATCCGTTATACTGCCATGCACAAACTGCACTTTTGGATTATCCAAAACACCCTCGAGATTCTCGAGGTTGCCCGAATATGTTAGGGCATCAAGTATGACAACCTGAAGAGGAGTTTCGTTCAGTATATGCCGGACGAGATTTGATCCGATGAATCCGGCTCCGCCGGTAACGAGAAGTGTTGTCACAAACCCAACGAAAGGGAAAAAAGCTCACAAAACTAATTAATTTGAAGGGGCTACCGATGGGGCTGCAGCCCTGCCCACGAGACGCATAACGCTGGCGGCCAACGACGGCATGGTTTCAGAATACGTGTAAAGCCGAAAATCCGCAGGGAGGGTTTCCAGGCCATATGGACTTCCACACGAGACTATAACAATCGGACGTCCTGCGGCTAGCCGTGTCATAACATCTGCCAGTCGATCCCACCCAGGTAGTGTACCACGGCCCGCGACCGCTCGTCCAAAAAACGCAAACACAATGAGATCAGATTCTGCGATGCCCTTAATCATTTCTTCGAGGTCTTCCTCAGCAATCGAGCCATCAATAAAAGCATAATCACAGTTTTCCTCGGTTGCACCCGCAAGATAGTGCAGCCAAAGAGTTGCAGCTTCTGAATCACTTTCAGAGACCACAGCGAATGCTGCCACATGTTTACCAAGGATTGGCAACAGGTCTTCGCGGCCCATCGTGGAAATCGCCGCATTCGCTGCCTGAAGTGCAATCATTGCATGCGCATTCTGATCTACGGGCTCGGTTGTTTTTGTGGCTTTATTTACAAAGTCTCTCGCCTCTTGCCAACGATCAAGACTCGTTGCGATGGCTTCGGAACTCACAATCGAGTTTGCTACTGCATTTCTCAAACCCGCTATTGCCATCATGGCATCCTCGGGAAGTAGAATTGCATCAATGCCAGCATTCACAGACAGCACAGCTGCTTCTGCAGAATTCCATCGTTGGGTAATGGCTTGCATGTCCATGGCATCTGTGACGATCAGCCCCTTATAGCCCCATACCTCACGGACGAGTCCGGTAACAATGGCGTTCGACACCGAAGCCGGTAAGTCGGCATCGAGGAAAGGCATAATGATGTGACCCATCATAAGGCTACGTACACCGGCATCGATTGCTGCTCGGAACGGAACGTATTCGCGTAACTCGGCTGTTTCGCGAGTTATGTGCACTGTAGGCATATCTACATGACTGTCGACGTGGGTGTCGCCGTGGCCCGGTGCGTGTTTGGCACACGCTAGTACGTTGCGCGATTGTGTGCCTGTTACGTAGGCCGCAACATGTTTGGCGACCTGCTCGGCATTCTCGCCGAAACTTCGCGTGTTGATGATTGGGTTCGCAGGATCGGAGTTGATGTCACACACAGGTGCAAAATTCCAGTGCACGCCTAAAGCCTGGGCTTCTTCGGCAATACATGAAGCAACGTGCTCGGTAATTCCGGGAAGCGTGTGTCCGAGTGCCATTGCCCGCGGAAAGGCAATACCTCCTTCGAGTCGCATGGGCAGTCCGTGTTCGTAATCGGCGGAGATGAGGAGCCTACCTCCGCTGCGCTCCTGCATGTCCTTTATCATGGTCGCGGTCTTTTCAAGTTCGCCTTGAAACACGCACACGCCACCAATGCCCTCGTCTATTAACATCATAATTGACTGCCGGTACAGGACATCGTCCCAGTTAGCGGCTTCGGCCCGAATGATGAAAAGTCCCGCTGGATCTGGATAAGTAGTTGCCATAGAGTAAATTACGGCACCATGAGGCGGTTAAGGTGTAACTAGGTTACTGGTATATGGTCAGTGCGCATGAATTCACGAGAAAAGGCCGGTAGTAGTATGCACACCGGGTTAATGCATAGGCAACGAGTCACGGACTCTGATGAAGCGTCCGACGTCGATCTATACTCCCGGCTTACGCTGGAGGATGCCCCTGCGCAAGAAGCCCTGTCTGCCCTCTACCGACGTTATTCGCAGCGGATTTACACCTACTGTCGCAAAATCATTGGTGATAACCACACTGCAGAAGACCTGCTGCAGGAGACCTTCATCAAACTCTATGACTCTGGTAAACAGGGTCGGATTATTGAAAACTTCCCAGCGTACTTGATGACTATTGCGCGGAATCTCTGCCTTTCGTACCGTGCCCGAAATAAGCGCGCTTACGTTCAGGTTGAGGACTTCCACCTTACAGCTCGTGATGTGCCCTACGAACACAAGGAATTGTTGAGCCTCATTCACGCATCGCTAGAGCTGTTACCCGAAGACTACCGCGAAGCGTTCGTGTTGCGAGAATACAATGGGCTTACCTACAGTGAAATATCAGATGTCATTGGCGAATCACTCGACGTTGTCAAAGTCAGAATCTTCCGTGCAAAGAAAAAACTGCGAGACATTCTCGCACCCTACCTCTCGGATTTAAATAACAACTCATAACATGTCTACGGTATCATTATGACCCCAATCACCCCGGATGAAGCGCTTTACGCGTTTATGGATGGAGAGCTTGAACTAGGAGACGAACAACCGTTGTTCGATGCCCTTGCTTCTCATCCAGAATTACGAACGGAAATGAAAGACGTTCTTGCCATCCGCAACGCTGTGCACCGCGACGTACTGTTTCCGCCCGTAACGGCAGAGACGGGTATCCTAGCTGCTGCAGGTTTTGTGCCTCCAGTAGGCGCAGCAGTTGTAGCAACAGCACCATCATTCGTATCACGCGCGGTGTATACCGGAGGCGGTGTTCTTGCCGGCCTGCTCCTTGCATACTTCCTGTTCACGCCCGGAACAGGTACACCGCAAAACACACAGGCAATTGCAGGGGAAGGGTCTGCAAAGGGTCAGGTCGCCGAAGTCAGAACCGGCGCTGTACCAGAGCAACCTGCTGTTGCCGTTCGTGTTGAGACGCTATACGTTCGTGTGCCTGCAAAGACGCCCCCTTCCCAACCCCTTACGCAATCGCCACTGTTTGCAGAGAATAATAGTTTAGATAATGCGAGGCTCCCAGAGACTTCGACTAATCTTTTCGTGAGCAAGGTGCCAGAGCAGAGCCAGCTAGCATCGAGTCCGACACGTTTCGGATCGCTGGTTAGCGACTCGCGTTTTGGTGAAGCAAGTCCACTTACACCTGGGTCAGTAGACCTGCCGGTGTCGATAACAATTCGGTCGCTGGCATCATCGCTTAACGGTGACGTTCGCATACCTGCTTCTGTAAACGATGCACTTGTTGCAAACTCTGCGTTTGCATTAGTATTTCCTGTCGCTACAAATCAGCGTGCAGGTGTAGAGTTTGGTGTCGAAGCATTCCATCAGGTGTTTCAGTCGACACGTAACGGAAGATCAGTCCAAGTAGATCAGACGCCAGTACTCTTCTGGCTTGGTGGCACGTACGAAGCAGCGCCATGGGAAGCACCATTTCTCGAAGGCTTGCGTCCGTTCGTCAGCGTTACTGGTGCATATGCATTCTCGCAGGGTCCGGTTGCACGTGGTACGATTGGTCTTCAGTATCAACCTGCTGGTCCAGTTCGCATGAGCGCTGGTTACGACATGGCGGGTCTATGGTACTGGGACAACAGCAACCAGTTCTTCTCGTTCAAAAAAGGTTTCTCTTACGGACTTAGCGTTGACCTCGGTGCGCTTCGTTAATCTGTTAGTCTGCAAACTCTACTTTGGCACCTTCGAAGTCTCGAATGAGACTTCGATAGGAATCTGGTATGCGTTCTGAAAGATTTGTAGCAGGATTAAGGTGTACCAGCACACCGCGAGCAGTTGCTAGTATCGAGCCATTCTCGTGACGTATAACGTGCTCGAATCCGAAAGAGGAATTTTTTACAAACGATACGCGTGTGAACACCGTATAGGCGTCGTCGAATTGTGCCGCCGACTTGTACTCAATTTCAGTTTTCGCTACCACGAAGCGGTGCTTCGTAACAAATGATTGCCTGTCGATCGGCACACCGATATCGCGGAAGTATTCGATTCGTGCCGCTTCGAGCCAGTACAGATACACAGCATTGTGCACGATACCCTGTCGGTCTACATCGTACGATCTGACGCGACTATGCAAGCGATGATTGAATGTGCCATGGTCGTCGATCGTAATCGCACCATGGTCAACTGTAGCTTCGGTTTTTTCTGCTGTAGGCATAGGTTAAAGATACGTGATCAGTGGCGTTCTGCGAGGACACTTCGAACTATCACTGCGGCCTCGGCGACTTGGGAATCGGTGATCTGGTGGTAGAATACTGCACGAAGGACACCTCTACGTATGGGTGCCAGGCGTAGCCCCTTGGCGCTGCACGCTTGCACGAAATCGGCGTCTGTAAAGCCCCCTACAGAAAAGCATACGATATTGGTTTGCACCCGCCAGCGTTCAATTGAAATGCCTTCTATATGGGCGAGCTTGTCGGCAAACATCAACGCCCTGCGATGATCTTGGCCAATGTTCGGCACGATGGTGTCGAGCGCGTACATACATGCGGCAGCCAGGATGCCAGCCTGCCGCATTCCGCCGCCTAGCATCTTGCGCCACTTGCGGGCGCGCAGTATGTCCTCGTTCGACCCAATAATCAACGAACCAATGGGCGCACCAGCGCCTTTCGACATGCAGATGCTAAGGGTGTCAAAATTCTCTGCGACGTCGGCAGGCGAACACTGCAATGCAACCAGTGCATTCCAAAGTCGAGCGGCGTCACAATGCATCTTGATACTCGCAGCGTTGGCAAGAGCCCGCACAGATTGCATGTACCTCAGAGGCAGTACCGTGCCACCGTGTCGGTTATGTGAGTTCTCAAGGGCAATGAGGGACGTGCGGGCGTAGTAGTAAATGGCAGGACGTATTGCTTCGCGAATCTCGTCGAGACTCATACATCCGTCACTAGACTTAATGGTATTCAACTGTACGCGCGCAATCACCGAAGCACCAGCGTTCTCGAAATGCATGATATGAGCATCTGCTTCGGCAATTACTTCGTCGCCAGTCTGCGTGTGTAGTGCGAGGCAAATCTGGTTGCCCATGAGGCCCGAGGGGACAAAAATCGCAGACTCCTTGCCAAACATTGCGGCAATACGTTCCTGCAGCGCATTCACTGTCGGGTCTTCTCCGTAGACATCGTCTCCTACCTGCGCTGACGCCATTGCTTCGCGCATACCCTGGTCTGGTACAGTAAGTGTATCACTTCGTAAGTCGATCATGCTGCGAATCTACTTCGTATAGCCTTAATTTTCGGAAATGCACCATGATCCTCGTAACGAACCAGCTCGAAGTCTACGTGGCATCAATGCCGAGAACATTGTATATCCGCACCTGTCATGGGGCGACGCAATGCGTGTGCGCGAAACGTCGAGTGCACACGCACCCTGGATGACGTATATAGCTCCGTCTGGACGCCAAACATTTGATCGCACAACATTTACCTATGCAGACTTCATCGTCTCCGCACGCAAACTCGCGACTCTACTCGCAAACAATGGAGTTGCCCGAGGTAGTCGTGTTGCAATTGCCGACCACAATCATCCGGATACAATTCTCGCCTACTTCGCCTGCTGGTTACTTGGTGCCTGCGCAGTACCACTGAATATGTCTGAAGACGACGCACGTCTCACATACATTCTTAACGACAGCAACGCATGTTGCATACTCTGCAGATCGGAATACATCGGTCGCGTAAGCGGACTCGCACCTTCTGCGACCAACATCGTCGATGTTGATACGGACTCTGCGACATCTGCACATCAAGCACACGTTGCACAGCTTGCACCTCATGCCTATCCCGAAGCAGACGATGACATGCGCTTCGAAGAATGTCTTGTTGTATACACGAGTGGTACTACAGGCAACCCCAAAGGTGTGGTACTTATTCAGCAGAATCTGTTTGCTGACGGTTATGATATTGCCTCGTGGCACGGCATCGACGAGTCCACACGAATGATGTGTGTGTTACCTGTCCATCACGTGAATGGTACTATCGTTACACATGTTGCACCGTTCCTTGCAGGTGCAAGTGTTGTGCTAAACCGAAAGTTCAGCGCATCGCATTTTTTCGACATCGTCCGGGCCGAGGGTGTGCACATCGTAAGCGTCGTGCCAACGCTTCTTGCATTCTTGCTTGAGGCAAATGCCAACGGGCAAGGGGCTGTCGAAGGGGGCTTCCGACATATCATCTGTGGTGCAGGACCCCTAACGTGTGATCTAGCCTCGCGGTTCGAAGAGCATTACGGTATACCCATCGTTCATGGTTATGGATTGTCTGAGACAACATGTTATACGTGTTTCTTACCTCGGACGCTGTCTTGGACTGAACACCAGCGATGGATGCAAGAGTTCGGTTATCCTTCGATTGGCGTTCCTCTAGGGTGCAATGAAATGGCGATTCACACACCGGAAGGAATCGCAGTAACCGATGGTGAACGTGGTGAGATTGTATCGCGAGGTCCGAATGTCATGAAAGAATATTACGGTAACCCATCGGCCACACACGAGGCATTCTTACATGGATGGTTTCGCACTGGAGACGAAGGATTTGCAATGCGGGATGAAAACGGCAACAAGTATTTTTTCATTACCGGACGCATTAAAGAACTCATCATACGCGGTGGCGTGAACCTGGCGCCTCTCGAGATAGACGAAGTAATTGCTCGAGCACCTGGTGTTCGTGCAGGCATTGCAGTGGGCTTCGATAACGATGTATATGGCGAAGAAGTTGGTGCTCTTGTTATTCCTCGCGACACCGAATCATCTGCAGATGCAATTCTTGCGTACTGCCGCGAACACCTGCCGTTTCACAAAGCACCAAAGGTGGTGTTATTCACAGATGTTTTACCTGTTACATCAACAGGCAAGTATCAGCGCAACAAGGTAAAGAGTCTGTTCGCTGAGTTCCAGTCTGTGCAATACCGCGCGTAGGCTGGCCATCTAGCCCCTTTGCACTAGCCCCATAAAACCTTACCGCAGGTCTTTAGCGTGTATGCCCGGACGCGCCATGAAGAATGATGTGCGCTTGAGTTCAGACACCGACGGTTTATGCGTGTCTTTGTCGTAGACTACTTTCATGACGTATCCGCCGGGCACAAGTAAAAGCGTTTTATTTGGGTCGGATACTTCGGGGTGTGTGTATGCAAGTTCGTCTTGCATGTCAGTGCTGAGTGCTGCCGTGTCGCCTTCAACGAAAAAGTGCATGAGCAGGGTGCGTCGTTTCGAAACAGATATTTCTGGCTTCGTTATAGACTGATTGACGTAGTAATTAGCTGACGATCGAATTTGTACAGAGTCGTATGATTTGACACGAATGAAGTACACGATTGCCGTTTCGTTACCAGAAGTATCAGTAAACGTATCGCGTACGCTCGAAAATTCGAGGACGGGGTTGGGCATATCGCGTAGCCAGATGAAATACGCGCCAAGGCCAGCCGCGAATCCTACCGCTATGTAGAGCACGAGCTGTTTTATAAAACGTCTGGTCATGGAATTGCTCTGAAGAAATCTTGATAACCCATCATAACGAAAATCCATCCGAGAACTGACATGGTTACTGCAATGCTGAATGGTATGCTTAGGTTATCGTCTACTTTAAGTCGTGTCGACGCTGCCTCTACTACACCACCTACGATGCACCCAATAATGCCAGCGAGGTAATAGGTCCATGGTAGGCTATAAATACTACCATACACTCCTACAACAAGCCACGCAGTGAGAATAAACGTTGCGGTACCTATAACACTTTTGTCTAGGAAACCGGGTCCAGCAACACGCCTTCCGACAAGCGCTGCAAATGTGTCCGACACAATAAGAACTGTAAACGCCGTTATCGCAACCGATGTCGGGAATACCGCCATCGTTACGAGGGCCGCGATAAGCACCCATGATGCGCCCGTGAGGTGGAGCTTATCGCGACGCAATTCGTGCGTCCGCATAATAGGTCCGACCAACGCTAGTAGCACCCGACGTGTAGGTCCGTGGTACCGCATCATAAGGTCAACGCTCAGCGAAACAACCGTCATCCAGGCCAGAATGATGAGGCCTGTCGTGTGGTCTACGTGCAGATAGACGATTGGAATGAGAAGCGACGCTAAGTGAATCGATTTTCGCGCAATCTCACTCTCGTATGGAATCTGTTTTGTTGAGGGCATATCTTCGCAGAACCAACCAACACGCTATGAAACAATTACAACTGCGCTCGTGCGCGAAGATTAATCTCGGTCTCGAAATCGTTCGCAAACGACCGGACGGTTATCACGACCTCAATTCAATCTTCATTGCTATCGATTTGCATGACGAACTCACGATGGAGCGCTCAGAGGCACTCTCTGTTGAATGCAATCCACCGGTAACGGACATCCTCGAAGACAATTTGGTGTTCCGTGCAGCACACATGGTATTGTCCAACTCGATGCAAGCTGCAAAGATACGGGTGACGAAACACATCCCTTCAGGAGGGGGCTTAGGAGGCGGGTCGAGCAACGCAGCAACAACGTTGCTTGGCTTATCAATTCTGTATCCCGAGCTGGGACCCTTACTGGCCCCTTACTCGAAGCTACTTGGATCTGATGTGACATTCTTTCTGAATCCGGGTGTTGCATTAGTACAGGGACGTGGTGAAATCATAACGTCACTAGAAATTGAATTACCGTGGATCGTCTTACTTGTGTTTCCCGGTCTGCATCTTTCAACTCAAGAGATGTATTCCACACTGGGGATAACATGTGAACAACCCATTGCAAATCTTATCAGCTCGTTGATGCAAGCGGTTGAAAATCCTAGAGCAATGCCTAATGATTTTACAAATGACTTTGAGCCGATTGTGTTTAAACGATACCCTCAACTGGCCAGTATTAAGTCTGAGCTTTACGCTCAAGGCGCAGTGTACGCATCGATGAGTGGAAGTGGTTCGACAATGTATGGGTTGTACACATCGGTGGAAAACGCCGAGGCGGCTCAAACCTACTTCGCGTCACTCCCCACGTATATTTGTCGTCCCGTAGACGCATCGTTCCTAATACCATGAACATTCTTGTAGCAGCAGCAGAAGTCGCCCCCTTTGCGAAGGTGGGTGGCTTGGCAGACATGACTGGCGCTTTACCCCGTGCGTGGGAGGAGGCTGGCCATGACGTTGTGGTTGTGCTACCGCTGTATGGTACGATTGATAAGGAAGCATACGGAATTTCAAAAACTGACATTGTACTCGAGGTTCCTATAGGAAGGTGGCCTGAGTTTGCAGAAGTATGGACTGCTTCGATTCCTGGCTCATCCTCGCGCCTGTACTTCCTAAGCTCGTCTGATTACTACGATCGTCCGGGCATCTATGGCTACCACGATGGGTTCAAGGACAACGATCGTCGTTTTATCTTCTTAAGTCGCGCAGCGTTCGAACTTGCGCGAGTACTGAACTTCAAACCCGACGTCGTACATGCGCATGATTATCACACTGCGCCATGTATGCCAATGCTCAAGATTCATTATGCGAGTGACCCGTTCTTTGCTGGTACCGCTGGTGTATTCACCATTCACAACATGGCGTATCAGGGTATGTATGACCCTATCCGTGCAATGGAGTTGTGTGGCTTCGATCCTGCGTCGTTCCACGTCGGAGCGTGGTTTGAACAGGATGGCATCTTCAATTGCTTGAAGGCAGGTATCATGTTCGCGGACAAAATCACAACGGTGAGTCCGACCTACGCACGTGAAATTCGTTGGACGCCTGAAGGCATGGGACTTCAGTCGGCATTGCAGGCTCGTGGTACCGACTTTATCGGAGTGCTCAACGGAATTGACCCTCATGAATGGAATCCGCAGATAGATTCGCACATTCCTGTACCATTCGATTCCGATACGATAGAGAAAAAAGAAATAAGCAAACAAGCGTTGCTTCGCGAGATGGGATTAAATAGTGGTGACGGAATAGACTATCTGCCGCTGATGGGCATGGTCACTCGTCTCACTGAACAAAAAGGCATCTCGCTTCTGTTACACAGTCTCGAGGGCTTTTTAGCATCTCGCAGAATGAGATTTGTTATTCTAGGAAGTGGTGATAGACGATTCGAAGAGTTCTTTCTAGGGTTGCAGCACCGTTATCCCGAACATGCATTTGTCGGCACTGGTTACAACAATCCGTTGTCGCACAGAATTCAAGCTGCATGTGATTACTACCTTATGCCTTCGCGTTTTGAACCGTGCGGACTAACACAAATGTTCGCGCTTGCGTACGGATCGATTCCAATCGTGCGCGCTGTGGGCGGACTTGCTGACACAATTACGCAGTACGACCCTATAACCTTTCATGGCAATGGTTTCAGGTTTAACAGGTTTTCTGCAGACGCATGCTCGGAAGCAATAGACCAGGCGCTGCGTGTATACCGACGTGAACCGCACTGGACGCGGTTACGCAAAAACGCGATGGCAAGCAAGTACACGATCGCCGACACCGCGCAGCATTACCTCGATGTCTTTACGTGGGCCCGCGAGCGTATTGCCTGACGCTTCTTAAAGCCGAGTACAACCTCTATTGCTGCAGTTCCCGGATAAAGATCGAGCGGTATCACGATGTCGCATGCGTAACCCGCTGCGGCCCACTCACGAACTGTACGATTTATCTCGTCCGGCTCGTTAAACAATTCTACAATGCGCTCGGGCGCTAGTTCTGCAATGCCACCTCGGACACCAGGAGCCATGCCGCCTCGCGCCGGGTCGATGATGATTGTGCGTCTAATTGGCGTTTCGGTTGATGATTCGATTTTATGTTCTGCCTCGAGCAATCGGTCTATTGTCTTGCTGCTCAGCATTGCTGGTGTTGCCTGCACAGTACCACCTGCTCGCTTGATATTATATCGCGCGTTATCAATTGTTACTTCGTCGGCATCAATTGCAACAATGCGTTCATACTCTTTAGCGAAGGCAGCACCATACAAACCGTATCCACTATACAAGTCATACAGCGTTCCTCCAGCCGGTCCACGTGCCCGCTTCACTGCATCGATGAGCTGCGGCACCATGGCGAGGTTAATCTGACTGAACGAGAATACACCAACCTGATAAGCAATGTCGTTCACAGTTTGTATCCAGGCAGCGGAGCCTACTAATTTTTTGCCCACGTATCCGTGCGGTGGTCGCTCCTGCTCAATAAAAAAGTTCGTTGCAGCTGGGTCGTGATAAATCCACGCATGTTTTACCGAAGGCGCTGCCTTGGAAATTGTCTGCGTCCATTTTCGCAGCGTGCGAACGACATCGGCATCCACCTCCTTGACATCGAAGATCACAACATGTTCGTCGTATGAACCGCGGATCATGACATGATTTAGTAGGACTGGAGATTTACCCGGACGCGCCAGTCGTTCTACAACTTCATAGATGGCAGCATGTGATGAAGGCTCGAGCAGCGCCGCTTGCGCAGCATCGAGCACCGAACCTTCGCCGTGGGCCAGTGTTGGTATGCCTCGGTGAACAATGAGTCTGCGACGCGAGGTTGCACGGTAGCCTCGAGGCATCGGCGCCTCTACGATTTCCTCGATACGAGCATCGCCAATCTTTAACTCCTTAGCGAAGCGGCCCCATGCCGAGCGCTTAACACGGAGTTCTTCTGTGTAAGACAGTGATGCTAGAATATCGGGACCACTGTATGCAGGAAGAGCAGTGGTTTTGGAGATGTTGGGCGCTATTACAGAGCGTATATACGAGTCAAAGGTCATGTCGTTTGATAACGATAAGTGAGGTATCGTCATCCGGAATGTCGGCAGTTGAAAACTCGTCAAGATGTCGATGGATGCCCGCAAGGATTTCGTCGGCTGTAAGACCTGCAAGACTTTGTATACACGTCACGAGACGCTCAGGTCCGAATTCGTCACCATCGGCGTTGCGTGCTTCTGTAACGCCGTCGGTGTATAGCACAAGCACACCCTTGTTGCCAAGTAGTATGGTGCCACATTCGTATGGTGCTGGATCTTGTAATACTCCAGAGAGAACACCCCCGGTATGCAGGAAGTGCACATCTGCGTCAAATATTACGGCGGGCGGATTGTGTCCGGCATTGACATAGCTCACTTCGCGTGAGACGTGATTCACAATGCATATAAACATTGTTACAAATACGTCCGATGCTGTGTTGTCGTATACCAGTCGGTTGATACGATGTGCTATTTGGGACAAACCAAGATCGAGAGGTGCAAGTGTGTTAAGTGCAGCTTGCACGTTTGCCATGAGCAATGCAGCAGGAATGCCCTTGCCTGAAACATCGGCAATTGCAAACAATGTGCGTTCGCCGTCGAGTGGAATAACATCGTAGTAGTCGCCACCGATGTGCGCACTAGGTGTTGTGGCCGCAGCGACATCAAAGCCCGGAGTCGCTGGCAACTGGACAGGAAGTAACCCCTGCTGAATTTGTGCTGCAATCTCCAATTGCTTCATGAACGCACCGCGCTCTATCTCAATTTGAATAAGGCGGAATGTCTCGAGCGCAATCATTGCAGTATTACCCAAGGCTTCGGCAAACGTTATTTCTTCGGGTGTGTAGAGTTGGCTGTTCAGTTTTGGTCCGATAAGTAACACACCTCGACGAATTCCTCGTGCGCTAACTGGTACTGCCAGTGTTATGAAGCGTAACTCGAGCTCCGCTCGAAGTACGTCGTCTTCGGCTAGGTCTGGCACATTAATCGCGAGTTCCAAGCTCGACAGCAGCTCTTGAACACCTACTGTTGAAATCGTACCACGTTGTCCTGCGATGATGCTTTCACCTAATGGCTGGTCGAGCACAAGAGCAAAACTGCTTGTCATCAACTGTCCCATGAGCCTGTATGCAAGTATCCGCGTAATCTCGCTGGGTTCGAGCTTTCCGGTAAAATCGCGCGCACTTTCATAAAGCGTTGTCACCAACAGTGTTTGTCCCTCCAACTCCTTCTTCGCCTCAACAAGCGCACGTATCATACGAATGCTATGCACTGCACTTGCTGTTATTGCACGCACAAGCTCTACGTACGCTCGAGTGTCGCTGCCGGGTTCAGTACCATCAATCGACCCACCAAAGCACATCACGCACAACATCTCACCGTGCGCGTTTAAAGGCACGAGCCATTCAATTCCACATTCGGCAAGGGGCTGCATTGCCGGAATCTCCGGTAATGCAAAGGAGCACTCGTCGATACTAAATATTTCTACAGTCGGAGGAACGATGCCCTTGCAGTGTGTGGCGATGAATGTTTCGCCATCGGGATGCAGGATACAGGCCCTGCGCATTCTCAGCTTTCCCATAATGCTCAGTACCGCGGCATTCAGCAGCTGTTCGGCCGAATGGGCTTCAGAGATCTGAGTGCTAAGGTGCAGGAGGGACGTCAGGTGCAGCGCCGACGTCGAGTGTACGTACGCTATCGGCTCGTGTAAAGGCATTGTTACGAATATACGGGACCCCTACGCGCCCCGAGGAAATGCTTTAGTTTTGACCTATGCACTGCCGTTCCATCCCCTCCAGATTGTTGTTCGTTTTCTTAAGTCTAGTTGTTGTTAGCCCCTTTTTTAGCACCTTACATGCCCAAGGTGTGACTACGGGCTCGATTTCGGGCACGGTACGGGCTAATTCGAGTTCGGGCAACACGCTAGGTTCTACGACCGTTCGAGCCGTACAGCAAGGCACTGGGGCGGTGTATGGGGCCATTACGAAGCCGAACGGACGTTATTCGATTCGCGGCATGCGTCCGGGACTCTACGACATTTCAGCTTCGTTCATCGGGTATGAGTCGAAAAAGGTGACCGGTGTTGTTGTAGAGGTAGGCGAAATAGGGACACTAAACTTTATCCTCAAGGACAAAGAAGGCACCTTATCAAAGGAAGTGGTTGTTACGGCAGAAGGCAACCCCCTCTTCGACAAAACGAGAACAGGCTCCGGATCAACAATCGATAATGCTACAATTACAAGTGCGCCTACAATTAACAGGTCGCTATCTGACATGGCACGGTTAAACCCGTACACGAATCAGACCCAGACCGCCGGCAGCGACGGTACGCAGGGTGTAAGCATCATGGGCATGAATTCGCGCTTCAACAATTTCCAGATCGATGGTGCTGTTGCCAACGATGTGTTTGCTTTGGGCGCCGCAGGCACCGCTGGAAGTCTGGCAAATGCAAATGTGCTCTCGCTCGATGCTATCGAGCGGCTTCGTGTGAATGTGTCGCCATACGATGTTCGACAAAGTGGTTTCACTGGCGGTCTTGTCAACGTCATTACGCGCGGCGGCACGAATGCAACGCACGGGTCGATGTTTTTCTATGGACGTAATCAAGACCTCGTCGGACTTAGTCCGGACGCAAATCGACGTCCATTCGACCGCTTCTCCGACATCTCATTCGGTGGTCGCATTGGTGGCGCAATTCTTCCTAGCGAACTCTTTTATCACGTTACGGCAGAAGCGCGCCTGCGCTCAACACCTGTCGACGTCGGCCTTAATGATCCGTTTGCACTGAACAACTTTCCTGTCGCACCCTCAACGCTCGATAAAGTAATTCAAGTAGCACACGACAGATACGGGTACGACGCAGGCACGTATGAGCCATACGTAGCGCAGAACAACTCGTACAACGTTATTGCGCGCCTCGATTGGAGCATCAGCGAAACTTCTAAGCTGCAACTACGGCACAACTTCACACATGCCATTCAAGACAGAAACGTTTTTCGTGATGCTACGCGGTTTTCGCTGAGCAGTCAGGCGAACATGTTCCGCAGCATTAATAATCAGACCGTCGTGCAATTGAACAGCATACTAGGCGAATCGCTCGCCAATGAGTTGCGGGTATCGTTTACAAGTACAATCGACGAACGTTTGTTGTCGACAGACCCCTTTCCAGAAGTGCGGATTGTCGTTGGTGCAAATCAGAATGTTAGTCTCGGACCAGAACGTAGTTCACAAGCAAACGGACTCGACCAATACCTCATTGCGCTTACTGACGACATCACACACGTCGCAGGTGACCACACACTTACGTTTGGCACACACAACGAATTTTCTCGATTCAACAACCTGTTTATTCAGGACTACTACGGCAGCTACCAGTTTTCGAGCGTCGAAGCATTTGCCGACAGCACGCCAAACTTCTATCGCGTTAGCTACGCCAACCCTGCTGTAGTCGGAAGCGACCCTACGCCGCGCGCTGCATGGAGCATGCTACAACTCGGTGTGTATGCTATGGATGAATGGGAAGTAACACCAGAGTTGCGCTTAACGGGTGGCGTGCGGCTCGATGCTCCAATTTTTCTAACAACACCGTACGAAAATCCGGTGTTTGCCGCACGTTTCCCTGGCCTAAGTACGAGCAAGGTGCCGAGCGTAGGCTCTTCGCTACTCGTTGCACCGCGCATCGGCTTCAACTGGGATGTCAGTGGAGACAGAACGTTGGTGTTAAGGGGCGGAACGGGGCTTTTTACTGGACGCATTGCGGCCGTGTGGCTGTCGAATCAGTATTCGAATACGGGCATGGATATTTTCCGAGCGCAACTAGGTGCGAATAATTCGCAAGCGGTTATCTCTGATACGTTAACCGGTCTCCCTGTCCAATTCGATCTTACCGATCCACGCGCACCACGTCCTGGCGACTCAGATTATCCAGGCAGGCGAACAAACACGGCACTCATTAATATTACTGATGAAAACTTTCGGATACCTCAGGTGTGGCGTAGTACGCTGGGTACAGACATTCTTATTACGAAGGGTCTGACGCTTACACTCGAAGGGATGTATGGCAGATTTCTGAATCAGGTTGCATCGTCGAATATCAACTTGAAACGCTCAGGCATGAGTGTATCGCCTCTTGACGGACGTCCGTTGTATGCTGGCGAATCGGTCGACTCACTTGTTGCACCTGAGTTCACACAAGTGCTTGTACTAAAAAGTAGATCTGAAGGCTACCAGTACTCAGCATCAGCTCAGTTGAACCTCGAAGCAACAAACGATTATCTTCCGGGCATTGCTTTAGCACTTTCGTACTCGATGCTTCGCGCCGAGGATTTGAGTTCTGGACAAAGCGCTACTGCATTATCTGGATGGCAGAACACCGACGCAATCGATCCAAACAATCTTACTTCAGCGCGTTCGAATTTTGATTTGCCGCATAGAGTAACTGTCAACGGCAGTTACACGATTCAATGGACGAAGGGTATTTCTACAACGCTTGGACTCTTTTACGCAGGATCGTCGGGACGTCCGTTTTCGATGTCGTACATCCAGGACTACAACGGCGACAACGCAGTGGGTGGCAACGATCTTATCTACGTTCCAAAACGCGAAGATTTCAACACCCGCATTGTAATTGTAGACCCGACAGGCACCGACCTTCGTACGTCTGAGCAGGTGTGGGAACAAGTCATGGCATTTGTTGAGGGCAACGATGTGCTTAAACAGTACCAAGGTAAAATTCTTCCGCGCAATGCTGTGCGCGAGCCATGGGTAAATCAGCTCGACTTTAAAGTCAGCCAGCTTCTACCAAGCTTTGTCGACAACCACAACATAACCGTCAGCCTTGATGTTCAAAACGTTCTCAATCTTTTGAATAGCGACTGGGGACTGCAGCGATATGTAAATTTTCAGAGTTACAACGCATTCGGACTCGTGAACGACACCGAAACCCGTAAACCGTTTGACAAGCAGGGTCGATTGCGCATGACGTATTCCGAACCCGTAACCAACGGACGTCCGGGTATCTATTTTACCGACAATTTCTATTCACGCTGGCGTATGCAACTTGGCATTCGCTATAGCTTCTGATTACACGATGCGAACACTAATCATCTTGGCATTGATAGGAATAAGTATGGCCATCATCGCCTGCGATGATGGCGTGCTGAATTTTCCTCAACCCGCACCCGCATCTGTTCGTGTTGTGAATGTCACACAAGATGTCACGTTGTTAGGGGTGGGAATTGAAGGTGAAACCAAATTGCTGATTGCTCGTGGCAGCGTTTCGTCAGTGATAGAGGTTCCAGCAGGTCGTCAGGTTAGCTTCGTGTTTCTGGACAGTAATAAAATGATTGGCCGAGACACTTTGCGATATACGTTTGGTGGCGATGCACGTGTAATACTTTTTGCAAAGGGCACGAAGACAAATCTCGTCGAAATACGACAGGCAATACAGGATACAATAGTCACCAGTTCTTCAATGGCATTCGTCCGCTTCACACACATGGTTGAGAACTTCGACAAAGCCGGCTTTGTAGAGTTATGGCATGAAAGTGGTTCGCTCGTTTTTGACGATCTCTTCCAGCCAGGATTCTCGTCTCGAGGATACACTCAGTTGGCGCCAGGTACCTATAGTTTTGTACTTCGCGAAGAAGGTACAAGCCTTGTGCTCGGACGACTTACAAACGTCAGTCTTGCTGCAGGCATGTCTTACATGATTTATTCATACGATGCGGCACCACCTGCTGTTGATAGCATTGCGATGGGCATTTTCAATTGATTCTAATCACCCAATGGGTACTACCATGACATCATTTCGACTCGTTTTATCTATCACATGCGCCTTGCAATTTGTTACGTGTGTACTACCCGTAATGATGAGCGCACAGACCCCGATTCCGATCTCGCAAGCCAAGCAACAAGCGTTCGGCACAACAGTTGTAAAAGTCGCAGGTCGCGTTACGTCGGCAGGCATATTTCGCAATACAGCTTATTTCCAGGATGGCACAGCAGGCATTGCAGTGTTTGATAATGCATTTCGCACTGGAGTGCAGATCGGTGACTCTGTGTTTGTCGAAGGTGCAACACTTAGTGAGTTTCAGCCAACATCAGGATCACCAGGCACTGGTCTAACACAGCTTGTTGGCCCACTAACATTCACTGTTGTGCCCGTAGCAAAATTCGAACCTGCTCCGAAGAATATTACTATTCCTAACATTGGTGAAAGTGCTGAGGGTCAGCTCGTGCGCCTCCGTCGTGTAACATTCATTCAATCTGGTAGCTTCCAGGGCGAAACAACATATCAGATTCGCGACCTTTCTGGAAATGACATCGATGTACGCATTGATGGTGGTACAGAAATAGCGTCGAATTTTATTGCGATCCCAAAAGGTGAAATCGATTTGATTGGACTTGTCGGACAATTCCGCAGTGCGTTTCAGATTACTCCGCGGTTTGCAACAGACCTTAGTCAGGCTCCGATTGTCGAAGACACCGTTGCGAAGTCGCGCACTCTAGACGTTACAACATGGAATCTCGAATGGTTCGGCTCTACAGACACAGCCCGCGGTCCAAACGATAAGGCACGTCAGAATGCTAGTATCCGTCGCGTTATGGATTCTATCAAAGCCGACCTTTACGCACTTCAAGAGGTTGTCTCGGCAGATACTCTAGCAAGTGTTGCATCACAATTGAATGGCAACTACTCGCAACTGTTTGCATCAGACATCACCTTCGATCAAAAACTTGCCTTTATTTACAATACCGACGTCATCACACCTGTTTCGAGTGGTCTGGCCGTAAACGGTGGCTCGCAAGCATGGGCCAATGGACGTTACCCATTCCGCTTCACCTTCGATGCAACTGTCGAAGGAATTACACGGCGCATGGTAGTATTTAACATTCACGGCAAAGCAACAGATTCAGCTACAGCGCTCGAAGATTACGCACGTCGGAAGGTTGATGCAGAAACATTTCATGCATACCTGCGCGATTTCTATCCCGATTCACTTGTAATGGTTGTGGGTGACTATAACGACGACATCACAAAATCTGTTGTCGACACAACGCTTCCTTCGCCGTACAAAGCTTTTTTAGATGACGTTGCATCGTGGACGTGTTCGACATGCCCTCTTGCGGAGCGCCGCTTGTCTACCTACCTCTTCGGAACGGGTCCGCGATTCATCGACAACATCATCGTTTCGAATGAAGTTGCTCCGATGGTGTACCGCACCTACATAGAGAACCCACAGGCATACTTGTCCTCGTACTCAACTACGGTCTCCGACCATCTTCCTGTAACCGCCCGCGTGGCAATATCAGGTAGTGTTGGTGTTGAAACCGATCAGCCGTTGCAGTCGGTTTCTGTCCGCGTTTCACCCAACCCAATGTCTACATCTGGCCTTGTAGAAGTGGTAATCGAAAGCCGCGCGTTCGTAACTGCTCGCATCGTTGATGCCACGGGTACGATCGTTAGCACGTTGCTCGACGGTGTGTACGGACCAGATATTCGCGTGTTATCTGTACCGGTCGCGACACTTGCACAAGGGTATTACATGCTTCAAGTCCGCACGGGAAACACCATGTATTCAACCCCTATTCTCATCACGAAGTAACGCCTTACACCTACTGCACTCGTCAGTTCGTCGAAACAGCGAGTGCTGTAGATAACATTGCAATAGCAGCAGTCTCGGCGCGCAAGCGCTGTCTTCCGATTACCCAGCGCAACGTGCGTTGGTCTGCGGAAAACAGCGCTTGTTCGCGTTGTGAGAAACCGCCTTCTGGACCCACAACAACAGCGAAGTGCTGTGACTGCAAACTGCTGGGGTGGTCCCCTTGCTGGTCACCTAAAATCAGCACGGAACCTTCGTTCCGACCTAGGAACGCTTCGACCGACATGGGCTCATGTACTTCAGGCAGCCAAAACCGTCCGCTCTGCTCACACGCAGCTATAACCTTTGCAAGTATCCGCACAGATGTGGCACGCATTCGAGATGCATGGTCGCTAGCGAGTAATACGATTGACGTAACACCCAACTCCGTTGCTTTCTCGATGGCAAACTCAAGTCGGTCGCGACTGTCCAACAAACCCATGGCAAGGGTCAGAGGCAAAGGGGCTGGTGTTTGTGTGCGCTCGACTATTGTTAACACGCCATCGGCCGGAGACCCCTGCAGCGTGCAGAATGCACGCAGCCCCTTACCATCGAAGATGGTAACGTTCTCTCCGTCGCGAATGCGTAGGGCCGCGAGGTGCCGACGTAAATCGCGTCCGGGTATAACAGGGGCCAGGCTTTCGTCTGCACCCGCATCAACAGCGGCAGATAGTGCCGCATCATACAAGTAGTTCATTCCACCTCCGAGCTGGAGGCAAAAATGCCGTATTTTCCGCCCCATGAGTTCTGCCTACACATGTATAGAAGCATATCGCCCGTTTCCTGGCATCGGCGCCATCCGTTTAAATCGTCCAAAAGTTCTTAACGCGCTCAACCTTCAAACCATGATTGAGCTTGTCGAGGCCTTTACAGCGTTCGATGCCGACTCCGAGGTGCGATGTATTGTCCTTCACGGCGACGAGAAAGCCTTTGCGGCTGGCGCCGACATCACAGAGATGTCAGATGCCTCTGCAGTAACGATGCTTGAACGCGATCAGTTCTCGCGATGGGAGCGCATTCGCACCGTAAAGAAACCCGTGATTGGTGCTGTAAGCGGATTTGCACTTGGGGGTGGTTGCGAGCTCGCAATGTTATGTGACATGCTGGTTGTAAGTGAGACGGCGCAGTTCGGACAGCCCGAAATTAACCTTGGGGTAATGCCGGGAGCTGGTGGAACGCAGCGCCTTACGCGTGCTGTTGGAAAAGCGCTGGCGATGGAGATGGTGTTGACGGGACGGATGATTTCTGCACATCAAGCATTGCAGGCGGGGTTAGTGAACAGAGTGGTACCGGTTGACGTCTACTTGCAGGAAGCTTTTGCGCTTGCGCACGACGTTGCTTCAAAGGCACCCGTTGCTGCTCGTCTCGCGAAAGAATCGATACTAAAATCGTTTAGTTCATCGCTTGAAGTAGGCTTGGAGTTCGAACGTAAAAATTTTTACATGCTATTCGCCACCGCAGATCAGAAGGAAGGCATGTCTGCCTTCGTAGAAAAGCGCAAGCCCGAATGGAAGGGCAAATAATCTAATGGCACAGAATCCGATGAATCTCGAAACAGTTCTCTATTCGATAGAAGAAGGTGTTGGCACGATTACGATGAATCGTCCAGACTCCTACAATGCGGCGAACGAGCAACTCACGTCCGATCTACAAGCCGCACTAAAAGACGCAACAGAAAATGCCGACGTACGGTGTGTTGTGTTAACGGGCGCCGGCAAGGCGTTCTGTTCTGGACAGGATTTAAAGGATGCGCCTAAAGGTGACGGGAAGCGTAGTCTAAGCGACTCGTTAAAGCGACGTTATAATCCCATTGTAACGATGATGAGAAACATGCCGAAGCCTGTCATAGCTGGTATTAACGGCGTTGCTGCGGGTGCGGGACTATCGTTAGCGCTTGCTGCCGATGTACGTGTAATGAGTGCAAATGCGCGATTCGTCGAAGCATTTATCGGCATTGCCTTACTCCCCGATTCCGGAGCAACATACTTTTATCCGCGCATGCTTGGTTACACCAAGGCGTTCGAGTTTGCAACGCTGAACAAACCCATTGTTGCAGAAGAAGCGCTTCGACTAGGAATGGTTAATTCTGTCGTGCATCCAAGAGCATTTGAGCACGCCGTACAGAGCTTGGCTCGCAGATATGCATCGGGACCTACACAATCGTATGGGTATGTCAAAGCACTTCTTCAAAAAGGCATGACATCATCGTTCGAAGAAATGCTTGATTTAGAAATTGATTATCAGCAGCGCGCAGGCGACTCGTCTGATTACATCGAGGGCGTTCAGTCGTTCATCGAAAAACGTCCACCAGTCTTCACGGGTCGCTGAACTAAGGAGCATCATGGCACGCAGCAAGCCAACGCTGTTCGAGCAGTTAAGAGAAGACGAACGACCACAGGCTCCGCAGAACACGTGGAACGCTTCTCGGTTTTTGCGATGGATAATCATCATAGCCTGTATGTTCGGGACCGCTGCGTTTTTTCCGGGCAGGAGTGGTGACACGCAGAGGAAGCTGGACGACACGAACCAGCTAGGTACGATATGGACAGAAGAATCTGTCGTAGCTCCGTACGCATTTTCTGTCCGTAAACTCCCCTCAACACTCGAAGTAGAGCAAGACCGCGCTCGTAAGAGTACACCTCTTGTCTTTCGGGCCGTACCGTCAGCCATCGAAGAATCGAAGGAGCGTTTACGTTCCGCAACCGATGGTGTCTCGGCGCCAATCGCTACGCTGCTTCGTCGTCGCGGCGTCGACCTTCTAAATGATGCATTCTCACTTGGTGTAATTGATATAGACGACGCGACCATCAAGACAGCCATGGTCGTTGTCGATTTAGGATCGGCAGCCGAGCGCATCATCCCTAAAACAGAGGTGCGTGACATTGGTGCGATACAAGCACGGCTTTCCGAAGGCCTGTCGGCGCTCGATCCAGCAACGCGCAACACTGCGATCGATATCATCAAACGCTCGATAATGCCGACACTGCGCCTCGATTCGAGCCTATCGCAACGTGCTCGCGACGAAGCTGTGGCTTCTGTACCAACAGTGCAAGAGATCGTACGTTCGGGCGACGTAATCATTCGCAAAGGCACACGTCTCGATCAACGGGCACTTGCACGCCTAACGAGTTTTCGAGATGCTGAATATTTACGTTCCGAAGTACGCTTCTCTCCCTTTATTGCGTTAGGCAGTTTTGGTCATGCCGTTGTTTTAATTGGCCTGCTGGTCCTATACCTACGCTTTCTGCGCCGATCATCGTATGTCCGCAACGGACAGTTAGCGTCACTACTTGCTATGCCGGTAATTACTGCAAGCATGGGCTGGCTAAGTATTACTATTCCAACCGAACTGCCAATCGAGTACGCAATTCTTGCGCCCGCATTAGCGATGATTGTTACCGTGTTATATGATGCGCGTACAGCAGTCATGTGTGCTGTTATCATGGCCTTGAGTGCTGCTGGGGCGCGCGGTAATGATTATTCGGTAGCCATCGTACTCATTACGTCGGGTATACTTGGTGCACTGGCAGCAAACAACCTTCAGAATCGCATTCAGATTTTCACTGCCATCGTTTCGATTTTTCTTGGTCTTTCACTCATCTCAGTCTGTATTTCACTTGAGCGGTCGATGTCCGACTATCTGCTGCCAATTCTCGTGATTGCAGCCGTAAATGCCGTTGCCTCGACGCTCGTGACATTCGCAGTCATCATCATGCTTGAACGTGTTTTTAACGTGGCAACAGACATGCGTCTAGATGAATTCGACAACACGAATCATCCTCTGTTACAACAGTTGAATGAACGTGCCCCAGGCACGTATCAGCATACGCTTGCGGTTGCACGACTTGCAGAAGCGGCAGCAACGGCAATTGGTGCAAATGCACTGCTGACGAAGGTGGGTGCGCTGTTCCATGATATTGGTAAGCTCGAAAAGTCTGAGTATTTCGTCGAGAATCAGATTGACATTGGAAACAAGCACGACAAGATGACGCCGAAGAAGAGTGCTGCAATCATTCGTCAACACGTACAGGATGGAATAGAACTTGCAAAAGAATATCGCCTGCCAAATCGCATTTGGAAGTTCATACCTACGCACCATGGCACGATGCTCATTCGACATTTTTACGCGCGCGCACTCGAGGAAAACACCGGCGGCGTTGTCGATGAGCAGGACTACAGATATGCAGGACCTAAGCCCGATTCGAAAGAAACTGCCATTCTAATGCTAGCCGATGCTACTGAAGCGCTCTCGCGCCTCGTAGACACAACTCAGCGCGAAGACATCGCAGCAGCTGTCGATCGCATCATCGTCGACAGGTTCGAAGATGGACAGTTAAGTGAGGCGCCATTAACAACGGCTGACCTCGATCTTATTCGCGAGTCGCTTGTAAAAAACCTTCTTGCTTCGTCGCATAAACGTGTTAAGTATCGCGAGGTCGACGCGCCCGATGCTGCCCCACCTCAACAATGAGTTCTGCAGAATTGCCCGCAGGTCTCGCTCGTGAACTGAAACACTTCGTGCATTACCTCAGGCTGGAGAAAGGCCTATCGGACAATACCGTTTCTGCCTATGAACGCGACACGACTCGCTGCGCAGAGTTTCTGGCAAGTCACGACATGGCATCGTTTGGTAGTGCAAAGCTGACCGATCTACGCGCGTTCTTCACAACTCTTGCAGGCGCGGGATTAGGTAGCACGTCACGTGGACGTTATCTGTCGTCTCTAAAGCATCTTTATCGCTTTCTTGTTGCGACAGGCCGCTGCGAGAAGAACTATACCGACGCAATGGAGTTGCCTCAAAAAGCTCAGCGTCTTCCAGAAGGCCTAAGTGTTGTCGATATGCAACGTATGCTCGAATCGGTCGACACAACTACACCCTACGGTATGCGAAACCGTGCAATTCTCGAAACGATGTATGCATGTGGTCTCCGCGTTAGCGAGGTGACAACTTTGAGGCAACACGATGTTCTCGACGATCTCGATGTGGTAAGGGTCTTTGGAAAAGGGTCAAAAGAACGCCTCGTTCCTATTGGCGGTGAAGCAGTGCGTTGGATAGCTCGCTACAAAACCGAATCCCGAGCCAAACTCTTGTCTACAGCAGATACGGATGACGTACTCTTTCTTAATCATCGAGGGCGACCGCTCTCGCGCATGGGCCTCTGGAAGATCATTCGTGATGCCGCTCTAGTAGCCGGACTCACCCAGCATGTGCATCCACACATGTTTCGTCATTCGTTCGCCACACATCTGTTAGAAGGTGGTGCCGACCTTCGCGCCGTACAAGAAATGCTTGGTCACGCAGACATTGCTACCACCCAGATCTACACACACATCGACCGCGAATACATTAAGGAAGTACACACGCTCTTTCATCCTAGGTCGCAACGATGAAGCTCGCTGCGTTGTGCCGTTTATGTGCGTTCATCTTAGTAACCTTCGTTACTGTTACCTCTTCTGTATGCTCGGGCAAACCACCGTTAGTAAAATGTGGTATAGACAACCTCATCGACACTCAGTTTGCTCTCTTAAGGGGCAAACGCGTCGTGCTGGTAACACATGCTGCGGCTCGGGCGCAGACCGGACGTAGCACGTTCGACGAATTTCGACGTCGCACAGACGTATCGCTGCTCCGCATACTCACACCCGAGCACGGTTTCTATGGCACCGTCGCTGCCGGTGGTTCCGTTGCAAACGAACACATCGACGGCGTCGACGCCATCTCGCTCTATGGAGCGCAACGCAAACCAAGTGCGGCAATAATTTCAGATGCCGACATTGTTGTAATCGATTTGCAGGATATCGGCACACGCTCGTATACCTTCATGAGCACGATGATCGAATGTCTCGAATCATGCGCCGAACTCAACATCCGAGTGATGATCCTCGACCGTCCGAATCCCCTAGGTGGAAATGTGGTTGACGGCAATGTGCCCGAAGATTCTCTTCGAACATTTGTTGCGCGCATTCCCGTAGCATACGTACACGGCATGACAATGGGTGAACTTGCAACCATGTCGAATGGCGAAGGATGGTTAGGTAAGGATGAAAAGGGGCTGCCTCGGCGATGCTCCCTTACCGTTGTGCGGTGTAAGCGCTGGACGCGTGACATGAGGTTCGAAGAAACGGGATTGTCGTGGTACCCCACATCACCGAATATTCCAACCATTCACGCGGCACGTGGCTATCCCGTTACGGGCCTGCTCGGAGAGCTTGGCGGCGTATATATCGGAATCGGCGCTCAGAGCCCCTTTACCGTCGTCGGAGCCCCTTCCCGAGTTCTCGACACAGCGCTTATACAACGTCTAAAGCTGCATGGCGTTACGGCACTTCAAGCGCAGTTTGTACCAAGCAACGGTCGTTTTCAGGGCACGTTGTGCACCGGATATTATTTGGCATTTGATGGGGATGTAAAATGGCGTCCGTACACAGCCGCCCTCGCGTTGATCGCTGCATTAACCCCCGACGTAAAAATGAATGATTCTGCCAGTGGGATTACAGGAGCACAGAAGTCGATGTTCAAAAAGGTTAGTGGTTCATCGTCACTGTTGACAGCACTATTAAACGGTAACATGGTGAATGCCGAAGCGGAGGCAGCACGCGGTCTCGAAGCATTTAAATTGAAGCGTCGTCAGTACCTATTGTATCCATAAGGCAGTTGCCTTATGGCGCGGAGTGCACCTATACAAGCGGTTAGTTGCCTATTCCTTGTGAGCGCAGCACGTGCGAAAGACGCACGATTGCAAGTCCAACAGAGAGGCGTCGCGTAAGAGGATCTTCTCCGTCGAAGAAGACATGGTCTCCGTCAACAAGCATACCAGCCGAGCCCCCGCCATCGAGATTCATTGCGTTGTATGCACCAAGTAACCGCATAATGTCTGCAGTCTGCTGAAGAGTAGCACCCATCGTACCATCGGTGCTTTGAGTTGATTCTATGCAGGCAACGAGAACCTTCGTTCCGCTCCTATCTACACCCAGTGCTGTGCGAGCAAGGTTCTGCGCTATAAACCTGCGTCCAGTCGATCCCTCTTTTTGTGCTTCGTGTTTAGCGACGCCGTCTCGCACTAGTCGAGGCGTTCCACACACTGCATTCATAAAGCGTACCGAAGGCATAATGTTTGTTTTGAATTGAATGGTGACTGTGTCTCCAGTACGAGGCATTGTAGTGTTGCCAATAACGTTGCGTGGGAATGACAACACAGCACCTCGAACTGGCAGATCGACTGTACCAGTATCTGAATTGAGTACCTGACATTGCAATGGGACGTTGATCGATGGACTCCGCAGATAGCGGACACGTAGCTTCGTCAGCGGAAATTCGATGTTAGACTCTCGTTGTGCCACTGCTATCTCTTGTCGCAATCGTTCTTGCGATAATGTGACTTCTGTTGAGTCCATACTACTAAATATTGTGTCCTTTAAAGCCTCCTGAAACGAATTCTGTAAATCGCGAGCATTCACGTTCGGCACTGTCGGACCTCCGAACGAATTATACAGCACAATGCCCGAATCGATGCGCCTGTTCACACTAGAAACACTAAACGTGTTACTAGACCATGACACCGAGCCAGAGATTGAGAACGTGTCGATCGTGATGGCATTCTTAAAGTCCACGAAAGCACTGGTCCACTTCTTGTACGGAGCCATTTCCACTACCTCCCCGTCAATCACACATGCACCAATGGGAGTGTTGCGGTATGCCCTCCAGAAGTTGCCATTGACGAGTCCGTGTACCGTGTGGTTCGTCGCACTTCCGTACCGCTTCCACATATCAGCCAGACGCTCTAGGCCATCTGCTTGGTCATTGCCCTTCACCAGCCGCAAAGCGTTACCTGGTACTGTGCGATCAAGGGTCATCACGTGAACGTTCACAGCATGAGTACCGTTCGTGCGATACTCTACGTAACGTATGCCTGGCGACAATTCCCTTTCACGGACAACATTGAGGTTAATAATAGGCGTATTGCGGATCCGCACTGCAACTCGGCGCCGCTTCTTCTTCCGGCTTGGCGCTGCCTTTGTCCTACGTACGGCAGGCTTTTTCTTTCCCGCGCTTGTCTTCGTAGAACTCGCGGTAGTCTTCTGCTTGCTGGTGGCTACCCTTTGCCTAACTGGCGGGGCCGCAGCAACGACGATAGGCTCTGTCATAGCGGCAAGCAAGGCCACTGACAGTAGTATCCAGGCGATATGTGTACGTAGGTAATTCAAGACAGGACTTTGACGACGGTCAGATACCAAGACGATGGTCAAGTGCCATGACGACGGTCAAGCGTCAAAGTTAGTCGGTTGGGGTCGACCGGACAACGTGGCGTTATGCACACGAACATTGTAGTTTTGCGGCATGAATACACTACTTCTCTCTCGCCATGAGGGTTATGCAATCCTGACTTTAAATCGTCCGGATAAACTAAATTCGTTGAATATTGAATTACTTAACGAAATGTCTGGCTTGCTTAAAGAGTGCAAAAGCGACACAACCATACGTGTACTTGTAATAACCGGCGCTGGACCTAAGGCGTTTGCTGCCGGGGCCGACATAGAGGAGTTACATGCACACGACGGAAATAGTGGCCGATCGTTCGCAGAGCGTGGGCAGGCCGTGTTAACGCAGATCGAACGCTTGGGGAAGCCAGTGATTGCAGCTATTAACGGATTCGCACTTGGTGGTGGCTGCGAGCTTGCCATGGCCTGTCACATTCGATTTGCTTCGGAAACGGCACGATTTGGTCAGCCCGAAATAAACCTGGGAATAATTCCTGGTTATGGTGGTACACAACGTTTAGTCCGACTCGTGGGATACGCAAAGGCTCTCGAACTCATCCTCTCGGGCGATATGATCAAGGCCGATGAAGCCATGCAGATCGGACTGGTTAACCGCGTCTTGCCTGCGAGCGACCTACTTGCCCACACAGAGGCTTTTGCTGCGTCATTGGCATCCAAGGCACCTATTGCACTCTCAGCTTGCCTAGAGTCCACACAAGCGGCTGCAGATATGTCGCTACTTGAAGGGTTGTATCTCGAAGCAAGTCTATTTGGCCGCACATGTGGTAGTGCCGATTTCAAGGAAGGCACGAAAGCTTTTCTAGAGAAACGGCAAGCCACCTTTAGGGGCTCTTAAATCTGTGGTGTGGCTTACAGATCTGGTATACCGCTATCTGGTTTTGCCCTTAGTGTGGATAGCTGCACGTATTGCATCGCTGTTTAACGCTAAGATGCAGCGTCGCTTTAGCGAAGGAAAGACATCGAGGCGCATCGCCCAACGTCCTGACTCAACCGTTCTTTCTTATGAGTACGCTGCGCCTAAGACCAACACACCGCGAATCCTCTTCCATGCATCATCCATGGGTGAGTTCGAACAACTTTTACCGGTCATACAACTCCTCCGCAACAACGTCAGCAACCTGACTGTAATTGCCAGCTTCTTTAGTCCGTCTGGCTATGCTCATGGAATAAAATTACCCGACGTCGACATCTGCACGTACCTACCCTTCGACACAAAACGCAGTGTACGTACATACCTCGACACGTACCTCCCCGACGTGATTGTCATCGACCGTTACGATGTGTGGCGGACATTTATCCTAGAAGCAACAGCAAGGAAGATTCCTGTTCTACTTATCAACGCAACATTTCCATCTGGGGCTCGGGGTTTGTTGCGCTACTGGTTCGCAGACATCTACCGTCGCTTAACATTTATCTCTGCCGTTACACTCGCCGACGCTCGAAAGCTCTCCGAACTCACCAGACGTGCCGTTACTGTACTCCCGGACACGCGTGTCGACCGTGTAATTGAAAAGTGTACTGCACCCGAAGCGTCGATTGAAGCTCTCCGCAGACCAGATATACTAACCATCGTACTTGGCTCTTGCTGGTCACCCGAAGAGACGCTGGCTTTTGACGTCCTTACCACTCCTAGTGTCCGTCTAATCATCGTCCCCCACGAACCAACTCCAAAGGTAATCGCGGCAATTCAGGCGCGCATTCCGAGTACGTTGCTCAGTCGGTGTAACGCCGATACACACGGACATATTCTCGTTGATAGCGTAGGCCGGCTGTTATCGCTGTATGCGATAGCCGATGCGGCGATTGTGGGAGGGGGCTTTGGAGCAGGGGTCCACAGCGTTACAGAACCAGCAGTCTACGGTATGCCCATCGCGACGGGTCCGTACATCCAACGCTCCGCAGACGCACTGCGTCTCTTCGACCTCGGGCTGTTACACGTGGTGCGTTCAGCAGCAGACCTGCTCACATGGTACCAGACATCGGTTGCATCTACTGTCCGGCGTCAAACAATTGCTGTAGCGACTAGGAGTGCAATGATCGAGCATGCTGGATCATCGCAAACACATGCAGATAGAATAAAAAGTTATCTACCCAATGCGTAGTTACTCCGGCTTAGTTTATCATATTAAGTGACTCACGCTTAGTGAATCACACTTAGTGACTTGCACTCTAGCGTATTGCCAGTTTTTACGACAACCGAATAGAGTCCACTTGGAAGTGATCGTACATCTAAACTGATAAAGTTCTCTATCGATTCACTTGCAAACCACACCTTTCCTGCAAGGTCACGTACCCACACCTGATGTACTCCGCCGACATTCGTGTGAATGGTACACACGTCATCTGTAGGATTTGGAGTGATTTCGAAGCCCCCTCTTATAGCCCCTTCTTCAACAGATGTTATTGGCGGAGGTGTGAGTTTCAGGATGAACTGTTTAATGTCGTCGCTTGTTAGATAGATAGACCCGTTAGCGTCGAGAGCTAATCCTACGGGACGCGCCCAGCGTGTTTCTGAGTTATTTGAATCGGGTAAAAAGCCAGTACATATGTCGCTTATCGAATTTGCAACAGTGTCGCCATCATTATCGAAAGCAAGGAAGACGAGCTTCGCACCTGTCGCTGGAAAGCGGTTCCAGCTTCCTCGAAGGACAACAAATGCTCCGTTGCGGAATTCTGGCGACATACCAGGGTGTGAAAACTGCATCGCCATTGGAGCTGAGTGCGCTGTGATGAGTCCGGCTGGAGCTTGCATGCTCTCTACAAGTGCAGTATCGTTCGCCGTAAGCGGAAGTATGTCGCGATAGTCATCTTTTGTTAGATCGAAGTATTGCTTGTATGGAAACGCAAATGGGTAACCATAGAAGCCACCTTCTCTCACGAGATCGACCCACTCGCCAGGAATGTCATTGCCCTGCTTGTCACTGCCGTTGTTGTTCGCCCATAATCTTCCTGAACGCGGGTGCAACGTCATACCCACAGCATTACGAATACCGGTAGCAAAGATCCGCCTGTTCGAGCCATCCATGCTGTAGGTCTCGATGAGCGCGCGTTCTTGTCCAGGCGTCATTTCTCTGTCGGCATTTCCTCTCGAACCAACATTGATAAACAGTCTCGAATTAAGGCTGTCAATGACAAGGGTCCTGGTTGTATGATTCCCACCTGTCTGGTTTGGCTGATTAGACTTGTTTATAATGATTTGGCGTTGATCGAAAACGTAGCCAACTCCGCCCGATCTCCACAGTTTTACAACTCCTGATTCTTGCGAAACGAACATGGTATCGCGATAGAATCGGACATCATGTCCTGCCGCAAATCCAGAGGCAGCAACGATCATGGTATCTGCAATACCATCGCGGTTCATGTCCGGCAGCGCAAGAATATTACCCTTGTTCATGTTCGCAACGAATAACACGCTATCCGGACCCCATGCTAGAAACCTCGGCTTGTTCAGAGCAATCCCCGCGAAAAACACATTCGCCTTCCAGCCAACTGGAATATTGATTCCGTGCGTTGTAGGATTGATGTTCACAGAATGATACTGTGCGGGCACTGTGATGGAAGCGCGCACCAAGGGCACTGCTACAGCAGGTGTCCAAGGCGATGTTCCTGGCGTCACTTCTTGCGCAACTGCATTTGTCAGTGCTGTTGCAAAGACAACACTCGAAATGCAAGCAATAGCTACAGTCGTAAGTGAGGATATAATCTTCATATGCAATCTGATTTCGTGAGTTCGTGATTTTATACTACGACAGCGACATAGATAAGTGCCAAAAAGAAACGACCCCCTTCCGCACGGAGCAGAAGAGGGTCGTTATGATTTCTTTGGTCGTTTACTTAACGATCGTAATTGCGTACGCATCGCTAGTGAACGGACCAGATACTACGCGGTAGTAATAGGTACCAGCAGATAGAGAGCCGAGGTCCATCGAGACTTCGTACTGACCCTTTGCTTGATACTCATTCACGATGTCAAGAATTTCAGCGCCCATGCTATTGAATAGCACGATGCGAGTATTGCCATCCAAGCCAATAGAGTAGTTGATTACTGCATTGCTTGTTACTGGGTTAGGAGCGATCGGTTGAACCGCAAAGCGTTGGTTCGACAAGCCTACCAGGCGAGCTGCACCAGCACAATTTGGATCGATCGTTACTTCACCTGGGATGTCATGGATAAGAACGTAGCGCTTGTCTTGTGGATCGTCAATGCGATTCAGACCAGCCCAATAGGTGTAGATACCAATTGGTGATTTGAAAGGATTAACAGGATCAGCACCCTTGCCAAGATATGCGTCGAACTTGACCTTAACCATCGGCATTGTACCGGATGCAGCTAGTGTGCTACCTGCTCCGTTTTCACGTACGAGGTCAACTTCAATATTGTCGACGCCAACTTGTTTGCGTGCTTCCTTTACTGTCCAACCAGCTGTCTGTGTACCAGCAGTGATAATTGCTGCCTTGACATTGTCACCGTTAATGCCGTTTGGACGTAGCAGAACGCCGTCGTAGCTCATGCGAATTCTGATTTCAGCCAAGTTGCCTACGCTGATGTTTTCAGGCACGGCATCAAGCATTACTTCGATGTCAACGGATTCGTTAGGCTTTAGGCGATAGGCGCTTGGGACACGATTTGTCGTTTCGAGGAATTTGCCATTACCCGATACGCCACCTTGCTTTACTTCATTGGTCACAACGTCTGTTACATCAATCGTGCCTTCGTACTTGGTGTTTCTGAAGGATAGATCACCAGCAGTTGCTTTAGCAGAAGTGGTAAGGAAATTCATGTCTTGACCAGGAGCCATAACTGTTACGGCTGTTGGAGTAAACTGAACCTTGATGTAGGCAGTTTGGCCTTTATCAATTGTAAGCTGACCATTTGCAGGTTCGAGGATTGTGAAATTACTCTGATCGCCATTGACGATCTGACTAACGTCGAACGTTCTCGCGGTACCTTGATCATGCCATACTGGAACCAACAGTTCCGTTGAGTTGTGAACCCATTCTGTCTTGTCAGCCGAGCCTACAAAGAATGTACCACCAGTGACTACAGCTGTTAGCTTATAGATAGGCGTATACACAGCAGCGCCGTTTGTACCTGAGTTCGTGACGATCTCGTAGTTGGACATGAATGTGCCTGTACCTGAGATTGCTGGATTAAAGCGAACATCAAGTTCCATTACTTCACCCGCAGCTATCACCCAAGTATTGGTTGGTGTTGGAGCATTCAGGATCTGGAAACCACCTGGATTAGCGCCAGCAATACGGATGTCTGTGATTTCAACAGAGTGTGTACCCTGTGTGTTACCACTTGTTGGGTTTGAAACATTCTGGAAGTGATCGTTTGAGATGACAATCTTCAAAGTCTGAGCTGGAGCAGCAACATCCATTGAAGGGAAGTCTAGATCTGCACCCTTAGCTTGTGGCTGCCATGCGATTCCGTTCAAGCTTGCTTTTGCTTCCGCTTGTAGAGGATCTGCACTTGATGTCGGGAACACGATCTGTGCATCGTAGTTGTTGCGCTCTGCTGCACGACCTGCAAGTTCTGTAGGCTTGAATGCAACTGTTATGTACTTGTCGTCTGTGACAGCCTTGCTAAGCTGAATTGGGAACGTACCGACATTACCCATGTCAACGATTTCAAACGAACCAGCATCTGTGCCGCGAATTAGTGGAGCATTGAATGTGATGGTCTCATCACCAATGTTGCCAAAGAGAACGCGCTTCGTGTAGCTGTTGATACCCTGCGATGTTTGAACGTTATCGATAACGCGTACATCCCATGGATCCACAGAAGCATAGATATTCACGAGAACACCGTTGCCAGTCAACACAGCGATCGAGTCAACTTCGCGAGCATTTGAGTAGAACGGAACGTTCTCTGTATGAACAACACCAGCTTCGCCATTCGGGCTATACATCACCGTAAACTCATGTTCGCCGTTTGGTCCTAGAGTCATCGGGAGATTTAAGTTTTGCGGAGCAAAGAAGTGTGCACCTGTAGTATTGTCCGCAGGCATTTTCGACTGATCGTATCCCGTGATAATCAGATCGACCTTGCTTGCATTAACAATCTTGACTGGCTTACGAATACCAGCGCTGGCTGCAGGAACGTTCGTCCATGTCTGGTCGCCAACATAGATCTGTGGCGCTTCGCCGCGTACTTGTACTTCTGACAGGTTAACGTCAAAGCATTCTAGTTCAGCTATGATCGTATCGATGATCGTAGCAGATGTAGATATAGTTGCAATAACGTCTACGATCTTGGTTTCTAGTGGAGCTAGAGTGAATGCAAGTGGATTTAGTCTGAAGTTCTGTGGGAACGACTTCATTCTGAGATTCTTGATAACAACCGGACGATCGGTGCTCAGGTTGGTAACGGTCATCTGCTTTGTTACAGGCGTGTTCATTGCGATTGCGCCGAACTGGATGCTTGTAGGATCGTAAGCAATCTTGTCTGCTACATAGGTGTAGGTTCTTTCAACCCACTTGCCCGAACGTGATACGACACGAATCGTAGCTGTACCATCTTGCTTTTTGTCTTTTACTTTGACTGTGAACTTGGCCTTCTTGTCGCCGCTTGCGAAATTCTCGTCTACGACTAGTTCGTAGTTGGTTAAGCTTTCAGCATATACAGCGAAGATCGAGCCGCATGGTGAGTTTTCAGGAAGGATCATGCCTTCACCATCTACATCGCCACAGACGATAGTTTCTTTTACATTTAGTGAATCGTCGCAAGGAATTGCCATATCGATTGCGATTGGCGTACCGTACGCACGACCTTGTGCCAGACCATCTAGCGATCCGTAGTTCCATGCTGCCCATTTAACCGATGGGTCCATCGATTCTACAACGTGATCGCCCGTACCGATTGCGGTCCGGATGAAGGAATATGGAGTGCCTTTGAGTGGACGCATAGAGCCACTGAACGAATTCAGCAGTCTACCGTCAACCTTGATCTTACCAATGTCTTCTGTCTTGAACGTAATGTTGAAGAAGTTATCCATGCCTTCTGGCGCATAGAACACACCGTATTCAACCCAACGATCGGTTGATGGGATGTACTGAAGCATTGGCATGCCGGACTCAACCGTCGGGTGACCTTGAGACTCGTCATCCTTCTTTGTACCATCGACATTATTAATTACACCACCTGGAGGAAGGATCTTTGCGTATGACTTGCCATACTGACCCATCGTAATTGGCTTGTCTGATTCCCAGTAGGTTGCTTCTTGAAGTGAAGTCTCTAATGCCGTTTCACCCTTTTTCCTAAGTAGCCATTTGTTCAGGAGACCAGTACCATCTTGGCGCATTGCGCGGACAGTTGTGTTGTCTTCTGTTGCTACTACGCGAATTACATCACCACGGTCATCATCGATACCGAATTCAGCACCACTAACGCCAGTTACGCGTGTTGCCGTGTACATAATAGGTACAGTCACGAACTTTGTGCCGGCCATTTCGAATGGCAGCATAGCGTCGTGAACGTTGTTACGGACAAAGTGTGCTTCGGTAGCGAACATACCTGTTGGAGGCAACACGTCTGGGTAACGCATGATACCGACCTTGGTGTGACCCGATACAACACCGATTGGCTTGTTAGCCTTGATCAGCGTACCGGATAGGTCAGTCGTCCACTCTTTGTTTTGAAGCGGGAAGATTTTTGACTTAATAAGGAACGTCTCGCCCTTTTCAAGTGTGACTGTCTGTGATGCACCCTTACGTGTCGACGGTGCATCAATGCCACCCTGTGTATCGACTGTAGGTGTGTAGGTTACTATCGTCTGATCGCGATCAGCAATCACTAGGATTTGCGATGGACGATACTTACCTACAGATTCAACACCGTAACGATCCTGATAGAAGTTCATGGAGTAATACGATTTGCCCCATCCTTCAACAGGAAGTTGGCGAGCCATTTCTCCATTACCTTGCCATGCTTGATATGTCGTTACCGAAATAGGCTTATCAGATGTAATCTGGATACCGTAACCTTTGCGGGTTTCCGATTCAGTCGGATCGGCATTCGCCATCATCAGACTAGTACGAATTTCAACACGAGTTACCTTGTTGGCTTCAACAACGTACTCTTTGTTGATTTGCTGGCCATCGTTAATCAACGCAGGTGTCGATACACGCACCTTCGTTTTAACCTTGGACGAAATCAGAAGAAGCATTGGCTGTGGCAGAGGTTTTTCCGTTGGGCTAGCCCATACTTGCGGAAAAGCTACCATGTATTTACGTCCTTCGACGAGTGACATGGTGCCGCGACGCTCTGTTGTTTGCGCCGACATAACTCCTACGCTCATTAGTACGACCAATAAGGTCGCTAGGATCGCTCGGAATGAATTAGAACCGAGTCGCATAACACGATCTCCCGGTAAGTTGAAAAGGTTACTATTATATGTCATCTTGTTTTGCATTCACATTAAAAGATGCCCTTGCACCATCATGTAAAAATAACAGATTCTGGGAGTTACACAACTCCTATATGCCCGCGAGGGTTTTGAGCCCCCCGCCATACGACCATAACAACAGCCCAGTAGGCAAAAGGTTACATAAGAGGTTTTCCACACCTTAATCTATGCATAAGTCGGCTTACGAGCCTATTAGCGAAGGGCTCCAAAGGCAGCGTAATGAGCGCCAAAATGGCCCCGACAAGGATATCAACCACATAGTGGTAGCGCAGATAGACTGTAGAAAAGATGAGAGAGCCCCCTACCACGAGGAAGATCCACCGAGATTTCGACCCGAAACGAAAGGCCATAATGATGTTGACCATCGTCAGCCAGGTGTGACCGCTGGGCATGCAGTCGCGGTGGACAGCCGCTACAGGATCTGCAACTCCGATTGGGATGCCCCCTCCGACGTCGACAAAACTCCTCAGAGCAGGCGTAAGTAGTAGTCCGGGCAGGTCGTTATGGACATTCCGGTAATCGTGGAGTGTAAACCTCGGACCTATGGCAGGCATAACAAAATAGGCCAGATACGAGATGAAGTAGCAGAAAGTCATGGCACGTATGAACTGGTCGAGACGGTCAAGATCTCCGCTCTTCCAAAGGTCAACAGCATGCAGAATGGGCAACAAATAAAAGAGTACGTAGCAGATCTGCAGGTATTCCGTAAGCACAGGTGTACTTATAGAAGCGAGCATATGGGTCGGATCGCCCCCGAACACGGCCCGGTCTACCTCAATTAAGAGTTCGTCGTAGTCTTTTGGATGGACTACACGGACAAATGAGTGCACCTGGTCGTACATCAGGTAGATGACCGGAATTATATATAATCGACGCATGAGCTCGAACAGTCGGTGTCCGGATATCGACCAAACGAGAATCAGAGCTGCTATTGCGACCGAAATCATCACGTTCTGCAGAATTATTGCCGAAGCGCCCGTTATGTAGGGGTAATAGACGACTGCAATAACGGTATACACAACCATTATACATAACGTATAAACATCGAATGACAGTAGTCCATCACGGATGCGCTCGTACATCTGCCGCGCGGTCTCATTTGTAATGCCGCCGGTTTTCACGAAAGATTCCTAATTGAACGGTAGACATCAAATAACTGCATGGGCGTCAGTTCCTCCGCACGCGTTCGCCCAAGGTCGACTCCTTCGACAAGAGCAGTGGCTCGGTTGTCACCCTGGAGATACGTTCGCAGGGAATTCGAAAGGACCTTCCGGCGTTGCGAGAACGACGCACGTACAAATGCCATAAAGTCACCCATCGTCGCATCAATAGGATCCTCGCGCCGAAACCGAAACAACACCACGCTTGATGTAACTGCTGGCTTCGGAAAGAAAGACCCGGGCTTTACATGAAAAAGAATTTTTGTTTCGGACGCAAACCACGACGCAATCGATAACACACCATACTCTTTTGAGCGTGGCTCCGCAACCAGCCGTTGTGCGACCTCGCGCTGCATCATAATAACTGCTCGTTCTATGTCTTTCCGTTGTTCGAACAGCCAGAATAGGATGTCACTAGTAATGCTATAGGGAATGTTGCCAATCACCTTTCTCCCAACGGCTGTGATGTCGCGCCTAGGGAATACGTTACGCAGTTGAAGCGTTAAAACATCAGCTTGGGTAAGGGTCAGAAGGGGGCTGCTCGCCCACGCTTGAGCTTTGACATGATCGATAGCTCTCTGATCTACGTCGACACCCACAATGTTTGCTCCGGTCTTTATGAGCCGTTGCGTGAGTACACCAGTACCTGGACCAATCTCTAAAATCGCGTCCCCCGCCGTTGCCTCAAGCGATTTCACAATCTTGTCAGCAGTCTTAGGGTCGGTGAGGAAGTTCTGACTGAGGCCCTTTTTTGGAGCGAATCCACTCATTCGGTGTGTGCACGAAGAAATGCTTCGCGGAATTTTATCCAGAGATCTTCCATCGATTGTGACATCACCTTGGTGTCCGCCACAGTAGGCATAAAATTGGTATCACCCAGCCACCGCGGCACCGTGTGAAGATGCAGATGGTTGGGTACACCAGCCCCAGCAACGCTTCCAAGGTTCGCGCCTACGTTGCAGCCTTGCGGTTTCAGAACTTCTTGGGTGACGCGTACGGCGAGCGAAAGGACATCCATTAACTCGTGCGACTGTAGGGTACTCAGCGCTGTTAATTCACCCTGGTGCTCATACGGAGCAATCAAAAGATGGCCCGCATTATATGGGTAGCGGTTCATTACAACCATCGTACTTGTAAATCGTGCAACAACAAGGTTGTCGAATGTCGGTTCAGGTTGTGCAGCGCACCGGCATAGAAAACATTCACCCTTTTCGCGTTCATCAGACGATCCGACATACTGTGAACGCCACGGAGACCAAAGACTATTCATAGTGCATCTTCACTGGTACAAATGAGACACGTTTACTTGTACAGACGTGGCCTCTTTCCTGGTACAAACGACAATGCCCGCTAGGTGCGGGCATTGCAAACGATTTCAGTTCAAGGTGATTACAAGGCGAAGCGAATGTCAATACCAGCCTGCAGAGCGTTTACGCGAAGATTTGCAGACGGACTGACTTCAGTGATGCCAAAGTTGTAATAGACGCATGGTACCAGCAGAATTCTGCCTGCAGAGAGTTCGTATTGAACCCCCGCTTTTACAGCAAGACGTATGCTTGACTTGTCATCGATATTGTCACGACCAGTGATAATTGCACGGTCACCATTGATATACTCGCCAGGCGGTACACCTGGAGCATCCTTATCGAACGTTGCATTATCTGGCGAAACGAGCTCGAGTCTCTGTTCTCTGGCGCTATTTAATACGAACCCAATCGTAGGTCCAACAACAACGCCGAATGAAGAACTAAACAGATTAAGCTTGTAAATAAGCTCGAGGTCTAGAGTTGAGTACTTGATTTCGGCAACGTGTCTGACTGATGAAAATACAACTACACTGTTTGGATCTAGCGATGGGAGGTTATCGCCTACCTCTGAGTAATTAGCAGGAAGGTAGTTGTAGACAATTCTTGCAATAATCGAGGACCTCGAGTCCTGCGGTTTACCTAGCAGATATTCACCAGAAAAACCAAAGTAGTAGCCATTGTCAGTTCCCGATGTAAAGTCTGGGCAGAGCACATCTCCAGCGATTGACTGGAACCCCGAAGAATGTAGGGAGCGGTTATAACCGACAACTGGTCCGACGTAAATACGTGGTCTGGCCTTCGCTGGGATTAACGGATTTGCAAGCTCTTGTTGCGCCCACATTGTACTTGAGGATACTAGTAACAACAGAACAACGATGTAGCAAGAACGCCTCATTTTACCTACCTCAATTAACGAACAAAACAGGAAGCCCAACTTGGGAATTGCCATTCCGCATGTAAAGCCAGTATAGCCCACTAGACCAATTGGAACGAGAGAATTTAACATGCTGGGTGCCAGTTATCAAGAGGATTTTTTCCGCAAGTACAAACTGCTCTCCAGATACACTCTGCAAATGCAGTGAAATTTCCGACGCGCGAGACGCCGTTACTTCGATTTCGAGGTCTTGCTCTACCGGATTTGGTGCAATAACCAGACTTACCCGAGGTGCGGCACCAAAGTGTATTACCCGCATGGCTCCGGCGCATAATTCGTTCGTAATGGTCGTTTTGGCACTGTCATCGAGTGAGCAAGGCGTCGCATCAACTGCGGTCTGCACATCAAATTCTCTGTTGTCTTTCCACAACGACTTGGCGGGAACGGTCCATGTAACATGAAAGGGGCTTAGGACTTGGGTCTCTAGTGTCCACCGGTACACATCAGTTGATTCTTTGACCAACCCTATCGGAACCTTGCGACCTACACCGATTGCATCGTCGACCGTAGCGGTAATGACATTGTCAGTTTGCAATTGCAAACGATCACTTGGTACGGAGTACGTACCGAGTAGACTCACGTCTACGTCCTGCGTAGCCAGGCATCTGACATGCGTTTCAATGTCAATACTTGCACCAGGTGATACGCTAATGAACGGTGTGGATGTAATAACAAGCTTCGGAACGTACACATCGAAAAGCACATTCCGTTTTTCGACCTGGTTACTGCCATAACGCACGACCGATTGAAGTGTGCCTGCCCAGCTTCGATCTGGAGTGAAAAGTACCGTTACGTCATGCGAAGTATGTCCCGCGAGAACGTATGGCGCATTTGTATCAGAAAAAATTTGGGAAGTGTTATGGTACAATTCGACATTGTAAATAACGATATCGGTGTTGCCTGTATTTTCCATTCGGATAATAGCTGACGTGTCAACACACGCTTCATACATTGTTGCGGCAATGAGTGATGTGCCAAATGCAGTTGTATCGGGTAGAATACCAACACCATATACCAATACGTACGAGGTGTCCTTTGCAGATCCCGGCATTGCATCGTGTTCAAACGCCACCCTCACCGATTGATAACCCGCACGCTGTGGTATAAAGCTTACAACGTCGGCAAGTGTTAGTGGTGTTGCCATGCCTGTAATCGTAGTTAGCGACGCAGGTAGGATAAATGACCCTTGATCGGCCCCTTCCACCCATACACTCGTAACCGTTAAGCGCTCGGAACCAAATGAGCGTGCGAGATTGGCAACAGAATCGCGTCGGGTGCCGACTACCATCGTTCCCATGTCGATATCAAAAGTTTCTACGGCAGGGATGATGCCTTCGCCAAAGAAACGAATGCGAACTGTATCGTGGAAACGCCAGTCAACGACGAACGGAATGCTCAATGCAAACGGGGCAACACTATCTGCTAAAAATGCAACGCTCGCAATCGAAGACGTATCACCTTGCAGGGCAATACCTGCCATGCCGAACGTTCCATAATCGAACGATGCGGTGTCACCGCTTCTTGATACCCTCGACAGTAGGCAGGCAGCCTCACCAGTATTTCGCAACGTGAATGTGCTGTCATTACGCGTGCCAACGCGACGTCTGCCCCAGTCAATGACGATGTCTTCTACGTCTGGACGTATCCCGCGGCCTGTATACCCTACAGTGGCGTTCAGACTTGGAAAGGTACCCACGGTGTCGATGCGTCTGTACGCCACCACCGAGTCGGGCATGAAGCAAACGTTCACCCACATCGTGTCTCCAGATTCCAACCGACGAGGCAGTCCGAGTGACGCTGTATCTGGCGTGAATTGCTGAAACAACTGCGACATAATAAGCGAGGTTAACATGAACGGATTCTGTCCGTCATTAATAACTGGCACACGTCCGCAGGCAGTGTCGCCAATTCTAACCGGACCAAAATCGATCGACTCTGTTCGTATGGAGAGATTCGTGAGGCTTTTAACGACAAAAGATTTTTTTAGATCACATGGCAAAAGGACATGTACGGTGGCAGATCGACGAATGGTATCGATGCTTGGCATAAAACACACAGACACTCTAACCGAATCGCCTGCTGCCAGTAGTGTGTCTCTCGTAGGAACCGAGCCTAGAGAATACCTAGGGTCGCCCTGAAGAGTAACATCCCGAATGACTACCGGAGTAGTATCGATGTTTACAATCCAAGCGTCCAGGCAAATCTGCGCAGATCCCATGGTTAGAAGTGTTACACTCTGTGGTATCCGAATGTTAGGCGCATCGTACCTATACAACCACTCCTTGCCGTTGCCTTGCGTATCATATGTGTGGAGTACCAACGTTGCATCCTTCCACATATCTCTAACTCTGGCATCGACACGCCTGGTACCTACAGTATCTATAGGTGCTGAGAGTGAATACGCGTAGTTCGTGGTTGGCGGCGTTTGAGCGAAAATTTCATAGATGCCAGGGACACTCTCCGACACGTCGGTTATCGTCCCTGTCACGGTGCCACAGTCAACAGCAAGTGCGTATTCCGGTGGAGAAACATCAATAGTTGGTAGAGGTCCCCATCGCAATCCAAAGAGATTGGCATACGAGTCAACCCACGACGTTCCGTACATCACACCAGAAAACGTACCTGTGTCGCACGCTATAGAGTAGACACCTTCATTTAGTCTAACCTGTGCCCATCGCAATGAGGTACCAGGAACTTTTCTCGTGGAAATGCTAGGCGCCAATGTCGCAATCGGTATCCCATTAATCTTAAGTGTGGCTAGTGCAACGCTATCTGCGACTAGATTGATGTAGTAATGACGGACCTGAAAGGTTGTGTCGGTTTGTGTTTGCAGGACTGGAAATTGGAACAATGCACCCATCACATATTGGGACAGTGCAGGCACTACCACCATCGCGGGGTCGTAATCCTGCTCAGCAGTTGTTGCATACGGATTCCGCTTACTGCTAGGCATGAACTGAACGAGCAGAAAAACCTGAGTGCTTTTCCAAAATGCTGGACCTGTAACTCTGAATTCCCTAGAGTCGCCGGGCTGTGCAAGTCGAATCGTAGTAATGCCTGATCCGTCGTCGATCTCAATATCAGTATTAGGATAAGCAGCAACCATTCGGATGTAGTCTCCACCCTGCACCAATGCCAACGGCGTGGTGGCGTATTGCGTACCCCATTTGTCGACTGGTGGCAGCATCTCGATGAGATGGTCTTTGCTGCACTCCTGACGTGTTGGTATGCTGGAACGAACGTGACCGCTAAGTAAACCAACGGGCTTCGTAGACTGGATACGCGAACCTGTAAGATCGTTTGACCCCAGTACGCCTTGCTCAGCTCTTACGAGATAAACCTGTCCTTTATTGAGCGTTACAGTAAACGGCACACCTGGACGTGCGCCACCCTCTGTCGAGCATCTCGGGGTAATCGTAACATCAGTACCAGACTCCGTTGCCAAAACCATAAACTCGCCGCCACGAGAAATCGCATTGGTGCCGCCACCAAATCCAGATGGTACATAGTTGTCGTTTGGACGATTTACGCTGTAATACTCTGTGCCGAGAAATGGAATAGGAATTGCCGTGTAGGTATCTGTGGTTTTTTCTTTTGTGCTCATCGCATAGACTATGACTGGCAAGTCTGAAGTAACAAAGATTGCTTTGTTCTCGGGTCTTTCAGAGGGGTGTGTTTCGTAGTATCTACTAATTGGTACGATGCGCACGCTATGCGCTACAAGAACCTCGGTAAACCGAGTTCCGTTTGGAAAGTCAATGACAACGTTCGCTGGATACTCCGAACTAATAAACAAACTTAGTTCGCTGTCATCACCTGTTTCGAGAATCTCATTCTCCATGAAGCCCAGCACGAAGCTGGTGCCTTCTAGTGAAGACGCACCTCGGCGTGGAAGCACACGCTCGATCTGTGCAGTGGATTCCACTACACAACACACCAGCATCGACAGAATCACAATGGCTCTAACGGATTGCATAGGCTCTCCAGGCACAGACGCCTAGCCGATATTACGACCAATCAGCAAATAATCACCTACCAACTTGATAACAGCCGGGTACAGATCGCTTACCGATCACATTCCGGCATCCGACTTCCTGAAAGGGGCCGGAAGGGGGCGCCTTCGTGGCCTGTCTGTCCGCCACAGAAATCCCGGCAAGCGATAATCCAACTCGCGTCCTGCAACGATGTTTTCGGGGTGATGTTCCCCCTCTACGCCTATCCTCCAGAACACATCCGTGATCTGACCTTGCTCGAAATACGCTTTTATCGTGTCGGCAGTGAATCTGGCAAGACCTTTGGGCTTGTCATCCTCTACATACCACGTAATGTTCTTTGCATTGTCGACAGCAATGAGGTTTCTGACTGTGTCGTTCTCGACGTTGAGCGTTATTTGGCGACCAGCTATCTGGTCGAATCGATCGGCGCGAACACTGTCTGATCTACTAATGAGGAATGCTGTGTTGGTGCCAACAACCGACGAGAGGTGCTTGTTTGGTGCAAATACATCTATGGTATCTGCTGTTAACTGCAACGAGTCGGACCACAGAATTGGTTTGCTGCGCAAATAAATGCGTCCACTGGCTTCGTCGTAGATAAGCGTATCTGCCAAAGCAGCAACACCGCCCCGAACGAGCTGACCCCTACCGCGCGCGCGGTAGCGCGGCGCAGCCCCTTCACGAAACGATTCTAGGGTGTCTGCTGCGAGAAAGGTCGTGTCTTCTTTGTCAATACTCCACGATGCGGCGTTACCCCACACCTTCATGAACTTTGCCGCAGGATCGTGCGTTGCCGAGTCGCCCTGCATCCACGACAAGGAGTCGCGCGACGCAATCAGAACGCGCCCAAACGCTGTGCTCAGTTTTGTATCGCGGTTGTAGTGAACCGTGTCAGACCAGACCAACACCGAATCGTCTTCGATGCGAACGCTGTCTAAAAACGTTGCGATGTGTGTGAACGTCGAGTACGTACCGCTGCGCGCTCGTATCGTGCGGTTCTGGTCGTTTACGGTAACGCCACCATGGGCATCAGCAACGAGACGATTGCCGTCGTATTGAACGGTTGGTGCGCGCAATGTCATGCTTCCCTGCGTTATAACGACGTGCCCGAACAGGTCTGCACGATTCTCGAGGATATACTGCACTGCCCTGTCGCATGTAACAAGAACGTTGCCCTGACGAAAGCGGATACGTCCGAAGAATTTGCGGATGCCGGTTTCTAACGGACCTGCCCCTACAACGCTGTCGGCGTTTTCGAGAATGACAGGCTGCTGCGGTCCCATGTCATCCTGCGCGGAAACGCCTGAGCAGAAGATCACAACAACCACAAACAAAAGTGCTGATACGCGCATTACGTCAAATCTACGGCCTCCGTGCGTCGTAGCTTTGCAGTCCATGCATGACATCGGACTACAACCAAGAGAACGCGCCATTCTAGTAGGCGTCCTACGTAAGGGCGCTAATCCAGAGACCACCGCCGATCACCTTTCTGAATTAACACTTCTGCTCGATACAGCAGGGGCAGATGTGGCTGACGTACTCACGCAAGAGCGTGAGCGTCCGGACCTTTCTACTGCAATAGGCAAAGGAAAAGTTGAGGAACTCAAGGCATTGATTGAAGAACATCAGGTGCAAATGGTGGTGTTCGACGACGAGCTTTCACCTGCGCAGGTTCGCAACCTCGAAAAAGCTCTTGAGATAAAGGTGCTCGACAGAACGGGCGTCATCCTCGACATCTTCGCTGCGCATGCACATAGTGCAGAAGCACGAACGCAGGTAGAGCTTGCGCAGCTCAATTATCTTTTGCCGCGCCTGACGCGGATGTGGACACACTTATCCAAACAGTTTGGTGGCGTAGGAACAAAGGGTCCGGGCGAAACCCAAATCGAAACCGACCGCCGCATGTTCCGCGGACGCATGCAGCGTCTGCAAGAGAAACTCAAAGAAATCGACATCCAAAGAGTTGTGCAGCGAAAGGGCAGAGAGGGTTTGCCGCGTTTTGCGCTCGTTGGTTATACGAACGCCGGCAAGTCATCGATGATGCGTGCTCTAACCGCGAGCGATGTTTTTATCGAAGACCGACTCTTTGCGACCCTCGACACTACCGTGCGGGCGTTCGAAATGCCGAGTGGACAGAAGGTGCTGATTTCTGACACAGTGGGATTCATCCGTAAGCTTCCAACTCAACTCGTAGCATCGTTTCGCACAACACTTGCCGAGACCATGGAAGCCGATGTACTTATCCATGTCGTTGATATCACACATAGGAGTCTGCACGATCACATTAAGGTTGTGAACGAGACGATACGATCGCTCGATGCGCACGACACGCCGATGATTCTGGTATTCAACAAGATCGATGCGCTCCAGGAGCCGCACGTAATGGACGATCTGGCAATAGAGTTTCCAGGATGTGTGTTCGTTTCTGCAGAACGTTCACTTAATATTCAACGCCTCATACAACAGATGCAGGATACGCTTGAGCAGATTAGCGTCGCGGTTCACCTTCGCATTCCGTATGACCGCATGCAGGATGTGTCGCGTGTATACGAGTCGAACGAAGTTGTTCAGCGCACAGATGCCGAGGAAAACGTACTCTTGGTGGTCAAGGTGCCGACCGATAAATTGGCCTCATTCCGCACAAGGTATGAATCGTACGTCGACATCGAGCATTCATAACAAAAGGACTTTGCATGGCAGCTCTTGTCATTCTTCTCATAGCAGCAATCACCTACTTCTTGACAATTGCACTCGTTGTAGTGGGTGAAGAGGTTCATCCACTTGTATCAGCTGTGCTTTTTGGTGTTGTTGGGTACGTGGCATTTCGTCTTTTTCAGTCACGTCTGACGCGCCTCTGAGCACATCGTCTTAGACTGTTATGCTCGGACACCTCTCCATTCGCGATTTTGCGCTAATACAAAACGTCAATCTGACGTTTCGTTCGGGTCTCACTGTCCTACTAGGTGAAACTGGCGCAGGAAAATCAATCCTCATCGACGCTCTTGCAGCTGCAATGGGCGAGCGAATGTCTGCAGATGTCATACGCACAGGTGCGAAGAAGTGCGTTATCGAAGCAACATTCGATGTGGCGCAGATTGATGCGGTTGGCGTGTTCCTAGCGACCCATGAACTAGACATCAACGAGCAGCTAGTTTGTAGACGAGAACTAACTGCGAGTGGCACCTCACGTTGTTTCATCAACGATACGCCTGTTCAAACCACCGTCGCGCGCGCGCTTGCACAGGTGTTGCTCGACTTTCATGGTCAACATGATACGCACGGACTACTACACGCAACACGTCATCGAGAGGTAATCGATCAGGCGGCAGGACACGACGATCTACTCGAAGCCATGCAGCATGCTTGGCGCGACGTAATCGAGAAACGCGACCGACTTGCAGCAACGAAGCTACGCGCTCGTACGGCGGACGAGGATCGTGCACGTATGCAGTTTCTCATCGATGAAATTGCGCATATCAATCCACAGCCAGAAGAAGACGATTCTATACGAGCCGAACTGCTACGCGCAGAATCTTCAGAGCTTGTTATGTCTGCAGCCATTGTTGTTCGCGACCTACTCTATGCTGGCGATGTCGCTGCCTACGATCTTCTTCAACAGGTACGTGAGCGTTTAGTCTCGCTCACGGCATTCGACCCTTCACTGTTGAGATATGTAGAGGATATCGACTCAGCGTTAATTGCTTGCAAAGAAACAGCAGGTGCAGTTAGTGCTTACACAGAGCCCGAAGACTTCAGCTCGGAGCATCTCGAATACCTGCGTCAGCGTCAGATCGGGCTACAACGCATAGCCCGCAAATACGGCACACTCGCAGATGCCATTACACATCACGAGCGGTTAGAGCGCGAGGTGCAGATGCTCGAACACCTCGATGAAGAGTTAGCAGGGCACGAAAAAGCCCTTGTTTTTGCAACCGCTGAAGCTACTTCGATTGCGAAGAAACTATCGTCGTCACGACGTAAAGCCGCCGCCACGCTTGAGAAAGGTGTTGTAAAGGGTCTTCAGAGTATGGGAATGCCCTCCGCTGAACTTCAGACGGAAATAGAGAAAGTTGAACTGACCGCTTCCGGAGCGGATGCGGTGGCATTCTCATTCACAAGTAACCTCGGCGAGCCCCTTCGGCCCCTTGCCAAGGTTGCCTCTGGCGGCGAGCTCTCGCGAGTGATGCTGTCGTTAAAGCAAGTCATGGCGCGCAGGGGCGGAATAGGCACGCTTGTCTTTGATGAGATTGACACTGGCATAAGTGGACGTATTGCTCGGCACGTTGGAGAAGTGATGAAGGATCTCTCGAAGAATCACCAAATCCTCTGCATTACTCACCTGCCGCAAATTGCTTCGCTAGCCAGTGCCTTTATTCGCGTATCTAAATCCGAACTACATGGCGTAACAACTGTAACGGCCGAGAACATTACCTCCGAAGATGCCGTTATAGAGATCGCACGCTTGCTTGCTGGAACATCGGTTACACCAGCGGCACTTGATAGTGCGCGAGAACTCATGCAGCCCCTTTAATCACAGTCCTTCACGACGTAGTCGTATCTTGTATGTATGCTAAATAAGGGTGGGTCGTCTTACAACAAGACCTTCCTCTCGTACGAGGAATTGGAAGCGCGTGTCTCAGCACACATAGATCCACTTTCGTTACCGAAAGTGCTCGACGCGTATGAAATGTCACGTAGCGTTCACGAACACCAGCTACGTAACGATGGTACACCATACTTCTGGCACTCAACGCGCGTCGCAAAGATTCTTCTCGATGAACTGCATGTCAACGATTGTGATCTGCTTATCTCGGCGCTTCTACATGACATACTCGAAGATTCGGACGTTATTACACGCGGAGTTCTCGAGTACAATTTTGGGTCTTATGTCACATACATTGTTGAAGTACTTACTAAGAATCTCGACAAAGCGCGAACCGACCCCGAAGGTGTGGATCTAGCGCACGCAGATACGCTAAAGGCTGCAAGTGAAGATTGCATGTTAATTAAGCTAGCATCGCGACTAGATAACATCCGCTGCCTAGAGTTCAACCTAAAGCGGAACCCATTGGTGTACATCCAGAACACATTTCAACGTTATCTGCCAATTGCCGACGTATCGAGTAATTCGCGCCTTCATGCATTGGCGCGTGAAATCCGACAGGAAGCCAATAAGTTCTTAGGCTAGGTCTCTCGTTACCGGTACACGCGCATTACGTTTTGCAAAGACCCCGCGTAACGGCACAAGGACGGCAAAGAAGAGTGTGATCATCGTCAGGGTCAAGACTAACATCAGAAGTCTTGACGGCGAAGAACGAACGCGCGAGGGACGTGCTTCGTCGAGAGCAAGAACTGTCGGAATGTCCTTTGCTTCTTGTATAAGTTCCTGCATACGCTGCGCTTCTAAGAAGGCATTAATCTGCTCTCTTATCTTCAAATCACGCAGCAGGTTGGCATACGCGCGCATAAGTTGTGGAGCTTGGTTCAGCGGAATAGAGAATCCGTCAGACTTCACAAGTCCGCCATCCTGCACCCGCGTATACTGTTGGCGTAATGCCTGAACCTTGCGCTGCAACAATGAAACTTGTGGCGATGATGCCGTAAAGTCCTCTTGTACTAACGCCAACTCAAGCTCTGCTTTTGCTAGCTCGGCGCCTATCGTCACGGCATTTGTTACGACGGCAGTCATCTGATCATCGAGCGCAATTATTTTGTGGGCTCGCTGAAAGTCTTCGAGAACGGTCTGCAGCGAATCGATCGTAGAACGTGTTGAAAGCAATACGCGCTCTACATACTGACGTGTTTTTCGCGCTTGCGATATAGCCTTCTCGCGATTGATTGCGTCCAGAGAGGTGCACATGCTATTCGCGATGTCAGACGCAGCTTTCGATGCAAGCACCGACTTCTCGCCAAAGGGCAACCAGCCCGTTGAGACATCGACGTCTACTGTCACGACTCCCGTTTTGCGTGAATCGACGGTAATGGATTTCAGTAATCCAGCAACGATATCTTCACGAAGCAGCTTTGCGTACAAAGGATGTTTTGTGAGATCTAAAGAATCCACCACGCGCTCGACAACAGTGCGCGAGCGAAGAATTTCAACGAATACTAATGCTGTTTTGTTCTCGGTTCCGAGAATGCCAAATGGAAGCTGAGAGCCCTGCAGAAATGCTGAAAGACCACCACCGCCACTCGATTCTGGAGGCATGAGCGTCGTTGTTGCAGACCACGTTTGAGGCATGAGAAAGGTTAGTCCAACAATACACACGCCAGCAACAACACATACTTTCACATACAGTGACAGGTATTGTCTGTATTCTGACAAGAGATATAGGGGCTGCTTGGTTTCCAACATATTATTTAAGTCGCACAATCGTGTAGACAACGCCGAACACGGTCACAAGTTGAGTGAAGATTGTAAGCGCTTTTGTAAACGTTTCTCCAAATGAACCTTCTGGTTCATCAAGCACAACGATGTTGTCACCCGGCTCTATAGAATAATCGTCAGATGACGCCGGAAATTGATCACCCTTAACTTTCACGATTAGTGTTGCTGAAGGGTCTGCACGAAATCCGTATCCACCGGCAAGACTGATGTAACCGCCTACGGGCAATCCCGGTTTGTACACAATACGTCCGGGATTCCTAACAGAGCCAGTTACGTTCACATAAAGATTCTTCGATGGAACGTAGATCGAATCTCCATCCTGCAGCACAGGGTTATTCTCAAGATTGTTCTTGAGAAATAACTGCGTGAAGTCAACAGATAAAACGCCTTTAACCTCGCGTGCTTTCGTCTTGTAGTACTGTAATTCGTTTGTGCTCATATCAGACACAGGTACCTGACTCAAACGATCAAACTCTTTGTCTTTTAGAAGAAGTTCACTAACGCGAATGATCACAGCATCTTCTAAAGAAGCCTTGTTGGTAAAACCGCCACAATCGCGAATTAGCTCTGTTAACCGGGTCTGCTGCGGTGTGATAGGATAACGACCTGGGTATTGAACTTCTCCCGCTACGACGATAGAGGCTCGCTGTTTCCACTTTGGAATTGCACGTACATATACACGATCACCTGCTCGAAGTAGCATGTCGTGCTCGAGCTCTACACCTACGTGGATTTTGTCACGCCATGACTCAAGGTCTAAAGTCAGCACCTGTAAGTCTGAACCACTCTCACTAACACGCACTACTGAAACGGAATCCAGTCGAGCAGATGGCAGAAATCCGCCTGCCATACGTACAAGAGTAGACAACGAATCGGTTTCTCGAAAGTCAAAGTGGCCCTCAACAGCAATCTCACCGGCGATTTCAATGGTGTTTTTAGAATTGCGCAAAGGAACGATAATGCGATCACCGCCCAGTACCGTGGGGTTCGACTTGCGATCACCATATGCCAGGTAGGGTTGAAGGTCTACCTTTATCGGAGCTGTAACACCTTCACGCACCAACGTTATCGCTCTTACAGAACCAGTATCGATGATGCCACCTGCTCGTTCGAGGACGTCGAAAACATGGTCGGCAGCAGTAGCCGTTACTACCGAGGGAAGTCGAACAGCGCCAAGGACGTATACTTTGAACTGACGTAACCGTTTTAACGAAACGTCAGCATTTGCCGATCGATAGACTCGACTGATCTGCTTTAGGATAACATTTCTCGCACTGTCGAGTGTCATGCCTTTTACGGACACAACCCCCGCGCGCGGAATTGTCAGCTTACCTTCGGGTGTTACAATGCAATCGAAGTGCTCGGAATCCGATGCCCATACACTTATCGTAAGCACGTCATTTGGCCCAAGCACATACGTAGCTGGGTCAATTTCGCGTTCGAGTAAGCCAGACGACTCGGCAGAGAGTTGTTCAACGCGTTCACGACCAGTCGTATCATACGACGTTGGTCCGCGATGTAAAGATCTCGGCTGCGTGAATCGGTTAACCTGAGCTAAGCACGTGAGCGCGGAGAACACTACAAGAAATGCCGTAGCCCGAATGTGCAGGGATCTAGGTAACAGTGACATGAGCGGGCAAAGATAGCACGATGTAGAGTCATCGACACGTAGATTGCATACCTATGTCGGACCACGAACTCCTGCACCACGCAATAACAGCAGCTATTAAAGCTGGCGAAATACTCCGATCAGGCTTCGGCTCCAGTATGGACCGACGGTCGAAGTCCGGACGCCACAACCTTGTTACCGAATACGACGTTCGTTGCGAAGAAACGATCATCGATCATCTTCGAGCCAACACTCCAGATGCCTGTTTTCTGGGTGAGGAAGGGGGCTCGCAAGGTGTGGGGGCTCTGCAGTGGGTTATCGACCCGCTCGATGGCACGGTAAATTTTGCCCATGGCATCCCGATTTTTTGCGTGAGTATTGCAGCCGTTCGCGATGGCGTTATTGTATGCGGCGTCATCCATCATCCACTGCTCCAAGAAATGTTTACCGTAGTCCGTGGAGCAGGTGCATTCCTGAACGGAAAACGTCTACAAGTGTCAACGACACCGGCAGTTGATGATGGCATTTTCGTTACGGGGTTCCCGTACAATGTCATGGAGAATCCGAACAACTGCATTGAACAATTCGCCTCAATGGTCGGACGTGGCATTCCAATACGACGACTCGGCAGTGCAGCCCTCGATCTTGCATACCTAGCTGCTGGAAGGTTCGACGGGTATTGGGAAGTGGAACTACATCCGTGGGACATGGCAGCCGGTGTACTGATGGTCGTCGAAGCAGGAGGTACCGTATCACACTACAGTGGAACGCCATTTGTACTTCGAACTGACAGCATTGTCGCTACAAACGGTATTCTGCATAAAGAGTTGATTTCGATTTTGGACGCTAAATGAAAATCCCGATACACCACATGTCTGGAGCTGGCAATGCCTTCGTTGTATTGGATGGACGTGGCACAGAGTCGTTCACGCATCTTACGCCGACGTTAATCCAAGCTGTCTGCAATCGCAGCTCGCTGGGTATTCCTAAGGCCGAAGGCGTGATTGTTCTCGATAGCACAAGTGCAGGCAACGCCACGTCTACCTTCTACAATCCCGATGGTTCGGCAGATGCTATGTGCGGTAACGGCAGTCGATGTCTTGTCCGATTTGCTCTCGATAACGGCGCAACGCTCGACGAAAATGGCGCATTGATGTTCACCATGGCAGGCGCACACTATACAGCCACGGTACACCATGACGTGATTTGCGTGGAGTTTCCTCCTCCAGTCGATGAACAACGACTTTTTCCGAACGATGTGCCAGAGCTGCCATCCGTAGTGGCGTACGTAGACGTGGGCAGCGACCACGTCGTCGTCAACATGCGCGATCTGAACGACATGTATGGAAACCTTGCCGATCTGGTCCTGCAGCAGATTGCAGTTCCAATTCGAAACAGCTCGGCCTTCCCACGCGGCACGAATGTAAACTTTGCTACTGTTGTCGACCGACGCGCCATACATATGCGTACGTACGAGCGTGGCGTTGAAGCCGAGACCGGTGCTTGCGGTACTGGAGCAATCAGCACAGCAATTGCACTGTGGAGATCAGGTGAGGTAGACGATGATGTAACGCTCATTCCAACAAGCGGAAAACCACTCCGCGTAGTCATACACCACCGTTCAGATGTAATCACGCGAATCACATTATGCGGAGATGCCATCTACGATGCACCAGCATCCCAATTCGACACGTCTTCGGAAACATATTATGACCATGCTTGAACTCTTCGGGAATGTATCATGACAATGCTTGAACAAGCACGATCAATTTTTCCTGCAATGCTTGAAATGCGCAGGCACATTCATCGCAATCCCGAATTATCGTTTAAGGAATTTGAAACGTGCGCGTTTATTTGCAAACGCCTCACTGAATTAAACATTCCGTTTTCTGTAGTCGCAGGCACGGGTGTCGTTGCTCATATTGGCAACGGAACGAAGTGCGTTGCTCTACGCGCCGACATCGACGCTCTGCCGATTGAAGAAGAAACTGGACTGCCGTATGCGTCTCAACATGCTGGCATTATGCATGCATGTGGCCACGACACGCATACAACAATGCTGCTCGCGGCAGCAGAGCTGCTCAAGAATCGTGAAGCTGACCTCAAAGGAGTGGTGAAGCTTTTATTCCAACCCGGTGAAGAGAAAACACCTGGTGGTGCAAGTATGATGATAGCCGAAGGTGCTCTTGAAAATCCGAAACCCTCGGTCATCTTCGGTCAACACATCAACCCAGACGCACCGTGTGGCGAGCTATCGTTTGTAGCTGGACCCATGATGGCATCTGCAGATGAGCTGTATTGGACAATCACTGGCATTGGTGCTCATGCTGCGCAGCCACATAAAGGACGCGATCCCGTTCTATGTGCTACGGGTTTAGTGCAGCATTTGCAGACACTCGTAACCAAGCGGCGTAATCCCCTCGATCCGGGTGTACTAACAATTACAAGTATTCACGGAGGCTCGGCTACCAACATCATTCCAGACACCGTCGAGATGAAAGGAACGCTTCGTTCATTTAGCGAACAGTGGCGTTTCGAGGCATGGGATTATCTCGAAGAACAGACGCGTGACTACTGCAGGCTGCATGGTTGCGAAGGAGAGATAACAATTTTGAAAGGTTATCCTCCGCTCGTAAACGATGCCGATGCCGTTGCATTTGCGCGTTCTGTGGCTGTGTCGGTTGTTGGCAGTGAACAAGTTTCTGATTTCGAACCCAAGATGTGGGCAGAAGACTTTTCATTCTATTCACAACACATGCGATCGTGCTTCTGGATGTTAGGTGGACGTCCCCCTTCTGACCACACCATGCCCGGTCTTCACAACCCTCGCTTCGCACCCGACGAAGAAGCGATGATAACAGGTGCTACAATGCTTGCAAGTGTGGCCGTTGCCGAGCTCGCCAACGCAGGGCTGTAGTTACGCCATTCTGACCCTGCCTTTAGCTAACGAGAGTGATGACCGTTATCTCTGGTGGGATGCCAATGCGCATTGGCGGTCCAACAGTGCCAACACCGCGATTTACGTAGAGCTGCTGTCCGTTTTTCGAATACAGTCCAGCAGACTGTTTGTACACCATTTTGGCTGGACTCCATTCGTAGTTGCCTAGCTGCACACCGAACTGCCCACCGTGCGTATGGCCAGCAAGCATCAGCCCCACATCTGTGCCAACAACTTCTTTATCCCAGAATGTTGGGTCATGCGCTAACAGAATGATTGCATCATCTGGCTGCGAACCACTTAACGCTTTGCTCAGATCGGCAAACTCTTGCTTGAAGCCAGTGTTGTCTGTGCCAGCTAGTACAATCTTATTCGACCCCGAGCCGATTCGACGATTCGAATTATTAAGTAAATCGATGCCAAGCTCGCGAATGCCTTTCACCAGTACTTCATGTTCAGCAGGCGTATGGTAATGATCGTGATTGCCAAGCGTGGCGTAAACAGGTATTGCAGCAGCAAGTCCCGCAAGATCTGATGCAACAGATCGAAGTTCGGACGGCTGCGCATTCACAAAGTCGCCTGTAATAAAGAGTGCATCGGGTTTTAGCGACTCAACAATGCGACGCACTTCCTGGAATGGTTTATGATCGGGGAACGACCCTGCATGTATGTCCGAAATCTGCACGATGCGGAACCCGCTCATCGATTTCGGAAGATTTGGCAAACGAATCTCTTCGTGGTATATACGGAAATTGTAGAGCGTTTTCCAGATGCCCTTCCCAACAATCACAAAAGGAACAGCAGCCATGGTCCAGCTGGCACGTGCAAGAAATGCACGGCGCTCTGCGGCTACGATTTCAGTGTTTGTCGAATTCGCAATAGGTGGCGTGTTCGCGTAATTGTTTGCTAGTTGCGAACTAGTAAGGGGCTTCGAAGGGGCTCGAAACTTTCGAATTATGAAGACTACGCCACGGGCTACGTCGCGAATGAGCAAACCAACAGCTACAATGACTTTTGGCAGTGCCCAGAAGCTCACCAATCCGAATAAAAAGATATCTGGACCATCCATGCGGAAAAAGTGTCGCCTATACACGATGTACCAGTAGATGCAAAGCATAATTGCGCTTAACGCCCATGCTGCACGATACCACCAATGGTTCATGTGCTGTTTGCGCACAAACGACGTCCAATGTCCGACGACGTAGATCTCGACTACTGTAATAATCGCACCAATGATGATGCTAAAGGCTGTGATGTTCGGAGGCATACTCTATTAAAGATCTGGCTACTAACGATTCGCGACCCGCAGACGCACTACTTCGAGTTACATTGAATCGGGTGCAGATACTCCGAGCATAATCAGTCCGTTATACATCGCACGCCTTGTAACATCGGCCAGCAGAAGCCTTGCGTTTTCGAGTCCCACCTCAACGCCAAGAATCTTGCAGTTGTGGTAATAATTATGATAAGCCGCAGCGAGCTCTCTTAAGTACTCTGTTAGCACATGAGGCTCATGATATTCACAAGCACGTTCCACAACTGCCTGGAAGCCAGAAAGAAGGCTAATAAGTTCGATTTCGCTTGGGTGTGTTAGTACTGAAATGTCAGCGCCATGATCGACAGCGAGCCCCTTTTCCAGCCCCTTACGGAGGATTGATGCGATGCGCGCATGAGCGTATTGCAGGTAGAACACTGGGTTCTTGTCGCCTTCTTGTTTTGCAAGTCCAAGATCGAATTCGAGGTGTGTGCCAACCGCACGCATCACGAAGAAGAAGCGTACGACATCGGCACCAACTTCTTCGATGAGTTCATCAAGTGTAAACGATTTTCCACTTCGCTTAGAGAATTTTACGACGTTACCCTCTTCAACAAACGTCACCATCTGGTGAATCACAACCTTGATGCGGTCGGCATCGAAGTTCAATGCACGCACACCAGCAATAACATCAGGAATTGTTGCAATGTGGTCGGACCCAAAGATGTCTACGACGAAATCGTATCCGCGTGCAAGCTTATCGCGGTGATATGCAATATCAGGAAGTCGATACGTCGGCTCGCCCGATGACTTCACAATAACCTTGTCGTGTGGGTTGCCGAGCTTTTCGAGTGCCAACCACGTCGCTCCCTCTTTTTCGTAGACGAGTCCAGCATTCCGAAGTGCCTCTACAGTCTCAGTCAATTTCCCTTCTGAGTACAGCGTGTCTTCGTTAAAGAACGAATCATGCTTAATGTTCAATGCAAGAAGGGTGCGCTTAATAGAAGCGAAACACCACTGCTCGCCCTGTTTTCTGCAGAACGCTTTCTGATCGTCAATCGATAGTGCGAGAAACGCTTCTTGATGTTCGTCGACAATCGTTTGCGCCACATCGTGAATGTATTCACCGTGGTATCCATCTTCGGGGAACGGATACGCTTCGTTGCCCAGGCGATGCATTACGCGTGCGTAAATGCTCTCGCCAAGTTTGTTCATCTGATTGCCGGCATTGTTGAAATAGTATTCGCGTGTGACATTAAAACCACACCACGTGTAAAGATTGGCAATCGTATCGCCAACAGAACAATTACGTCCGTGCCCCGCATGCAACGGACCTGTCGGATTCGCACTTACATATTCAACATTGACCGTCTTGCCACTACCATACGAGGAGCGTCCGATGGTCTCGCCCCGCAATGCCAGTTCACGCAAAATCTCGTGGTAGGCACTGTCAGAAAAGGTGAAGTTTATAAATCCCGGACCTGCGATTTCAACCTTGTTGATAAAGGCGACATCGCTTCCGAGCGCTTCAACAATACTCTCGGCTATTTGTTTTGGCGATTTGCGAAGTGGCTTGGCAAGGGTCATTGCGACCGTCGTCGAGAGATGTCCATGGCCTTCTTGGCGCGGGACTTCGAAAGAAACTGGTATGCCTGCTTCTACGCCAATAGCCAAAAGTGCCTCGCGTAACCGGGGCTCGATATACTTCTCCATCATGCTCATGCGTTAAGCCTCTCCCCTCATGCTCATGCGTTAATACTCTCCATCAAACTCATGCCTTTACTTTTCTGGCTGGCTTAATGATCGTTGCTCGTGGGACGCCTGAAGGCGAAAGCGCGAATGCCTTCGCATCACCCCATAAACGCTCGAGTTTGTAGAAGTCTCGAGCTTCTGCTGTCATTACATGAACGATGATGTCGAAATAATCGAGAATCACCCACTGCGAGCCCGAGCGCGCGTCAGTTCTCGGGTTTCCAAAGCCCAGCTCCTTAGCTGCGACACTTATGGCTTCGCTTACTGACTTCAATTGTGCATCAGAATTAACGGTGCATACAACGAAGAAATCGGCTGGTGAAGATTCAATCTCAGATAGGTCTAGAATCAGAATTGAATGTGCGAGTTTTTCCTGCGCAACTCGGGCGCACAATACTGCGCGACCTTTTGTTGAACGTGGTTTGGCATATGTGGCCAAGCGCTCTCCTGTTTTCGTATAGTCAGTTAGTAAACGGGTTTAGTTTGCCGCAATCCTTACCGAGAATTACGCTAGCCCTGACAAATAACATCGAATCGATATCCGAGATTACAAGTGTGTCAGAAATTCCCAAGACTCTCGCAACCGCGAGAGCAGATGTCCTGTCACCAAGTCTGTCAATCACTGTCGAATGTGTGCGCGGTGTAGCTGCACTAGAAATGTCCACAACGTCAAAACCGCGCTCTCGTAAAAAAGTCATTGTTTGTCTTCCGGCACTTGGCATTCCCGCTGCATTCACGACGTCGACCTGAATAACGGTCGGAGGTCCCTCTTGCTCAACAAGAGCAGATATCGGCGGATTGAACATTCTCGAAAGAAACGAACCAAGCAAGATTGCTACTGCAATTCCAAGAATGCCAATCAACATCCAAGGCCAGATTACTCTTCTGCGAAGCGGTGTCATTCAGTGTCCTCTCCACGACATCGTAGCATCATTCGGCGTCCTCGTCGTCGGTCATATACTCCTCGAAATGCTTACCGTGCCGTAGAAGCTTTCGATAGAGCATCTTTCGTGCCCGAAAGAGATTTGCTTTCACAGTTCCGAGGGGCTGTTTTAGCCTTTCTGCAATTTCGGCATACTCGAGTTCTTCTTCATGTCGCATACGAATCACTTGACGAAACTTCTCTGGCAAAGTCTGCAATGCCGAACGCAGCATAAGACTTCGTTCTTTTGCCAACAACAGCGTATCAGGAGTCGGATCGTGGTCTTTTGGGTCCATGAACAGGTCACCTCCATCTCCGGACCGCAAAGGTGCGTCCAAGGACACTGCATCGAAACGTTTACGTCGAAGGTGGTCGATACACCGGTTCGACGCAATCTTATACAGCCACCGTGAGAATGGATACTCGAACTGGAACGACGGTAGAGCTGCAAACGCCTTCACAAAGGTGTCTTGCACCAGGTCTCGAACATCCTCATCGTTACGAATCATCTTCCTTACCAAAAAGGAGACAATTCGCTTGTACTTCCGTTCAAGTGTAGCAAACGCATTTACATTGCCTGCAAGCACGTCGCGTATGACGGCTTCGTCCTCGGCCGACGATTCAAATGCCTGTTTCGGCGTTTCGTTCATGTTTTGGCTCGAGGCCTGCTGGAGGTTGCGGAAAGGGCGGGATTCGAACCCGCGGTACCCTTACGGGTACACACGCTTTCCAGGCGTGCCGATTAAACCACTCTTGCACCTTTCCGTTGGGCGGCAAATATACATGAAGCGCACTGGAATGCACGTCTCTGTTGCGTATATTCTGGTATGATCTCGTGGAGTATTCCGTCCAAATAATGAGTTACCGCAGACGCGCCTTCCTCAATTCCCTCATGGGCTTAGCAGCACTTCCTTCAGTGATGCGAGCTGGTGGCATGTCAATGGTACTTGGTGAGGTAACTCCGGGACCTGAATATCTTTTGCCTAAGGGGCTGAGACAGGGGGCCACCATTGGAATTGTGTCTCCAGCAAGCGGTGCAATACCTAGTGACATCGCCGATTTCATTAACCTGTGCGCCCGTTGGAATATGAAGGTCAAATACGGCGAGAACATGTCCAGGCGCAGTGGCTACCTGTCAGCGCCCGATGAAGCTCGCGCTCGAGAACTGATGACGTTTGTGAACGACCCGACCATCGACGCCATTGTGTGTGCTCGGGGTGGGTACGGGGTAATGCGCATTCTGCCTATGCTCGATTTCGGAGCTATCCGAGAAGCACAAAAAGTCATTATGGGCTTCAGTGACATCACAGCGTTATTGGTCGCCATCAATCAGATTGGTGAAATGGTAACGTTTCACGGACCTGTAGCTTCTTCGACATTCGATGATTTCACCGTGAACTCTCTTACTTCTGTTGTCATGCATCAGCCATCCGTACCACTTCTGTCGTTCCAGGATTCCCAGGTCACAACGCTTGGATCTGGCACGGCTACAGGCAGACTTACGGGCGGCAACCTGGCGATGTTGGTAAGCACTCTGGGCACTCGATACGAAGTAGATACAACCGGGGCGATCCTGTTTCTCGAAGAAATAAGCGAAGAGCCATATCGCATCGATAGAATGCTTACGCAAATGTGGCTGGCTGGAAAATTGCAACACTGTAAAGGCATCGCGATTGGTGCCTTTAGGGATTGCGAGACGAAGGGGAATGGCATTCCCGGACCATCGATGACGTTGATGCAGGTGTTGGAAGAACGAATCGGAAGCTTGGGAATACCTGCAGTGTACGGACTCCCCTTTGGTCATGTCCGCAGCAAACTCACACTTCCCCTGGGCGTGATGGCTGAGCTCGACGCATCCAAGAAGTCCATACGATTGATCGGCCGGGCTGTGGTCTGACTCTGCGATCGAGAGATCGTGTGTTGTCTAGGCGACGACCTCAAAAAAGTACATAAAGTGGAGTGAACCTATGAAGCGTTTTGAGACAATTTTACGAGCGGCGTTGATGGTCACGTGCATTGCAGTAACAACTGCTCTGGCTACGGCGCAGACGCTGAATGTGTACAATGTCAACACATCTAATTTTCCTAAGATCAAGGCCGATTATGTCGCCTTCGATGCAACTGGAAATCCTATCAGCGGACTCACCGCCGCAGACTTCCGTGTTAGCGAGACACCTCAGGGTAGTACGGCACGCGATGTTACCGCATCGATAACGCATGCTTGCGAGACAATTGTCGGAGATCCAGCGGCAAGTATTGTGCTAGTGGTAGACAATAGCAATTCGATGAGTGCCGAAGTAAACGGAAAACAGCGGTTCAAGTATGTGCAGGAAGCACTGAAATCGTTTATCGGACGCGTGAAATTCAACGGCGAGACTTCGATTTCTATTATCTCTTTCAGCGGCAATAGTGTACTCGTTGCAGACTGGCAAACCACTGCTCTTCCGTTGACTACAGCAATCGACACGATGAAGATCGGTACCGCAACGCGGTACGAAGCTGCCTTTGAAAGCATCCCGAACCTTTACGATCAGTTCTTGTCGCGCAAACCAACGATTCCGAAGTATGTATTCTTCTTAACCGATGGTACACCGAACCCGTTGATGGACAAACCGAATGAATTTGTTGCACGCAACATACAGAAGTGTAATGCTGCTGGTATTCGTGTTTTTGCGATCACGATTCTTGAGACACAGGCACATTACACGATTGAACAAATCGCTAAAGGTACGGGCGGCAAGTCTATCGTTACGACAGAAGATAAACTTGTTGACTTGTATGGCCTACTCGCTCTCGAAACACAAGTGCGTAGCCTTTGCAGCATCGAATGGACGTCTCCGTACGTCTGCGTAGAACAACACAGAAATCGCACTGCTACGATCACCCTCTTGAGAGGCACAAATCCTACAGCTACGATTGGTTTCACGACGCCACCTAATTCACTTGCATCGGTAACGGTGTCCGATCCTGTCCTGTTTGTTGGCGACCCAAACCCGAATTCAAGTGCGCTTGCAATCGTAACGATAACTGCCAACGGTGCGCCATTACGAGTGGACAATTTTTCACTGAATCCGTCTACCTACTTCACTGTTGTAGACTGGAACGTTGATGCGCCAACACCTACGTTTGCGCCGTTCACGTTAGGTGCAGGACAGTCACGACGCATTCGCGTGCAATTCACGCAGGGACCGACAAAAACATTCCGTCAAGCATCTCTAAGTCTTGTGGGTAGTCCGTGCCCCCCAACAATTGTGCTCGTTGCAGGTACTGGCCTCGTCACGCTGCAATCCCCAATTGGAGGAGAGCTTTTCTCGACATGCGACACAGTAACGATTAAATGGGCAGGTGTTCTACCAACGCAGCCAGTAACATTAAAATACTCGGATGATGATGGTGCTACCTATCCAAACATTATTGCAAATAATGCGACCGGACTTTCATACAAATGGTTGCCGCCTCAGCCAGGCGTTCGGTACCGAGTTCAGGTTAGTGTCTCGCCTGCAAAGCAATATCAATGGGGCAAGGGATTTGGCGGTCCCGATAATGAGACAGCTTCCTCGATAGCAGTTTGCCAAGACGGTAGTAAGGTGTATGCATCAGGTTATTTTGATGGTCCCGCCAAGTTTGGGAACCTTCCTCCAGTTGCAAATGCAGCGGGCGACACCGAAGGATATTTCCTAGAACTCGATAGCGATGGCAACGTCGTCAGACTCGTTACACTAGAAGGCTCAGCATCGAACGACGAACGTATCATTGGTGTCATTACCGACAACGAATGCAACTACTACGTTGCTGGGTACTTCAGTAGTCCGAATGCAAACTTCGGCACGTTCCCGCTACAGCTTCCGAATCTTACGACACGTGCGATGTTCATTTACAAATTCAACCAATCAGGTTCGCTGATATGGAATGGCAACGCTTGGGGCGACGGTGCTCGTGCTTCATCTGTTGACTGCACCAACCTCGGGATTCGGTATGTCAGTGGTCAGCCTGTTGTTGTAGTGGTAGGAACGTTCACGCGATACATTCGAGCTGGCATCAATGCCTCGGGTATCTATGAACAGAGTGTGGGTGGTGTTGCACCACGTCCGTACTTCGTTACCTATAACGTTGCAGGCTTTCCTTCACTTGCGGCTAATTCTACTCAACCGGGTGGATACATTTACAAGAACACAACAGTAAATGATACGAACGGTTTTACATATGAAACCGGACAGTTTTCTGGTGCAAAATCATTCGGCACTCCAGCTCAAATTACCATAGGCAGTCAGGGTGGAACAGATGTGTTTGCTGCAAAGCAAGGTGCACCGCCAAGCAGTTCTGCATCCTCTGCAGCCTCATTCTCTGTCAAAGCTCCTGCGCTGTCGTTCACGATAACGAAGGCGGTAATGAACCCTATCGCACAGGGTCAGAGAATCAACACGTCGTTCACTGGAATCTTAAAAAACACAGGTGATTTTCCTGTAGTTCTAACAAAGACGTCTATATCCGGACTCTTCCCTGCCGATTTCATTCTGCTAACAACTGTGGTTGGCACACGACTTAATCCTGGCGAGTCTATCAGTCTTGAATTCGAATTCGCACCAACAGGTACTGGAATTCGCAGCGCACAACTTCGCGTCGAAGGGTCGTGCGGCACAAGCTCAACTGTCGAACTCGAAGGCAAAGGTCTTCCACCATGCGTGTGGGCTGTAGTCTCGGATACGTCGATTGGCAAGTTTGCTCTTGGCCAATCTGGGTCGCGCGCAATCGCATGTGTGCTGAGAAATGATGGACCTAATCTGCTACGTGGTACACTTTCGATTACGGGTGATGTTGGAGAGATTCAAATCACATCACCAGAAGCTCCTGCTCCGGGAATGACATTTGCGTTAGCGCCGAACGGCGGTTGTTTGACACTGGCAATTAATGTTGTACCTACATCTGGTGGCACTAAATCTGTTAAGCTTGGTTATGGATTACTAACCGAGTGTGGCGTGCCAGAAACAACCATTTCGGCCCTTGTAGTCGAACCGCGAGTCGCGATTGATACAGTAGATCTCGGACCCAGACGCCTCTTAACACAGACCGACACGGCACTGTATGTACGCAATCTCAATACCGACGATGCTGTTATCACCGCCATGCGAACTGTAGATGCTAACGATCCAAATTTCCCGATCGTTGCACTGCCAGTACTTACAACACCAATAACGTTACGTCCATCAGAAGTTCTGCGCATCCCCGTCACCTACGTTCCGCAAGACCGCGCGGCACACGCAGTGCGTGTATTCGTGACAGTACAAGGACAGGCCGCCGAGCTCGAAGGACTTGTTATGGGGTCGGGTTTCCTTGCAGCAATTGCAGCGACAGGATTTGACTTTGGTCCGTGGACCGTCAACTCGCCAACACCCTGTCCTATCATAGGTACTGTTACGATAGACAACACCGATGCTACGAGTACGCTTGTCGTTCAAGACATCGACTTCTCTACGCTCGGACCGGACTTCGTCTTGACTTCACCGATTCCGACCTATCCAATTACAATCCTCCCTAACGACCCACCTGTTTCGTTTAACATTCAGTTCACACCAAAGACTGTTGGGTTAATTACGAGGCAAGTGTGCATTACTCACGAAGCAAAACCAGGTCCGGGTCCACTCCCTCCGTATGCAAATACGTGCGTCGATGTTATCGGAATGGGCATCTCTGGCTCTGCATTAGTTCTTCCACCGTTTGGTAACGTTCTCACGTGTGCAACGAAGACTCAAATCGTACCAATTACGAATCCAAATCCTTCGCTTCCGTTGCAATGCCAACCGGCCGTCGCAACTGGTGATGTCGGAGTGTTTACGATTTCAGAACCAGGTGCGTTCACCATTCCTCCGGGGCAGACCTACAACATGACCGTTGTGTTCGCTCCCCTTGCTCCGGGCAACTTTGCCGCATCGTTTACAATTGCAAACGATCAGAGCCTCGATTTAACGATCATTACATCTGGCAGTGGTATTACAACACCTGCGGACTTCCGCTTCAACACAATACCTGAGGGTGTCATTGGAAACGGAGTAGCAACGCCGATTAACGTAACGGTCGGTAATCTCGATACTGTACACATCTCAGAAGTTGTTCTAACAATTTCGCATCCGAGAGACTTTCTTCGCTTCGCACTCTTTACGCAGCCCGAACAGACCGGCTGGAGCTTTGTTGCAGACGTTTCTGTTGCTGGACAAGTGACTATTACTGGAACTGCTAAAACACCTGTAACCACGTTGGTGAGCGGACCCTTCGTAACACCCGTATTCGATGCATTCCTAACGGCCGACGCAGTGCTGCCAGTAACTCTCGATGCTGCAATTGCATTGCCCTGTGTTGTTGCCTCTGGTGATAACAGCGGCATTGCGATGAAGCTCGTGTGTTCGTCGCGTAGCCGTCTGGTGCGCCTTGGCTCATCGCAGTTTGCCATGAGTGTTCCTATGCCGAATCCAGCGACTGATAGAACTGTTGTTTCGTATTCAACTGGCATCGAAGGGTCTACAACATTCGAAGTTGTCGATCAGGTCGGCAACGTTGTGAAAACAATTGCAACCGAGTCTGCACCAAGTGCTGCATATGAACTCGATCTACAGACCGATGATCTTGGAACCGGCATCTATTATCTTCGCATGCAAAGTGGGCCGTTCTCAGCAACGCGCACGCTACACGTCATCCGTTAAAACAAGCAGGGACAAATGACCGACAGCATTGTTGAGGCACTAGGCGACAAAGCCGATTACTTTCTGAATCATCAATGCACGACCATTCCCCGAGAGCAGATTCACCTGCCTTCGGGGAATGCTGTGCAGCGTCTGTACGGTCCAACAGACCGTAACAACCGCGTACTCTCGAACCTTCAGCGTATACTTTCGACTGGCAGGCTTGGCAACACGGGTTACGTTTCTATTCTCCCGGTCGATCAAGGCATAGAGCATAGTGCAGGGGCGAGCTTTGCCAAGAACCCGGCGTACTTCGATCCTGAGAACATTGTAACGCTTGCTCTTGAAGGGGGCTGCAACGCTGTCGCGTCCACCTTCGGTGTCCTCGGCTCCGTTGCACGGAACTATGCACATCGCATTCCCTTTATCGTCAAGCTCAATCACAATCAGTTGCTTACGTACCCAAATACGTTCGACCAGATCATGTTCGGAACAGTAGAGCAGGCGTTTGATATGGGCGCAGCGGCCGTCGGTGCTACCATCTACTTCGGCTCTGAAGAAAGTGGACGTCAGATTGTAGAAGTAAGCGAAGCATTTGCTCTGGCTCACGAGCTCGGAATGGCAACCATACTGTGGTGTTATCTGCGAAACTCGGCGTTCAAGAAAGACAAAGATTACCATGTTGCGGCAGATCTGACCGGACAAGCCAATCATCTTGGTGTAACGCTTGGCGCAGACATCATCAAGCAGAAGCTCCCAGAAAATAACGGCGGCTTTGAAGCGCTAAACATGGGAGGCTCTAGCTACGGCAAACTCGACAAACGCATGTACACAGAATTGGCAACCGATCATCCGATCGATCTCACACGATACCAAGTTGCGAACTGCTATATGGGTCGCATCGGACTTATCAACTCAGGTGGCGCTTCTGGAGAAAACGATTTCAGCGAAGCAATAACCACTGCAGTGATAAACAAACGTGCCGGCGGCATGGGTCTAATCAGCGGACGCAAGGCCTTTCAGCGTCCGATGCCGGAAGGTATCAAGCTCCTAAATGCAATTCAGGACGTTTACCTTAGCGACGCTGTGACGGTGGCCTAATGGCCGAGACCAAACCACGCGCAGGTGCCTTACGAGAACTCCGCCGCCTCGTACCCTATCTCAAGAACTATAAAACCCTCGTTTTCTGGGGTCTTGTCTTTATTACAGCATCGAACATCTGCTCGACAAGCATACCTCGCATCATCGGCCATGTAATTGATGCGCTTAAGCTGCCCACGATTTCGACAGATGCCGTTTCATGGCTGTTATTGCAAGTACTAGGTCTAACGATAGGTAGCGGCTTATTCATGTTTGCGACGCGACGTACAATTATTGTGATGTCGCGACGCATCGAAGAGGACTTGCGAAACGACTACGTTAACGCACTGCAAAATCAGGCGCAGAAGTTTTATCACGACCGATCGACAGGGTCGTTGCTTGCATTATTTACAAATGACATTGGAGCGGTTCGGGAGTTTATCGGACCCGCTGTGATGTACACGGCGAATACCATAACAACCTTTGCATTTGCGTTAACGTGGATGATAATGCTAAACGGTTGGCTCACACTTGCCATCGTTGTTCCGGTGCCGATCATTGCACTCGTCACGTATCGTCTCGGAAAGAAAATCCACGAGAACTATCGTTCTGTGCAGGAGCAGTACGAGCTAGTGACTACGCATGCGCAAGAGACGTTTTCTGGTGTTCGTGTTGTGCGCGCCTATTCGCGTCAGCAACATGAAAGCGATTCGTTTAAAGACATCAACCGCAACTACTACGCACGCAGTATGCGTCTGGCTCGGGTGAACTCTTTGCTCATGCCTTCGATGATGGTATTGTTCAATCTCACGTATCTAATTGTTCTCGGTGTAGGGGGCTATTCGGTTATTACCAGTGCACTCACTATTGGTCAACTGACACAATTCTTTATCTACTTAAACCAGCTTCTATGGCCGATTGCGGCCATTGGTTGGGTTACGGGCATGATTCAGCGCGGTGCGGCTTCTATGGGTCGACTTGGTGCAATTATCGACCACGTACCTGTCGTTCGTAATGCAGACAACGTCACGCCCCTTTCTGAGCCCCTTAAGGGCATTGTCACATTCGATGATGTGTCGTTGGTGTATTCGGGACAACGGCCTGTGCTCGACCACATCGCGTTGCATGTTCCTGCAGCCTCATCGCTTGGTATTGTAGGGCAGGTTGGCAGTGGCAAGACTTCGCTTGTGAACCTTATTCCGCGACTTTATGACGTAACCACAGGCACCGTGATGGTTGATGGCGTAGACGTCCGCGAACTCTCACTAGAGGTGCTACGTGGTGGCATTGCCGTCGTACCACAGGAGTCGTTTTTATTCAGTGAAACGATTCGTGAAAACATTCGCTTTGGGCGTCCCGCCGCAACCGACGACGAAGTACTTGCTGCCTCGCGCATAGCACAACTCGACCCTGATGTGCAGTCGCTTCCAAATGGGTACGACACGATTGTCGGAGAACGAGGCATTACACTTTCGGGTGGACAAAAACAGCGTACAGCCATGGCTCGGGCTATTCTTGCACGTCCTGCCATTCTCATCCTTGACGATTCGCTTTCAGCAGTCGACACCGATACCGAATCGCGCATTCTTGACGGCTTAAAAGACGTCATGATAGGTCGTACCACAATTCTTATTGCACATCGCATCTCAACGATCAAAGGCTGCGATTCCATTATCGTTCTCGATCGTGGTCGGATTGTAGAAGAAGGATCACACGACGAGCTCTTGGCTCTCCGCGGTCTCTATGCAGACATGTTCGAACGTCAACAACTCGAAGAACTCATTGCCTGATTTTATAGTGAGCTCGTTATTGCTCTTTGTTTAGAGAAAAACTTATTGCCTGATTGCTACGCATGAATGTACACGAGAACATCCTAAGTCTGATTGGCAACACACCACTTGTGCGCCTTAACTCGATAACGCGTGGTGTTAGTGCACCCATTTACGTCAAGCTCGAAAGTCGCAATCCTGGCGGTAGCGTTAAAGACCGAATAGGCATTGCCATGCTCGAGGCAGCAGAACGCGACGGCCGCATCAAGCCAGGCGCGTTAATCATAGAGCCCACAAGTGGCAACACTGGAATTGGTCTTGCTCTCGCATCGCGGCTAAAAGGCTATAGCTGTCTGTTCGTGATGACCGATAAGGCGTCTCAGGAGCGTGTGCGTTATCTGAAGGCGTTAGGAGCTGACGTATTGATTGTTTCGAGTGCTGCAAAGATGACGTCACCAGAGTACTACTGGAATACTGCCAAACGATTAAGCGAAGAGCTGCCAAACGCCATCATGCTTAACCAGTATGACAATCCCGCTAACCCCGACATTCACGAGGCTACGACGGGTCCGGAAATCTGGCGCGACACCGATGGCACCATCACCCATTACATTGGCAGCATCGGCACAGGTGGCACGATCAGTGGGGTCGGACGCTTTCTGAAGAAGAAAGACAAAAACATTAAGGTCATCGCTGCCGATCCGATGGGCTCGTCTATTAAGACATTCAAAGACACCGGACGCCTTGTTGAAGCACTCCCCTACCTGATCGAGGGTGTAGGCCAGGAACGCATTCCGGGCAATCTCGACCTAACTGTAATAGATGAGATTATAAACATTTCAGATAAAGATGCCTTTATCACAGCTCGTGCATTGGCGCGCGAAGAAGGCATTTTCTGTGGTGGGTCTTCAGGAATGATTATTGCGTGCGCATTGCGTGTTGCCAAGCTACTTCCTGCAGACGCATGTGTTGTGGCAACGGTATGTGATACTGGCGAGCGATACCTTACCAAGCATCACAACGACGAGTGGTTGAAAGAAAATGACCTTCTTGACAAAGATCGTTTTATGATGCGTGACGTACTTGCAGCAAAGCGCACTCGTGGTACGTTGCCCGCTCTCGTGCATGTAACACCCGATGGTACGTTACAAGATGCGTTGTCGTTAATGCAATCACACGAAGTAAGCGACATGCCTGTAATCGACGGCGATGAATTAGTCGGCACTGCACGCGAAAACAAGCTCATGTCGGCAGTGATCGAGAATCGCCAGGCATTAACGCGCACCGTTCGCGAATTCATGGAAGCACCAGCCCCAATTATAGATGCGCACGCAGATATATCGAAAGGCATAGGCCTACTGCGCAACGTCCCAATGATCGTGGTCTCGGAGTTCGGACGTCTCAGCGGCGTCATCACACGACACGACGTATTAGAGTACCTCTAGGCATCATCACACGACACGACGTACTAGAGTACCTCTAGGCGTCATCAAAAGACACGACGTTCTAGGGCATCTCTAAGCGCGTAGAGCCAACGCTTCTTTTACCGGAACTAGCTCTTCTTCCAGTCGGTGAAATCTACTGCGTCTTCACCGCCGTCAACGCCAAGCACCTCACCGTTTATCCAGTGTGCTTCGTCGCGCACGAGAAGGCGAATTACATCCGCAACATCTTCTGGTGTTGTTAACCTGTGATACGGATTTCGCATATGGGCGTTGTCCATGATATCTGCGTTGCCCGGAATTTTAGCGAGCGCCGGAGTATAGGTAACGCCTGCACGAATAGTATTCGCAGTAATACTGTAAGGGGCCAGCTCGAGAGCGAGCTGACGGCAGTATGACTCCATTGCAGCCTTGGCTGCAGAAACGGCGCCGTACGACGGAAGAACGCGTGTAGAGCCAGCGCTCGTTAGGCCCAGGATGCGTCCACCCGGCGCCATCAGTCCATGCCGAACCAGGTCCTGCGTGTAGTACACCAAACTGTTTGCCATAACATCCATTGTCATCTCAAGACTCTTTAGCGAGATCGTATCAACGCCCGGGGGCGCCACAAATGGCTTGAGTGTACCAAAAGCTAACGAGTGCAGCATCAGTCGAATCGTAGCGCCCTCGTGCTTGCTAAACTCTTCCTTGATCGCAGCCATGATCTCGGCGCGACGCTCAGCGTCTACTGCATTCACATTAAAGAAATGGTGGCGAACTCCGAGGGTCGAAAGTTCGGCCTTTATTTCATCGACGAGCTTTAGACCAGCAGCGCGGTCTAGGTGAACACCAAAAATGTGATAGCCTTCGCGGGCGAGGGCAAGTACGGTCGCGCGGCCAAAGCCACTCGATGCACCGAGGATAAGAGCGTAACGATTCTGTGATGTCATGGGCGCAAAGTTAGGAAACACACTGCGCTGGCAAGCATTACTCTCGGATAAAGATCTCGTAGGACCGCTGCGGACCGCCTATCTGCTCGGATAAGGCGTTAAAACTCCGCTCTCTTATGAGCATGCCGTCTATCATAAATTTCACCTCTACAGTCCGATACGAGCCGCCGCTCTCCTGTGCCCTACAGCCCGTTCCATGTGTCGAGCCTCCGAAAACATTGCCGTCGAACTGAATGTTCACCTCGCAGCCCCTTCTGCGCCTTAACCCTACAACATCAATCATAAAGTTTTTGCCTCCGATTCCTATGCCCCTAAGGTCGGTCAGGTCGTATTTATCATTGTCGGGCAGATCGAACTCCACAAGTTCAATCATGCCTTCTTCAACACGCTTAATTCGCCAGATACACCTGAATTTCCACATAGATGTATCGGTCGCAAGGCGTTCTTCGACAAAAAACCTACTGCTGTCGTTGCTTATATCAATGAACTGTGTGATGTGCAAACGGTTCACAGAGATCGAGGTGTCCTTCTCCGCCTGAAGTTTGTTTGAGAACGAACCCTGCACCCACTTATAGAGTTTTAATACGGTCTCGTCAGTTGCATGCAAAACACAAACAGAAAACATGAGTGCGATAACGATCGCAATCGAACGTAAGAACGCAGACTTGATGATAGCGATGATAGTGATGATACCCTTCATTGAAATCGTGTGTCGTTGAACATTCATTGAAATCGTTTCGATAGTTCGTCATACGAGATGATGATGTAGACGGGTTGACCTCGTGGAGTTGTGTGCGGCACCGCCGTAGCAAACAACTCTCGTACGATCGATGCGGCCTCATCTGGCTGCACGGTGTCGGCTGCTCGCATTGCCTGACGTGCTGCATAGATGGCCACCACGCCATCGCGACGACGCTCGGCAGGAAGACGTCCGCTCTCCTCTAGCGATTGCAGCATCTCATCGAGCACGTGCTCTTCACTGCCTGCACGTACATCTCCGGGTACGGCGTGTACGTCGACTGTGCCGTTGGTTTGCACTTCGAGACGAAAGCCCAACGATTCGAACTCGCGTAAATGTTCCCGCAACAAGGCTGCTCGCGAGGGCATAAGAGAAAGCGTAACCGAAAAAAGTAATGCTTGTGCTGTTACAGCTTCGTCGGGAGATCTGCGCATCAGGCGTTCGTACAAAATGCGCTCATACGCTGCACGCTGATCGATAACAACGATGCCTTCTGCCGACGAAGTAACGAGGTAGTGTCCACCGAGCTGCAGCACCGACGACGCAACGACCTCGCCGTGACTCTTGCTGAACAACTGAGACAGGTTCTGTCGTTCTACCGACGTCATCCCCTGTTGCGTATGCACGAACCCAGATTGTCCGAACGGCTGCCCATACGCTGGTTTGTAGACTCCCGCACCACCCACGCCAAGCTCACCTGGCATAATCTCGCCAGTAAACCGGTTTACAACCAGAGCTGTACCGCGATCGGGTGTCTGAAGTGATTGAAGGGGCTGAGCAGCAAGGGGCGCGTTGCCAATAAACGAGGGAATGACGTTCGCCTTTTGCAATGCTGCTGCCACACTCATCTGCACGAGAAGGTACACGGCATGTTCGTTCTCGAACTTCACTTCGTGTTTTTGAGGATGGACGTTTACATCGACTGCATTCGGATCGATTGTGATGTGCAATACAAACACTGGATGCTGTCCCTGGTCGAGTAGGTGCTCGTGTGCAGTGTTGACTGCATGTGCCAAGGGTCTACTAACGATGGCACGTCCGTTCAGGAAGAGAAACTGACCGCTTCGGCTTTGCCGTGCGGTTGAAGGAATGCCAAGAAACCCTCTTATTTGAATTCCAGCCTCTTCGCTCTCTACCAAAAGCAACATACGCGATGGATCTAGTGCAAGCACATTCGCAGCACGCCGCTGCAATGTTGTTGGCTGCAGGTCGAAGACGATAACACTGCCGTCGTAGAATGTAAAACGGACGTCCGGACGCGACAATGCCATGCGCTGCATGGTCTCGCTGATGTGACGAAACTCTGTCAGGTCTGACTTAAGAAATTTCTTGCGCGCCGGAATGTTGTAAAAAAGGTTACGAACGTATACTTGTGTTCCACTGTCGCATGTGCATGGTTGGATATCGGGAACGCTTCCCGGAGTCGATCTGAGCATCCAGCCCGTGTCGTCTGTTGCACGACGCGTGCGAATTTCAATATCCGCAACGGCTGCGATCGAAGCCAGTGCTTCTCCCCTGAAACCAAGTGTTCGAATGGAATGCAGGTCGGCTTGCGACGAAATTTTACTCGTTGCATGACGAACCGTTGCAAGCGTTAGATCTTCTTTGCTTAATCCGCTGCCATTGTCGAGTATATGAATGAGGCTCTTACCTGCGTCGCGTACGATAGCGGTGACATGTGTTGCACCCGCATCCACAGCATTCTCAACGAGCTCCTTTACAACAGATTCGGGTCGCTGCACTACCTCGCCTGCAGCAATCTGATTGGCTAGGTAGTCTGGCAGGAGATGAATGGTCGTGGGCTGCATTAACGCAAAGTTATCACCGCATTCGTAGGTTGCTGTACAGATGCCCGACTTCTCCTTCCTTTCCGACTTCTCCTTCCCTTTAGTATATCAACTGCTCATCACCGCTGTACTCTGCGCGCTAACAGCAACCGGAGCCTGGAATATCTGGCGCATGAAGCGCCTTGGCGGTAGCAGCCCCTTACCGATTGGCAGCAGCAGCCCATTTCCGATTGATGGACGCCATATTTCGGTGTTAGTGCCAGCGCGAAACGAAGAGCGCTGTATTGAGGCATGTGTTCGTTCGTTGTGTTTGCAGACGTATCTGAACGCAGAGGTGATTGTTCTTGACGACGGGTCTACAGATGCGACGCCATCGATCCTCCGTGGTCTGCAACTAGAGTTTCCAACATTGAAGGTTATCTGTGGTACTCCGCTGCCTACAGGATGGGTTGGCAAATCGTGGGCGTGCCACCAACTTTCGCTGGTTGCAACTGGCGATGTATTGTTGTTCACAGATGCCGACACAGTACACGAAAAAGAGTGTCTTGCGGCAACGGCTGAGTTTGTCAGAGATGAGGACGTCGAATTTTTCTCTGTTGTGCCATTTGAAATCATGGGCTCGTTTGCAGAGCATGTCGTGATTCCGATGATTCATGTGCTGTTTATGTGTTCGGTGCCTACTGGATTGGGTAAGAACAAGGGTAGAAATCCTGCTGCCGCAGCGAACGGACAGTTCATGTGTTTTACTCGTGCAGGTTACGAAAAGGCTGGAGGTCATGTTGGGGTGCACGATTCCATGGTCGAAGATCTGTTTCTTGCCAAGAATGCAAAACGAGCTGGCTTGCGAATGATCATGATCGATGCCACACATTTAGTATCGTGTCGGATGTACGAGAATGCACGTGACGTAATCGACGGATTTTCAAAAAACTTTTTTCCAGCAACGAACTACAATCTTCTTTCTACCGCGTTTTTTATGATGCACGTAGTTACGGCATACATCGTCCCCGTCTTCTTCTGGTTAGAAGGCTGGTACGCACTGACCGTTATACAGCTCAGCGCAGCAGCTTGTATTCGACTAATGATTGCGTTGAAATTTCGAATGCCGCTATGGCATGTGTTCCTGCAGCCAATCACGGCCACATATGCCGTGTTCATTGGCATGAACTCGATACGATGGTCGTATTCGAAGCAAGGACTTCGTTGGAAAGGTCGGTCGTATTCAAAAGGAGAGTGATGTGCAAAAAGCTTCAGCGATAGAACAGATACGCGATCTCTTCTTGCTTCGGATGCGCGAGCCAGAGGGCGCAGAACATCCGTATTACACAACCGGCTCGATTATCGGCGCAGCGTTGTTGCGCGTTGCCATTATAGCAGTTCTGTTAATGGTTTTTAACGAGCGTTACGGTTCGACGAGTTGGTGGTGGACTATTGCGCTTTTTTCTCTTTGGGGCATTGGAGCCTACCCTGCCTGGGTGCAATACCGGCGATTTAACGAGTCAGTCGAGAAGATTACAGAAGGAACATTATGCGGATCGTGCAGACACTTTAATCCTACAAATCAGTTGTGCATGATACTCGACGAACACGTAACAAGCGATCTACCACCGTGTGAAGGCGAGGCGTGGGAACCTAAATAGCATCCCGATGTGCATCTATTTCAAAGTATCGTAAGCAAGTAGCTATTTCAACACATTCATGCGCTTGAGTTTGTATTGGCCCTTGTCGTCGACCTCGAACGAAAATGTCTTGTTCACAGAATTCGAATACGTCCAAACTTCGACAGGCTTGTTGTTGGGCGCCAACTTCTTAGCGACATTCGATGGCGGTCCGTAGAATATGTAAATTTTTCCACGATCTGCATGTGCACCGTCCGGCTCAGCTAATGTGCTATAGATGAAGAAAGCCTGGTCGACCCTTCTGTAATACTCTGCCATCCGCTCATTGTATGTTGTATTCGGAGTAGGGTCCTGCTGACGCCAATACGCCATTAATTTTTCCCGTCGTTCGGCATCCGAACCACCGTCGATGGCATCATGCACGTCTGCCGTGGCTACATAGCGAAGGATGTCGACACCATAGTTGATTGTCCGCAACGACAACGGCATCGTCTCCCATAGAATCTGAAACGCGATCTTCATTGTGTCCGATCCTCCAACACGCACAAGCACCATCTCATAACGTCCAGGAACAAGCCCTGTCACAGGTATGGGCACTTCAATAATTGCCACGCTGCCGGTTCCACTCCTCTCATCGATTTCAAGAAGCGGTGTGTCGTTCGTTGAGCTTGGTGACAACTCAATCGCCTGCTTGGGACGTGACTTTAACCGACCCTGGATTTCCGACACAGCCCACCACCGAATGTCCCGTGCATCGTATGGCAACTGCCGTATGATATAGTCATACGATCGTTCAGTGGAATCCGAAACGAGTAGAAGTGCCACTGCATCTATTGCACCGAACGATACGTTGCCACCGAATATGAAGGGTTGTACTGTTGTGCCGCCAGATTTGGCAAGGGGTAGTCCGAAGATTGGTTGCGTGATCTGGCTGTTTGTCGATAACGGATTGAATGACAACGCGGGAAGCTTGAGCTTACGCTGTTGACTCTCTTTTTTTGCAAGAAGCTCAACGGAAACGACGTATGTACCAGGTCCAACACCAACGGATGACCATCCATAGTGAAAGTCCGTCTTGCTATTTGTCTCTTCAAACGTGTTGGTGTAGGCGGTATCCTTCCAAGGCACACGCTGTCTGATTACACCAAGCGAGTCGCGGACCTCGATGCTTACACTCATCTCTGCTTTGAAATTTCCACCAATGTCAAAGCGATCATCATTACGTACGAACGTCAGGAAGTCGTTCGCCAAGCGAAACATCACAATGATGCGAGCCGAGTCGCCACGCTCTGTGGGTATAGCTACTGCTTCTGCATGAAACCGATCGCCGTAGTCAAGGAACATCATACGGTCCTGCACTCCACGTCCCTGACCGAATGCACTCGTTGCAGCAACTGCTAATAAACACACCGCATGAACAATTGTCGATCTAATCATAGTTGTGTCGTTGAGCAATTGTCGATTTTTCATAGTGTACCTTCGAGAAAGTCTCGCAGCAGTACTGCTGCTGCAACTTCATCCTTCTTGCCTTTTGCATGCCGTTGTTGCTTACGCATTCCCGACGAACGCATCACTTCGAACGCACGCTTGGTGCTGAATGATTCGTCGATTTCATATACAGAAATCGGAATGCGTTTCTTGAATTCCTCTACAAACACACCAATACGTTCAATGATCGGTGTGATGCGACCATCTTCCAACCACGGAACGCCCACCATGACGACATCGACGCGGTCATCGTGCAGACGTTTCTCGAGTTCATCCCAAACCGTGTCCTGCCTATTCTCGATCGCCGGTCGCGTAGACACCACAATATGCATTTCGTCACAAACTGCCACACCGATACGAGCATCACCATAGTCAAGGACAGCAATACGCTTACCAATAAGAGCCTGCCTGTCTGGTGGGTTACTCATTGGTCTTCTTCGACAGCATATCGAGCATTTCTTAGACGCGGACCTTCCATGCCGTGCGGAATTCGAAACACGACCTGCGTGCCCGCCCCAAGCTGACTGCTTACGCGAAGCGATCCGTTGTGTAGATGCACCACATGCTGCATAATCATCGTTCCAATACCAGTGCCAGAGCCGTCTTTGGATGTTGTGAAGTACGGGCGCATCATGTTTGCAAGCGTATGTGCATCCATGCCAGCACCAGTATCGCTTACACGCACATATACATACGTGCGATCGAACCACGTTGCAATCTCTACCTGTCCAGGCTGACCACGCAATGCCTTGATTCCATTCTCGACTGCATTTCTGATAGCACGCGACAGCTTAAGCCTGTCTACATTCATCATCGTACCACGCAGCTTCATCGAAAATGTGACATGCGGAAACATGCCGGGATCGAATTCATGTCGGATTTCTGTGCACAGTTCCGCACTATGCACCAATCCTCTCTCGAGATTTTCGGAACGTCCTACACTCACCAGGTCGCGCACTCGCTGGATAAGTACACCAACTTGAAAAAGGATGCGGCGGCGGCGCTCGGCATCGGGCTCGACCGGACTTGATTGAAGCTGCTCGGCGTTCAGTCGAATTGTCGACAGATTGGTTTGCATGTCGTGTGCAAGCTGCGCCCAATTCACCAATCGACGACGTTCCAACGCCTCTGTGATGTCAACACCTGTAATGATCGTACCGGTATATCGACCCATCAAGCCATGCAAAGGCACACTGTTGCATACCAGTTCGCGATGTTCACCCTTTTCGACAACCGTAACCTTTTCTGATAACGAGGTGCGCGCAATTGTAACGTGTGTTAGGAATTCAAGAAGGTCGGCTATGTCGTCATGCACCATGTACGAACGATACAGCCTACGCATAGGTACATTCTTTGTGATTCGAAGAAGTTTAGCCCCACGCTCATTTGTACGTAGAAGTCGGCCGTTCGCATCGAGCATAAACACAACACCAGCACCTGGCAGGTCGATCATTGCATCGATCGTTCGCCTCTGTCGTCGATAAAGCACATACAGAACACCAAGGCATATCAGAAGAAACAGCGGCAGGATGTACCGCAACGCAGTATCAAGAAACCGCCGAACCATCCACAATTGATGCGTCGTTCGGCTTAGCAGAAGGGAGCCCCTTGCACTTGTAAACAACACGCCATCGGGTTGCGTCGATACCGCTGCAGTATGTGCATCGACGTTTACCGAAATCGCATCGCGAGAAAGGATCTCGCCTGACGATAGTGCACTTACGATTCCACCACTGAAGAGTATGTATATCGTGTCTCCACTAACGAGTACAACACGAGGTTGCCCAAATTCGCCGGGTAGTACTTCTCCAACAGGAATCTGCTCTGCCCCGCCAAGAGGCGTTATGGCCAGCTCATATCGGCCCTCACGCATTGCAACGACAGCTAGACGAATTCCTTCGTCCGTCGGAACAGTTGCCACCAATGCCGCGGGAACGTTAAGGGTTATGTAACTGGATTGTGTTGTTACAGGATCGACTACGGTTACCTGCGTACCACGTGCTTCGTCTATCGGTGTCCGCACGACAATCTTCGAGGCATTAACGTCGATGCGTGCAACAGACGCCATTGGTACAGAAGGTGTAATGCGGCGTTCCAGAACAGAATCGAGTACCGTTAGATAAGCCACATTGCCAACGTCGGAGACGAAGGCAGCTCTATACGGACCCACTGCGTCGAATAATGCTGCACCTCGAACGCGGTCTTCGAGAAGTCTACACGTCAGCAGAACGCTACTGTCGCGCTCCACACTTCCACCACCTGCAATCGATGCGACATACAACCTGTCACCAACGCTAACAAGTGCATACGGCGTAGTGGTCTGCGCAAGAATTCGGATTTCGGTGTCAAATCGCTGACTTACATCGACATCGAGTGGAACTATTACAAAAACGTTCAATGCTTTATCTAAAAACAAAACATTCGTCACGCGGCCATCACACTGTACAGCCAGGATTCCTTTCTGCCAAGGCACTGCAGCTCGAACGTCTGCTCCAACAAGCGCCGAATCGAGAACCAGACCACGACGCGTTATGAAGCTTATCGCAGGTGTAGCAACCGACCATACCGGACGCGGTGTAAGCTTAAGAAAGCGGTTGTCCTCGCCGGGCATTGGTACAACAAAGGCCGTAAAGACTCGCTGCCTCACAAGAGCATAAGGGTCGCTCTTATGCGCATGCGCGAATTGAAACGCAATGCACAACACAGCAACCAACGTTAGTTTCATCGGGGCTGAATCTCACAAATGCACCATGCCTGCACGCCTTCACCACGACCAGCAAATCCGATGTTCTCTGATGTGGTTGCCTTGATGCTGACTCGATTAAGGGGCATATCTGTCATCGCTGCAACTGCTTCACGCATTTGCAACTTGAATGGTAGAATTTTTGGAGACTGAAGAACGAGCGTTATATCGATGTTTATGATGCGAAATCCCTGCTCGCGCACAAGTTTTACAGCATGCTCGACAAAAACCGAACTGGCCGAACCCTTCCACTGCGGATCTGTATCGGGGAAATGCTCGCCGATGTCACCTAAGGCCAGAGCCCCCAGCAACGCATCGACAAGTGCATGAAGAATTACGTCGCCATCGCTGTGAGCAACCGTGCCTGTTTCGGATGGAATCCTCACACCTCCGAGTACCAGAGACTCGCCTTCTGCCAGGCGGTGAACGTCATAACCAAGTCCTATCATACCCGAAGCTACGATGTACGCCAGTATATTGAGGCATGGAAGAGGCCGTCAGTGTAAGTGACCTGACCAAGGCAATCCGCCTGCTGCTCGAAGAAGGCATAGGCGATGTGGTTGTCGAGGGCGAAATCACGAACTACAAACATCATTCATCGGGACACCGCTACTTTACGTTAAAGGATGAGGACGCCTCTATCCAATGTGTGATGTGGAAGAGCCGGAACATCAACTTCATTCCAGAAGACGGGATGCGAGTGCTGATTTTCGGACGCCTTAGTGTCTATCCGCCGCAAGGACGCTACCAGATCGACTGCACAACAATGCGTCCGTTCGGACTCGGTGATCTGCACGTTGCACTCGAGCAACTGAAGAAAAAACTGCTCGCACTAGGCTGGTTCGATGAAGCACGCAAAAGACCCTTACCGACCCTTCCCATGCGCATCGGAGTAATTACATCACCAACGGGTGCGGCACTTCATGACATCATTTCCACAATACGTCGCCGCCTCCCCGTAGTCGAGATTGTGTTTCGTCCGGCACTCGTGCAAGGCGACGGCTCGGCCGAAGACATTGCAAAGGCCATTGCCGAAGTAAATCGTGTTGGTGCTGATGTATTGATTGTAGGGCGCGGAGGGGGCTCGATTGAAGATCTGTGGTCGTTTAACACAGAGATCGTTGCCGAAGCAATTGTAATGTCGGACATCCCCGTTGTGTCGGCGGTCGGACACGAGACCGATTGGACAATAGCCGACGGCGTTGCCGACAGGCGTGCTGCTACGCCAACCGCGGCCGCAGAAATGGTAACGCCTTTCACAACAGAGAGTTTGCTACAGACCATTGCCCACCACGAAGCACTGATGTTGCAGCGTATGTCGACGCGTGTTGCACGTGTGCAGGAGATTGTAACCGAGTTTAGAGATGGTACAACTGCACGTCGTTTGACAGAGCGTGTACACTTACGAGCACAGCGTGTAGACGAACTAACGTCACGCATGGCTCGCGGTGCAGTCCAGCATGTTGCTATGCTTCGGCGTCAGGTCGAACACGTTGCTGCCCTATGCGCCACACTACATCCACTGGCTCCGTTGCGCCGTGGGTATGCAATTGTCGAACGCAATGGTCACATTCTAAGCACCACCGACAAACTCATACAGGGCGAGAGTGTACAGGTACGACGTCACAATGAAATTGCAACGGTAACAGTAAACACACGCGAAGACACTAGGGCTAATCTCAATGAGTAAAAGCAAAGAATCAGCAGTACAAACGCTCGAGGATCAGTTGCGGCGACTGCAAGAGATTGCATCGCTCCTCGATGCTGGCGATCTGCCACTCGAAGAACAACTGCGCCTTTACGAAGAAGGCATAACGCTTGCGAATACATGTCGCGATTATCTTACAAGTGCCGAACTGCGTATACAAAATCTGGCAGGTGGGAATGTATCGTCCGCGACATAACGACTGGACCGATCGCGAAGCCATCGTTGCATTCTGCAAGGCACATCCTTTTGCAATGTTTGTAACGACCGACGCTACAGAGTTACGTCCGGTTGTTACACACATACCTGTTATTGTCCGCGACAATGCAGGTGAATTAACATGTACACTACACATTGCGCGACCGAACAAACAATGGCAAGGAATAGATAAGACAGAAGTGTTGCTCGTATTCATGGGTCCACATGCCTACATCGATCCACGCGGCTACGAAGAGCTTGATGTACCAACGTGGAATTACATCGCAGTGCACTTGTATGGCATCGTACGAGTTATTTCAGAGCCAGACGATGTACGCGCCCGCCTCCGACTGCTCGTTGAGCAGCATGGCAGCGCAGGGTTGTGGAAGCACCTAGAAGGCCCCCTTGTAGAGCCCCTTATCAATGGCATCGTGATGATGGATGTGCACATCACCGACGTGCAAGGGAAACGCAAGATGAGTCAGAATAGAAGCGACGTAGACCGAGCGTATGGCGAGCAGCAGGTCTTTCCTGAGGGCACAACCGATACTACTCGGCCTTGACAGGCCTGAGCATGAGATTACGAATTGCTGAACGTGGCTCTTCGCCATCGAAGAGAATGGCAGCTACTTTTTCTGTGATGGGCAACTCGACTCCGAGCGTTGAAGCAAGCTCGAGAGCAGCACGTGTTGTGGGCACACCTTCAGCCACTGCCGTCATGTGCATGAGAATATCCTGAAGCGTTCTTCCCTTGCCAATCTCGTCGCCGACGAATCTGTTGCGACTGTGCCGCGATGCACATGTCACGATTAAATCGCCAAGTCCCGCAAGGCCATAGAATGTCTGTTGTTGCGCACCCAGTGCAACACCCAATCGTGATATCTCGGCGAGTCCGCGCGTAATTAGCGCAGCCTTCGTATTGTCACCCATGCCGAGTCCGTCCACAATACCCGCAGCGATTGCAATGACATTTTTTAATGCACCACACACCTCTACGCCCGTAACATCATCGGACGTGTAGACGCGGAATACGTCGGTCGAGAATACATGCTGGGCAAGCAATGCAACATCAGCAAGTGTAGAAGCAGCGACGACGGTTGTTGGCATTCGGGCGATGACTTCTTCGGCGTGACTCGGACCCGATAGAACACCGAACGATGTGTTGCCGGCGCGAAGGCTTTCCAGAATCTGAGAGACTCGAAGATGTGTGCCGACTTCGATACCTTTTGCTACGCTTACTACGTGCGCTCCGCGCAGTACATCAGAAGTGCTTAGAGTACTGCGTATGTGCTGCGTTGGTACAGCAATAACAACGAGATCACTGCCAATGGTGTCTTCGAGTACCGTTGTTGCATGAACCGCTGCTGGCAAGGTTGCGTTCGGAAGGAAGAGCGTGTTTCGATGATCGCTGTTTATCTCATCTACGACATGAGGTTCGCGCCCCCATAACGTCACATCATGCCTATTCTCCGCGGCGATTGCGGCAAGTGCCGTACCCCACGCGCCAGCTCCAAGAACCGTGATTCGCATGTGTTATTTTCGAGATCGGGTAAGAAACGATGGTTTTTTAAATCGACTTTCTGTTCCCAACAGTAACCGCCGGAGATTTGCTCGGTGCGCATAGATCACGAGAACAGCCAACGCAATGCAGAAGTAGATGAGTGTGTGGTATCCTTGTATCTCGACGCCAAGAATATTGTGTCGAAAGGCCATCGTACCAGGTACCGAAGCAGCAGCAATGATGCTCCCCAGCGATACGTAACCAGATGCGAGAAACAATACAAGGAAGATGCCAAGAGCTATGGCAACTTCGACAGGAGCAACAGCGATGAGCACACCTAGAGAGGTATTAATGCCCTTGCCACCTCGCATGCCGGCAAACACCGACCAGATGTGGCCTACAACTGCCGCCAAGCCTGCAATGATGCGTACAACCGTTGCGTCCTCGAACGGTGTCCGGTTCTGAAACGGCATCTGTGTGTCAAACAACACCGCCACAAGCGCCACGGCCAGAACACCCTTTAGAATGTCTGCAGCTTGGACAAGAACACCCCATTTCCACCCAAGGACACGAAATACGTTGGTACTACCCATATTTCCGCTACCTTTTTCGCGGATGTCGATATTGAAGAATCGACGACTAATGATCAAAGCAGTCGGAATGGCTCCGATAAGGTAGCTTTGGATAACAATCAATATGAGTCTGAGTAGGGGGTCCATGTAGTCGATCTGGTGAGGCGTGCCAATGACGGCATCCGAACCCCAAAATTACACATCTCTGAAGACTCGTAGTATCAAGTTTCCATAAAGACCCGTAAGGGTGATGGGTGTGGCGAGGCGAGACTTTCACATTTTTCATGTAGAGGACACAGCTTGATCGTTCGACTATTACTTCGACTCTTACTCTGCGCGTTCATTACAAGCGCAATGTTTGCTCAAGATGATGTTGCTACCGGACCGGGTTCGACACCCGTAAGTATGCGCATCGTCGGTGTAACCCGGACCCCCGATTCATTGCATCTGAGGGTTCTTCTTCTTGACAGCAACGACGCAATGGTGCGTTTGCTCGAAGGTGTCGGATCGTGGTCTGTAACCACCCGGTGCCGTGCCGAAAACGCAACTGCAAACACAGCCTCGGTTCGAGTGTCGGAACGCGTCGTAGACGATTTGCCCGGCATTGCCATGGTGGTCGTAAACAACGCTCTCATTGAAGGGGGCTATCCGCGTACCGCGGTTACGGCGCTGTCGACCATGCTAAGCCGCATGGCCGACAAGGATTCTGTTGGCGTGATGTTATTCGACGAAGGCTCGAATATTGTCGCTCCCCTGTCGACTCCTGCACTTGCCGCAGAGGCATTGAATACAGGAATCGAGAATCCCGACGGACTCGGCGCTGTGTACAGTGCGTTGTCTAGTGCGCTTAGTGCTGTTGGTACACAGAGCTCACCACTTCGGAGCATTATTCTATTTACATCCTCGGATGACAATGCTTCTGTCGTTCACACACCAGCCGATATCGTTCGTCGAGCGCGGCTGGCAGGAGTTCAAATACACATCGTACGCATTGGTTCGAATGCACAGGGCTACGTATACAGGTACATCGCTCATGCAACGGGTGGACGCCTTATGACCATCGATGCATCGCAAGTCTCAGAAGTTGGAACGATTGTACGCGACATTGTAAAGAGCATGCATCGCTATCATGACCTTGCAATTGCTACCCCATCTGAAAACTCATGCTCAGATGTTTGGGTACATGCAGGTTTTGCAGCAGCAGATCGCCAGCTCTCAGATTCTTTACTAGTACCGCTACAAGATCGCGCATACCGGATACCATCGATTGTCGTGGCAACATTCCCGGACGACGAAGACGCATCCTTGCGTCGGTCGTATGGCACACTTGCTACGCTATCAGAACTCATGCTCTCAGATTCGTCTGTAAACATCGAGCTCATTGGACATGCTTCCCCAGGTCCTGGAAAAGAAGCAGCTACGAAATCCCTTCGCCGAGCTCAGGCTGTGTCCGATTTATTGGTTGCGTACGGAATACCTGCAAGCCGCATCCGCGTGCGTTCAGAGGGCTCTTCGCGTCCGATGTTCTACTTCCAACAGTCAGAGGCCCAGCGCGCATTAAACAACCGCGTTGAAATGCGTTGGCTTGTTGGCAACGAAATGCCTTACACGGTAAGTGTCGGTGACGTTACCTCAGAGGAACAGGCGAGCAAGGCCGTCGATAAATGGGAAGAGCGTGGCTTCAAGGCTTATTTCGACCCGTTCGTTGGGTCCGATGGACCTTCTTATAGAATTCGTTTGTGGGGATATGCGAGCGCTAACGAGGCTCAACGAGCAGCAGTCGACGCCCGAAAGCGTTTCAAGGTGAAGGCAACAGCCGATTAATTTTTATGTTGTAACTAATGTTAGTATATCGTTACTAGGTCTCTACGTGCTTTTCGGCGTGTTGCAACGATTCGAGCCAACGCTCTGCATCTATTGCAGCCATACAACCAGAACCGGCAGCAGTTACGGCCTGCCGATAGATGCTATCCTGTGCATCGCCACATGCGAATACACCTTCGATGTTTGTGCGCGACGACTTACCCTTCGTAATGATATAGCCCGTCTCGTCCATGTCTAACAACCCTTTTACGATGCCTGTGTTCGGTTGATGACCTATTGCAACAAAGGCTCCACCAGCCTCTACGGTTGCCACAGAGCCATCGGTAGCATGCTTTAAGCGCAAGTGTGTAAGCTTACGTGCTTGACCTTCGGTAACACCTACAAACTCTTCGACAATGGTGTTCAATTGAAAAGTAATCTTTGGATTGGCGCGCGCACGATCGACCATAATTTTAGATGCGCGGAACTCTTCTCGTCTATGAATGAGAGTGACGTGTTCTGCAAAACGTGTAAGGTAGATGGCTTCTTCCATTGCCGTATCGCCACCACCAATCACAAACACCTTCTGTCCCTTAAAGAAAAACCCATCACATGTTGCACATGCACTCACACCAAATCCCATGTACTCGTTCTCACCTGGTGCGCCAAGCAGCTTCGCCTGTGCACCTGTAGCAATGATCAATGCATCTGCAGTGTATTCGACGTTGCTTTCGTTCCACACTTTGAACGGACGTTTACTTGCGTCGATGCGCGCTATCATTTCGAATTTTGATACGGCACCAAAACGTTGCACTTGCTTGCGCATGACGTCCATGAGTTCCGGACCCATAATGCCATGCTCGAAACCCGGGTAGTTTTCTACATCCGTTGTTATCGTAAGCTGTCCACCAGGTTGCATGCCCTCAAACAGCAGTACGCTTAGGCTTGCACGGCTTGCGTACAGAGCTGCAGTAAAACCTGCTGGACCAGATCCGATGATGATAACGTTAGCGTGGTTGGTGGTGGGCATCGTCGTCTTTCCTCTTTTTCGATAGCAACGCGCGTGCGTTGCGCTGTAGTCCTGCGAGTTTAGTCCGCTTTATGGGACTTTTCCGAAATCTCTCGGTGAATTCGTCCGGTTGCAAACTTACGATGCTGTCTACTGGAAGGAATGTCTGATTCTGTCGGGGTTCGAATCGCGCCTCCTCAGACGGCTTACTAAACCGATTCCAAGGGCATACATCCTGGCAGACATCACAACCAAAAGCCCATCCGTCCATGTTTTCTGCAATGACTCTGGGTATTTCAACATCCGGCTTTGCTTCAATTGTCCAATACGATAAACATTTCGAGCCGTCTACGACGTATGGTTCGACAATGGCTTGTGTCGGACATGCCTGCATACACGCAGTGCAGGTTCCGCAGTAGTCAATGGCCGGCTCACCAGCTTCCAGCTCGGCACTTGTAACTACAAGGCCAAGAAAAAACCACGATCCTATATCACGTCGCAAAACATTCGAGTGTTTACCCTGCCATGCAAGACCGGCACGCGCAGCCCAGGCTTTCTCCATCACCGGACCTGTATCGGTGTATCGCCTGGTTTCGCTACTGGGTACAATGCTCTTGATTTGTTCGCATAGTTTATCAAGCATCGGCGGCAGTACATCGTGGTAATCATCGCCCCATGCATAGCGCGAAATTTTTCCGTCAACATCTGGATGTTTGTGCAAGGTGTTGTAGTTGCGAGCTACGACAATTACACTCTGCGCCGAAGGAAGGATGTGACGGACGTCATGGCGCGACGGACGCTCGTCCAGGTAGCCCATAGACCCCTGATAGCCCCTTGCCAGCCACGTGTTGTAGTGTGCGTACTCTTCGTCGAGAGGAACGGCGCGTGTTATGCCTACTGCATCAAAGCCGATGTTTAGCGCGGCCTGCTTTACGAGCTCTGCACGCTCACGCAGCGCTGTCGTCGAAGAACTCTGCACGTTCACGCAGGGTTGTCGTAAATAAATTGTCGGATGTGATGTACTAGCGTGTCTACATCCACGCGTTCAATCGGATGTTTTGTTGCGGGCAACACCGCAAGCTCTGCACGAGGTGTGGCGCGATAAAATTCAACGGTCTCGTCTATGCTCACCATCGAATCGCAATCGCCCACCATGTAACGAACAGACGACTGCATGGTGCTCATCGACGATGGTGTGAGCAGGGGCTGCGCCGCAAGGGTCTGCATCATCGCAGAGGTTTTCGTGAGCATCGTGCGCCAGTGTGCGTCACCATGCCTACGCTGCAGATCTGCAGCAAACGCTGGGACCTTCGTTGCTACGACGTCGGGCTGCATGCGAGCAACCTCTGTGGCGGCGCCCTGTGGGGTCCAGACGAGCTTGGTACCGAGCGTAATGATGCGCGGACACAATGCATGGCCACCATTTAACGCAAGGTGCAATGCCACATAACCGCCCATCGAATATCCAAAGATTGCGTGGGGCTCGTGTTCACGCAGATAACGTTCGAGTTGTTGAGAGTACAACTCTATTGTCCAGCCGGCTTCTACATCTGCCGTACTTCCGTGGCCAACAAATTCAAGTATGTCTACATTATTGCGAGGTAGCTCGTCGCGTAAGCAATCACGAAGTGGCATCAGTTGGTGATGACTTCCAAGTGCACCATGCAATAGAAGTAGTCGCATTAGAAACCAGCATTAATCGTTGACGCGATTTCACGTGGATGGTTAACACACAACGTTGCTTCAGAGAGTTCATCGGCAGTACCATATCCGTACAACACACCAATAGACCGCAAACCGTTGTGCGAAGCGCCGTCAACGTCATGATGGCGGTCACCCACCATAATCATGTCCTCGGCCGATGCACCCTCTTGATCGAGGATGTGTTTTAGCAAATCGCGTTTCTCGACATTACGTCCGTCGAGTTCAGAGCCATACACATGGTTGATCTGCGATGCAATTGTCGACGAGGCGATTACTTCGCGTGCGTACTCGTGCGCCTTTGCTGTTGCAATTACGACACGATGGCCAGCATGACGTAATGCAGTAAGCATGTCAGGGATGCCCTCGTAGATATCGTACTCGAACATTGGTCCGTCGCGATAGATGTGCCTATAACGCGCAACTGCTCCGTCGAGCACCGTTTGGTCGTCGGTGTTCAGGTATTGTTCGAATATCGTCCAGAGCGACGTGCCAATCACGGGCGTAAAGTCGTGATCTTCTTCAACGCTTACACCCGATTGCTCGAGGGTCATGCGTAGCGAATGTTCAATGCCTCGACGCGAGTCGATGAGCGTGCCGTCCAAGTCGAATAAAACAAGCATGAGAGTTCCTTATAGATCGGGGACGACAACTATGTCGAGCGATGGTGAAATAGCAAGACGTCGAAATCCTTCGGCAATATCACCTTCATACACTAGTGTAGGATTCGCAAGTGCCGATGCTCGCCACGATACGCGAATCAATCCGTCTGTCATATCACACTGCGGCTCTGGGTCGCCGAACTCTTCGATGATGAAGAAACCAGCCTTCTCGCCCCACGCTCGCGCAACCTGAATGTCATCGACATGAATTGCCAATGCCTCAAGATACCCCAGCTCGCCATTGCCTTCATGAGAAATTCGCGGCAGGTCTAACAAATGGTGGTCGAGCACCTCAGCTATGATGCCACCCGGCATCGGAACTGTAAGCGCAGTTCCGCTGGCATTGGCCTCGTATGGCACACCTTTGTCGCGCAGCTTTTGTGCCACACGCTCAACCGACCCCGTTGTATAGGTAAGGCGCACCGAGGGGGCTGCCTCTTCTGTAACACGGACCATGATTTGGCCGTCGGAGACTACGCCGTCTGGACCTTCGCAGTCTACAAAGCCACATTCTTCCCATTTATCCAAGGCAGCTTCGACATCGTCTGAAGCCACTGTAACTGCTGCCGATGAACCTAGAATTGCCACGGTAATCCTTAAGAGCTTACTCTGAAGTACATGATATCGCCATCCTTGACGATATACTCCTTGCCTTCGACGCGGTACATACCCGCATCCTTCACTGCCTGCTCGCTGCCAAGGCGATCCCAGTCTGGGTACGCCATTACTTCTGCGCGGATGAAGCCCTTCTCGAAGTCTGTGTGAATTTCTGCTGCCGCTTGCGGACCTGTACTGCCTTTGCGTACCGTCCATGCACGCGTCTCCTTCTTTCCTGCCGTAAAGTACGTAAGGAGTCCGAGCAGCGCATACGCCTCACGAATTACGCGGTTTAGTCCAGGTTCACTCATCCCCATGTCCGTCAGAAATGTTTCGCGATCGGCTTCATCGAGCAACGCAATCTCCGATTCAATCTTGGCGCAAATAGGCACAACAAGTGCGCCTTCTTCTTGCGCGCGTTTACGGACTGCATCGAGGTGCACGTTGCCCGAAGCCATGCCGTCCTCGTCGGTGTTGGCTATGTACATCACGGGTTTGTCTGTAAGAAGCTGGAGCTGACGAATGAGCGGCGCAACTTTTTCATCACGATAAAATCCTCGTGCCGACTTGCCGCTGTCGAGATGCGCACGCAAAGCCGACAGCAACTCGTGCTCTTCCTTGGCATCCTTGTCATTCGAGCGCGCCTTTTTCTGCACCGAATCAATGCGCTTGTCTACAGTCTCGACATCTTTTAGGATGAGCTCGGTATCGATGATATCGATATCATGAATGGGGTTTACACCACCATGTACGTGCACAACGTTGTCGTCGGCGAAACACCGCACGACATGCGCAACAGCATCACACGACCGAATGTTCATCAGGAACTGATTGCCAAGCCCCTCGCCAGAGGCGGCCCCTTTCACGAGACCTGCAATATCGACGAACTCTACCGTTGCTGGTACCTCTCGATCTGTCTGGTACGCAACGCTTAGTTTTTTAAGACGAAGATCTGGCACATTTACAACGCCAACATTTGGGTCGATTGTGCAGAACGGGTAATTCGAGGCGTCAGCTTCGTTCGAGGTGAGTGCGTTAAAGAGTGTTGATTTGCCGACGTTTGGAAGGCCGACGATGCCGCAGGCAATGCCCATGTGTTTCTATCTGGATCGGGGTGAACATATATGTCCCACAAAAATACGACGGGTCGGTCCTGAGACCCTACGCTATTTTCTGTAGGTGGGTAGAGAGGCTTTCAGAGGCCGCAAGCCCTAGTTTCTTGCGGATTCTGTACCGAATAATATCAACACTCTGCGAACCCATCGTAAGAATGTTTGCAATCTCCTTCGATGAAAGATTGAGCTTGAGGAGGCTGGCAATTTTTAGTTCGGTCGCAGTTAGCGATGGACATTTTTCTGTCAGTGCCTTCAAAAATCCGTCGTGTACGTCCTTAAGCTGTTCGACGAGCTTCTTCCAGTCTTCTCCCGTTCTTCTATACATGTCGAGTCGGCGAAGCACTTCCTGAAGTAATGTAGGACGCTGCGAAGGGGCTGCTTTAAGGGTCCGTTGGATATCAGATTCAATAAACGATATCAAATCGTTCTTCTGCGCAACAGACACAGCAGAAATGTTGAGTTCGCGCGTGCGTGCTTCGAGTTCGTATTGCAGACGTTCATTCTGAAGTCGAACGACGGTATGCTCACGTTCAACGCGTTCGACATCGAGCCGTAACTGAAGTGCTTGACTGTGTCGTGCATGTACACGGTCTTCCGAGCGCAGGTGCAGTTGTTGGGACGAGCGACTGTGCTTCAACGCCTTGTCTAAGGCCCCTGCCTCTTCGTACACCGAAGCCAGAAGGTGATGCGCCACAGAAGCTGCACGAAAAACTTCATGCTTTTCAGCAAGGGCAATTGCAGCCTTAAGGTGTCGAATTGCTGCTGCCTGTTGTTTGGCTTGTATGGCAATCTCGGCAAGCACACGTTCGATGTTGATATGCAAAGAGTAATTGTCGGACTGCTTTGCGCGGACTACCGCAGTCTTCATTAAGGCATGTGCTTCTGCTCCTCGTTTACGCTTCGATGCCGCATCAGCAAGTGTGATAAGACAATCAACCTCGCGATCGATGTCCTGCAATGCAATGAAGATTTCCATTGCCTCTCGAGCAAATTCTGTAGCCTGAACGTATGCTCGTCTGTCGAAGTATAGTTGACTTAGATAAAGCAACGACCGTGCCTTACCGTCGCGATCATGCAATTCCGAAAGTACAGCCAACGATTCTGTATAGTAGGCAAGAGCAGTATCGAGTTGTCCCATTGCACGGAAGACACGTCCAAGGTTGCACAGCGTAAGTCCGACGCCCATCATGTCTCTATTTACACGGTGCAATTCAAGGCTGCGTCGCGACCACTCGATAGCCTTTTCGTCGTCGCCAATGTTTACATAGACCTCTGCGATATTGCCAATTGCCATAGCCCGCATAAGATGGTCGTCGCGTCGATCGGCAATCGTAAGACTTTCGACATATGCCTTCAACGAATCCGAATTCTGATCGAGCACGGCATAGGTCGAACCAATGTTGAGAAGTACCTGCGTGAGAATTGCTTCGTCGTTTTGTTTTCGCAGAATTGTTTCGGCCTGACGAAACGCAGCAAGTGCCTCGACATATCTGCCAAGCCCCTTTAGTGCGAGCCCCATGTTTTGAAGAGCTCGTGATGTACCAGAGGCGTCACCGAGTTTGCGATAAAGTGGCAGCGTACGTACAAAAACCGCATTGGCGGCGGCAAAATCGTGCTTTGCGTAGAGGCAGAGCCCTACCATACGCATTGCATGAATCTCGCGCTCGCGAAGTCCTGCAGCCTTTGCAACACGCTGTGCCTGCCGAGCAAACTCTATCGCTTCGTCCGGCTGCCGGTACTGAATATCACGGCACGCCTGCAGCAGAAGCTCTACCCGCTTGGCTGGACTGCGCTCCGTTGGTGGCTTTTTGTCTGATGACATACCACAATGTAAGAGAACCGAGAGAGACGACAGCTAAGAAACTGTATAGATGATTCCTGCCCCAGCATTTGCGATGTTTGTTGCGAACCAAGCATGAGGCAGACATGGGTGGAAGAATAAAAACACCGCTTTACATCGTTCTATTTTTCGGTTGCAGCATTATTGCTGCTGCCCAACCGCGACTTGACCGACGTACGCTGCCAACACCCTCAAAGAGCTTTGTGCTCGGTATTGCGGACACTGTTGGGGTGAAGGTTGGGGCCGCTGGACGTAATGTTTTCTGGGACTTTACGCAACTACGACGTCGCGTTGGGGTCGATTCAACCCGTATTCAATACCTAACTCCAGCCGAAACACCACCACAGGCCGCAGCACTATTCCCAACGGCAGAAGTTGCCGTTCTGAGAGATCAGCGCTATGAGTTCTTTCGAACGGAGGGCACAATGTTTCGCTCTCTTGGTGAATGGGCCCCTACATCGTCACTTATTTCTGGAACTGCTAATCCGTACGACACACGTCCAGTCGAATTAACACATGGCGGACAGCATACCGACGATTTCAATGCAATCATTACCTCGCCAACGGCACCCTTGGTGCAGCAACGTTCGGGGACGGTTAGCTTTACCTACGACGGTTTTGGGCGCCTTCGTCTACCGAATGGTGAGGTCGACAGCGTTACACGCACGCGGACGATTACGCGCGTTGCCGACACTGCGCGGTTTACCGAACCCGTGGTTCGTTTGGTTATCCGAACAACAGATGTCGAATCATACCGCTGGATGCACATCGCTTCTGATGTTCCCTGGCTCATCGCAACCTTTACAACTTCTCGTGTGACTGCAAACGGAAAACCGGTATCGTCGATCACTACGCGCGAATTCTTGTTCAGAGACACCGTTAACTCGACAACAGGTATAGACGAGGTGTTAGCGTTGGATGACAATTACACTCTGCATCCAAACCCGGCAAGAAGTAATGAGCAGGTTGTTGTGCGCCGAATCGACACCGAAGTAGTTGGTGCTACTCTTGTGAATGTACAAGGCATCACGCACGACGTAGTGGTAACACGAGCCGATAAAGTGTCATCAACTGTGCGCCTCGACAACGTTGCTGCAGGTTCGTACGTGCTTGTACTGCAGACTGCAACGGGCCTTGAACACTATCGATTAGTTGTCATGCCGTAGTGGTACCGGTAGTCGAAACAATCTTGACAGTCGCAATTCAAAATTTGAATTGTACACCGAAGCCCAAGTAAGAATCGGCTTGGTCGAAGTACATGCCGTGCATGCTGCGTCCGTTGTACCCATACGCCGAAATCAGAACACCCCTCTCATGGTTGTCGAAGTCGACGTACACACCAATCTGAGCCGCTTGTATAGTTACATAGCGGTCGCTGATGCCAATCATTCTCCAGTCATAACCCGCATGCAGGAATATCTTATCTTTTTTTAGTGGTAGCTCTATGTCTAACCCGACTTGAGGAATGAAGCAATTTGAACGACTTGGTTGTGTCGCCATCAACAGAGTTCCACCTGCATAGACGAAAACTTCAGGCAAGACGCGAAGCGATCCTAGAAGCTCTAAAAATTCGCGGCTATACACAAAGGGTCGTTGTGCCGTGAAGGTTGCCGATGTGTCAGCCGAACCATCAACGAGATGCGAAGAGATGTGCGCTGCTCGTAAGCGAATTGCGAATCGATCGACTGGTTCGTATGATGCGTTGACGCCAAACCAGTAATCGATGGTTTCCACGGGGAACTTGAAGTTGTGCTCTGAGCGTAGCCGCGTAAACGTCATAAAATCTGCACCAACCGTCAAGCTAGGTCGCGCAGAATCTACAGTAACATCAAACAGATCAAATGAGGCGCCGATGTCCAGACGCAATTTCCTTTGTGCTGGCTGCAGTACCGTAGCAATGCGTGCCTCATATACACTTGCTGTCGGAGTTCGAAACCGGGTGTCAGTGGCGCCAAGTACAACACATTGGCCCAAAACAAACGTTAGGCATGCGAGGAAAGGTAGACGCCGCGTTTTGACGAACGAATAAATGCTATACACGCCTGCACCTCCAGGGTCGGTGTGGGATGTGCCACTTCGTATGCTCGAAGGCCATCACTGATATTGTATCCGCTGCGATACAACGTCTCGTAGAACTCATCTAGGCTATCGATACTTTGTGCAGAAAAACCACGACGTCTCAGACCAATTGTATTCAGGCTCTGCACACCCACAGGTTCACGTCCGACGAGCGTAAACGGAGGAACATCCTTTGAAATCATTACACAAGCGGCAACCATACTATGCGGACCGATTTGTGTGAACTGATGCACACCAGTTACACCACCGATGATGGCCCAATCGCCAACATTCACATGTCCGCCAAGCTGCACAGAATTGGCAAGAATCACATTATTCCCAATACGACAGTCATGCGCAACATGCGTGTAGGCCATGAGCAACACGTCACTACCAACACTGGTTAATCCTGAGTGTGCAGTGCCTCGATTAATCGTAACACACTCACGAACAACAGTGCGATCTCCGATGCTCGCAATCGTAGGCTCACCATCGTACTTAAGATCTTGTGGTGCAGTACCAATTACTGCTCCGGGATGAATGCGAACATCGCTGCCAATAATCGTGCTTCTGTCAATATGCACGTGTGACATGATGGTTGTACCAGCCCCAACTGTTACGTCGTCTCCAATCACACAAAACGGCCCCACCTGTACACCGTCCCCGAGTATGGCGGTTGGAGATACGATAGACGAGGGATGAACAGTCGTCGCAACGCTCATTCTGCCTCCCTGTCAACCACAACGGCGGTCAGTTCGCCCTCTGCTACGATCTGAGTACCAACAAATGCTTTAGCAACAAGGTGCGCCGTGTTGAATCGGAAGCGCGTCATCGTTACTTCCATCACCAACGTGTCACCTGGCACAACGGGCTTGCGAAACTTGACGTTATTCATGCCTGCAAAGAACACAAGTTTCTTCGAAGCGTCGATACCACGGGTTACAAGCAGCATACATCCGGTTTGAGCCATCGCCTCGAGAATAAGTACACCCGGAAAAATTGGTCTATCGGGAAAGTGACCCATGAACTGGGGCTCATTGTAGGTGACGTTCTTGATACCAACGATATGTCCCTTGTCCGGATCATAACTCGTTATTCTATCTACCATCAAGAATGGATACCGATGTGGCATCACCTTCAGTATGGCATTGATGTCGAACACCGTTCCTTCGACCGGACTCTTCTGGTACTTTTTAACGGTTTGCTGTTTTTCGTAGAGCCTTCGCACCTTGCGGGCAAACTCGATGTTGCCGGCATGGCCGGGACGTGCCGCTAGTACCTGTGCTCGAAGGCGCGTGCCAATCAGGGCGAGATCACCAAGCATATCAAGCAGCTTGTGACGCGCAGGTTCATTTTTATAGCGAAGTTTATTATCGTTTAGTATGCCATTCGACCCGAGCACTGCATTCCCCTCGATGCCCATTTCCTTGAGCATTGCCTTCAACGCAGTATCCGTCATCTCCTTGTCAACAATCACAATGGCATTGTCAAGATTACCGCCCTGAATCAGTCCCTGCTTCCATAACACTTCCACTTCATGCAGAAAGCAGAACGTACGTGCTGGTGCAAACTCGGTAACGAATTCTTCTTCGAGGTTGAATAGACCAGTGTGCTGACTTCCAAGCGCTGGGTTGTTGTAGTCTACGAGCACAGTCACACGATAATCATCGTTTGGGAGAGCCACGATTTCGGTGCCACGCTCTTCGTTCACGTAACGGATGGGTTCTTCGAGCACCAGTTCGTCGCGTTCTGCACTTTGCTCTTGCGTACCAGCGCGCTGTATCATCTCTACGTACGGCAGCGACGATCCGTCTCCAACCGGAGGTTCGTTGTTCGAAAGTTCAATAATGCAGTTGTCGATTCCCATTCCCACCATCGCAGCAAGAACATGTTCGACTGTATGTACGCGAGCATCGCCAATTGCAATGGTGGTACCACGTGCAATGTCTACGACGTTGTCTACTAATGCAGGTATTTCGGGCGACGAAGCAAGATCTGTTCGGATAAACCTGTAGCCAGAGTGTTCGTCTGCCGGACGGAATGTCATGCTCGTAAGACTGCCCGTATGCAGACCTACGCCAGTCATCGTTACAGCTTCAGAAAGTGTACGTTGTTTTTTTGTCATGATGCAGTGTCGTTGGATTCCTCAACCTGCCGCTGCAGATCCCTTACCTCTTGTAACAGTCTCGGTAACTGACGCAGCGCAGCTTCCATGCGCAATGCTGTCCGATGCTCCTTCGCCGGAGAACCAAGATATGCACCTGCGGTAAGGGGCTTTGAAACACCTGATTGAGCTTCGATAATAACGTCGTCGGCTGTTTCTATATGGCCAATCATTCCAACCTGACCACCAAATCGATTTCGCAATCCAATCTTCGCACTACCGGAAATTCCCGTCTGAGCTGCCATCGCAGTATTGGCACCGATAGTAACGCCGTGCGCTATATGAACGAGATTATCAAGTTTTACTCCATTCCCGATAAGGGTCTTACCAACTGCTGCTCGGTCGATCGTGGTGTTCGAACCAATCTCGACGTCATCACCAATTTCTACGATGCCCACGTGAGGAACCTTTTCATAAGATCCATCAGGGTTTTCGAGAAAACCAAAACCATCTGCACCTATCACGGCACCAGGATGAACAATACAACGAGCACCGATCTGCGTCCCCGGACCACACGTAACGTTGGCGTGAATTACAGTGTTTGCACTAACCCGAGTGCCTGGATACAGAACAACGTTTGCGAATAGTTGCGAACCCTCTCCGATGTCACAGCCTTCGCTAATAACGCAACCCGGACCAATAGCTGCTGTTTCGTGCACGGTCGCCGATGGATGTATCACAGCTGCTGCATGACGGAGTCCGCGATCCATGCGTAGTGGAGGAAAAAACCGCTGCATAACCAGCACAAAGCCACGGTAGGCAGCATCGGCAACAATTAATGTTTGCCCATTTGCCCCTTCCGAGTCTGCTAGCGATCGTTCGACAATCACGCATGAGGCTCGTGTAAGCGGGAGGAATTTCACGTACTTCGGATTTGAGAGAAAGGTCAATTCCCCGTCTCGCGCTTGCTCGATGCGATTGATACCTGTGATAACAAGGCTGTCATCACCGACGACTGTTCCACCAACGAGATCTGCTAAATAGCGAACGGTGAATCCATGACGCTCTTGCAAATCCTCTCTCATCGTGGCACCTCATCATCTTTTTTGGGAGGTATGCTGTCCGGATTTGACCTAGGTAGCTCAGCGGGTGTCGATGGCATGCGCACATCGCCAGTCGGAAACAACGGAGGCACATCAATAGGTGTGAGCGTCGAGTCGGGCTGAGGCTCCGATCCTCTGCGTGTCTTGCGTTTTCGTGGTTCTTCTTGACGTTTATTGCGTGGATCTGCGTCGATAATATCTTTTTGTTTACGTTCCATGTCTTCCGCATCGATGCCAAGTTCTTTCATCACCTTCGTTGTGATATCAAACTTTGCATTCACATAGACAAGGGGCTGCGTACTCTTATCCCAGACCATGTCGTAACCTTCGGCCGCAGCAACTTTTTGTACAGCGCTGTAAATCTTATCCCAGACAGACTTAAACAGCTGCTCTGCCTGTTTATCGTAGTCACCACCGGGTTCGAGCTTCTCGCGTGCAAAACGATCACGCTCTTTGCGCTTGTCTTCGAGCTCTTTTTCTTTCTGCTGACGTTCTGTGTCACTCCAGATAAGGCGATTCTTCTTCATCTCTAGCTCAAGCTCGTCGATGTCGCGTTGCTGTTGTGCTATCTCTGCCTTCCACTCATCGACCATTGTGTTCAGGCGCGTCTGTGCCTGCACATTTGCTTCATATCGCGTAGCAATGGCGTCTGTAGAGACATAACCTATTTTCTGTGCTGCAAGACGCGCAGGCCATGTGCATGCCAACAGGCACACACACAAGGCGGTGGAAACGATCATCCATCGTCGCATACAACTAACTCCTTATTTGACGATGGAGCAATACGACCTTACTTGTCTCCTCGTTTCAGGCGATCAAGAACCTTGTACGTGATGTCGGCCTTGTCTTCAGAGAACAGCACAAGACCCGCAACTTTGTCGAGGACGAGATTCAGTTTTTCTTCTTTAGCGACGAGATTGATAGCGTCGCGCACTTTTTCACGAATAGGAGCAAGGTATGACTCGCGTGCTGCGGCAATTTCACCAGTTGCACCAAGCTTGCCTTCCTGATATGCAAGGAACCGTTGTCGAAGTGCATTGAGGCTTTCTTCTTCTTTCTTCTTTGCATCGGCGCTCATCATTGCCTCTTGCTTGCGGTAGGTCTCGATGCGAGTTTCGAATTCCTTCTGCATCATCGTGAGTGTGTCACGAATCTTAAGACCCATGTCTTCGATTCGCTTGCTTGCGGCAATCGCATCAGGTAGCTCTTTTAAAACTGTCTCGGTGTTAACGAGACCTACACGATATGCTTGAGCAGAAGCACCAATACAACCAAGAAACGCTACTACAACTAGTGCTGTGATACGAACCAACATGTTTGTCCCTGAAGGAATGTGTTAACGACCAAATTGAAAATGGAAATGCCAACCAGAACGTTCGCCCGTAACCGGGTCTGCGTCAAACCCGTAACCGAGATCAAAACCAAGCAAGCCAATCGGGTTAAGCAGAAGACGTAGGCCAACCCCCGCAGAGCGCTTCAGACCGAACGGATCGGCTGTTTGAAGGCTCTCCCACACGTTTCCTGCCTCAGCAAAACTAAGCAAATAGATCGGGAAGGGATTGAGCGCCAGTGAGAAACGAAGCTCTGCCAAAAGTCGTGCTTGCACGCGCCCACCAACCGCACCACCGTTGTTTGCCAATGGTCCTACCGAGTTGTCGCGATAACCACGAAGTGGCGTAATTGCAAAACCTCCGAGCCCGTTTCCACCCATGTAAAAGAGTTCGTTTGGAGGCATGGTAGTGTCACTCTTTATGCCATTCAAATACCCCATCTCAGAACTAAGTAACAGCACCAGACGCGGGAATCCATTAATCGATAGCAATGGGTTGACCATGTCGTACGTAAGACCGACCTTGAAGTAGTCGGTGGTTCCGATGCCAAGAAAACCTGTCGTAATGCGCGTAGAGAGTGCAAAACGCGACCCCGACGTTGGGAATACAACATTGTCGAAGCTTGTGCGCGAAATCGTCTGCGAGAACCTAAGTGAGGTGTTTACACCCTGACGATAAAACAACGATGTCGAACTCGATTCGATACGATCGAACGCAACCGACCAGTCACCACGAAAATAATCGTCCGGAAACCGGAAGCGACGTCCGATGTTGAGCTGTGCACCCGTCTGCCGGATGCTGATGTTAAAGTTCTGACGTGTGTCGTACACATTGAACCCCAACGACGTGGGCTCGCCCATCAACCATGGCTCGGTGAACGAAATCTGGAACGTCTGCAGACTCGATGCCTGCCCAAATTCCCACTGGAACGAGAGCACCTGGCCGCCACCACCGCGCAACGGCTGCGTGATATCGAAGTTGTTCAGCGTGATACCAACAGAACCTGTAAGACCTATGGCACCAGCAAAACCCACAGATGCGTTAAACGTGTCGGTGCTGCGTTCTTCGACCTTGTAGACAAGATCGACACGTGTATTGTCAACTTTCAATACCTCTGGCTTAATCGTCTCGGGATTGAAGTAGTTCAACACACCGAGACCGCGAATACTGCGAATAATAGCAGAGCGGTTAAAGTAATCGCCTGGACGTGTGTAGAGTTCGCGACGGATAACCCTATCGCGCGTTTTGCTATTACCAACAACTTCTACGCGGCGAACGGTGTACCGATCGCCTTCGAACACACGTACAACAATGTCCACTGAGTCTTCGCCCAGGCGAACTAAGTCGGGCTTCAACTGCGCAGTTAAATAGCCATTGTCGGAATACAGCGAGGTAGCGTCGGTCTGGTCTTGGTTGATGTTCAGATTGTTCGTGAACAACGTCTGGTTGTACACTTCACCCGAATCAATGCCAAGTCTATTCAGCAACTGCTCTTCGGTGTACACGGTGTTACCGGTAAAACGAATGCTGCGTATGTAAACAGGTTTACCTTCGTACAAATCGATGCGGATAGAAACCGTCTCATCAACTTCGTTGTAGATAACAGTGTCGTCGAGTATTGCTGCGTCTAAAAGCCCCTTATCAAGGAACCATGAGCGCAAGCGTTCTTTATCGGCTTCGTACTTCGTGGCGTCGAACTTGCTCGACTTCCACAACTGCCACCAGTGTTTGGTCTTCGTGTCTTCGAAGGCACCGGCATAATCGTCATCTTCAAACAAGGCGTTGCCCGTGAACTCTATCGATGCGACGTGATATTCAACACCTTCGTCAATCGTAAGCGTCATGTCATAGAAGTTCGCAGAATCTACGCTGGTCATGGTAGACGTCACCTTGGCAAACAACATGCCTTCGGTTTCGTAGAGCTTCTTGACTTTCTGGCGTGCTAGATATTCGTCGTATGGTGAGATGAGGTCGCCACGACTGCGTGCAATTTCTTTTTCAATGTCAGAAGTCGAAATCTCATCGTTGCCCACAAGCGTAATGCGACGAAGTCGGGGCATCGGAGCGACGCGAATAATGAGAAACACACCGAGTGCTGTTTCGCGTTCCTTCTCAATGCGCACGTCGCGGAAGTTGCGCCTGTTCCACAGGTTTCGAATGGCTGCAACGAGTTCGTCTGGACGTGCCTCCATGCCAACGCGCAGGCCAGAGTATGCAATAACGGTCTGCATGTCTTCGCCCACGGTCAGACCCTCTACAGAGATGCCCGCGATAACGGAATACACTGGCGGTTGCGGCTGTGCCTGACCCCGAAGCAATACCGACGCACATAGAAAGACGAGTACAGAAAGCCCCTTAACGCGCATCACGCCCCTCAATATCCGCTGGACGAATGTGTCCCTCGATGTCCGCTGGACGTATGTCGTTGACTTGTTTGGAGGTTCGACCGAACCGGCGTTCGCGACGCAAGAAGTCGTAAAGTGCTTTATAATAATCATTGCGACGAAAATCGGGCCAGTATCGGTCTGTTACGTAAAGTTCAGCGTATGCAATCTCCCACAAAAGGAAGTTGCTGAGGCGTACTTCGCCGCTTGTTCTTATAAGGAGATCGGGATCGGGCATGAAGCCAGTCTGTAGATAAGACGACAATCGTTCTTCGGTAAGGTCCTCTGGAGAAACCTTGCCTCGACGAACGTCCAGAGCTATCATCTGCACTGCCCGAAGCATGTCCCAGCGCGCGCCGTACGACAATGCAAGTGTGAGCGTTAGTCCGTCGTTGTCCTTCGTCCGCTCCATTGCACGCTGCAGCACTTTCTGCACAGACTTCGGCAACGCATTAGTCTTGCCAATTGTACAGATTCGAACGTTGTTCTTGTGGAGTTCGTCGACTTCGCGGTTGAGATACGATTCGAGTAGCATCATTAAGAAGCGGACTTCTTTTGACGGACGTTTCCAGTTTTCGAGCGAAAAGGCATAGAGCGTGAGGTAGCGTACGCCGAGTTGCGACGACACCTTAACGATGTCGCGAACAGATTCCATGCCCTCGCGATGTCCGTCTATGCGGGGTCGCTGCCTATCCTCAGCCCAACGTCCGTTACCGTCCATAATCACCGCAACATGCCGTGGCACACGCCCCGTTTGTCGCAGATTTTCCTGAACGAACCGATCGTCCGGCGTCAACTGCTCCTCAGACCAGCCCAAACGTCCTCCTGTGCTTCATGAACCGGCAAAGATACGCCGCGGGACGCCATGTTGGGAGGGGGCCTCTCAGGGGGCGACGTGCTAACGTTGTTTCGTGAAAGGGACTTTCGTATGTTTGTCGTTCGTCTAACGCCAATCCCCCGCGTGGGTACGTTGCCGTAGACGGTGTATTGTGAAGTGTACTATCCTGTCGCCATCCGAGGCAACCTTGAACGTAACGAAGGCAGACATCGTGGATAAAATCGCCAACGAAACCGGGCTTACTAAGCTCGAAACGAAGGCGGTTGTAGATGGATTTCTCTTGAGCATCATCAACTCACTTGCCGATGGCAAACGCATCGAATTGCGTGGGTTTGGGGTGTTCAGTGTAAAAAGTCGCAAACCACGCATGGCGCGCAATCCGCGCACGGGCGATCCAGTGCCTCTCGAAGAGAGGTTCATCCCCACCTTCAAGGTTTCGTCGGAGTTTCAAGAGAAGGTGCACCATAAACTCCGCGCCGATAGTTCTCAGAACCCCAACCCAGCATGACTTCACGAATGTGGTTGATTGCCCTGCTAATCATAGCAGGCGTTGGCGGAGTTTCCTTTGGTATCAGTCGGTGGTTAACATCACAAGCAGTCGAAGACGGTCAGGCGCTCATTCTCGAGCGTCAGAAAAAGCAGGGCGCGCCTAAAGAAGCTGGAGATCCGGAAGCTGAAAAACGCGTTGCCATGCTCGAGCAGATGTTGAAGGTTGTAAAGCAGAAACTGGTGGAGAACCCCGCCGATAGTATGCTTCTGGTGAGTGCAGGTAACATGTCGTATGACTTGGGGTTATTCCAACCTGCCGAAGGCTACTACAAATCCTTCCTTGACAACGTAGACCCAGCGAACCTGCGCGTGCGCATCGATTACGCATACGTAGTGTTCCAGAATGGCCGTAAAGATGAAGGCATAGGAATCATGAAGAAGATTCTTAAGCAACATTCGAAAGACCAGACAGCTCTGTACAACCTGGGAGTGATGTACATTCAAATGAATAACACAGACGACGCGCTAAAGACGATGAAAAGATGCAGAGACGCAGAGCCGAAATCAGAACTTGGAAAACGTGCTGCCATGGCAGTCATTCAACTCGAAACAACAACATAATCACACTTACAATCACAATTCAGGAGGCATCCCATGCCATGCGGTAAAAAACGCAAGCGCCATAAGATGGCCACCCACAAGCGCAAAAAACGCTTAAGGAAGAATCGTCACAAGAAGAAGAACAGGTAGTCTATAAACCCCGCCCACAAGCGGGGTTTTCTGTTGCCGATTGACGAAAAGTCAATCAAACCACTACGCTCTTCATCTTCGCGTTTTCGCATCTCTTTCCTCTATGATCCTCGGACTTCTCGCAGCATTCGGAACTCTTGCGTCGTGGTCGGCAGGTACGTTTTCATTCCTGACGGCGTCGCGCCGCATGAATCCGACGCTGCTGAATCGCGCTCGCTTGTTCCTTGCTGTGTGTGCAACGTTTGTGCTTGCATGTGCAATCAACCTGCTTTGGCCATGGGAGCTGTTCACACGTCCAACAACCTACTCGTGGCTCTTTCTAGGCCTGTCTGGAATTGTTGGCCTTACGATTGGCGATCATTGCGGCTTTTCCGCACTACGCATCCTGGGGGCTCGGCGCCAGAGCGTCGTAAGCACCATCTCCCCCGCCGCGGCTGCCATTGCAGCATACTTCCTTCTGAGTGAACAGTTGTCTATGCAGGCAATGATTGGTATGGGGCTCTCGACTGCAGGGGTCATGTGGGCGTTAGGAAGCGCCGAAGAACGGACGGCAGTTGATAAAGAAGGTTACGGTTCGTTTGGTGTCGGACTCTTACTTGCAGTGCTTGGGGCGCTGTGTCAGGGACTCGGCCTCGTCCTCGCCAAGATGGGTATGCACCCAGAGTGGTACGAACCCTCGGGCACGTTTGTACACGAGGTTGGCGGTGTTCAGGCTACGTTTATGCGTATGACCATCGGCTTTCTTGCTGTATACGTTCTCGACTTCGTAATGCGCGCCCCTTTCCGCCCCTTACGTGAAGCCTTTAAAGACAAGACCGGACGTCGTGCGATGTATTTGGGAACGTTATTCGGACCAATCATTGGTGTTACACTCTCGCTCGTTGCCGTCAGAGAGATCAGTGCAGCCATCGCACAGACCATCTTCAGCATGGTGCCACTGGTGGTGCTGGCTACAGCCGCCATCGTCCAGCGTGAACGGATGCGTCCGAGCGCCATCATTGGGGCAATCGTTGCTGTTACCGGTGTAGTTCTATTGGTGCTCTAACAATTCTAGCTGTTTGTTGTTGTTGAGATTGTGCTGCGGGAACCATTCGCAGCGCGAGTTCCGTAGGTTTGTGCCTTCACAACACGGAAAAAAACACCATGGCTTCCATCGAACACGTAAAGCAACTGCTCACCAAGGTTGGCGCACCAGAAATTCTCGAAGATCCCGATGCATTGGCATCGCTTGAAGAAGAGAAGTACGACGCCCTGCTAGAAGCCATCGACGAAATCCTCGAACTCATCGAAACGAGTCCGAACGACGAAGAAGTCATCGACACGTTATACATCACACACATGACGTTGTCGTCGGCGAACTACTGGCACAGTGTGTTGGCAAGTGGCGAACCAACAGAAGAACCAGACGCTCATACAATTTCGAAGAGCTGGGGTGGCGAAGCATTACGTCCGTATGACAAAGATTCGCTCTCCGACATCATCATAAACTCTTCTAGTATCGACACACTTACAAAGTCTGGCTTACCTGCTTCCGCAGAACCAGGATTGTCGTTCAACGATACCATCGAACGTCTCGCAGATGTAGAAACACTCGAGACAAGCGACGAAGACGAAGCGAAAGATTACTTCGACCCGTATTGGATGTTAGGTCGCACTGCAGACGACGATGTAATTGCACTCGACGAACGTGTAGACGGCGCAGTTGTCGTGCTCGACCGCGACTGGGGCTTTATGTCGATGCGTTACATGAACGCAAGCGTCGGCCACCTCCTTGCTACACTCGAAGCATGGCGCAGACTCGAAGAAACCGAAGACCTTGCACCCGCACTCGAACGCTTCACAGAAGAACTCGAAAAACTCGACCCAGGTGCACTCGGCAGTGGCTCGTTCTGGTCCGACATGCTCGACGAACTCGAAGGCGATGCAGACGATGAGGAGACTGACGCATAGTCAGTCAAACCACTCCCGCTTGGACATAGGCGTCCAAACCACTACGCTCGGTGGTAAGCTTAGTGAACCACTATGTCCTGGCGTAGTCTTTAACAAATCAAACCACTTATTCCTTTGACGAACCCGTTCGGTCGAAGTACGGAGTGAACTGATGTCGATGGTGATGGAGAAGATGAAGGGTGGGATCTGGTAGCCAGCAGTCAGTAGGAACAGGTCTCACAGAGTTCTCGAATGTAACAGGGGCAATTTTTGCTATTTCAACTTCAGCGAAGAGTGTTGATCAACTCTTGGCCGATCTTATCGAGTATCCGTATCTCACAGAGCGCATAGAGATGTATCGAGAAGATTTTGGCGGTCGCAACGACAAGCTACTACGAACAAGCCTTGAGGTATTGAATGCTCTTATGCCAATCAAAGCTGGATTTCTGTGGCACGGTGATACTGGTGAAATCGTTGTTCAATTCCGCGATTCGGAAAATAAACTGCACAGGGTGCAATTCAAGAACGATCAAATCAATCTTGCAAATAGAGATAAGGAATACGAGGTAGAGACTATCGACAACTTTAGGAAGATTGTTACTGAGATTTGCTCGGCAGAGTAGGATGGATCCAAACACGCAAAAATTACTGTACGGAGTGTTTAAGACGGATATTCAGATCAATGGTGATTTTTTTGATTTGATGGCGTTTCCGATTCGTGCGTCCGTGAGTATTGAAGGTAAGTTGTCTAGGGACCAGATTGAGCGATATTACCACGATGAATTTGGTCCGAAGTATCGAGGATTTGAGGGCATCCTTGAGTTTAGCTTGAGTCAGATTAATGCGATTAACAACGATTTCAAAAAGACTCAAAAAGATATTCCTAAGAAGCGAAGGATTACTACAAAGAGGGTAACGACAAGCAACACGCCTGTCCAATTGATTTGCAAGACTGTCAGGAGCGGTATGGATTCTGTACTAGAAATCCCGCCCATTTTAACATTCTCGATACTGATAGACCTAATAAGGACTATGACAATAACCAACTCTTGGCGTACTTGGCTGAAGCACTGATGGCGGTCGGCAGGTTCCAAGCACCAAATGGTTTATCGGAATTAATCGCTCCGGATGAACCAAATCAATAATACGAGTTGGCTGGTTTGGTTTTGGATTATTCACGATCCGTCCTCCTTATTTTCGCGGGATGGGTTCGTCAAAGGGATACGAGAGCAAATCATCGCCCATAAAAAAAAGGCCTCCAGTTAAAACTGGTGGCCTTTTTTGTGATTTCACAACTCTCCTCTTGCCCCCTCTCGCTTAGCGAGAGGGGGTTGGGGGTGAGTGTACTACTTCGCTATTGCAACACTCCGACGTTCGCGGATTACCGTGACCTTAATCTGTCCCGGGTATTCCATTTCGTCTTGAATGCGCGTTGCGATGTCGTTGGCCAGTGTATCGGCGCGCAAGTCGTCGATACGTTCGGGTTCGATCATCACGCGGACTTCGCGACCAGCCTGGATGGCGTAGGTCTTTGTAACGCCTGCGAATGATGTTGCGATTTCTTCGAGCTGCTGAAGGCGCTTGATGTAGTTCTCGAGCGATTCGCGGCGAGCGCCCGGACGTGATCCGCTGATGCTATCGGCGGATTGAACGAGTACTGCGATGGGCGATTCCATTTCGATGTCGTCGTGGTGAGCACCAACGGCGTTTACAACGAGTGGATGTTCTTTGTACTTCTTTACGAGTTCCATGCCGAGTAAGGCGTGTGGACCTTCGATGTCGCGATCGATACACTTACCAATGTCGTGCAACAGACCAGCGCGCTTCGCAAGGTTTACATCGAGACCAAGTTCGTTGGCCATGATGCCTGTTAAGAAGCTTACTTCGATGCTGTGTGCAAGCAGATTTTGTCCGTACGACGAACGATACTTCATCTTGCCGATGTACCGCACCATCTCTGGGTGAAGGTTGTGAATGCCAAGCTCCATGAGAGCGTTTTCGCCCACGCGGATGAGTTCTTCTTCGAGCTCTTTGCGCACCTTCTCTACAACTTCTTCGATGCGTGCCGGATGGATACGTCCGTCGGTCATAAGACGTTCGAGCGCAATGCGCGCGGTCTCGCGACGGAACGGGTCGAAGCCCGAGATGACAACTGCTTCTGGTGTGTCGTCTATAATAAGGTCGATACCGGTGGCAGCTTCGAAGGCGCGAATGTTGCGTCCCTCTTTACCAATGATACGTCCCTTCATCTCATCATTCAGCAGATTCACAACGCTCACGGTCGATTCTACGCAGTGGTCTGAAGCGGTGCGCTGAATTGCCATAAGGACAATTCGCTGTGCTTCTTTGCGGGCGTTAATCTTTGCTTCGTCGCGGACATCTTTAACGAGTTGCGCACCTGCTGCTTTCGCTTCGTTCACCATGTTGTCCATGAGGAAGCGCTTCGCGTCGTCGCGACTCATGCCTGTGATGCGTTCTAGGCGTTCGTTCTGCTCGTCTACGAGGACGTCAATTTCTTTGACCTTGCCATCGATGGTGCTGGCCTTCTTGGCGAGTTCACCTTCGAGTGAAGCGAGTTGTTTTTCTTTCTTGGTGATGACTTCGAATTTCGATTCGACACCTTCTTCGCGTTTCTTCAGCTCCTTCTCAAGCCCCTTAAGCTTCACGTCTTTCTGTTCACGTTCCTGTTCGTGCTGACGTTTTTGCTTTTGGATTTCTTCCTTGGCTTCGAGAAGTTTTTCGCGCTTTACGGCCGAAGCTTCTTTAGCGGCGTCTTCGACAGACGCTTTAGCTCTTGCTTCTGCAGTTGCCAGTGTTGTGGCAGCGAGTTTCTTCCCTGATATGTAAGTGATCAGAAAGCCGACCACGGCAACGGCGGCACCGATTGCCACCGCAACGATCGTTGGGTCCATGCGTGCTCCTTAGATGAAAAAAGAGCCGCATCGCGCTATCGGCGGGTTTCCCCACTTAACGGTTGCAAAAGAACCTGTTGGCTGCGCACGGTGGGTACCATCCTGGCCACCGCTGACGTCCACTGAACAGCCTTGTGCTATTCCCAAAGACGAAGTCAACGGGTGAGGCCTGCCATTGATGGTCAGAGCCTGGTTCCCAAGCAAAGAAAAAATTGTACGGTTCTTTTTCAAACGTGCGTACCGATAGCGGATGCGACAAAGCATCGATGCACGTGGACTTGACGGTGTCTTTCGACCAGATAAATAGTGTGGTGAGTTGCGTTACGGGTCTACGGAAGGGGCTGTCGCCATGCTCGTTCAAGGTACTGTGTCATTTTGTCCAGTTCCTCGTTTACGAATCGAACGTCTTGCGAGTTCTGATCTAAGGCATCGTGATAGCGTTCGGCGATATTCAAAGCTGCTAGAAGCGAAAGCGTCGGAGTCGACTGCTCCCTAAGCGACTGTTGCAATGCTTGAATTTGAAGATTTACTTCCCGTACTGACTTCTTAATCCTCTCTTCGTTATCTCCACGAAGGGTGAGGTCTTTTCCACCAATATTTACTCTGATTGCTTTCGACATAATCGTCATGTTCGCGTGTATCGTGTGCGTAAAGTTAGGAAATTCCGAACAATGAACTGATGCGTCCCGAAAGCACATCCAGTCGCGAAGCCAAAGCAACCATCTCTGCAGGTGCCATTCCTGGCTGAACCACAGAGCTAAAGATGTCGAGCTGACGCTGGTTGCGGTTTTCCTCGAGCGTTATCTGCAAGTCTTGCAGAAGCTTGGTACGAGCCTCGAGCTCGGTGCGCACAAAGGCAAGCTGTTGCGAGATCACCTTATGGTCGGTAAGCTGACCCTGCGCTTCGTTCAACTCATTCTGCAATCTGTTCAATTCGTCCTCGAGTCTATCGATGTTCTTACGAAGCGAGCGTACCTCAACCTCATGCTCAAGCTCTCTGGCCAGCATCAACTCCTGCGCACGCTCGGTTGCGTCATGTGCACGTGCGTTTAACTCGTCATTGTCTGGCTGGTAGGGGGCTGCCTCGACGTTGCTCACAACCTGCCGCTCGTGTGCGATTGCAGGTGATGCGATCTGCTCTTGATGATGAACGACCGAGCCCTGCGCGGTACTCATGCGTGTTTCTAAGTCAGCAATGCGTTCGAGAAAATCCTGCACGCGCGACTGCAGCTCTGTTTCGCTCTTGCGAAGCGACTGCACTTGCGCCTGAAGGATTGCATTTTCCTGACGAAGTGTTACGATAACGTCTGCGCTCTTGCGCACTGTATCCCAGAAACGAAGAACGGTGGCCTCGAGCTCTGCTTGCGCCTTCTGTGCCTGTGCATCGGGTGCATCTTCAAAGAGTTGCTGAGGTTGTTCTTGTGGTAGGTTTCTTGGACCCATGATTGCTCCTTAATTCCCGCGCACTTGCGCGTGCAGCACAGACGCTGCTGCGTTAACGATACTGTTCACTGCCGAATCGACTTCGGCATCGACCAACGTTCGCTCATCACTTCTGAAGGTCAGCGAAAGACCAACACTCTTCTTGCCACTTCCGAGCGCATCATCTCTATACACATCGAACACGTCAACGTCCTTCAGCAACGCAGTACCCGATGTTCGCGCTACGTCGATAATTGCTCCTGCGGACACCCCATCTCCTACTACAAACGCAATGTCGCGGCGTACCGCCGGAAACATCCCCACGTTCCTGAACTCCCGCGTTTGTGCGGCCAACGATCTGACGTCAATCTCTACTGCGACAACCGTTCGTTCAATCTCGTATTTCTTGGCATACGATGGATTCAGTTGCCCGACACGTCCAACTTTCTTTCCGTTATGCACTACCGAAAGCGAATTTGCACTTGCAAACATCGCCGAATCGGCGGCCTCTTCCGACAGTATTTCTGCTACTAATGTTATGTCAATCCCGGCCAATCGAAGCGCCGCTTTCACATCACCTTCGATGTCATACAGGTCGATTTCTTTCTGCTTCTCACTCCAATGCGCATCTGTAAGTCCGCATGCCACCATACACATCGTCTGCGTTTCACGAAGTCCGAATTCTGTCGCTTTATCCTCACTCGCACGGTTCTTACTCGTCGCATCAGTAACGATACCGCCGGCTTCGCTATTAAACACCTTGCCAATCTCCAACAATCGCACACCTTGCATACCATGGCGCATGTTGCTCGAAGCAACACGCAGCAACCCGGGCAACAACGACGTCCGTAGCGCCGAAAACTCCACGCCCATCGCATTCTTCAGCCTCACCGTCGTCCGTTCATCCGGAGCACCCAGCACATGCGTCACACAATCTGCATAGCCCCTTGCCGCAAGCCCCTTACGCACAGCATCTGCAACGTTCATGTGCTCGCGCGACACGAGATACGTAGCACTAGTGGTGTTCGTATCAGTGGTGTTCGTATCAGTGGTGTTCGTATCAGTGGCGTTCGGCTCAGTCGTGTTCGCTCGCGTGGGAGTGCCGTATGCAACGCGCGCGTGCGTCGACGACGGAATGTTGTTCACTCCGTATAGGCGCATTACTTCTTCGGCCACGTCTATCTCGTCGATAATGTCTGCGCGATACGACGGCACTTGCCATAACCGACCCACCTTTGTAGCATCGAGTCCGACAAGTCCGACTGCTATACACATCTTATGAATCGTCTCGTCCGAAATGTCTACGCCATTTACGCTACGCATCTTCTCGTAGCGCACATCGACCGTTGACGGTTGAGCCGGAGATGGGTACACATCAACTTGCGTGTGGGCTACAGGCTTAGTTGCTTCGCCTGAGTCTTGCGAAACACCTCCACCGAACTCGCAGATGAGTTGCGCTGCACGCGCGCATGCTTCGGCAAGTGCGCCTATATCGACGCCACGTTCGAAGCGATACGATGCATCGGAATTCAGCGAAAGTTTTTTTGCCGTGCGACGTATCGATGACGGTGCGAAGAACGCACTCTCTAGAACAATGTCGGTTGTGTCGTCGGCAATCTCGGAGTTCTCGCCGCCCATGACGCCTGCAATGCCAACCGGACCCGATGCTTTGCAGATAAGCAACATGTCATCGTCCAATTCGCGCTGCTTGCTATCGAGTGTCGTGAACTTCCAAGGCTTTGGCTTGCCAGCGTATGCTTCGGCAGCAGTCTGCACGATAATCGACGGCAGAAGATTTTCTGAAATCTTATTTGTGCCGACCATTGCTGACGTTGTGCTGTCACTGTTTGACACCAATGCACGCAAATCGAATGCATGCAGGGGCTGTCCGTATTCCATCATAACGTAGTTGGTGGCATCGACCACGATGTTGCGCGGACGTAATCCGATTGCAGTCAAGCGGTCCTGCATCCACTGCGGCGACGGTTGCACACGCACGCCTGTAATGCGCTGCGCGATGTATCGCGGACAAAGCGTTGTGTTCTTGAGATCTACGTTAACGTCAGTAGAACCAGATGTTTCTTGATCATGTTGATTCGAACTACCGGCGCGAGGCTTCGACATTGTAGAATCAATGCGTCCACGTTTCAGATCTAGCGCCTTGCCTTCGTGTACATGCATGTACGCCTGCAGGTCGCGCGCTATGCCGATGTGCGAAAGTGCGTCTGCACGATTTGGCGTAATTGCTACATCGTAAACTATGTCAGTAAATCCCAGCACGTCTGCCAGCGGAGTGCCGACTGCGAGTGGAGTACCGACTGCGTACGGACCGTTGTGGTTTGTCGACTCATCGTCGACCATATCCCAAATGCCATCGACATCGGCTACGAGTCCGAGTTCGGCTTTCGAGCAAATCATTCCTTGCGACTCAACGCCACGAAGCACGCGGCGAGCAATCGTGTAGCCGCCCCCTGTCGGAACGACAGCCCCTTCTAGAGCAACCGGTACTGTTTGTCCGGCCGCCACATTCGCCGCCCCGCAAACAATCGTACGCACGACGCCATCGCCAACATCCACGGTCGTTACGCTCAGCTTATCGGCCTTTGGGTGTTTCTCGCACGTCAGGATACGTCCGACCACAAAGCCCTTCAGCGTCGCTCCGCGGTCATCGATATGCTCCACTTCGAGTCCGAGATCGGTAAGGGTCTGCGCGATGCGCGCAGGGGTCCATTCGGCCTTAAGATCGACGTACTCCGAGAGCCAGTTATGCGAGATGTTCATTGGATGTGAAGTATGCGAAGAATACACGCAAAGATAGGTCTGTCAAGGGCCTAGGGGGTGGCGGTATTTATACACAGCGACGTACTGATTCCGGTTTGCGCCGCGAAGAGCGGCGCAAACCATTTCGTCATTCCGGGAGCGCCGCGAAGAGCGGCGCAAACCATTTCGTCATTCTGCGATTCACCACAACGGCAACGCCACGGTCAATCCGAATGCGCTTTGGACTCCATCGGGGATGAAATGGAGGCTGACTGACCCAAATGCGGCATCTGCGGTAAGTCGTGGCGCTAGGGCGGGGGTAACTAGCAGACTTCCGCCGCTATTTAGGACAAGTACACCGCCAAAAAGACCAAGTTTTAGCCAGTCGCTAACGATGTCGACGTATACGCCACCACCGGCATACGACGCTAAATCGGACAATGAATATTGATATGCCCCTGCTTCTAAGAACCATGTTAGTGTGTTGTGATCGAACCGCATGTGCAAACCCAAACCAGGGTTGAACTCATTGAACTTGTCTTCAGAAAAAGGATGCGTCGACGCTACCGGTGCTAACAACCACAGGTGATAATGTGAGGTATCGTTTATGTTCGGTACGCCTAGGTCTTTCCCGATAGTCACTGCTACGTGTGCACGCGGACCAGCAAAGATGGCATCCAGATGAAGGCCTGTTGCTGAGTTTGTGCCAATCACGCGTCTATGGGCAGAGTAGTCGTAGGTGCCTCCCACCCCAACAAACCAACTGTTTTGAAAGCGGTACTGCAATGCAGCCCAAGAACCAATTGCAAAAGATGGCTGCGACAACGTCTCTGAATACGTGAACAGAATTCCTCTGCGTTGGTGCGCAACATTCACCCCACCAACAGAAATGCCTGCCATCATAACGAATTGATCTAGCTCGTGCTTCAGGCCGACGTCAAGCATTAACGAGTTTACTGTTGACGTTCCGTCGGTGGTTTCTGACTCGATAACACCTTCCCTAGAGGCCTCAATCCGAAGCGGTACCAAGAACGAGGATGTCGTCCGCAAGCCCACAACCAGCGGACTCTCAAAAACGTACCGCAGTTGAGTGCCTATAGAAAGCACGTTCTCGTTGTTCACGTGCGACATGCCTGCCGAAACCGCAATCTGTGCATTTTGCGCTCGGACTTGTCCGAAAAACAAGACCATCAGCAGCACATTTGCAACCAGCAAAGTCCTACAAAGACACATCGTAAACTTCATTATAGTATGCAGAGTTTGCCAACGAATATATTCCGTCCCACTACCCTCGCTCTTCTTGCAATAATAGTGCTTTGTGGATGTGGCACTCCGGCTACGGGGCCGCTAGAGCGAGGGGGCGACGCTGCGCGTCGAGAGTTGCGCGACTACGCACGAGGATGGGGCGCCGATGTTTCGAACGACACGTCATGGCTAGATGCACTGATACTGGTAGATTTTCGAGGGCTCGACCATCAAGGCTTAAACCTAGAGGTACATTTAACAGATGAAGGGGGCCACATCTACCGTCCAATAGCATCAATAGCCGGGCAAACGCTTACGGTCGATTATAGTCTGCTCAAACCATGGCCAGTAGCACAGACTAACGTTCCATTGGCTGATGCGGCTGGCAATTCTCTGGTGCTGGACTTTGTCTCTCAACAAGCTGCTATTCCCATTACATGGCTCGATGCAGCATTTTTTTCTGCCGCCGATTCGGCAGGTGTCGTTCTTTACGATGCGGTCTCAGACAGCATACTGCTCTATAGCTCGAAGTGGGTAGCAGATTCTATTGAATGCAGCATTCGAGTACTTGACAGTACGCAGCAGACGGTCTTTTACCAGTCCTGGAAGCAAGCTGATAACGGAGCCCTGAACATTCCACTGCATATACGTCAGCAGATTTCTTCGACAGGCAATGCCGATATAGACATCACGCGCACGTTGTACCAGGTTCAGATTACATCGTCAGGAAAGAAAGTCGGGTCCCTTCAAACAACGTCACAATTGCTTTTTCTCTACCCTCCAGAGTGAAGCATGCAATTACACCAACCCACGTTATCCACGCAACGGGAGTTGTTAAGTAGTATGATTCTTCGCACCTCGCACTTAAGTTGCTTGTAATAAAACACCTGTAGGTTTGATGATGGCAGAACAAAAAACAAAACCGACCGAAGTGAGTGTCGACGAATACATCGCAGCACTCGATGACGAAACCAAGCGCAGCGATTCGTTAACCTTGGTTAAGATGATGCGCGCCGCTACAAAAGAGAAGCCCCGCATGTGGGGTCCGAGTATCATCGGCTTCGGCAGCGTGCACTACAAATACGCCAGCGGACACGAGGGCGACACGTGCATGATGGGATTTTCACCGCGCAAGGCTGCCATCTCGCTCTATCTTACATGCGATGCATCATCGCGAGTCCCCTACCTCGAACGGCTTGGCAAATACAAAACCGGCGTTGGTTGTATTTACATCAAGCGCCTATCGGACATCGACATGTCGGTATTGAAAGAGCTCATCGCAATCTCGGCAATGAGCGAACCCGACTTCGGCAAACACACATAGCCCGTCCCAGGCGGACACAAACAATCACACCCTCCACATAGGCTAAGAACATGGCAATCTGCATTACAAGGGCGCCAGTGGCCGAGAAGGCGATTGGTTCCGGCTCGGCTTCGCCCCGCGCAAAGGCAACATGACCATCTACTTCTTGTGCGACATGCGACGTCTGGGCGACAGCCTTGCTAAACTTAGCAAGCATTCTGCGAGCGGCGGATGCCTTCACATCAAAAAGCTTTCAGACATACATCTACCGACGCTCAAGGGCATGCTTGTAGAGGCGTACAAGATCACACCAACCGAGCAGATCTCGGTATCGACGAAGACCAAGCCGGCGTCGAAGAAAATCGCAGCTAAGAAGGTCGCAGCAAAGAAGGTCGCAGCAAAAAGTACTACGGCAAAGAAATCGACTGTACGTAAGGGTCGATGAGGGGGCTTAGAATTTCAGAGGAACGTTCAATGGTGGCAAACACTGGGCTTGTCCGTTTTTGATGAAGGCCGGTCGAAGTTGCAAATACAATTGCTGACGTTCCAACGTATCGCCATAGAGTGCCCGGAGTTTAGGGTACAACTCCGATGCGTTCAACGTCAACTTTTCAGAGGTGAGGTTGTTCAGTCGACTGCTCATCGAAGCTATCGCGTCGCTGCACCCGGTGTTTGAGTCGGCCGTAACGTGAACCGTGTATTCCCAATCGCCCACGTGCTCTGAATAGAAAGAGATCAGGATTGCAGGTGGCGATCTGTAGAACTCTAATAGTTGAAGTGCCGCATGACTTACCATCTCAGGGCTAATGTCTTTGCAAAGGCGAATATCGGGCGTCACTAACTTCCCCTTTCCTGTGTATTCGACCATCACCGTTCCGACGGCACCACTAGGCTGTCCAGAATACCCGTCGCTTCTCGACGCCTCTATGGTGTAAACACCTGGAGGCTGATTCACCATCCCCCAGAACTCTTCAGTATAGTACGAAGGAGTACTTACAAAAAAGGTTTTCAGACCAACTGTTGCCGTAACAGTCGACGTGGAATACTTCGAGACGTAGTTTCCAAACTCATCGATTAACACTACCCTACCGTAGATAATATTCTCATCAAGATATTCCGGCGTCGTGGGTGCAACCGAACACCCAACACACAGCCCCAATGCGAGCAACGTCAAGCACCTAATGAAACTGCCAAAGTCGAATCTGTTAACCATGATACACCTCCCCTAAGTATTGAGTCAATACTACACAATAATGCCAAGCCCCGTGACTCCTTGCCAGTCGTCCCCTTTTTGCTATCTTTGTAGTCCCTATCGCGGGGTGGAGCAATTGGTAGCTCGTCGGGCTCATAACCCGAAGGTTGTAGGTTCAAGTCCTGCCCCCGCTACTTCGAAAAAATCTAAGTCCCTGTAGTTCTAACGAGTTACAGGGATTTTGCTTTTTCAGGTGACGGTACAGGTGACGGTTTTTCGAAAATGCTCCCCCAATACGCCAGTAGATTCGACATGATGAACTACAAAGCGGCACCTGAGTATTTCCTTTCTCTCGAGCAGGAACAGATCATTCAGGATTTGTCGGTTCGCATTGCTGACGAGTTTATTCCCGACATGAGTAAGCACATTACGAATGCGCAGACGCTCGATGAATTACAAGAACTTCGTGAACACTTTGAGGCCGTGTCGTTGGAGTTCAGACGTCAGCGTCAGCTCGTTCCTTTAGAGGGACAACTATATCAGTATAGATGGCTCCTAGGTGAGACTTATGGTACTACTGATAGACCGAAAGAACTCCAGGTAGTTGACAACAACAGGCCTAGGAAGTTGAGCCTATTGGGAAATCACTGGGACGCCACAGTCCTAGCAAGGGAAAACCTCACACGTTTCATCGAGGCTATACCGACGCTAGTAGACAGTCTAGACGCACGCGAACGCGAACTAAAACTGGGTCCAAATGCACCTACACCTTATCGCGAACTTGGGCTACTTCTACGCCTATTTCCGGTTGATCAGCTGATGTCCATAGGCCAGGTTTTAGAAGACCGTGCTGGGACCGCCGATTTACGTCCGTTAAATATGACAAATGCGGCAATCATATTGAACGAGCTACGCGACCGAATGGATTTCGAGGTGCGTGCTGGATGTAAGATGCATTTCACTCATCAGAAAGGGACAACTAAATAGTTTGGCCCTGATCGTGAGCCGCGAGACTATGTTTTGATACTTGCTACCAACTACTTCATTAGACCCGCTCCAGACCTTGTGAAATGGATGGCTGACCTGAAGGTTATGGACGAGCTCATTGCCCGTGAACAATTGCTCAAACGCTGATACTTTGCGGCGACATCCGAACTAACGGACGGGCATAGTACATCGTAGCAGTTCCAATATCCCTTCCATATGCTTACAATGCCGAAGGCCGTTGAAAGGGGCCTTATAGTGGCGGTGTATGTATGAAAGCCTGTAAAGGCACCCACTCAGTGTCAAGCAAGGTTCATTCTAAATTAGTTGGTTGAATCATACTCCGTCGCCATAAATAAAGTCCGGTACCCGTAACGGTTTGCAGCTATAAGAAGTTAGTGATTACGAAGCACAAAACTGTCGGAAACCACAAAACTTTAGACGAAGCACCAAGCTTCATTTAACCACTGCAGCCCGCGCCAATTTCTTAGCGGTGCTGTTAGCAGAAGTTTCTATTTCGTTTGTGTTTGTAACCACTTTAATATTTCATTTAAAGCTGTCGGTGAGAAAGTCTGTTCAATTGTCGCATATTCTTCTGGTGAACCTGTTTTACATTCTTGAAACAAGTGATTTAAATTTGGTAATTCTATTATTGTTACTTTTTTATTTCCACCTTTTGTCAATGCTTTTTCTATTGCTTCCAAATTTTCTTTTGGTGGCACTTGTAAATCTTTTTCTCCATTGATTGCTAAAACTGGGCATTTCACTTTTTCCAAAGCTGGTGCAGGATTATACTTTATAAAATATTGCATCCAAGGATTAGCAATTTGTTTGACTTGTAATTTTACAAAATCTTCATCGCTCATTCCTTGTGGTTTTTTAGAATTTGGATTGTCTTTTAATGACTGCATAATGTAGATAGTCAAGTCATTATTTAATTGTTCTAGATTTATTGATTTGTTTGCAATATCAAATGTTTTTCTATTCTCAATTTCATTTTTTTGTAAATCTTCCTCGCTAATTCCTGATGCTTTTCCAATTAATTTTTGTTGTAGTAAAAGTATTTGGTCGCCTTCAATTCCTGTACCTGCCAATAAAACTATAAATGCTACATCTTTTGATTTACTAGCAACCATTGGTGCAATCAATCCGCCTTCACTATGTCCAATCAAACCAATTTTCTTTTTATTTATTTCTTTCCTTGTCTTCAAATATGAAATTGCACTTTCTACATCTGTTGCAAAGTCGGCAGAAGTAGCAGTTTTAAAGTCACCCTTTGATAATGCTGTTCCTCGGTCATCATAACGTAAAACTGCAATTCCATTTTTTGTTAAATAGTCAGATAAAACAAGGAATGGTTTGTGTCCTAATAATTCTTCATCTCTGTTTTGTGGACCACTTCCACTTATTAATATCACAACAGGAAACACACCGTCTTTTTTGGGTAATGTCAATGTTCCTGCTAAACTAATTCCGGCATTTTTATTTTCAAAAGTTATGTCTTCTGAATAGTAAGAATATGGTTTTGTTGGTTCTTGCGGTCTTACAAGTTTTTCTTTTTCAATAACTTCGTTTGATAAATTCATTGGAAAGGATTGTCCACCTTGTTTGAACGTCCCAACTATAATGTTGTCTTTACCCAATGTTCCTTCATATTCAATTTTTGCATTTGCAATTGTGATTTTTAAAATTGAATTTTCAAAACTTGTAGTTGTCGTAGGAATTCCTTTTGCTCCTTGGTCTGGACTGTCCATTGTTGAACTTACACCATTGTCTGTTTTGGTGATATTGAACACAAGTCTCATTTGTGTTCCTTGAACTTTTAATGCTCCATTCCATTGTCCTATAATATCTTGTCCAAAAACGGTCAAAGAGAAAAGACTTGTCAATAATATTAATGTTATTTTTTTCATTTTAAAGTGATTTTAAGTATTGGGATATTGTGTAAATAATGGCCAGAACAGCAACTAATGCAACTATCGAAATTGGATTTGCAATATTTACTGTCCAACCTAAATATTTATTCCGTTTAGGCGTAAAAATTCTTTTGTCGGATTTGTTGAAATAAAAAATTCCCCACTTCCAATATTTGGGGTCTTTGTGCCATTTTTCAAATGTTTCCTTTGTTGGTTTTTCTTCAGTTGTCATAATTCTATTTTTTATTTGTCGGTTTGGTAAAATTTCTGCTAACTCACTTATAATCGCAACATCTTCTCTCTTATACAACACATTTGTGTTGGATAAGCCTGACAAATGCAGAGTATATTTTCGAGGCTGACTTAATAGATCGCCAGAGAGTCATCAGAAGTTTTGGAGAGCTTGCTTGCCTTCGTAGGCATAAAATTCATTAGGCCGGCGGCTTGCACTACTCACGTGAGATGGGTCATGCAAAGTCTATCATTCGTTCAAGTGCAAAGATAGTTAACGGCTCATTCCAGCGTTGACTCTATTTGAGTGGGAACCCTCCCTGCCAACGATTCTGTGTACACAAAGCGTAGTGTAATTTAAGCTACAAATTGAGGTCGTACAGGAGGCAGGATGAAGACCGAAGCAATCGTTGTCAATGGCACGTTGGATCGTGTAGAACAACGCAGTACGGAAGTGGTACAGAAGACAGGTCGTCGCACGTTTAGTGCGGAATACATCAAAGCAATTCTGCAAGAGCTTGATACATGCAAGCACGGAGAGTCGGGCAGAATTCTACGGCGCGAGGGATTGTACAGTAAGCAGGTTGCTCAGTGGAGGAAGCAACGCAACAGTGTCGTCGCTGTTCCGAAGCGCGGCCCGAAGGCAACGATGAGTCCTGATACGAAACAGGAGCTTGCACGGTTGACGCGTGAGAACGCCCGACTGCAGCGCAAGCTTGAGCACGCCGAGCTCATCATCGAGGTCCAAAAAAAAGTGTCGCAACTGCTGGGAGTAACCGAGTTACAGGACGAGGAGCGTTGATGGACGAGATCACAACCCTTGGCCAACGCGTTGGCATCCGTCGGGCATGCAAGGAACTGGCTATGCCACGCACGACATACTATGCACGGCTCACACCACGCGTACAGACGGAGCGCAAACCACGACCGCGACCTGCACGTGCACTTAGCGAGGAAGAGAAAACACAAGCCATCGAACTGCTCACGTGCGAACAGTACGTCGATCAATCTCCAGGCACGATCGTCGCAAGTATGCTGGACAAGGGTTCGTACCTCTGTAGTGAGCGTACCTTCTATCGTGTGCTTGCATTACTCACGCAGGCTCGTGATCGTCGGCGCACTGCACGGCATCCGGCGTACAGCAAACCCGAGCTCGTAGCACACGAACCCTGTGAGGTCTGGACGTGGGATATCACGAAGCTCAAGACTGCACAGAAAGGCGCGTACTACAACCTGTATGTCATGCTCGACATGTTCAGTCGCCGCCCTGGTCGTGGGCTGGCTGCTGGCCTACCGTGAACAGGAAGACCTGGCCTGTCTGTTGATCGATCAGGCGTGTGCACGCGAAGGCATTCTGCCCGAGCAGCTCACCATTCATGCGGACAATGGATCCGTGATGCGATCGGGTGATGTGAGTGATCTGTACGTCAAACTCTGCATCACGAAAAGCCACTCACGACCGTACTGCTCCAATGACAATCCGTACAGCGAGAGCCAGTTCAAAACCATGAAGTATTCACCTGCATTTCCTGAGCGCTTCGAAAGCATCGAACATGCTCGGGCATTCTGCACGGAATTCTTCGACGCCTACAACTACCACATGTATCATTCAGGTCTGGCGATGCTCACGCCTGCAATGGTGCATCACGCAGAAGCCGACCTCGTCATTCGTAAGCGCCAGAAGGTGCTGACAACGGCATTCTCCGCACATCCTGAACGATTTGTCAACGGTAGTCCGAAGCACCACCTTGTGCCGGTGTCTGTCTGGGTTAACAAACCTGTTGAAGATCCAAAAGAAGTGTTAAATTCTTGAATCAATGTGTTCAGATATCGTTGGCAGGTACCGAATGGTATTCGACTAGCTAGCACGAAGAGCGAGAAGATTGGGTCGTAGTACAGTTATACTAAATCTGCCACATGCCCATAGTATTCTTCAATAAATCTGCTTAGTGTAGCATTTTCATCGGAAGTCAGTGAGAGAGCCGTAAGTGCGCCGTTGTGAATTGCTTTTGCAACCGCTGACCCTATCATGTCACTAGCTTTGCTGTCGATATTATTTCTCGACACATCGGGGATAACCTTGCGTGAATGAATATTCGCAACAATTGAAACAATCTCAAATACCCCTGCCGTTATTGGGATCCGATATTTGAAATCCTTTATGAGGACGTTTCTTATGAATAATTCCCACCTATTATCATCTGGCCTCCAGTAATGGTGTACGTTGTCATTAGTCTCGAAGGGGAGGTATAGCTCGTTTATTCGCCCTTCAAATAGTGATTTTGTTTTTTCAAACGCTCTTGTCGTGCATTCCTTCGAATGACCTAACGCCACCAAATCTGCGAACCCTAGATTGTCAAACAAGTAATCACCCTTACTCAAGGTTTGAGTAATAAGTTGACTTTGATTTTCCTGTGGCACGATGATTGATATCCAAGTCATGTCACGGTCCATTTTCTCAATTACTTCTTCGACATCATTTTCGGTGAATTTCAACCCATTCAGGTAATCACGCTCCGTATCTCCATCTACTAGCGGTATAGCCAGATACTTGATTTCATTGCCGTTCAAGTAGTCTGATATTCTTAGACTTGAATAGTCATCTACTTCAACCAGTCCATCTTCATCGTCGTATCGGTAGAGGGTGCCATAAAAGTCAATTTCTTCAAACTTTGAAATAAAGCGACTCCGTCGCTTGATGAAAGCTAGCCCTTCAAAATCGATGAGATAATCACGAAGTTGAATTGGTACGAGGCTACCTTTCTCAGGTACTGTACGCTCAATTGGATTTGATACCGGATGCACGACCTTCTCCATTCTGTCTATTAACTCAAATTCAATTCCATCGGTTATAAAGTATTTCATTAGGAAGGCTTTCACAGCTTGTACTTTGTGCTCAAACGCCTTAATGAACTCCGTGTAGCTTAAGATTACTTCAGTTCCGTCAAACTCAAGGTCTTCGACTTCTGTCAATGAGGTCCACTCATTTCCACTTTCTAACTGTATCAGATACTTGTTGCGTGAACGGTAGTGCCTAGTTGCGACCATCACCTCACTTGACAGCATGAAGCATGCAAGGAATCCGATGCCATAGTTACCAATTGGCTTATACTCGTGTTCTTTAAGAATAAACTCTCGCGATTTATAATACGAGACACCTATGTTGAGAAAATGCTTTTTGATGATCGCCATCGACATTCCCGTGCCGTTATCTTTAACAATGGCTTGGTTTCTACTTTTATCGAGGATAACCTTAATTTTTGGACGGTATTCATCTTGTCCAAATTCGTAGCTCTGAGCCTCTATTTCCTGTCGTAGCTTACACGAATCGATCGAATTTTGAATCAATTCTCTTAAGCCTAGTGTCTTGTCTCCATAGATTTTCTCGCCCATTAATAAGGAACTGATTGCCTTGAATTCGAGCGTCATTCTGTAGTCCGAAAATGTGTAGCCGATTGGGGTAATGAACACGTCAGGCTTATCATTAAAGAATAGTGCGTATCGGTCTGCCATTCCCGCCACTAACTCGATTGCATCCGTGAATTCACTTTCTACCCAGCTTGCATAAACAAGGATTTTTCTATGAATGCCAGCACTATTTGACTCTCCATGAAAGACGATTCTTTTCTGTGACGTTGTGGGATTGACGACAATCTTCTTGTTATTTGATATCGTGAAATTCTGTTTCCACTCTGCATTGCTAATCCCCTGAGGATCGATCAGTTTGTACAGACGATATGGCGTCCGATTACTATCAATATCTAGTATATCTGCGAGCCTAAGTATACATGCGACGTATTGTGAATTATATGGGTAATCACCTTTTACGCTATGCAGGTTCAACCTTTGACGTATCCAATCGAAGCCCTCGGTGTGTGATTCGCAGATCAGTGCTAGATCCACATTAAAGTCTATTGATGATAATCCGGGTATTGTAAATCTTCCTTTCAATACTTCGCGTATGTACTTAGCAGACAGAGATGCATGAATCATTCTCACATACTCTTGAAGCGCGATCGTTTCATCGCCGCTGCACAATGTCTTCATTGCCGAGTATTTCGCACTGCTATGAACGAAAGCACCCGATTTGATGTCGTCAATATCGACTTGACTAACTGCCATACCGATGTCGTGCAAAAGCGCAGAGTAAATAAGTAAAGCAATTTCGAGGTCACTGAGCTTTGTGTAGTCTTCGACGATTTCGCTCATGTACTCGATCACCCTAAAAGAGTGACTTGTGTCGTGAAGTGTATAGTGGGGGAATACATGTGGAATTCGGGTGTTAAGGACATCCTTGATTTCATTGTAAACCTCCACTATATGCGGTGCAAAGGGACTACACACGCTAAGAAGATGCTTGAACAACGTTAAATCTTGCAGTCCTTGTGTTGGGTTCATAAATGAAATGTAAAACAGCCTGTGATGTGAAATAGATTCTTTGTCGTCGGCCTGTGTAGTCCTGAAATCGCCTTGGAGATACTACCCAATTGCGGGTCGATCGACTGATATCGCTAGCTTGCGTTCCTCATCGATCCGACTCCGTGCTTTCTTGCATGCTTTCACAAACTCCTGAAGCTGGTCCATGTCGCGAAGAAAGTCACTAGGCGAAGGGCGGTGGACATTGGACGCTGTAGACATGGCATGACCCAGCATCCACTTCGAACAATTCGACATATTGATGTGAATTGTTTTGTATTGATCAGTGGTTACTTCAACCTCACGCAGACTCTGAGTTTTAATGTCACTTGAATGTCTTACAATCACTTTGTTCAGCAATACTTCTTCGATTGCTGTTTCCCAGGCCTCTCTGAGCAGACTATATGTGATAGCTGCCTTACAATCATATGCATTTTGATCATCGGTGTACAGCGCCTGGAACGACTTTAGGCGTTCCCTTAAGGATTCAATCCGATTCACGACTGGCATTGCATGCCAAGGAAGTCCTTTTTGACTCAAACCAACTACATAGCTTTGACAACTGACGGTCAGCGCATTGAATCCTACTTGCGTTGATTCCGCGTTTGACTGTAGGTCTAAGAGAAATGCTATATCGTGGGTAAAAATAATTACTTGGCGACGTTCAGCCTCACGCGCAAGCCTAGCAGCTACAGTCCTACGATAGCGATGATCGAGTGAACTAACCGGATCGTCTAGAATAATAGGACAAGAATGATCTCCTGAGATTACCTCAGATAGAAAGCCAGCCAAAGCCACTACTCTTACTTCTCCCTCGCTAAGGACATTCGACAAATCTGGGTTTAGTCCACTTCTTACACCGTCAAGTCCAAGTTTGTGATGGGTCTCACCTGCGACTCCGATTGGACGTATGTTTAGAGGAATTTGCTGCGCCCCGAGGGCTAAGAGTTCGGCTTGTATCATTTCGTTCAGGTTCGGCGTTAAGGCATCCTTAATGATACTCTTACCCTTCCTCGTAATCTGCGTCGTATCTAAAGCTGCAATGGCTTGGTCAAAATTGTATTTTGCATGTAACGCGGTCTTGTATTTGAGAAAGCTGAGAAGGTTTGTGAAGTAGGATTGGCGCGCTGCAAGTTCCGCTTTCTCTAATTTGAGACTCGCCATCTGTTCCGGTTGTGAATTCTTTTCAGCACTCACCGCATCCCTTTCCAGCGTATCAATTAGTTTGTCCAGTTCTATCGTTGGATTTGTAGAAAGCGTTTGAAATTCATTGACCACCTGCCGATCCAATTGTAACAATACTTGTGCGTGCCGAATGATAAGTTCATCTAGGTAGGTCTTGGTTGATTTAGCAGCAGTCGCGTTCAATTGCGTTATTTCGGCTATTGTATCATTGCAGGCTCCAGCCGCAGGATGCATAACAAGTTTATTCACAACCTCAATTACGGATTGAAGCAAAACCTCTGCGGCACGCAGCTTCACCTTGGTTTCTTGGTCCACAAATGTTCGAAAACGACTCAGGCGATCCTTCCCCTCTTCGTCCAGTAGCTGCATGCAGAAGACACACCTGCTCGCGTCACCAACAAACGGAAAATCCAGACTTGGGTATGCCTGGGCCACTGAGTATTCTTTTGCAGCTTGGTATAGCATTTCCCAAGCTGTCTGACCTGCACCACTTAATGGTTCATCATCCAGTCCTTCAATAGAAAGGATTTTTACAGCGTTCTCGGCTTCGTTGACTTGTACGACTAACAAATTGTGCGCAGTTACTGCGTCATCGGAAAGATTGTGGACAAGCTCGAATACATAGTCGCGCAGATGTTTTATTCTTTGCACTAAACTGCGCGTAGACAGCACTACCTTGGCAGGATCGTTCAATTCCGCCAGAGCAATCTGGTTCGCCACAGCAATCAATCGTTCCGAGTCAATCAGCGTCCAGTTCGCGAGGCTCGTTAGCTCATCCTCAGTCGTCGCGTGAGTGATCTCGTTCACAGACCGCCCAGTAGTTGTGTCCATCGCAATGTCAGAATACGAGGGCAATGAGGGATCCGGAGCCAGAGACCCCAACTGGGCTCTGAGCCAACTCATTAACCTCGCTAGTTCCTCAAAGACATGGGCGCCATATGGCAGATATATGATATCGTTCTTCTCATCGACGATCACCCGCGCACATTTCGAATCGAATACTGTGACGTTCATAAGGATGTCTGGACTGGCGATACCGTCCTGCCATCGGTATTCTTTGTCCAAACCCTCATCCTGGCAATAAACTATGGTTGCTGCCGCAGGCAACACCGAACCCTCGTCAAATATGTTCGGCAGAATAGTTTCTTTTGTGTCTCGGGCTCGACACGCTCGTTTGAGCACACGGGCATAGCCTGATTTGCCGGAACCGTTCTCACCATATATGACCGTCAATCCCGCGTGGCCAAATGGAATGAATGAACCGTCAGAAATCATGTTAATGCTTCGAAGGTCCTTTAGTGCTTTGAGTGTTACGTTTGATCTGACAACAGGCGCGCCGGAGACCTGTCCCAAACTCACGCGAAGAGGAGGTACATTGATTGTGGCATAAGCACTTAGGCCATGCGCGTTCAATACCATGGACAAGAGGTCTTGTCTGTCATTATCCGTTAATTCGGAGAACGTGAGCAGGCGGCGAACGGCGTCACTCATCCATGCAGGAGTGTCTTCCGCTGCCCATTTGATTATCGAGTCCAATGCGCTCAATGTGTGCCTACGATTAATGAACCTAATTTGGGATTAAGTCTATAGACTGGAAACGTCGGACAAAAGTACCCCCTTCCACTAGTCCTCAAGATCAGTATCGTCTACATATTACGCCTGAACGCAGAGATTTGACAGCATTCCTTGATGACGCTGATAAAGAAAGCGATCTCAGCGCCGACACATGTAACACGTACCAGATTCATAGAAACTTCGGACTTCAGGTCTTTGACCCTATTGATCATTACGACCTAGCTACTTTCGCTAGCTATTACGCAATGACAGCCTAAAACACAACGTATCGGAAAGTTACCGTGCTTTACGACAATCAATTCAAGAGCCTAGTTGAGAATGCTTTAGACTTCCTAAATCGCTCGTTGATGGAGATTGAGGATTCACCTAAGTTGGAAAATCCGCCCAATGTGAGCAACGAATTCCGCCACAAAGTAAGCAATGAATTCCGCGTTAAAGTGAGCAATGAATTCCGCGTTAAAGTGAGCAATGAATTCCGCGTCAAAGTGAGCAGTGGATTCCGCGTCAAAGTGAGCAGTGCATTTCGTAGACCAGGCACGCAACGCTGCACGTGATACGATAGGAAGATTGGTTGACCGGATCAGCAGATTCCGAGAACATCACGTTCAAAGAAAGGCTGATCATGGCAAATACACCAATCGCAATGAGTAAACTCAAACAAGTACTGAAGCTGCACCTGCGCGGCAGGAGCAAGCTTCAGATCAGCACGATGACGGGCGTATCACGCAACACCGTCACGAAGTATATCGCCCACGTGCAGCATCTGGGTTTCACGCTCGAGGACCTGGAGCAGCACAATGACCAAGCGCTGGAGCGTTTGTTCTGTCAGGAGCCGCCGCAGGAGATGGACGCACGTGTTGCCGTGCTGCACACGTTTATCCAGAGCAATGACAAGCGCTTGCGTAAGCGAGGCATGACGCAAGGCCGCTTGTACGAAGACTACACGCAGCAGCATCCTGATGGCTTCGGCAAGACAACGTTCTATCGCCACTATAATCTGTGGAAGCCCAGAACAAAGCCGTCGATGCATCTGGAGCACAAGGCCGGTGACAAGATGTTTGTCGATTTCACGGGTCAGAAGATCCCGATGATCGATCCGGACACGGGCCAATGCGTCGAAGCGGAATGCTTCGTTGCCATCCTGCCAGCCAGCCAGTACACCTACGTGGAAGCGGTGGCCTCACAGCGCGTCGAGGACTTCATCGCATGCTGCGAGCGTGCGCTGCACTATTTCGGTGGTGCACCGGCTGCCATGGTACCGGACAATCTGAAATCCGCCGTGATCAAAACGCACCGCGATGAACCAACACTCAATGACAACTATGAAGCCTTTGCTGAGCACTACAGCATGGCTGTTGTCCCCGCCCGCTCACGCCGGCCGAAAGACAAAGCCCACGTCGAGAACGCGGTCAAGATCACGTATCGCAAAATCTTCGTTGATCTGCCGGAGAAGCCCGTGGTTGGTCTGGCAGCACTCAATGCGGTGATCGCACCGCTGCGTGAAGCCTACAACACGCGTCTGCTGACGGGCCGGACCTATTCCAGACGGACCCATTTTGAAGACATCGAGCAGGCCGCTCTGCAGCCCTGTCTCAGCATCGGTATGAGCTGAGGCATGCACGGCCCGTTACGGTACAGAAGAACGGCTACGTGTATCTGAGTGTCGATAAACATTTTTACAGTGTTCCGCATGCGTTCATCAGCAAAAAGGTGCGGCTGCTGTATGATGGCGAGCGCGTAGAGATCTATCATCGGCATGAGCGGATCGCGTTGCATCCGCGGCCGCGTACGCCGCATAACTACAGCACCGACCAGGCTCATCTGACCAGTAATCATCAACGCATGGCTGCCTGGTCACCGGATTTTTTTCTGCAGGAGGCACGCACGATTGACCCCACGGTAGAGGACTATATCGGCAAGGTGCTGAACCGTAAACAACATCCCGACCAAGCGTACCGGTCATGCACGGGCATTCTTGCCTTGGCACGGCGCGTCGGCGCACAGCGGCTGATTGCTGCCTGCCGACGTGCCCACCATCATCGGAGAACCATGATGAACCAGCAAACCCTTGAACGCCTGACGGCGATGAAACTCCACGGCATGGCCAGAGCCTTCGAGAGTAGCCTTGCCGCTGCCACCGACCAGCAGATCACACCCGACGAACTGCTCGATACATTGATCACGGCGGAATGGGACGAACGCGCGAGCCGTAAACAGGAGCGCAGCATCAAGAATGCCCACTTCCGCTACAAAGCCATGACCGAGTTAATCGACTTCGGTGGTGAACGTGAAGGTTTCAAGAATCAGATCCTACGGCTTACCGACTGTAGTTTTATCGGCAAGCAGGAGAATGTGCTCATCACGGGGAGCACCGGTCTTGGAAAGAGCTATATCGCTTCGGCCATCGGTCACCGCGCCTGCACGCTGGGATACCGTGTGTTGTACGAGTACAGCAACAAGCTCTTTGCACGGCTTAAACTGGCCAAAGCCGACGGATCCTATGTCAAGGATCTAGCGCGCATCGAGCGGCAGGATTTGCTCATCATTGACGACTTCGGCCTCCAGCCCCTCGACGCACAAAGCCGTGCTATTCTCATGGAGGTCATCGAAGATCGCCATGGTACCCGATCCACGCTGTTCACCTCACAGGTTCCCGTCGATTTGTGGCATGAGGTGATTGGTGAACAAACCGTTGCCGATGCTATTTTGGACCGCATGATTCACGATGCACATCGCTTACAACTCACAGGGGATTCGCTTCGCAAACGAAACGACGACAAACTCAATCAACCGCAGGAAATCACGAACTAATTATACCCATCTAGACCAATCTTCCTACCTGTCATTTGCACGGATTGCAAACACGCAAATGCACCTTACGCTGAACACGAAATGTAGTGCTCATTTTGCAGCGGAATCCACTGCTCAATTACACGCGGAAAACACTGCTCAGTTTGTACGGAATATCCAGGCGGCACACAGATGCATCTCGTTTACGTGTCCGCTGATAATTCGGGTTAACCAAATAATTTGTCCCAAAAGGTTTTATGTTTTTTCTTTTCGCGAAATTTATCAACCATTTCGTCTGTCGAAAGTCCAAGATAACGCGTCGCGTTGTAAGCAACTAAATACTTTTTATGATTACGGTAACTTTGATGAAGGTCTGTAACATGATTGTCTTTGCGGTCGGGGAGGTAAGATAGAACATTAATGAGTTCATATTGATTCTTGATTTTCGGCATTGTCTCAAGAACTATGTCAATCATTTTTGCGTCTTGATTTATTTAAAAGATTGAATGAGCTATTGTCACTGTCATTGAAGTCTTACTTTTGCCAAGTAAATTGTAAAGAATGGGAATTGATTTTATCGATTTAATATGCCCAAGTCCGATGATAGGCCAGTCGTCACGCAGACTTGCAGCTGTCAATAATTCTTGTTCGGCTGTCTTAAGTTCGTCGGGAGACAAATTGTCCAAAAGGTCAAGCGGAACACCATCTTTTCTTTGAGGCCAACTGTTTGCGCCTAAAAAGTCTTTTCTGAATATGTCGAGATTGTCTGCCAAAGTATTTTGTCTTACGGAATGTCAGTCCGCCACTTGCACCTAACGTTTTGCGTGTATGTGAAGTAGCGGATAGAAGCACTTTCCATTCCGTTTAGCACAAAGTTTCTTAGAAGCACAGACCTTCGATTTACCACTTCACCCGCTATTGCCACATACACGCTGTTAGGGCATCGTGCTTCTTCTTCGTTAGTTCGTTTTACGGTCGGTTCTGTCGAGCGTTGGGACAGACACACTCTTTGCCAAGCTTGGGTTTGAGCGTTGGATTGAGCGGCTTGGCAATGTGTGTGCCTGTGTAGCATTGGCATTTTTATAAGGTTAAATTTCTAATTTTATCAATCAAATCAAGCATTCTCTCTCTGCCTTCGCTTTTTTCTTCTAGGTTGATTTGTCTTGCTGTTTCTCTTGCAACTATATGTTTAGAACTGCTTCCCAGTTGTTCCTTTTTTGCTTCTTCGATTTCAGTATAATCTGTAAAAGTGGATCGCATAGTGGTTTCATAATCAACTCCAAAAACACAGAACCTGTCAGAAATTGCCCAATCTTCAATTCCTAAATTTCCTTCTAATTCTTCGTCTCTTATGCCTATAGCTTTTAAAGCATCTTTTCTTAGATTACCGTTTCTGTCATCTCCCGAACGAGTGTCATTATCGAAACAAATGAATGTTGGAATTTGATATAGAGTGAAGAGTCTCCACCACTTGGCCAAATTACCTTTACCACTTACTCCAATTATTTCAATACCATGTTCAGTTGGGTCCAAACCAAGTCGTTCAAAATAAATAGGAAGTGATAATTCTTCAGTTAATCCTTCAACTAGTATGATTTTATTCGCAAAAAATCCAGATAATATATGTGCAGTCGCCTGATTTGAATAAAACGGCACTACAGTTTCTTCCCTTGTTTTTGCTGGATTTGCACCCGTTGCTATACAATGATTAAAAAGCGAGGAAGCATCATTGCTAATTGCAAAGGTTTGATTTTCTTCTTTTCGAATTAGGTTTATCCCTTGGATGTATTTCAAATCAACAAAATAAGGGCTGTGAGTAGTTAAAACTATTTGTAAGCCATCTTCAGCCATTTGAAACATCTTTTTTGCCAACCATTTTTGAGCCAGAGGATGCAAATGTGCTTCGGGTTCGTCTAAAATAAAGATTAATCCTTGACCTAAAAATGATTTGGCGTATGCGTGAGCAAAAGAAAGAGCGAGTATTTGTTGTTGGCCTGTCCCGAGTTCTTCGTATGCTCTTGTTTCTCCATTTTCAGTAGGATGTACCCTTAAAGTTTTGAAATAATTGCTTGGGTCATATGCTGAAAAGTCAAATGCTAATGCATGTGTCATATTAAACAATATGCTATCAGCTATTGAAGACATATTGGTATTGAATGAGTTGAATTCATCAACTTCAAGAAATGTTGCTTTTATATTTTCAAAGAAGCCTTTTAGCCGATTTACTCTTTCTTCATCTTCGGTTAGCCTATCATGAAATGCTTTGGTAACTTTTGATAATAGCGTGAACTTAGTCGAATAGCTGAGCTGGTAATTCAAATTTTGCTCTGAATTAACCACTACACAAAGTAATTCTTCTCTAAGCGCAGTGCTTACATAAATATTTTTAGCACCATTTTCTGCTTGATAAGCTGCAAAGTGGTTTTCTCTTCCTTTTTTTGCTTGAAATTTGAAGCCGCCACAAGAAAATTCCGAAGATCGGCCTAAACGTCCATTAAAGCCAGATACACTGGTTTCAATCACTACTTGGTTGTTTGTATCACGATTGTGATGGTCGTAATCTTCTAGTTTTTTATACTTTGGATGGAACTCTCCAAACATGAGTTCAATTGCTCTGATAATATTGGATTTTCCCGAATTGTTCTCACCTATTAAAACAACTGGCTGATTGACAGGGAAATTTATAACTATCTGGTCATTAACAGAGCGGAAACCTTCAATCGTTATTTGTTTTAATCTTGGTGGCATCAGTTTGATTTATGAATTCAAATTCTCAAATATTTTTGTCAAATACTCCTTGTTGTTTTCAATAAACAGAACATTGTTTTTAGCAAAATCATCTTTTGTTGTTCCTGTTCCTTCACCCCAACGATCTCTGACTTCTGAAAATGAAGTTTTCGATAATATGAATGCTGAAACAGATACATCCATTCCCTTTTTATCTTTATCCAAGTCTTTCTGAATTTTGACGCCTAATTCTGGGGCAGATTCTTTGCACCATAGAATTTTGGGATTATTAAAATGGTTATCTCCTAATAAGATTCCTTTGGGGTCAAGGAAATAGATGAATTGTCTATTTCCATCAATCGCCCAAAGAATGAAATCAGGATAGAAAGAGGAGCTTTCCATAAAGAATCCAATGCCTTTGACAGATAAATTGCGAAGAACAAAAAGCTCCTTACCTTTGAACTGTTTCGATTCCTTGACAAACTCTTTCAAATGCTTTAGAAAATCTCTTTCGCCTTCATTTAATCTAACGGGTACAGTTTTAATCTCTTTATACTTCTTGCCGTCTGCAATGGATGCAATTGGAGAATAAAGGTGTTTATCAAAGTGGATTGAAGGTAAAACTTTGGTGTCTTGCTCATAAATAACCTTAATGCTCTCTTCCAGTTCTGTAATGAAACCTTCATCAACTCTATTCTTTGGAACCTTCACAATCATTTTATTGGATGCAGGGAACATCTCGGCATGTTGTGAATGGTCGAGCATATCATAGGTTAAATATTTGGAAAGAAAAGCTTTCTCCTTGTCTGCATAAAACTTATTGATGTAGTCCTTAACCAAATTAACAGCCACAGACTGAACTTTGCCTGAAATTGCCTCTTGTATTTCGAATTGCGATTTGTGACTGTAAAGATTAAAACTACCTTCTTCAATCAACTTTTTAATAATTATAGTTTTGATTAACAGATTTCTATAACCTTTTATGAGTTTATACCTGTTGGCTTCCAAGACCAGAGCATTGAAGTCAATAAAATCTATAAATCGCTTCAAGAAGTTTTCAAAATAAGGTTCTGTTTCTTCGGCAACCTGAGAGTTAAACCCATTGGCAGCTACGCTTATTTTGTTTCTCAAATCAATCGTAACACGTTTTGCTACTTCCGAACTATATTTTAATTCAATCAATTCATCTTTAAAGTCCTTATCATATTGTTTTTTGAAGGTCATAATTTGACCATTCCATTTTTCTTCATAATTGAGCTGAATATCAATCGTGTAATCGGTATAATCAGGAACTTCTTTATCTATTTCTTCTAAAAATCGGTTCATGTAGGACGCATTCAAGCCCATGATAGAAATGGTTTGTAAAGCTCTGATTTGATAAGCTGCATTCGCTTCTTCTCGTTTCAAAGAAAGGTTTTTTCCTTTCAATCTGACACCACGACCAAACAACTGAATAATTTGTGCACCTTCACTTTTTCCCATGTTCATCAAACCCATACTTGATACTCGCCATGAGTTCCAGCCTTCAATGAATTTTTTTGAACCTATCAGTATATTGATACTGGAATCTGTCTCTGAAATGGCTTGAAACAAAGATTTGGTGAAATTATCATCCTGTATCAATAACTCTCCGTCTGTGTCAGCTTCTAATGTTTTGGAATATTTAGGCACATCACCAATGTTGATGACGGCAAAATATCTATCGCTGGTTTTGGTTTTTAAGGCGATTTCGCCATCTGCTTGTTTGACTTGAAAAGCTTCAATATTTCCTATGCCATTAAATACTTTCGAAAGGATTTCTTCAACTTGCGGCTTGTGCTTCTTCAGGTATTCAAATCGGCTCTTGAAAATATCATTGCCATCTGCATCTCTAAGTCCTGAGTTTTCTGAAAGAATATTGTCAATTCTCAACTGCAAATCAGCTGGATTACCCAAAGCATATTTAAAAAACTTTACAATACGAGAAACGTCTGAGACAGTTTCTTTTTCAGTTTGGTTAAGCGATGTGTCATTTTTGCTTTTTTGAGGACCAAGTACTTTACTGCCAACAAACACCCATAATGGCTTTTCAATATTGTATTGCCGTAATTCATTTTGATATTGTTCAAAGAGCTCGAGTTGTTCAAAGTATCCTAATAGACTACCTGTTAGCAATAGGGTGTTTTGTTCTTCGCTGTATTCATTTTTTGCATCCAAATTAAAAACACTGAAATCCTTTCCATAACCATCGCTATAGAAATGGCGATAGGAGTAATCAAAAATGATAGACTTGCCGTATTCCTGGAGTAAATCTTTTGTGCTTTTGGTAATGATTTGACCGAAGGTTGCAGAATATTCAAATGTAAAAGAACCTTCACCACGAGTCAGATGCTCACGCAAATTTTTCCAAGCACGCTCTTCTGACTTTTGTCCTTTGTGACCTTCATCAATCAAAACTAGATTTCTCGATTCAGAAAAATAGTCAACATCTACACTTAAGCCATCTCCTTCTTTTTCTTTTACTAATTTTGTAATCTCCAAAATCAGAACTTCGCCTTCTTTGGTTTTTAAACTTTCTTCACTACCTGAATAGAGTTTGGCAGGAATCCCGCTCTCTAGAAAACTTTCGTAATGTTGGCGGCTTAACCCTTCATTGGGTGTTATTAAAATGATGTTTTCCCAATCTTTATAGTACTTGATGATTTGCCAATAATTGCAATGCATCAAAAGGGTTTTACCGCTTCCTGTGGCCATCCAATAAGCAAGCTTCTTTAAATCTGACTCCTGATATAGCTCAATGTCTTTAAAATCTTTACTCTCGGTTAGATACTGGTTTAACTGATTGATGAAAAATGTTTGGTTATGGCTATATAGGTCAAAAACGTATTCTGTAAACAGCAATGAAAACCACTGATAGTATTTGAAAGTCAAAAAGGGTTCTGCCCGATTTTCTCGAAGTTTTTTTTCATACCCTTGAATGGCTTCATCGTATTGCTGTATCGAAGCATCTTCTATCAATTTACCAGAATTGGTCATTAAAGTGCTGGCAAAAAAAGTGTAGCCTGTAGAACTTACACCACCTTCCTTATTGTTGAAATCATCCCGTAAATCTTCAAACGTTTCGTAACCAAACTGCTTGAGTATGTAGCGGAATAAAACGAGTTGTTTATCTAGCTGCATAATTACGATGACATTTTGTTTTTGAATACTTCTTCAATTGGCTGATAGCCTTCTATATGTGCCTGATCATTGATATAAAGCAAGTCATACTGATAGTTTGCCAATTCTTTTTTAAGCACTTCGCTATCGGCTTTATAGTCATCAATGCACCATTCTTTCACATTTCGCCAGACGACCAAGATATTTTTATTAGCATTATTATGCCCATATACAAACTGATACTTTTTGCCATTAAACTCTTTGGTGATAAACTTCTGCATGTGCAAGCCAATGAGATAATTGAAGGTCTCCACCAAATCCACAGCCTGCTCTGTATCATAGGTAAAGCCATCCCACACTTTCAGCTTGTAATCCCAAGGGTTTTGCATAGCGGCAGTATTGACCAGTGATTGACTGCCTTTGGTTTCAAACTCTAAAAAGTATTTGGGAATATAGCTTTCCAATTGCAAGGCCATTTGAGTAGCTTCTTCATTTGCAGTGAAAGCGATGTTTTCTAAGGCTTCTTCGTATTGCTCCAAACGTTGGTATTTAAAGAATACGCCTAGGCCGTTCATCCTTCCGTCTTTTGGTTTGCCACTTTTCCAATCGTATGAATATGCTACTTTTTTGATTCTTGGTATTATGACCGTATGGAAGTACTGACCTTGTTCAATTAATATACATTTTCTTTTGCCATTATCTTCTCTATTCATCATTTGAACAGCATGAAATGTTGTGCCTGAGCCGGGAAAAAAGTCAAGAGTAATAGAATTTATAGAGTCTAATGCTCCGCTCACTCTCAAACAATCATAAACTAATCTTTTTGCTTTTGGAAAATCGAATGGTTTTTCATCGAAAAGTTCTTTTAATTCTGCCGCCCCATAGTTTGCAGAAGCATATTCCTTTTTATCCCACCAAGTTATCGGTAAAGAATTTTCATCCATTCGTGTTTTAAAATCGATGCTAATCAAGCCTTCTCTGTTTCGTCTAATTCTGTACTCTTCAACTTCTTTAGAGACACGTTCAAACCCCCTTTGCCATCTTTTGTGAATTTCCTTTCCATTATCTTTTAGAATAGGCCAAACTGCTGTTTCATTTACTTTTGGCTCTTCATGAACAATGGGAGGGTTATCTTCCACCGATTTTAATTTAGGTATTCTAATATTGTCTTTATCATCAACATAAATTGGATAATAC
>JAWXBR010000055.1:0-14193 GCA_034440235.1 bacterium
TCGAGATACATCTGAAATTCTTTCGGATCTGCCACGACGTACTGAAGTGTGTTCACAACGAACCAACCAGCATCGCCGAGGAACGGCCCAAATAGTCCCGGTTCTTTATGCAGCAGAATTTCTCTCGTAGCAGTTGGGTCGAACAGCTCGTCGCCAATCATCCCATCTGCCTCGACACTAACGTTTCTTAACAACTTCATGTCCTTTGGAGCATCGGCTATAAACATTTGTCCTTCCGGTAGTCGCGTAATCATACCGAAGAACTTTCGTGCGTCAACCTTGGCGTCCATACATGCTCGATCTCTCCGTACCACCTTGCGTACCACATCGAACGCTGCGTCGAACGGAATAATGCCCACATCAACACTATCAACAACAACGCCTAATACAACACCCTTCTCAGGCGTGTCGACAGGATCTGTTGCAGCGGTCTTCTGTGTATTGAACGCTACGTCGGCAATCCGATACGACCCAAATAGTTTTTGGTCTCGCGAGAAGAACGGCGAAATGCCTATACGCTTGCCGTACCTCTGTGCAACGGCACCTAGTTCTGTTCCGTTTTCGTACATATCTATTGCACGCTGAACATCAAGCAACACACTGTCTACGGTTGCTTGCGTAGGTTCTATCGATGTTGCAATGCCTCGCACCTTGTAAGCGACACGGTTCTTGCCAAGCGAAATAATAGAGTCGACAAAAAATACGTGCACACCCTCGGTATTGGTAATCGGACCCCTAGCGCGCCCAAGCGCGGCCCCCTTCATGCCAGCATAGAGTTCTCGCGTTGCCGCCGAATCTGGGTGCAAGAGTGCGTCGCCCGAGACCGTTAACGATGCTACTGCATTCCATAGTGAGTCGCGTTGTTTTTTGTTTGTGCGTGCGTTGATGTCGCTCACAAATCGTTGAATGTTTGTGAGAATCGTAGTCGAGTCTTTTTTCGATGCAGCCATGCTCCACGACAGGTATGCAATGCGGCGAAGAGGTGTATCGGTTTTGAAATCGAATGTATGAAGGTCGTAGTATCGCTTCAGTTCGGTTTCCTCGGGTTCTGCAGCGCGAGCACACGGCAGAATAGCAACTTCGACTGTACACCGAACAACCGCGCGTTCAAATTCTTTACGCAGTGCAGCCGAATCTGCAACGAACGTAGAGTTTAACACTGCGCGCAAACGTTCCTCGAGTATAACGTCGCTTAAGCGTTCGCGCAGTTCTTGCATAGACTCTCGCAGCGAAGCAGTCTGTGTTTGTAAATCTGTAGGAGTTGCGTCGGTACCCAAGCGCGCACGTACAAGAGAGTCGGGACTGTACAACATGCTACGCAGGGTTGCTATGTCGAACTGACCCTTACTGTCTACTACACCACGTTTAACAAACTCCGGCGTGGCTTTTAACAACACACTGTCAACCTGTTGCTGCGTAACTCCAACACTGCGACGGTTTGCTTCCTGCATGAGCAGCGTGCGAGTCACGACGTCGTTCCATGCAGCCTCGACAACGTCCGCCTGCTCTTGTTGGTTGCCCATAGACTGCAGTTCGAGGCGACGTCCAACATCACGCGAAAAGACATCAAGCCAAATCGTGTCGCCATTCACAATGCCTGCCACAGGCACGGCATTGCTATCGACGGGTCGTAGCGGTTGTGACCATGCAATGCTGGCACAAAGGAAGAAAGCGGGGAGCAGAAGTATTCTCATAGGTAAGGGGCCAAAGATACGGGGCTGTAGCTTTGCATACGATCGTTCATTTAAAGACCAGCATTGTATTCCATGAAACTTTCAATACTCGATCAGTCGCCCGTATCGGATACAATAACGTCTGCCGAGGCCGTTCGTAACAGTATCGACCTTGCAGAGCGCGCCGATTCGCTCGGATACCACCGCTACTGGTTTGCCGAGCATCATGGCAATGCATCGTTTGCAAGCGCAACACCCGAAGTAATGATGGCTTATGCAGCAGCACGAACAAAGCGCATACGTCTTGGCAGCGGAGGCATTTTGCTGGGTCATGCCGTTGCATTAAAAACCACCGAAGCAATTCGCCTGCTCGAAGCGCTCGCACCCGGTCGTGTCGACGCAGGGTTTGGACGTGCTCCCGGCGGCGATGCCCGCGCAGTACGGGCATTGCGCACGAATCCGAACGAGGCTTACCCAAGGCTCGAAGAAATACTAAACTTTCTTAGAGATATGCGCCCGGCTTCGAACAACGGCTCCGTCGTCGCAGTACCCGACGGCGTCAGCCCACCAGAAGTATGGGTATTAGGCACAACTGCCGACAGCGCCCGCACTGCCGCACGTCTCGGACTGCGTTATGCCTTCGGAGCGTTCATCGACCCTTCGAATGCCAACGAGGCACTTGCCGTATATCATTCGGACTTCGTGCCATCACAATTCTGCACAACACCAACAACTATGGTTGCCACTGTTGTGTTTTGCGCCGATACCGACGCAAAAGCACAAGAGCTCTCTCGAACAACAGAGCAATGGTTCGTACGAAATTTTCTGCGCGCAGGTAACGACCGCTTCATTACAAACTCAGATACGTTCACGATGTCAGACCGCGAGCAAATGATCGTCGCCATGCGTCGTAAGCACATCCTTATCGGCGAACCCAAGCGCGTTGCAGACGGACTGCAAGCGATGGCCTCGCGTTACGCAACAGAAGAACTGTCCGTTGTTACAATCACACACGACCACGATTCGCGTGTGAAATCGTACGAACTCATAGCTGCTTCTGCGCTCTAGCATTCATCAATCACACACGCGAATTCAAAACCAACATGCATAACATCACACTCATCACTCTTGGTGTCGAAAACGTTCAGACATCAAAGCACTTTTACCAGAACGCGTTTGGCTGGGTAATACCCGATGATGCAAATGAAGACGTGGTGTTCTTTCAGCTTCCTGGTGTTGTAGTTGGCTTGTACGGACGCACCAACCTTGCCGATGACATTGGCATTCCCTCAGCTGGTGACGGTTTTCGGGGTGCGACCCTTGCAATGAATAAGCGTTCAGAAGAAGAGGTCGACGCGCTTATCGAGCACGCGCTCACACGCGGTGCGACACTGCTCAAGCCCGCCCAAAAAGTCTTTTGGGGCGGGTACAGCGGCTATATACAAGACCTCGACGGACACATCATCGAAATCGCATACAACCCGTTTTGGGCATTCGACGAAGACGGCATACTAAAGCTCTAATTCAACATCGATTGCAATCATCACTGGGAATCCCTACTAGACAATTCGCGTCATCTCAAAGTGATCGATGCCGTCTTCGATGTACACCTCGCTGCTTTTCACCCAACCAAACTCGTTGTAGAACCGCTCAAGTCGAGCTTGTGCGCCAATCTTTATCGTCTGTTCGCCGAAGATGCGATTGCACTCATCGATAGACCTCTGTACGAGCACCTTTCCTAGCCCCTTACCACGTACCTCAGGAGCGGTAATGATACGTCCGATCGATATGTGCCCGGGGTACGACACACCCGCAGGCACAAGGCGCGCATAGACAAGCAGCTTGTCGCCGTCGAACCCTAGCAGGTGATGACTAGGTTGGTCTTTGTTGTCAGCATCTTGAAATGGCGCGTTCTGTTCTAAAACAAACACTTCGACGCGAAGCTGCATAGCAGCATAGAGCTCGCGAGGTGTGAGCGCATCGAACGGTTTGCAAATCCAGGTGAGTTGGGTGATAAACATTACAAGTCAGATTAGTGTCGCATCAGATGACGGTCGACGAATTGGCCACTCAGAATCGATAATGCTGAAGACTACGGTGTTTCGCTGCGTGCCGTTTTCTCGAGTCATGTCATTCCGCAAGACACCTTCGAACGTTGCACCAATTTTTGCAATTGCCTTGCGGGAGCGGATGTTGTTTTCGTCGGTAATAAGCTGCACCCGCCGTGTCTTTAAAGTTTCGAAGCAATGCGTTAGTAAGAGATTCTTGCATTCTGCATTTACATGCGTGTGCCAGAACTCCGGTACAAGCCACGTCCAGCCAATCTCCAGTTTGCTGTGCTCCTGCTCCATCTGCAGATAACGTGTACTTCCTATTAGCCTCTGCTGTTCTTTGTGAAAAATCACGAACGGGAATTCACGTCCGGCATCACGCTCCGCAAAAGCCTTCTCATAATGCTTGCGAAACGTATCAGGCTTGCTGGCATCCACAAGATAGAACTCCCAGATCCGCGGATCGCGCGCAATCAGTTCCAGTTCATCTACATGCGATGAATCGAGCGATACAAGGTCGACCGTTTGGCCATGCAACACAAGCGGCGGGCTTATCCAGAGGTCCATTTTTACTTCCTGCTGCGGTGTTCACTGTCGATTATACTTTCTGATGTTCTATTCAATGTCGGTTTTACTTTCTGATGATCCGTTCAATGTCGCCACAAGTTTCAGAGCCAGTTCTACATCGCCCTGAGAAACTAGCTCTGATAGGTAGGAACTAGTAACGTAGTTTAATGCACGCCGCAACTCCTCAGAATCTGTCGTCCTCACTAATGTCTCGTCTAGATCGGCAGAATCTCTCTCGGGTAGCAGATGTACGCCACGTCCGTGTGCATTAGGTACACCGTTCCTCGTGCATCGCAACTCAACGATATAGTCGCGTGCTCCGCTAATCCAGAATTCTGCCTGCCAATTGCGTGCACGTTCAATGGCAGCATTCGCATGAAGAATATGATGCCAGCACCAACCTATCATGTCGTTTGTAGGGGGCACCGGAGAGGGGGCAGCGATGGCTGCACTTCCAAACAACAAACGGAAGCTCGGACCCCGTGCTCCGTAATCTGAGAGGACCCCTACCTGTACACCAAACGTTAGGTCGAGGTCCGACCAAGCGTCGAGCGCATCTACGGCGCCTGAGCCGACAACAGCACCGCCCGTTATGCGCGAGTCGGCGCGGGCTATCACGAGCATACGCTCGTAGACGCCGTTGCGTTGGTCAGGTGTGAATGGTGTCATTACACGAATCTCACTATTGTCGAACACTTTTGCACCGCATATTTGTCGATTAATGCCCATCCGCAGAACAATTCTCGATCAGCTTTCAGGCACAGTGCGGTCTATGCTCGCGCGTGAGGTGCCTGAACGCGTCCTGTTCCTGACGGGTGAGGCTGGCATCGGCAAGAGCACACTCATAAAACCAACTGTTGTCCGATCTCGAAACGGACGCAAAGCCCCCTATCGTCGCGACGGCAGAATGTTCTACGCCTGTTGCGGGGAGCAGCGTCGGACACGTCGAGGCGCTAAAGCCGTTTGCAGATATTATGTCCGGACTCGTCGAAGCCGGTGCAGTTCATCGGGACAAAAAGAAGAGTGGCACGGGTAAGACTCCTAGCGTGGGCACTGGCTCAGTCAAGGGCAAGGGCTTCAAGCTGGATCTCGGAAAATTTTTTGTCGATACAGCACCGTCATGGATTGGACTGATTCCAGTCATTGGTGCACCGATATTTCATGCACTTAGCATTGTGGGCTCTGGGTACGATCAGGTGTACCTACACAACAAGCTCAGAGCTGAGAGTGCAAGTGCTGCGTCGAATCAGGAACAGGTGTTTCGTCAGTATATAAACTTTCTTAAAAAGCTGTCGGAACAAGAACCCATTCTGCTAATCCTCGACGACTTTCACTGGGCAGACACGAGTTCAACGAATCTGCTGTTTGCTGCAGCGCGCGACCTTTCAGCGAGTAACGTGGTGTTTTTAGTAGTGTATCGTGAGGCTGCCATAAAGCGCTCTGCCAGTCAGGAAGAGCACCCCATTCTGCATGTGCGCAACGAAATCGAGCGCTACGCGATGAGTCGGTACATCGAAGTGCCGCAAGCAGATCAAAACGATCTGCGCGAGCTGCTGCTCGAAACGTATCCCGCTTACGAATCCAATGGCGCACTGGAGCAGTGGCTGCTGCGCATTTCCGATGGAAATCTTTTGTTCGCATCGCAGTTTCTCTTAACACTCGACCAAGACCAGTACCTCGAACCGAAGACTGCTGTTGTGCTGAAGGATCTTGATTCGGTTCCCATACCATCAAGCGCGAATGCGATTGTCGTAGAGCACATACGACGACTGGGTGACGAAGAGAAGGAGCAGCTACGTAATGTGAGTGTCGAAGGCGAAACCATTACCACAACGATGGCATCGCGTATTCTCGATATGCCGATGCTCAAGATGATTCCACGACTTCGCTTGTTCGCAGAACGCTTGCACGTAATCCGCCTAATTGGTACCCAGACGCTTTATGCGATAGAGACAACAACGTATCAGTTCATGCATTTTCTTGTGCATAAAGCGTTGTATGACGATCTCATTCCAGAGGAACGTGTGTTATTACATGGCGTTGCTGCGGACGTGCTCGAAGACGAACTCATTATTGCTGAAGAAGCCCAGCACAACGTTCACATCGTCACTGCGCGACTCGCAGCGCACTCCATTATCGCGCTTCGACTTCAACGTGCTGCCGAAGTATACTTGAAGGGGGCACAATGGGTCTGGCGAAGTTTCTCTGCTGATGAAGCGTTGCATCTCGTCGAGCAATGCATAACCACAGTACATAGCCAGCAGTCAGCCTCGCAGGCACTTCGAGCTGTCGGACTCGACGCACTCTTGCTAAAAGCAGAAATCACCCAGCATCGTACTCGCTACACCGATGCTGCTGTCTTCTATGAAGAGGCCATAACGCTCGCAAGCGATATCGGCACTCCTGCGCAGCGAAACATTGCATACAGTGGCTATGCGTATGTAAAAATCTTATGCGGTAATTACACCGAGGCCGAAGCAAACGCACGCATAGCATTGCAGATAGCAGTTGATGCGAACGATTGGCGCAGCCGTGTGCGTCCACTGAACATCATCGGAGTCTCCTACTTTTCTCGAAGCATGTATGATCAGGCTTTAGATTATTACCAACAGAGTCTTCAAGCTGCTATCGAAACCGCGGACGAGGTCGGCCGAGCAAACGCACTCTTGAACATGGGCATTGTGTATGGAATGCGCGGCACCTTTAGTACTGCGCTTGAACACTATCAAGCATCGCTATCGGTACATCGCTCGCTACGCAATAACGCGGGCATCATGTTTTGCCTTTCGAACATCGGTGTCACTTTAGGCAGCAGTCGCAAGTATCACAGTTCACTAGAGAGTCTAGAAGAAGCTTTAAGTCTGGCACGAACTGCAGGCGACCTTCGAATGGAGGCTAACATCCTTACACACACGAGCGTCTCATATTCTAATCTCGAACGCCTAGACGAAGCGCTCGATCTTGCGCAACAGGGGCTTGCCATCCATAAACAGATAGGCAGTCTTGGCGGCGGCCAGCATGCCCTGGCTGCTATCGGCGATATTTATAAAAACACGAATCGTCTCGAAGAAGCCATGGATTACTACACGCGTTCTATGCAGCTTGCATTAGAGGTCGGTAATCAGTTTCGTATCGCAAACGTGCGGCGTTCAATTGCGTACCTGCATCTGCTAGGCAGTAGGTACGCTGAAGCATTGGCACTATTCGATACATGCATTAAACAGTTCGCCGAGCTTGGAATCGTCGACTATGAGATGGTATCAGCAATTGGTTCTGCATGGTGCTCACTCAAACTAGAAGCTTTAGAGACAACGGGCGCCGGCGCGGTCGACATCACGACGGACAAACTACTCGCAAAGACGAAAACAATGGTGCGAGAAGAAGATTTTAACATAACAGAATACGAACGCATTTGCACCGAGTGGATTGAGGACTTGAGCAAATTCGGTGTCACGATGGCCGCATAGACCACGCCGATTCAATTACACTGAAGTACACGGCCTACAGAGTAGCCCTAAGGCTATAATACGCCATCCGACCGCTAAGAAATTGATAAGATGATTTCGGTTCGGAGAAGCATACGTTGCACCTGTCGGAAATGCATCTGCAACTCGCAATTGTCGTTCGCTTATGAAATCTCTAGTTCGTTATTCACTTGTACTATTGTTATTGGGATGCTCGTCGCAGAAAAGCCTTGCCCAATGGTCGCTCTCGCAAAGTAAAGTGTGGGGTGATGTGAAGGCACTAATTGTACACGGTTCCGATCTATACGTTGGAGACCAAAGGGGGTTGACTAGATCTACTGACAACGGACGAACATGGGCTCAAATAACAAGTGACTTGTCCCCTTCAATTTATATTCAGGCTCTCGCATCCAAGGATGATAATCTTTGGGTAGGGACGATTCTAGGGCTCTATGTTTCCTTGGATGATGGGGCGCATTGGTTAGCCGTCGGAGCCGGATCCGTAATGTCGATACTAGTAACTGACGAAGAGGTCTTCTCATTTACAAGTACAGGTGTGTAAATGTCAGATTTTGAGGGCACGAGCTACAGTTTAATAAGTACACACGAATTGGGGGTTGTGACTGCCTCGGCCTACATCCACGATGATATAATCGTCATAGGAAATGGAAGGACATCGATAAGTAGTGATAACGGACGGACTTGGAATCTCACAGATCTTGGACTCACAGGTACAACAGTCTTCGGACACTATGGTGAGGCGCTAGAACTTGTATTGAGAGGGCTTGTCATCCATGAGCAGATAGGTGATCTGATCGGTGTCGCGTATACGTATTCTGTTCTAGGTAACATTTACACAAACACACATCGGTTCGATGATGCTTTGGAATTATTCCCAAAGGGAATCACCCTAGCAGCAGAGATTGACGATCAAATGCGCGTCGCTGATCTGAAACGTTCGACTGGGTACGTTTACTTTCTCCAGAGCATGTATGCTGATGCGTTGCTACTTTTCGAGTCAAGCAGACAACAGTTTGCCGAGCTCGGAATGATACCGTACCAGATAGACTCGGCAATTGGTTCTGCTTTATGCTCATTGAAACTCGAAGCATTGGAGACTGCTGGTACCGACGCGGGCGGCATCACGTCGAGCGACTTGCTTGCAAGGACACAGGCATTGGTGGGAGAAGAAGATTTTACTATGTCCGAGTACGAGCGACAGTCCTCTGAGTGGCTCGAGGGTTTGAGCAAATTCGGTATTACGCTGGACGAATAGACCGCGCCGATTCAATAATGCTGAACTACACAGCCTGCAGAGTAACCCTAGGCCGAAAACGCATCGTCCGACCGCTAAGAAATTGATAAGATGAATTCCGTTCGAGGAAGCATACGTTGCACCTGTCGGAAATGCTTTTTAAGCAGTTAACGCAGGCAAATGCAAACATGAACTTCCTGATAAGCCTTGTTATGGTGATTGGAACAGTCATTTCGTGCGCAAATAAAGTGCAAGCACAATGGGTAAGTAGCAATGGTCCATTCGGTGGGGCTATAACAGCGCTAATGCCTGTCGGCCCATTGCTTTATGCAGGAACACAATCTGGTGGAGTTTGGCTGTCGTCTAATAACGGTGTTGCATGGACAAAAATAACTTCTGGGGTAAAACACATTACAGGCTTTGCGGTCCGAGGTACGACGTTATTCGCAGCGACAGATAAAGGGGTGTTCTTCACGGATGATCAAGGCGCTACGTGGCATTATGCCTACGCACCGCAACCTGGCAATGTCCTTAGTATTACCATCGTTGATAGCATTGTGATTGTTGGCACGGGCAATCAAGGCATGTTTTGGTCAACGGATCATGGCTCGGTTTGGTCATGGACGCAAAGTAAGATTGAAAGCAAACGCATTCGCGCGATGGCCTTTAACAGTAGGACATTATTCGCTGCAACCTATGACGGTGTATTTGTGAGCTCGGACTCTGGACGAAATTGGAAGTCTCATGTCCCTGCTTCACCCAGATACCATGAGGTCACTGCGCTATCGTTCATGGACAGCACAATTTTTGTGGCTTCTTCGAAAGGCGTATTCCGTATAAACAGCAGTGATGAGCAATGGACGGACACAGACGGCGAACTCGCACACCAAGACGTACGATCACTGTTTGTTTCCGGAATACACATCTTCGCGGGTACTACAGATGGTGTGCGTGTTTCAACAGATCACGGTTTGCATTGGATGAGTGCCGGTAAAGGAATGCCCAGCGACAGCTATGTGAGTGCCTTCGCACTTAATGACTCGTATCTATTCGTTGGGTGCTCAGATGGCAATGTTTATCGCTCAGGCAACAATGGCACGTCATGGGACCGGGCAAATTCTGGTTTAGCTAACACGCAGGTAAATGTTATTGCCGGGTTAGCAAACGTGGTTTATGCTGGTACCGATGGTGCTGGAGTTTTTCGATCTGTTGACCATGGGTACACATGGACATCAGTAAACGTTAACGCTTGGGACAATACAATACTTGCGCTTGAGATAACAGACGCTGTCCTTTTTGCTGGCACTTATGTAGGCGGGATATATAAATCGACAGATGCTGGCAGAACTTGGAAGAATGTCAATACAGGAATAACCAACAGAACAGTGACTGACTTTGTCATTCATCGTAATGAGGCTTATGCAAGCACATATAAAGGAGTTTTCAAATCATCTGACGATGGAGAGACATGGAGCGAAGTCAGTAATGGTTTAACGAACACCACAGTCAGCGTCCTTGCCGCAGATAACAACGCTCTTTTTGCCGGCACCTCAACCGGAATATTCCGCTCTACAAATAGTGGCAAGAATTGGACACTATCCAACAAAGGTCTGCCACTAAATGCAGGAGTTCATGCGTTTCTAGTCACCGAAAGCGGCGTCTTCGCCGCTTCCTGGAGAGGGATGTATTATTCAAGTAACGGTGGTACGTCTTGGAGTGGCGTCTATTCGGGCCTCGCTAACGGTGGATTTTATTCGCTTTCAGCACATGGGGGCACGCTGTTCGCCGGATCGACCACCATTGGAATGCTACAGTCAATCACCAATGGAAATTTCTGGACCCCGCTCAGCGAAAACCTTGGAGATGGTGCGTCCATCACGACTATTGCCGTTATCGGCTCTAATCTCTATGCTGGTGTTAAAGGTATCGGAGTGGTCAGGAGACCTTTAGATGATCTCATCACATCTGTACCCGAATTAACTACTCAAGGCGCATCATCGACCTTTTCTGAAGCCCCCTCATTGTACTCCTTCCCCAACCCTTTCACTGACCACACCACAATTGAATTCACTTTACAGCATCCAGAGTTTGTGTCGATAAACATATTTAACATCGCTGGCGAAAAGATCACAACCCTTCTTTCAGAACATCGTGAAGTCGGTCCCCATTCAGTACAATTCGATGTAAGGGGCTTGGCAGGGGGCACTTACTATGTGCAATTGCAGTGCGGCGGTGGTGTGCATACATATTCGCCCTTGGTAGTGCGATGAGAACAGTTAAAGCAATGCTTTGGGTGGTTCTTGTGTTTTTCTTGTTGATTGCCGGAAGGACTCAGCTATGTGCGCAATGGGTGTATTCGAACGGACCCTGCGATGGCGAGGTTCTGGCATTAGTTGTTCATGACACGTGTGTATTCGCGAGTACTCGAGTTGGTGGTGTTTGGCGCTCAACAAACAATGGTGTTAACTGGATGACTGTTAACAATGGTTTGCCTGAAAATGTGAAAGTGCAAACATTGGCTGTTAAGGATTCAAGTGTTTTTGCTGCAGGAGTAAACGGCGGTCCTATGTATCGCACGACAAACGATGGTCAGAGCTGGCAAGTGATGACTAACATTTGGATGGATGATGCACCATTTATTATTGTAACTGATTCCATTATATACGTTAGTGGCGCGATGGGAATCAGCCGTTCTACTGATGATGGATTAAGCTTTGAAGAAATTGGTGCAAGCATGAGAGAAAATCGCGTGCAAGCTTTGGCTGTGCGCGGTACAGATCTTTTCGTGGGTACATACCGTGGGACATTTACAAGCACGGATAATGGTGCCAGCTGGACGCCGATTAACGATGGCTTGCCTGCATGGTTTCATATCTCCGCGTTGGCCGTCGTTGACGATAATGTGTTTGGGTTGATCCTTGATAGTGGCATTTATCGATTGAGAGATTCTGACAACCAGTGGATAAGAGTGAATAACGATACATCATTCGGACGCATTTTGTCTATTACGACGCATGAGCACACTCTTTGTGTTGGAGCAACCGGTGGTGTTTACATTTCTACAGATTTGGGAGAGACGTGGACATCGTCAAGCGCCGGTATTACGTACTGGCAGAGGATAATTGGATTTGCGTTTAGCAGCGCGTACGTCTATGCAGGTGGAGGCGACGGAAAAATCTATCGCTCAAGTGACGACGGCGTCACGTGGGAATGGCCTAATTCGGGACTGACAACGAACCAGATAACTGCGATCGCTGGTACTGACAATATGGTTTTTGCAGGAGGCGAGACGCGAGGAATCTTTCGCTCAATGGATAACGGTGTTCGTTGGACGAGTGTAAACAAGAAACTTCTTCAGTTATCATTTATCGTCTTTGATGCAGCTACCACGTCTCTCTATGTCGGCTCGTTGATGGACGGGATTCATCGTTCCAGCGATAGCGGCAACACTTGGACGCCATTGAACTCCGGACTTGGCGATTTGTCTGTTACCGATTTTGCGATCGTGAATGCCAACTTGTATGTAAGTAACTACGAAGGTCTGTTTCGCTCAACTGACGGTGGTGAGAACTGGAAAAAAATCAGCGGTGAACTACTTGCCTCACTAGTGAACTGTTTTGTTGTAAGTGACTCTACACTCTTCGTGGGAACGTGGCAGGGAATGTTTATCTCGATCGACGATGGAGTGAGCTGGAATTCTGCAAACCAAGGCTTCATTTACCAACCATATGTCAGCGATCTTCTCGTTACGGAATATGGTTTGCTCGCAGGTACTTCGTATGGTTTGTACTTCTCAAGTGATAACGGAACGAATTGGACTGCAATAAGTGGTATCAGTTCGCCCGCAGATGAGTACTCTCTTACAAATTCCGGTACAACTGTGTTTGCAGGCACAGAGGGTTCAGGTGTGTGCGTTGTCGACACGAACAACGCCTCCTGGATACAAGTAAATGAAAACTTGAAAAGTAAAGTATATGTGAGATCGCTGGCAGTTGTCGGCTCCAACCTCTACGCTGGAGTATACGGCTACGGAGTAGTCCGTCGTCCACTCTCAGAATTCACCATGGAAAGCATCGACTCACTCAGACACTTCACGTCAGTACGCGACTCTTCTGACCACAATACAACCACAGCCCCTTCACAGGACCCCTCACTGATAAGCTATCCCAACCCCTTCTCCGACAACACAACAATCGTATTCACGTTGCAGAAACCAGAAATCATAACACTAAACATATACAGCATCACTGGCGAAAGAGTAACCACGCTTCTTGAAGAGTCTAGAGACACGGGAACCCATTCCATACTATGGGATGCAAGGGGCTTGGCAGGGGGCATGTATTTCGTGCAGATGCAGAGCGGTTGGGAAACCCGGACACATTCGTTAGTTCGATGAATTCTAATCGACAGGAATTTGATATGTCAATTCCATCAAAGCTTCGTGATGGTAAAGAACAATTTCATGGCATTGGTGACGCACCAAGTTTCACACTCGCAGAATTCTGGCAATGGAGTGCATCAGATTTTCTTAATAATGCCTTACGTGGTGTATTGGTAGAGTTTGTAGTCGCGAAAGCGCTCGGGATACAAATAGCGGAATGTCGTACGGAATGGGATTGTTATGATATGCTATTGATGGAGCATCCCTGGAGAAATAGAACGGAAGAGGAAGGCATTCGAGTTGAGGTAAAGTCCTCAGCATATCTGCAGTCGTGGATACAAGCCGAGAGGCATTCGCACATTGGGTTTGATATCGCCCTCTGAATTTTTTTCAGTGGGATTTCTATGTTATAGCGACGGATAAGATTAACAGTGCCTTGCCTTCCCACCGTAGACCGAACTTACGGGCTATAAAGAGATTAGCACCTAAGTGTTTGTCTTATGTAGAACTTAGAGAGGCACTGCTGGATGCTGAAAAGCCGGGCTAAGAGTTAAGTCGTTAAATTCCCTTAATGCCTATCCGCAGAACAATCCTCGATCAGCTTTCAGGTACCGTGCGTTCGATGCTCGCACGCGAAGTACCCGAGCGTGTGCTGTTCCTGACGGGGGAAGCAGGCATTGGCAAGAGCACGCTAATAAGACAATTACTCGTTAATCTCGACACGGACGCAAAACCCCCTATCGTCGCAACTGCAGAATGCTCGACTCCCGTTGCTGGGAGTAATGTCGGACACGTCGAGGCA
>JAWXBR010000056.1:0-7387 GCA_034440235.1 bacterium
CTCTCGCGAAGTATTCACGTGATTCCAACGGACCGCCTCGGAATCTCTCGCGAAGTATTCACGTGATTCCAACGGACCGCCTCGGAATCTCTCGCGAAGCCAAAACTCGAGATTCCTCATCGCTCATCGGAATCACGCATAGATCGCGAGATTCCTCATCGCTCATCGGAATCACGCATAGATCGCGAGATTCCTCATCGCTCATCGGAATCACGCATAGATCGCGAGATTCCTCATCGCTCATTGAAATCGCATATGAGTGCTCTAGGGTCAGTTATCCTTGTAATTCTGTGCGGACTTTACTCTTCAGGTAAACGATTACTTCTTGGGCACTATAACTAAGGTTATTAGGCTGAAGAAATTGACCTAGAAGCACAAGATCATCGCCGGCAGTTAGCAAAGGCGGTTCTACATAACCACGTTCCTGTGTCTGTGCGAGGCCAATGTTTGCCATGAGTGCATTGCAGAGGCATTTGCGGTTGAAAGTGTCTTCGACCTTGCCGCCTTTCTTAACGTATTCTGCGACTGGTTCGGCTGGACACAAATAGACTAGCGTTCCATCAGCTTTGACAGATATCTGGCGTAAATAGCTGAGATCGCATTTGCGAGGGCGTGCCTCATACACTGCTGACTCTGAAAGAGTGTCGGGTAGCGGAACTACTTTAAATGGGAATCCCGTAGGTGAGGCCATAGGGTCAGTAAAAACAGGTTCGACCGCATGCTGACCGCCAGAAGCCCACCGCTGAAGTACTTGATCGCGCAGATGTTGTGACATGCCAGAGTCAGCACAAAACGCAAAGGCAGTTCCGACCTGAATCCCAGCGGCACCAAGCTCGAGAGCATCATTAAGTCTGTCTGGTGATCCGTACGATCCTGCTAGCCAGAAGGGGAGCCCTAAGTCGCGAATAACATCCAGGTCCACTTTATCCTTTATGCCATACACAGGTTCGCCGCGCTCGTCAAGAGTCATCGGACCTCTTGGTGGCGCGTTGTGTCCACCTGCGAACGGACTTTCAACAACTAGTCCTTGAACGCTGCCAGTAGATTTGTTTACTAAATGGGTGGCAAGTGTGCTAGAGGAAACGATTGGAAAGAATTTCGGACGTTTTAATGTCAGCGTGTTTTCATCCGGAAATGCAACACTAGGTTCGAACGATGTCACCAGATCGGTTGTAGCGTCTGCACCTTTAACAGAAATCTTTAGCGACACTTTCTGATGATCTGCTAATCTATCAAGCACTCCAGGAATTTCACGAGGGACACCAGCTCCCATCAGAACAACATCAACTCCAGCCAGCATAGCTCCGTAGATACCCAGCAGATTACACGTCTGAAGTTTTTCTAGGAAGTTTATTCCCACCATGCCATCATGTCCGTCCTTCGCCAACCACACCTCAACAAAGCTTGCTGCTACAAGGAGTTGTTGTAGTGCCAGCGAAGGATATACCGTTGGTACGGGACTTAGCTTCAGTCGCTTGCCTTCTTCAATTCCACCCGCGACGAAATAGGTTTTCAGGATTTCCTCGGCAACAACTTGATTCGGAAAGTGGGCAAGAGCGCGACGTAGAAACCCATCACTATCACCACGTTGCAGTCTTCGCACCAACGTTGAATTAACGCCAGTACCCGAGACTACACCGAGTTCACCCTGTGTTGATACAGCCCTAGCTAGTTGCCAACTCGAGACGCCAATTCCCATTCCTCCTTGAATTATCAGTGGTAATCTCTTCGCATGCATTGGAACTCCAACAATCAATGAAGTAGGGTCAGACAGAAAACAGATAACGGACTCCGTTATCCGAAATTGTAGTCAAATCTACGACGGGCTGCTTTAACAACTCGACGAGAGGTGGAGTCAGCCTCGATTATCCTTGTAATATTAACAACAGATGTTAAATTTGCAAGGATGATAGAACGATTTGCACATAAAAAGGTCGAGGATTCCCTAAAGCGTCAGGCGGCAGTCGCATTGGTTGGTCCGAGACAAGTGGGCAAAACAACCCTGGCTTTAGAGGTAGGTAGGCAGCATAATGCCATATATCTAGATCTCGAAAACGACTCCGACCGAGCCAAGTTGAGCGACCCACGCGATTTTCTTTTGCCGAATGCGAAGCGGCTCGTTATTCTCGACGAGATCCATCGAGTGCCCGAACTCTTTTCACAGCTTCGTGGAATCATCGATGAAGGTCGTCGGCAAGGGGCTGGAAAGGGTCGGTTTCTACTGCTTGGATCGGCTTCGTTAGATCTGCTAAAGCAGAGCAGTGAAAGTCTAGCCGGACGTGTTGCCTATATCGAGATGACTACGTTGTCGCCGTTAGAGGTAATGTTAAAGAACGTTAGTAACCAGCCCGCGGAAGGCAATACTCGCAAGCCCGCCGAAGACAATACTGGCGTGTCAGATAACTCTGGCTCCGAGGTGGCTTTCCAGACAGTTTCCTTGCAGAAACAAATAGAGACAGTTTTGCATGGCGAACAGACTTGATTCGCACCTATCTCGAGCGCGACGTTGCAATGTTTGCGCCACGCGTACCGGCTGAAACGATGCGGCGTTTGTGGACCATGCTTGCGTACGGACAAGCAACAATGTTGAACGCTTCGAACATTGCGAGGAGTCTCGAAATAAGTTCGCCTACGGTGCAGCGCTACATCGATTTGCTTGTTGACTTACTACTGGTGCGACGCCTTCAACCCTACACGGTAAACCTTGGCAAACGGCTAGTGCGCACACCAAAAGTGTTTATTCGAGATTCTGGTTTGTTGCACGCTTTGTTGGCAATCGATGAACGAGAACAGCTTCTCGGCCATCCCGTTGTAGGAGCGAGTTGGGAAGGCTTCGTAATCGAATCGCTTATGTCGGTTGTCCCCGAGCGCACTGTTGCTGGTTTTTATCGAACCTCAGCAGGAGCAGAAGTCGACCTCGTGCTTGAACTCCCAGGCGGAGATCGCTGGGCCATAGAAGTCAAGCGATCTGTAACGGCCAAGCCTTCACGCGGGTTTTATCAATCGATTGAAGACCTAAAGCCGCAAAGAGCTATTGTAGTACACGCCAACTCCGACAAATACGCGATGGGAAATGGCATTCAGGTCATCGGATTTGCCGAACTCAGTCGAGAGCTCAAACATTTGTAAATCGATATAGATTCGTTTGCAAAGCAGCATTGTGCACAATGCATCTAACCTTTTAATTGTAAAATATTATGAAGCAGTCCTACATCATTGTGCTTTTACTCTTATCGACAACCGCACCTGCACTTCACGCGCAGTGCTTCACATGCGCAGATGCTCCACCTGGCACGTTCTTCTGCGATGACTTCGAAAGCTCTGAGCCCCTTACCAATCGGTATTTCGAAGTAAACTCTAATGGCGGTGATCTTGTTGTGCGTGATACGATTGGGCGAGGGGGCACGAGGGGGCTGCGTGTACTGTTTCAGCAGGGTGAAGTTGGTGCGGGCGCCCTTAGTAAATCTTTTGGTAAGATTCCTGGTTCGTACATAGCACGGAACGCTGAGCGCACCGACACTTCGTTTACCGAGATCTACTGGCGCATGGACGTGCGGCACCAGCCGGGATGGACAGGTGGAGGTCCGGCAAAACTCTCACGTGCGTTGGTGATGGCCAACGACAGCTGGGCACAAGGCATGATGGCGCATTTATGGTCCGGCGGTCCGGACAACACCCGCCTCATCGCCGACCCCGCAAGTGGCATCGACGCAAATGGCACATTAAAAGCAACGAAGTACAACGACTTTGCAAACCTCCGATGGCTCGGCATCCGCGCAGGCACCACACCAATGTTCGCGGACGAAAATGCAGGCAAGTGGTACTGTGTTGTAGGGCACGTCAAGCTGAACTCACCTGGACATTCTGACGGCGTGTTCGAGTTCTGGATTAACGACACGCTACAGGCATCGGCAACGACCCTAAACTGGCACGGCAACTACAACGCCAACCCAACAAACATGACCATCAACGCCGTCTTCTTCGAGAATTACTGGAACTCCGGCTCACCAGTCGAACAGGAACGCTACTTCGACAACCTCCTCATCAGTACACGTCCGTTGCCCTGTGCGTGCGCATCAACAACGTCAGTCGACCCGAGCTTTGAGATAGGTAATGAGAGAGTCAATGGGCGAGAAAGTAATGCTCACGATACCGATGTGACTTCGGTCCGGTACTTCGATATGCTAGGACGTCAGCTAACGGAGAGTGAAGCAGCACAACAACGAATCACGATGGTAGTTAAAAAAGATGCTAGAGGTTCTGTTAGGTCAATCGTAGTTACGTCGATATACTAACGTGCAGAAATGTTATGAAAATTTTCGCGCTGTTACTGACGATCTGTCTTGGCAATACTGACTTACAAAGTTGTGTCTGCAACAAGATTTCATTCACTGAGCAAATCGAGAAAATTGACTTTGCCTTTAGTGGCAAGATTATCAGCAAAAGTCGTGTCGCTTCTGCTACCACGAACGGTAAGCTCACATTTGAAGTAGGTGAACGGTATATTTTTTATGCTTATTCGGGACGCGAGGTATACACGGCCAAAGAAACAGAAAGTGTGCTCTCCACGCACCTGTGTACACGGACGCAGCTAGCAAGCGATAAAGATGAGATAACCATGCTTGACAACTACGCTTTCAAGCGTGCACGGGCATTCCAGCTAACAGACTAACACTCCGAGACCGGTTAGATTAATCCACCGGAAAGGAATGCGAGCATTTCTCTCATCACCTGCATCTATTCCAACGTCGGTGCGTTGGGCGCCCGCATATGAAACGACGCCTACGCATTTCACTTTGGATTCTACTCTTCACGTGCGTTGCAATCGCAATTGGCGTCGCATATGCGACAGAACACATTCTGCCATACGCGCCAATCAGACCGAATCGGGTAACAACGCTCGACCTTACGAAGATTTACGGTTCGGAAGTAACACCTTCATCTGTCGGACTCGACTATACCACGTTCGACGTCGTTGTGCCGGCGCATTATCTGCTAAAGGGGAAGGACTCGATTACCCTGCGTGGATGGTTTGTTAAGTCGGCAATAGAACCTTCCCACGGCACTGTAATCCTTCTGCATGGCATTGCAAACTCGCGCGTGTCGATGATACCCATGGCAAAGGCACTTGCAGACCGCGGTTTTAATTCCATACTCTACGATTCGCGAGCAAATGGAAGCAGCGAGGGCTCGGACTGCACTTTTGGCTATTACGAGAAACACGACGTAAGGCGTTTCATAGATGCTGCCGAAGTAAGATTTCCAGGGCCCACGCCGTATGCAATCTTTGGCAACTCCCTGGGTGCGTCTGTAGCCGTGCAAACGCTCGCAATCGAACCGAGGCTCACCTGTGCCGTTGTCGAGAGCCCCTTTGCATCCTTACGCGAAGTAATTCATGACTATTTCACTCGCATGTTCATTCTGCCGTTGTACTTCATCCCAAATCGTGCCTTGGTTCACAGCGAGCGAATCGCACACTTTCAGGTTGATAGTGTCGCTCCGGCCGAGAGCGCCCGATTTGTAACGCAACCTTTGATGGTGGCGCATGGGCTTACCGATGCACATATCTCCTCCAACTATGGTAAGCGTGTCTTCGATAATGCGCGGTCATCTCATAAGATGTGGCATCCAGTGGTAGGAGGAACGCACTTTAACCTCTCTGAACTTGGCGGAAAAGCCTATCAAACTATGGTCACCAATTTTTTCGTCGACAACGTGCCACAAAAACGAGAGAACGTGACGGGACCGTAACCTCTTGGGGGTTAGTTTGTCTTAAACGCGGTCGCTGAAGAAAGTTCATTCCGGGAGCGATGCGAAGCATCGCAAACCACTACGTTCTTACACTGGAAAATCCCCATGGCTCGAATCCTAACCGCTCTGATTCTGCTGCTGTTGTTGTTTCTGACGTCGTGTCAGCCGTCAGCCGGACCCGAGAGGATGAAGATGATGGTGTACACACCCGTGTATATGTCGCTCGATGCTATGCGCTCGGGCGTAGAGGTGAAGACCCCACAGTCCTTGCAGGAGCCGGGGAAGATCTATGTGTTCGGACGTTACCTCTTCGTTGCCGAGCGCATGAAGGGCGTGCACATCATAGACAACCAGAACCCTGCGTCGCCGCAGCCCCTTTCCTTCCTCGCAATTCCGGGTGCCGGTGATATTGCGGTAAGGGGCAACGTTCTGTATGCCGACTCATACATCGATCTGTTAACGTTTGATATTTCGTCGCCGACAGATCCGCGCCTGGTTGATCGCATCGAGAACATTTTTCCGCAGCCGCTGCAAGGTGACGGCTGGACGCAAGTCGACCCCGATAGCGGAGTCGTGGTAGAATGGAAGCAGGAAGAAATTGAGGTTGAAGCGGTTGACAATCACTTCTTAATTGATGTGATGACAGCAGACGGTCCGGTGCGTCGCGAAGCTGCGACGTCCAACCCATCTGCATCAGGTAAAGGCGGCTCGATGGCTCGCTTCACAATTGTAGATCGTTATCTCTATGCGGTCACACAAACAGACATTCAACTCTTCGACATTGCAAATGCATTGACACCACGCGTGTGGTCGCGAGTAAACGTCGGATGGGGCATCGAGACCATCTTTCCATACAAAGACATGCTTTTCATCGGCTCGAACGTGGGCATGTTCATCTTCGACAACAGCAATCCATCGAACCCCACGCAACTCTGCGAATTCAGTCACGCCCGCGCATGCGACCCTGTCGTTGCCGAAAACACAACAGCATACGTGACACTTCGCTCGGGAAACACATGCGCAGGTACACAGAATCAGCTCGACATCATCGACATCACCAACATCACAGCGCCTGTGCTGCTTAAGACGTACTTCATGCAAGAGCCTCACGGCGTTGGCATCGACGGGTCGACGCTCTTCGTTTGTGATGGACGCGCAGGATTAAAAGTCTACAACGCAACAGACCCGATGAACATCGTCCTGCTAGGACATTTCCCAATGCCAGACTGCTACGACATCATCCCGCTAGGCAAGACCGCAATTGTCGTTGCGAAAGATGGCATCCACCAACTCGATTACACGAACCCTGCAGCGATCACCGAACTGAGCGTTTTGAAAGTATCCCTATAGATGCATAGGCCGACAGTGATCCCAGCCAGATCCGATTGGAAACATGGCATCAAGCGAGGACTGATTCACACCGGCAGACGCTGCCCTCGATAGATTTGTTCATACCGTTTACGTTATAAATCTCTTAGGTCATGGCAAGCGCAAACGAACGCCTGCAATGACCTTCCTTGACAAACTCACGGGCGATCATGAGCCGCTCCTCATGCGTAGTTCCGTTTTTTTTTGAAGGCTGTCCTTGATCCGTAAAGCCAGGGTCTGCTCAGCGATCATTTCCTTCAACGCCTGA
>JAWXBR010000057.1:0-8381 GCA_034440235.1 bacterium
AAAAAACAGGGCAAAACCGCTAGGTTCAACCCTATTACCCGTGCATATCGTCTCTGCAGGGGCGACAAACATATAGGTTTTTGGGGACTCTACCAAATGATGATGTGATATAGATGAGAGCATTCGTCTATTTTTTGCGCTGAGGTTTTTCCCCAACCCAACGTTGCCCCCTTCACAGACCCCTACCTGTAAAAAGCTCGCCTTACGCGTTCGGCTGTGGTTTCGTATTTTTGCACCTTGACCAATCCTATACTGTATTCATCCATCGGATATCCATGGCCAAGCCGCTAAGCGTTTTGTTGGTGTCGAGCGAGGTCTATCCGTTTATTAAGACGTCCGAACTGGCCGATCTGTGCTACGCACACTCGCTGGGCGTACGCGAAATCGGACACGATATTCGAGTGATGATGCCAAAGTATGGCTTCATTTCGGAACGAAAAAACCGCATTCACGAGATAAATCGGCTGCGGGATATTCCCATTCCGGTCGGACCCGAGTCGTTCCCTGCTACGGTTAAGTCTTCGTCGATTAACAACCCACGAGTAAAAGTTCAAGCCTACATCACAACAAACACGAACTTTCTTGATGTGAACAAAGGCCTCATGGCCGACAACACAACAGGTGTCGAGTTTCCGAATAACGATGAACGCTTCATCTTCTTTAACAGAACGGTTCTCGAAACGTGCATGCTTTTGGGTTGGTTCCCCGATGTGATTCACTGCGTTGGATGGGCCACGGCACTTATACCGGCCTACATCCGCACACAATTCCCGAATGAATTCCGCAAGACGAAGATTGTAATGACAATCTCCGATTTCCTCGATCAAGGTGTATTCCCGATTAAGTCGCTAGCGAAAACCGGTTTAAACGAAGAAGCCCAAGCAATTGGCAAATACAAATCGAAGGCAAACTTTCTGCGCATTGGTCTTGCGTACGCAGATCGCGTTACGACGCTGTCTTCTGAGTACGCCGCAGAACTACTAGCAAATAAAGAGTTCAAAGAAAACTGGTTGCCACTACTGAATAAAAAACCGCTCACGGGTATTCCTCATGGCGTAGACCTGATGCAATGGAATCCGAAGACGGATACAATGGTGAAGCCAAAGTTTGACGTAAAAGACACGTCCGGAAAGCAAACCGCCAAGGAACTGCTGCAACGTCTTTCAGATTTGCCAGACCGTCCGGATAGTGCAATTGCCTCGTTCGTCGGACCCCTCACAGAAGCGCGTGGCGCCGACATCATCGCCGCTGCAATCCCCGAACTGGTGAAAGAGAATCTTCAGATCATTATTGCTACCGAGATTCCGTCCGAATTGATGAAATCGTTCGAAGCACTCGTACAGAAATACCCTCATAACGTTGCTCTCAAACTGTGCTTCGACGAAGAATACCTGCACGCTCTTATGGCAGGCTCGACGCTGCTCCTGAAGCCATCACGGCAAGAAGTAAGTGGACAGTTTCAGCGAATTGCGTTGGTGTACGGCACCATTCCTGTAATACATGGTGTAGGGGGCTTGACCGAGGGGCTTACAGATGTGGACGAGGAGAAACAGATTGGCAATGCATTTATCCTTAAGAAAGGTGATGCAACCGATCTTGTTAAGACCGTAAAACGCGCTTTAAAAATTCGCGAACAACAAGCTGTGTGGAACAGCGTCGTCCAGCGCGCCATGACAACCAACGTGGGTTGGGGCCTTTCGGCAATACCGTACGACGAACTCTATCGCAACTTGATGAAGGAAACCAAGTAACTGTGCGAGTCCTGAACTTCGAGCTGCGCATACTCTGCGCAGTTGTCTTCGTTGTGTGCTCGGTGCTCGTCACCGGATGTAACGACAAACCCACTGACATTGCTGGCGATCTAACTCCAGGTATCGATACGCTGTACGCGTCTTCGTCGCTCGACTCTGGCATATCCCTAACAGCAACCACCACTACGAAACGTGTGCCCATTCTCAACAGCACGTATGCGTTGTTCGGCAAAACAACCGATAGTGAAGCACGCCTGTTTATCGAGTTCATAAACTATCCTACTATCGGCGCTGCTTCGGACTTCGAAGTTGTGCAGTCCGATCTGCAGATGATTCCGCAGACATATCGTTTTGGCGACACAAACAATCGCACAGTTGGCATTGTTGCGTACGATCTGAAACGCGAGTGGACGCTAAGCGCAACGTGGGATTCGATTTGGGCACCCGATGGAAGCACTTCGTATTACTCGACAACCGACGCACCTGTTTGTACACACTCTGTGACGCTTACAGCAACCGATTCGATTATCAACGTTCCGTTTTCTACAGATGCCACCAAACGCTGGCTCGTACTTGGTGCCGACTCAACAACGTCGAATCAACTCTTTGGTATTGTGATGCTGCCAACGGTCACAGGATCGATAACGCAGTTCCGCAATCTGAATGGCACTGCGCAAACGATGCGTTTGCGTGTTGTGTACAAGCACAAAGACAGCACAACAAACGACACGACCTACCTAACGAGCGCGACGTCAAATTTTGTCGACACGCCAGTACCTGCCGCCGACGAACTTGTTGTTCAAGGCGCACGCATCCACAGCTCGGCGTTTGCCATCGACCTCGCAAAACTTCCCCGCAACGCCATGATCCTTGGCGCGAAGTTTCGCGTAACAGCAGACAAATCGGCAAGTATTCTGGGCACGTCGGGCATCGATGAGATTATGTCGCTTACGTTTACTCCTGCCGACGGTACTTCTGCCATCGAATACTTTACCCGCGTAGATACAGATGGCAACTACCTCTTTCTCGACATCTCTTATGTAATTCAAGCAATGATTCGAGAAGGTAGCAAGGGCGCCTTGGTCATCGCACCAACAGATGTCTACGAGATATGGCGCATGAATCGTATTCGCATACACAACTCGTTGTCCGACCCAGCAGTTCGTCCGCGTCTATCGCTTATCTACACCGTACCTACGATACTGAAATGATGCGCCGCCTCCTCACCATCACTACTCTAACACTCGTCGCCATTGTTACGATGTCCGCCCAAGGCGGGTCGTATTACTCAGCCCTAGGCATTGGCGATATGCGTCGCGGCGTTGGTGCCATCTACGATGCTTTTGCCGGTACGTCTATCGCTATGCCGACTGACCATGGCATCAACACCATAAATCCTGCACTGCTTGGTATGACGCCATACACAAGGCTGCAAGCGGGATACAGGTTTAACCAGTTTAACATTTCAAGTGGTGACATATCGACGAGCCAGAACAATGGCGAGATCGACGGCTTATTGGCTTTGTTTAGTATCGACACTGCACGAGGCTTCGGCATCATGCTTGGTGTCCTGCCATATTCGACCGTGAACTACGCATCAACGCGTCCGATTACAACGCAGCTCGAAGGCTCGACCATTACTGCTCGCAGCAACCAAATCGGCGAAGGTGGCATGTCGCGTGTTGTCCTTGGTTCTTCTGTCCGTCTAACCGATGCGTTGTACGTTGGCCTCAAGGTTCAAGCATTCCTCGGCACTACACGCTATAGCGACCAGATTCTCATCGATGGTTCGGGCTTTAATACCATCACATCAGCAAGCACGTACGATGTGCGGGGGCTCATGGGCGGCGCCGGACTCTTCTTTCGTGTCACGGACGATTTCTCTATTGGCGCTATCATCACCGCTGGTGCCGACGCTTCTGTGCGTCAGACCGACCGCGTGGTTGGCATTGCACCGGGCAGAGTATTTGTAGACACTACCATACTAACTAATTCTACTACCGGACTCCCCTTCACTCTTGGTGGTGGCGTTTCGTGGAAGACAGGCAAGTTTCTTCTCGGTGCCGACGTCGAATATTCCGACCTCTCCAAGGTCAACGTCCATACACGTCCCGACGCCACACTCGGCTCCTCGCTCCACATCAGCGCCGCGTTATCACGTCCGGGTAACTCCTCCCCCGCAGCCCCCTACTTCGACCGCTGGGGCTTTCATGGTGGTGTTGGCTTCGACAGATCGTACATCACGTATGCGGGCTCTTCACTCGCAGACTACTACGCATCCGTTGGCCTCGACTTCCCCGTCGGCGGTGCGGCCATCCTCGATGCCGCTCTACAAGGGGGCCGCCGCGCTCGAAGCGACGGCGAGGGTCTCTCTGAGCTGTACGCGCGCATGACGTTTACGCTCAGCATCGGCGAACTCTGGTTCAGGCCGTTCGCCAGAGACTAAACTAGTTTAGCAATAGTCGACTACTACTTTTTTCACCCGACGCGGGGTTGTCATGCTGCATAAACTGCAGTTATAACACACTCATTTATTAAGTGTCGAGAAGGAACTAGTGATGAAGAATTGCTACACATGGGCGATGGCGTTTGCAGTTGCGCTCGTACTAATTACGACCTTTGCAAGACCAGCACTAGCTGCAGCCGATATCGAGTCAACACCCTGCATTTCAAATGTCGCGGCTCCGAACCCTTGGCCCTGGCCTTCGGCATACGACGGAGGACGTATCGCGCTAGGCACCTTTGGACAAAAAACTGTTTTCACGTTGTCTTTCTGGATTAAACCAGATCCTATTCAAAACGGGTACTCTGTTATCCTAGACTGTTCACACGGTGGTTCAAACAACTGGGTCATTCAATCGCTTAATGGTGGTACAACGTGGATTTTCAACACAGTTACTTTCCAATTGACACCTGGTAACTGGCAGCACGTTCTCATAACCTACGACAACGGGCTAACAACTGTTTTCGTCAACGGCGTACAGTCTGTACAGGCCAATCATGCGATAACATACTCAGGCGGCACCGATCTTTCGCTTGGGAACTGGGCCGAAGGTGGTCGAAGATTCGCTGGGTCTATTGATGAATTGTTTATCACCGGTAGTGTACTGCAAACAGCATCTTTTACGCCGAATGCAAGAATTGGCGACGAGCAAATTGATGCTACGACGATGGGTTTATGGCACTTCGACGAAGGATCTGGTGTTACGTCAGTGAACAGTGCGAACGCTGCAGCCGCGCAATTGGGCGCATGGACATGGCACAGTCGCACAACGCTAGTCACGCTACCTTCATTTGTGTCAGCAAGCGGGCTCATGGGGTGGTGGCCTATGAATGGCGATGCACAGGATTGGAGCGGAGCCAAGAATCACCTGACTGTTGTTGGCAACTCAGCGATGACTACAGCACGAGATGGCGAAAACAGTGCCGCCTATTACCTAGACGGTGTAAAGGACTGTTTGAAGAGTGTCGACAAGTTCTACAACTCCTCACTCGATCACACGTTGTCGATGTGGTTTCAAAACATCGATGTAAATCGGTATGGCGTGCTCTACAATACCGACCCGCATGTAATAGAAGGTGCCGGATATAACAACGGGTCCAATCCTGCTCAATCACTTGGGTTTCACCTTGGAGATGGTAATGCTTGGTCGGTCGGCATTTCGGCCATCTCTACTGACTTCATCAAATCAGCTTGGACGCATTTGGTTGTTGCGAAGGAAGGAACAACCTGGAAGTATTACGTCAATGGCCAATTGAAGAAGACCTTCGTCGCGACAACACAGACTGCAAATACCCCTGCCGATCTTGTCTTTGGCGCCAGTACGTGCTGTTCGACCTGGCCAGGGTTCACGCAGTGGCCTAATGAGGAATTTCTAGGCAAGATGGATGATATCGGACTCTGGAATCGAGCACTATCAGATGCTGAGGTACTAGCGTTGTTTGAAAGCTGCGATGCACCTGTGCCTGTAATCACAGGAGTAACGCAGATCTGTCGCGGCACAGAGAGTACATACCAAGTCGCACATCATACAGGAAATGTTTACAACTGGACTGTTTCTCCTAACGGAACAATTGTGAGTGGCGGCAGCACGCATTCAGTCAACGTACGGTGGAATGACGCAGGTACAGGAACTCTTTCCGTAAGAGAAACAGCCACAAGCCCAGCAAACTGCTTTGGCGACGCGTCAATCAGTGTCACCATCAACACCGTCCCATCACCAACAATTACGGGCACAACGAACATTAACCTATGTGCTCTACCCCAGATCGTTTATAGTGTGGTTGAGGAAAGCGGCAATACGTACGCATGGACCGATCCACTTCGTGGTGACATCGTTGGTTCGTTATCGCAACGCACCGTTACCATTGAATGGAAGTCCGTCGGAGCTGACACCGTGCGCATGACGCAAACGAACAGTTCGGCGAGCTGCTCAACGTCTGCATTACTTGCACTGAACATTTCTGCTAGTAGCCCACAACCGCCAACGATCGCAGGGCCAAGTCAGGTATGTAGAGGAACTGAGGTCGACTATAGCGTTGAAGCGCATGAAGGCAATGCCTATGTCTGGACTATTTCCAATAAGGGAAGTATTTCGAGCGGTGGTGCAACGAATCAGGTCAAAGTTCGCTGGAGTTACGATGGCTTGGGCACGCTCACAGTTCGCGAGACAGCAAGTAGCGCGGCAACATGCTTCAGCGAGGCGTCGGTAAACGTCACTATCAACACTACCCCATCACCAACAATTACAGGCACAACGAACATTAACGTATGTGCGCTACGCCAGATCGTGTATAGTGTCGCTGCCGTAAGTGGCAACACGTACGCATGGACCGACCCGTATCGGGGTGACATTGTCGGTTCGTCTTCGCAACGCACCGTTACCATCGAATGGAAGTCCACCGGTGCAGACACAGTACGCATGACGCAAACGAACAGTTCGGCGAGCTGCTCGAAGGCGGCATCACTTGCTGTATACATCTCTAATACTGGACTACCTCTGAACAACGCATGCATTCGCGTTACCGATGATGCAGTCACGTGTCAGGGGGCTGACGCACAGGGACGCAGACAGTACACTGTGAAATTCACATTCGACAAAGTGAAAGCAGGCACCAACTTCATACGCATTTATGAAGATGGACTTCAGGGCGAGACCTTTACGTATCCGTTTGCAAGCACAAGGCAAGTCGTCACCGGCAAACGAACCGCCGCGGACCTGACGTTGCCAATCGTATTTAACGTCGATGTTTACGATGTTCTTGCCAATGGGAAAGTTGAGAAGTGCTCACTTCGTCACTGTATGACGATTCTATGTGGTCAAAGCAAGGAAGCAGCCGAAACAAACGAACCTATCGCAGGCGAGCAACCAACTGTCGCAGCCATAATGGCCCTCGCACCAAACCCAGCATCGGATGTTGTAGAAATCCTCCTCAGCATCCCCTACCTCGACCCTTCATCATCACTAGACATTATCGATATGCATGGCAGCATTGTGGCAACGATTGCAACTGCTATGACCAGGGGCGACATGATTATTCCTACTCACGTGAGTACGCTCGTAAACGGCATGTACATGGTTCGCATGCTTCATGCAGGCGGCACTCTCGTTGTACCGCTACAAGTGGTACGCTAACTCTTCAACGAGAACTACGATTGCACCGAGAGCTGTGGCGAAAGCCGCAGCCCTCGTTTATTTTTTTGTGTACTAATGGCGCATGTTGTCTACTACTTTTTTCACCCAATGCAAGGGTCGCCAAATCGTTATTATAAGGTGTTTGCTTTACGAAACATTTTGGTAATGGTGTGTTGAAACCGCATTTCATATATCCTCGAAATACTACTCCACTCGAGATCTACAGCTTTCTAAACGAACGTTGCAAAGGTCTTGGATGGAAGCGTGGTGAACTTATGCAGCGCCTAGGCTATGCGAATGTATCTGGCGCATTGCGGAACTACGATGAATTCTGTGAAGGAGACTTCAGAAAGAGCGACCTCTTGAATCGTCTTTCGCGATGTGAAGAGTTAGCCGGTGAGGAATTCAATCTCGCACTTCAAGCTTCCAGAGATCGAATTACACGCGCATTTGAGCAAGAGACAGAAGAAGCTCGCAGGAATCACATTCCTCATTTGTGGTACGAACATGTGCGGACTATACCTAGCCCCATCTTTGTCGTCGCCATTTTTGGAATCTCAACCTTCAAGGTGATACCTATACCAAAAGCGATCCTCGAATTATCCGATCATGCTCAAAGGCTTGAGAGAGTTCGCGCCTTTGTAAAGCGCATATCTGAACTTACTGGAGACAAGCGACCTTCAGCACTAGGTGGACCGTTCGGCCATGCCACAGCAGCACTATACCGCGATACGTACGACCATAGCTTCGTCATCAGCCTGCAAGGTGATGTCATCGGCGAACGCGAGGTAGCGCCATCGAATGCAAAAGCGATTTTTAGAATCAGGTGAATGTGCGTCCAACATATCCTGTGAAAGTCCTCCCGCTCGAGATAAGCGTCTACCTTACCGAACGTTGTAAGGTTCTCGGCTGGAAGCGCAGCGAACTCACGCGTCGTCTTGGCTACGCAAATGTTTCTCGTGCACTCCGGAATTACGATGCGTTCTGTGAAGGA
>JAWXBR010000058.1:0-62596 GCA_034440235.1 bacterium
CATTGTCGACAATCGTTGGATCTACTTCAGGTACTAAATAACGTTACTGTGGGAGTTCTTGTCCGCGAGTCTCTCGAGCAAACGCGAGTGTGCCGAGTCCGATCAGGTATGCAAACGAAAAGGCAAACATTGCATATTCTAGTCTGCCAAATGTTGTGGCGATAACGCCAACGAAGAACACCGTTATGGAAGTAATCACACGTCCGACGTTAAAGCTTAAGCCTGTAGCCGCAGCACGCACCGAAGTTGGAAAGAGTTCGGGCAAATAACCCGTTAAAACGCCCTGGTTGAATCCAATACATGTCGACAGTAGAAATATCATGGCAAAGAACAATACACTTGGCTCCGCCATGAAAACGAACATTCCGACAGATACACCGAACACACAGGCATAGCCAAGGGCGGCTGCGCCACGTCGTCCAAGCATGTTCGACACCCACCCACTTAAGAGCCCACCAGCAATTGCCCCACAACCGAGCATGATGTTCGTGAGTGCTCGGTTTGATTGCTGATGTTCAGGCATACTAAGACTGCTGACCCACGTTGGCATCCACACGAACACTGCCCAGAGTCCAACGAGCATGCTCCCGAACAACGTCACACCAATGAGGATGTCTCCGCGATAAGCACGATCGAAAACGTTCGCGTCAACGGTAGCACTCTCGAGTGATTCAGCGCTTCGCGTCCTACTTGCATCAGCGATTCGAGCCTTCCACAAAGAACTTTCAGGCACTACGTACATTACTGCGACTGCAAGTAGAATGCTTGTGCTAGCGATGCTGTACGACAACGTATACTCTGGGATGAGTCCTTGCATGGCACCCGAAACAATCATGCCTACAGGAAATGCATTGATAAGAATTCCTAGCACTACCGCTCGGTTGTGCGACTGCGCCAATGCTTCGGCTACAATGACAGCAACAATCAATAGAATGGCTCCGGCACCAACGCCCGTAATAAAACGCAATGCTACAAGAGTCGAGAAAGTATGAACATAGGCTGTTGCAAATGTTGCCACAGAGCATAATAGTATGCTTACGATCAGCCCCTTTCTTCGCCCCTTACGATCGGCATACAACCCCAGAGCGAAGGCGCCCAGAGCCCAACCAAGAAGGAATGCAGCACCACCCCATGAGCCCATCTGCGCTTTCAGCGCTGGCTCGTTCGAACCAAGGATGGCTAGTGTTATCGAGGGCAGGTAGACGCTAAAAAGTGTAGCGCTTACGCCAGCACTGACTGTTGCGAGCCAACAGACGAGGTAGAGCACCAATCGAGACTTCATTCGCAAAGATCGTGTATTTTTGAAACCATGGTCGCTGCATCTGCAGCGTGAAAAGGGAAGCGGGTGAGACTCCCGCGCGGTTGCGCCGCCGTAACGGCAGACGAACTGTCCACGTGGAAGATCTGGTTCACACCAGGGTCTAGCCACAGTCACTGTTCACGGGAACGGGAAGACGGACGGGGAGGATGACGCCGAAGCCGGAAGACCTGCCATAAACTTTTTTGCATACGTGGTCCGTCGACCACACGCTGCGCACAACAGCACATTTATGGAGGAGCGGCTATGCGCCAAGCTCTAAGGCTATTCGTTTTCTGTGTCCTTGCATCACCTGTCTTCGCAGGCACAATACTTCCCACCGCATTGAAGCCACTTACAATCATTCGACAGAATGACATTGTACATGTGTTTACTGCTGCTGTCGATGTGAACTATGATGGCGTCAAAGATGCCACGGACCGTCCCGCGACCTGGCAGATCATCGACGCATCGACGCTAATGACACAACGCGTCCTCGAATTCCCTTGGACGACAGTGAATACAAGCCGTCCTTGGCTATCAACCACGTCCGATCTCATGTTCATCGCTGTGGGCGATTCAGTAAATGCATACGTAGCGTCCACGCAGGTATTCGGACGTTCGTTTCGGATACCCGGCAATCCGAGTGTCAGCGGCATCTACTTCGATGAGCAGTCCCAGGCGTTGCGTGTAACCGTTCGCCCCTCATTTACAGAACCGGGCAATGTGATATCCCTGTCTCCCACTGGCAATTTCATAACGCCCGTTGGTGTGAATCCTCAGCAGATTGTTGGATACAACTCTACCGTTAATAGAAATGGTTTCGCAGTAGTGAGTGAAGGGGCTTTTGGATTGGGGGACGGCGTAGTCACCCTCTTTGCAGCCGTAAAGACAACGATTCCCGTTGGTGACACGCCTAATCACATCGTTGTCTCGGGTGATAGTGCGTACGTAACCGTAAATGGGTCGCATTACGTTGTCATTATCGACCTCAACCGAGAAAGTGCTGTCGACACCATTCTGGTGGGAACAAGCGGTTTTGATGGTCCACGCGAGGCGGTGGCGAAGGATGGACGCCTTTTTGTGTCGACGTACCTAGGCGACGTCCGGATATTCGACATTGCAACCGGTGCGCGGGTTGGCTTTATCCAGCACGGTACAAAGGCCGAAGGGTTGGCAGTTATTAACAACACGTTGTGGGTAACGAATGCCATGAATGGCGCACCTGGCAATTATGCTGCTGACAGTGGAATTGTGGTCTACGATTTGAATGTGGCAACTGGTACACCGTGGGATGTTTTTGGCGTGCGGGGACCAGTGGACAGCCCCCTAACTGTGACCCCTACCGTGGCAAGCGACGAGGTAACAATTATGTCCACTTTTGGTTATGGCAATGTCACAGTAGTCGACAATGATGGACGGGCAACAATTCTTCATCCAAAGTCGTCTTCTGGCACGTCGGCAACATTCTGCGTAAGTGCTCTCATACCAAGCGTTTACACGATTTTGCAAGGGGCTAAAATGGCCCGTTTCATCATTATTCGGTAGTAGAATTCGCATATGGCCCAAAAGTACCTGATCGCTAGTCTTTTAAGCATTGTAGCATTGGTTGCAGCAAATGCTCAGGTTTTTCAGAATATGACGTTTCCAACGTTCGTTCATCCTTCGCCCGGTTATTTCCTTATTGCGCAGAATTCACCCGATTCTGTCGCACTAATTGATCATTCTGGCAAGAACGTGTTTGCCGTGCAAGCGAACTTTCCAATAAACCTTTTAAGCACCGACTCTACGATTACGTATTTCGATGTGCAGGCTAAGGGTTTTGTTCGACGAAACGCACAGATGGTTGCCATTGATACGCTGCTCGTTTCGGGAGGCTTTCCGACAGATTTTCACGAAGGCCACATCCTCTCGAATGGCAACTACGTCGTTGTTGGCGTAGATAAGCGCGTAATGAACATGGCTGCCCTAGTTCCTGGTGGAAAATCGCAGGCAAATGTGTTTGGTGCAGTTATTCAGGAGCGGACATTTAGTGGGTCGACGGTGTTTGAATGGAAGTCGCTAGACCATATACCGGTGGTTGACGCAACCGAAGACACTGATCTAACGCAACCTACAATCGACTACATCCATGTGAACTCTGTATTTCGCGAAGCAAACGGCGACTTTCTCATTTCGTGTCGGCATACCGACGAAATAATTAAAGTAAGCCGCCTAACGGGCCAGGTATTGTGGCGCATGGGTGGAGAAAAGTCAAAGGGCAATCAGTTTACATTTATCGACGACGAGACAGATGGCTTTACTGGCTTCTCGCACCAGCATGATGTTTCGCGTACTGCGAACGGCAATATCATCTTGTTTGACAACGGCAATCTCAAACCAAGCCCGCCCAATCCTTCATCACGCGTTGCAGAATACGAAGTCAACGAAACGGCAAAAACCGCAAAGCTGGTATGGTCCTATCGGCCAACCCCCGATGTGCATGCTATGACCATGGGTAGTGTGCAGGAGCTTCCAAACACCAACGTTCTCATAGGCTTTGGTACTGGTAACGGCACAGTCGTAGCACTCGAGGTATCACGTAATGGCACTGTACAAGCAGAGATGTCGTGTCCCGCGGGCAATACGTCGTATCGTGTTCGTAAGGCCTTGTTTGGGATGGCCGGAATCGAGCGTGTGGTGACTGCGCCAGGTACTGTATCATTCAATCAGGGCAGCAATGCCACGAACATTACGGCCGTGCTCTCGCGTGTTGATGTTCCCACGTCAATCATTGTCGAGCGTCATCGCTATGCGCCACACGACATGTCGTTCGATCTTACCCCGTGCACGATTTCGCCCGTCCGCTGGGTGATACGCCAATCGCCCAGAGAGACAGTGCGCGGCTCGATAAGATTTAACATTACATCACTTGATATTAAAGTGCCCTCGCTGCTTAAGATGTATCATAGATCTGTTGAAGGCGCTGATGCGTTTGTTGAAGTAGCGTCTATGTACGACGCAGCGTCTACATCGATGGTCGCAAATACATTCTTAGTCGGCGAATACATGATAGCTTATCCGATGTGTTTCGACCCTCTGCCAAGCATTCCGGCAAACGCAGCAACCAACGTTAGCAACAATGTAGTGCTTCGTTGGACGGCAGCTGTGCAGACGGGCGGATATGATGTAGAAATTTACAAAGGTCCGACAGCTGTTGGAGTGCCCGTTCGATCGTTTCATACGGCGCGCCTTGACACCAGCCTTCTTCTCCCTGAACCCGGTTCACAGTACACATGGCGTGTACGTGCAGTACGTCCAGCTCCGAATACTCAGGGTCAATGGTCAAACACCTTCTCATTCAGAACACGCATTGGAACGGCGACGGCACTTTGGCCATCATCGCTACCTGACTCTGTTGCAATTGCACAACAGTCGACATTCCGCTGGACAAAGGTTAAGAGCGCTCAGTATTACCGCGTTCGAATCGTTCCTCTAGGCACGAGTGTACCTGCACTCGATACTCTAGTTGTCGATACAGCTTTTACAGTTAGGGGCAACCTTCCGTGGAATAAGACCATGCAGTGGTTTGTGCGTGGCGAAGTAAACGACACCACGTACGGAGATTGGTCGAACACATTATTTATTGTGACGCCACCATGTCCACCACGCCTATTGCTCCCCGCATCTGAACAACAGTTTGTCAACCCCGAGTCTGTTATGTGCACTTGGGCTCCGATCGACGGCGCGAAAATGTATAATATCAGAGTTTATAAAGGTGTTGCTGGCGGCTACGTATGGTTCGAAGACTCAGTTACATCAACCGAGTCCGAGATAATTGATATGAATAGCGTTACCAAATACTATTGGCAAGTGCGGACTATAGGTCGTTACGGTGCCGGCCCTTGGAGTGCCACACAGTGGTTCATGACTCGCGGCTCAGCGGTACTAACTGCGGCAACTCTACTCGCACCTGTAAACAAGAACGACATTGATACACTGCAGGCCACTCTAGCCTGGGCGTCGGTTATCGAAGCATCGTATTACCACGTGCAACTGTCATCAAAACCAACGTTTTCACACCCTGATGTTGAATGGACGTCATTATATCAGACAACCGTGCTATGCCCCCCGCTCCTTACCGGTAAGGTTTATCGCTGGCGCGTTATGGCACTCAGCGATGTAGCTAGTAGCCCGTGGTCTGATACGGCTTCGTTCACAACGCTGCCCGGACCCGGTAATGCTCTTGAGCCCCTTACCCCTATCTCTGGCAGTACGAATGTTCCTGTTCGCGGAACAGTGAGTTACATCACCGACAAACGCTTCAACGAATACCATGTTGAATATGCCTTAGTACCGTTGTTTACAACAGCAGAGCAAATGGCAGCGGTTACGGGCGGGTTCGCGCCTTACAGCCTTCTACCAGAGCAACAGTATTGGTGGCGTGTTATTGGTTTTAAAAATGGTGTGCCTACTGACACTGGAAGTACAGCTACCTTTACCACTGGTAAGGGTGACACTGTAACGTCCGTATCGTTTGAGGAAAGAGCCACCGGAATATCAGTCCGCTTAGTAGGCACCACCCTAGTCATGGAAGGGGCTGTTCAAGGGGCTTCGGTAAGGGTGATGGACATCGCCGGACGTGCTATTCATCAGAATACGCTGACAGCCGATGCACATGCAAGCGAAGACCTGCCTCCCCTGGCATCGGGCGTGTATATTGCGGTGATTCGTACAGTCGATTCACGGGTAACAGTTTATTCCTTTGTCATCTCAAGCACGCGATAATCTGTCCCCGGTTACGGGATCTACGCAGACAACTCAAGCTGGCATAAAACGAAAAATCGTTATTACGCTTGCAAGCACGAGCGTGCTTTTCATTCTCAGCTATCTGTGGCTTGACGTTGCGGTTGCAACACTCATCCATGATGCAGCTTCACCAATACTATCAATGGCTGGTGGTGTTCTGGAGGAAGTTGGCAAGTCGCAGTGGGTGTTAGGGTATAGTGCATTTGTCGCAGTCTTTATATGGAAATCGAGACGAGGGCTTGCGTATCAACATGTCGCACTGTTTTGTTCAGTAGCGCTTGCAGGGTTAGGTGCAAACCTTCTCAAGCTCTTTATAAATCGCGCTCGACCACCATTGCTTTTTTCGGACGGATTATTCGGGTTTCGTCCGTTCAATTTCGACCTGACGTTCCTCTGGCATTCGTTTCCATCGGGTCACGCAACGACAGGACTCGCAATTGCAGTAGCGGGCAGTATTGTGTGGCCACGCTTACGATGGTTGATGTGGCCTATCGGACTCAGTATTGCGCTCGGCCGTGTAGCCTACAACGTTCATTACATGAGCGACATTATCGCAGGAGGTGCGTTAGGAGTTATTTCTGCGTGGATTGTGCAGCTCTGGCTGATTTCTCGCTTCCAACCATGGGCGGACAAACGATGGGCACCGCGTAGCTAGATATTGGATGCGGCGGAGCTAGAGAGCTGCGTTTTTTTCGCGCGACTCGGTTTCGATACGAATCTTATACTCTTTTAGTAACGCATAGATCGAAGTGTCTGCAATTGCAAGCATCTCTGCCGCCAAGAGTCCGGCGTTACGTCCCCCGCCAATTGCCACCGTTGCAACCGGTACGCCCGCAGGCATTTGAACGATGCTCATTAACGAGTCGAGGCCCCTTAACTGTTTCGTGGGAATAGGGACGCCAATCACAGGTAAAGCGCAGAAGGCAGCAATCATTCCTGGCAGGTGGGCAGAGCCCCCTGCACCTGCAATGATGACTTTGATGCCTCTATCGTGGGCACTCGTGGCATAGTCGGCCATATCCTGTGGCGTTCGGTGTGCACTCACGATACGCATCTCGTATGGAATGCCGAACTCCTTGCATACGTCAGCGGCTTCCTGCATTACAGCAAGATCGGAATCGGACCCCATTACTATTCCAACAACAGGTGTTGTGCTCATGACGCTACTCGTTCGATAGTTCGCATACGTTTTATTATTCCGATCAGTTCTGAGCGGCCATCGCCCTCCTTTGCTGATGTGCCCACAACATCTACTCTGTGTTTGCACTGCGACAGTAGTTCTGTAATCTGTGCTTTACGTGCTTCAAGCACACCTTTCGAGAGTTTGTCGGTCTTCGTCAAAACGGCAACGAAAGGCACGCCGTGCAACTCGAGGTCTTCGAGCATTGCAAGATCAAGGGGCTGTGGATCGTGACGTGAGTCTATTAGCACACATACCACGCGCAGTTGTTCGCGTGTGAACAGATAGTCTTTGATGAGCTTCGAGAAACCCAACCTTCGTTCCTTACTCACCTTCGCGTATCCGTAGCCAGGAAGATCGACAAACATCATGGCCATATCGGTCATAAAAAAGTTTATTTCTTGAGTTTTGCCAGGCGTGTTTGAAACGCGGGCTACTGCGCCAGTGCGAAGGATGGAATTTATCAGTGAGGATTTGCCGACGTTGGAACGTCCGATCATGGCTACTTCAGGCGCACTCGACTGTGGGAATTGCTCCTTGGCGGCAGCCCCCTTCACAAACTCTGCGCGAATGCTGTTGTGTACCTGTGCCATTAAAATAGAGAACGCCGGGTGTTATGCCCGGCGTTGTGTTTTTTTATTCCGTCGGTGTGCTACGGCTTGGACGCATCCGAACCGTCTGGAGCATCCGAAGCGTCTGGAGCATCCAAAGCGTCTGGAGCATCTAAAGCGTCTGGAGCATCCAAAGCGTTTGGAGCATCCAAAGCGTTTGGAGCATCCGTAGCGGATGGAGCATCCACCAAAGCGTCTGGCGCATCTATGTCGGATGTTTGTACAGCTTCTGCTGAAGCTACAGCTGTTCCGATTGCCGACATCTCGTCATCTGCCTTCGTCGATTTCTTAGCTGCTTTCTTCGCTGCTGGCTTGGCATCGGCCGTTGTTGTAGTCTTTGCTCCTGTTGCAGCCTTTGTTCCTGCGGCTGCCTTCGAAGTTTTCTTCGCTGCTGTGCGCTTGCGAGTTGACTCTGAAGAACGTCCGTCTTGCGGATTCGACCAGTCGACCAGCTCGATTACAGCTTCGGCAGCATGATCGCCGCGACGTGTGCCAATTTTTGTGATGCGTGTGTATCCGCCGTTGCGTTCAGCAACAAGAGGAGCAATTGTGTCGAACAATTCTTGAAGCACGGCTTTGTTGCGAATGAAGCGACCTACCATGCGACGTGCATGAACATCAACGCCAACGATTGTGCCTGCCTTTTCACCGTTGTACGCATTGCGTGCACGTGTAATAAGGTGCTCGGCAAATGAGCGTAGTTCTTTTGCTTTTTCTACTGTTGTTGTTAGACGTTTATGTTCGAACAACGACGTAGCCATGTTTGTGAGCAATGCTCGCTTATGACTGGCCGTGCGTCCAAGTTTTCGTCCTGCGTACCTGTGTCTCATTGTCTTTCTCCGTTACTCGCTTGCTTTCGGTTCATCACGCAGGTATGGTTCGATATCCATGCCGAATGTGAGTCCATTTTGGAAAACCACGTCTGCCAACTCTGCCAGCGACTTACGTCCGAAGTTGCGGAACTTCAAAAGGTCCGACTCCGCCAGGCTAACTAGGTCGGAAAGGGTCTTGATACTTGCTGCCTTCAAACAGTTGTGAGCGCGAACCGAGAGTTCGAGTTCATCAACAGGCTGAATGAGTATGCGACGAATGCGTAGGCGCTCGCGTTCTGCTTCTGAGTCTGCACTTCCGTTTTGATCGCCGCCATTTGCAGGATTCACACCAAGGAACAATGCAACGTGCGAGCGCATGATGTCTGCTGCATGATGAATTGCTTCTTGAGCAGAAATAGAGCCATCGGTGTGCACATCAAGAATTAGCTTTTCGTAGTCGGTCTTTTGTCCAACACGGTACGGTTCTACAGTGTAGATAACGTTCTTGATTGGAGTAAAGATTGCATCGATTGGAAGCATTCCAACTGGGAAGTCGGTATTGACCTGTTCTTCTGAAGGAACGTATCCCTTGCCCTTGCCAATACGAATTTCAACATCGAAATCGGCATCGTCACCGAGCGTTGCAATCTTTTTACCTGGATCGAGAACTTCTATTCCGGGATTTGCTTCTTGAATTGTTTGAGCCGACCAGACTCCTGGTCCTTTGACGCGGAATGTGATACGCTGCGAAGCCTTGGCATCGGAAAAACGCAGGCGGACTTCCTTAAGATTCAGGATGATCTCGCACATGTCTTCAACTACTCCAGGCACCGTCTGAAATTCGTGGTTCACGTCGCTGATCTTTACACCGACTATTGCTGCGCCCTGTACGGACGAAAGCAATACTCGACGGAAAGCATTACCGATTGTAACACCGTATCCTTCCTCAAGCGGGTTGAGAACGAACTTCGCGTGATACTGATTGCCGAGTTCTTCGACTTGGATCTTCTCGGGCATCTGCATCTGCATGTTCATGGCCTTCCTGTTGGAAATCTATAATCAGTTATTAAGTACTCGTCCTTCGACCCTACAAACCAACCATTAAACGCGACGACGCTTTGGCGGGCGGCAACCGTTGTGTGGCAACGGCGTTTCGTCGAGAATCGAAAGCACTTCCAGTCCGGCACCTGTTAGGGCGCGGATGGCGGCTTCCCGACCTGAGCCTGGACCCTTGACGATAACGTCTACTTTGCGCAGACCCATTTCGAATGCTTCGCGAGCTGCCTTGTCGGAGGACACCTGTGATGCATACGGTGTGTTCTTCTTCGATCCGCGGAAGCCGTTCTTTCCGGCTGAGGACCAAGACAACGTATTGCCGTATGTATCCGTAATCGTAACGATTACGTTGTTGAAGGTGGCACGAACAAACACTTTGCCATGCACATCCGCCACGATTTTGCGCTTTACGCGCTTCTTCGCTGCTGCCATTGATCAGTTCCTTATTTCTTAACTGCCTTCTTCTTGCCTGCTACCGTCTTACGCTTGCCCTTCCGGGTTCTAGAATTCGTACGTGTACGTTGTCCGCGAGCGGGCAAACCACGACGATGACGAAGACCACGGTACGCACCGATGTCCATCAATCGCTTGATGTTTAGTTGCACTTCTGAGCGCAACTGGCCTTCTACCTTGAATTCACCAATGGCAGTACGGATGCGAGCAATCTCATCATCCGTCCACTGGTTAACACGCTTACTGTGGTCAATGCCTGCTTTGTCCAGAACATTGCTACTAAGCTTGTCTCCAATGCCAAAGATGTACGTAAGCGCGATGATACCACGCTTGTTTTTCGGCAGATCAATTCCTGCAATACGAGCCACGATAATTCTCCGGGTTAGCCTTGACGCTGCTTGAAGCGAGGATTCTTCTTGTTGATGACATAGACCTTACCCTTGCGACGAACAATTTTGTCGTCGGGGTTTCGCTTTTTCACCGATGCTTGCACCTTCATGACAGATCTCCTGATTTCCTATTTGTAGCGGTAAACAATGCGTCCCTTTGACAAATCGTAGGGGGACATTTCTACCGTGACCTTGTCTCCTAGAAAGATGCGAATGAAGTGCATTCTCATCTTACCTGATACATGCGCAAGGATCTTATGACCGTTTTCCAGTTTCACAATGAACTGGGTGTTGGGCAGAGTATCTTCGATAACGCCGTCAACACGTATTAGGTCAGCCCTGGCCATGCATTAGCTCCATAGTGTAAGAATCCGAGGTGTTTGTCCGTCTACCACCACAGTATGTTCGAAATGCGCCGACGGCTTTCCGTCTGCAGCATACACTGTCCACCCGTCACTTGCTGTGTGAACATGAAACATGCCCATGTTTACCATCGGTTCGATTGCCAGTGCCATGCCGTTGCGCAGCTTGACATTTGGATACCGCGTACGATGCAGCAAGCCCGGTACGAAGTTTGGGATAGGGGGCTCCTCGTGCAGATTCCGGCCGATGCCATGTCCAACGAGTTCCCGTACCACCGAGAATCCTTGTTTTTCAACGTGGGTCTGAATCGCCCTTGCGATATCATACACCCGGTTACCATCAACGGCCTGCTCAATTCCTAGACGAAGAGCATCTTCCGTTGCATCCAGCAGTCGTTGTTTTTCCGTAGAGGTCTCTCCGACAGCAAAAGACCAGGCGCTGTCCCCGAAAAATCCGTCCTTACGTACTCCACAGTCGATCGAAACAATCTGTCCTTCTTTCAACTTCCGTGCACCTGGCAAACCGTGTACAACCTCTTCATCGATGCTCACACATAATGTGAACGGAAACTCGCGATCATCAACTACATAACCTTTGAAGGCAGGCTCACCACCGTGGGAGCGTATGTAGTCTTCGGCCATCTTATCCAATTCGAGCGTCGAAACACCCGGTTGAATTTTTTCCTTCAGCATTTGAAGAGTTCCCGCAACAATGCGGCACGCTGCCTCAATCTTGCTGATTTCTTCTACGGCATGTGCAACCGTATCGATATCAACGTTACTTACTGTCACGACATAGCGCCTGCACGTCCGCGAATCTTGCCAGTCTTCATAAAGCCGTCATAATGACGTGCTAAGAGATATGACTCGATCTGCTGGAGCGTGTCAAGGGCGACACCTACGATAATGAGCAAGCTTGTACCACCAAAGAACGACGCAAACCCAGGGGGAACCTTCAGCACCGTAATAGCAAACGTTGGCAGAATTGCAATCAGGGCTAGGAAAATTGCACCAGGAAGTGTGATGCGAGTAAGAATGTTTTCAATGTATTCAGCAGTTGGTGCGCCCGGACGAATACCAGGCACAAAACCACCGTTTTTTCGCATGTTGTCAGCTACTTCTTTCGGGTTGAACGCAATTGCAGTATAGAAGTATGTGAAGAACAGAATCATCAATCCGTACGTCAGCGCATGTACAACCTGGCCTTCATTAAATCCATTGGCTAGGTTTTGCCAGAAAGGATTTGCAGGAAAGAACGAAGCAATGGTTGCTGGAATAAACAGAATAGACTGCGCAAAAATGATTGGCATAACACCAGCGGTGTTAACGCGCAATGGAATGTACTGCGTTGTACCTCCATATACCTTGCGGCCGACAACACGTTTAGCGTACTGAACAGGTATTCGTCGTGCGCCTTGTGTTACCAAAATCACAGCAGCGATAATACCGGTCATGAAAGCAAAGAGGATAAGATCTACAACCCAGCTACGAGCTCCCGTGCTGATCAGCGAATATTCCTGCATGATGGCTGTTGGGAACCGAGCGATGATACCAATGAAGATCACGAGAGAGATACCGTTTCCAATACCTCGATCTGTAATCTGCTCGCCAATCCACATAAGAGCAATCGTACCAGCAGTTAGAATCAACACCGAGGTAACCGTCCAGAACAGCGTATACTCTGGCACAACTGGTGGTTGGCCCTGAGTAGATGACGATGCGATTTTAATGGTAACGCCAATGGCTTGAAGAATGGCGATGAAGACCGTTAGTATACGAGTATACTGATTGATTTTGCGACGTCCATCTTCACCTTCACGCTGCATCTTTTGAATCTGGGGAACAACCACACCTGCAATTTGCAGGATGATGCTTGCGGAGATGTAAGGCATGATGCCAAGCGCAAAGATTGCAGCGTTCGAAAACGCACCACCTGTGAACATGTCGTAAAGTCCGAGCAGACCTGCAGAACCACCTGCAGCCGACGCTTTGAGCGCTTCGACGTTCACACCTGGAATAGTGATGAACGATCCGATGCGTACCGCAATCAACGCTAACAGCGTAAACAACAGACGCGTGCGCAGCTCTTCAATGCGGAACATATTCCGAAATGTGGAGACGATATTAGCCATTGACGGTAACCGCTCCCCCGGCTGTCTCGATCTTCTGCTTTGCGGATTCCGACATCTTGTCTACAGTAACGTTCAGAGCTGCAGTTATGTCGCCGTGTCCGAGCACCTTTATAGGAAGCGAACGCTTGCGAATAACTCCGAGACTTAGAAGTACTGATGGATTAACAACACCACCTGTAAGCATGTTGGCATCAGCAAGACGTTGCAATGTTGCAACGTTTACTTCTTGATACTCAATGCGTTCGATGTTAGTAAATCCAAACTTTGGAACACGACGCTTAAGGCTCATTTGTCCGCCCTCGAAGCCGGGGCTCTGACTAAAACCGCTGCGAGACTGGTGTCCCTTGTGGCCACGTGTGGATGTACCACCGTGTCCAGAACCTTGCCCGCGACCAATCCGCTTCTTTTTATGACGCGAACCAGGAGCTGGTGAAAGGTTGCCGATGTGTTTCGTCGTGCTATTCATTAGTCTGCAATCTCTTCGACTTTAACGAGATGTTTTACTGTTGTTATCATGCCAAGCGTTTGCGGGTTATTCGGATGAATGCGCACGTAGCTTGGGCGACCAAGACCGAGGGCCTTGATGGTTGCCTTTTGATTCTGCAAACAGCCAATCGAGCTGCGTACTTGTGTGATCTTGAGTTTCATGTTCAACCTCTTAGAACTTTTTCTATGCTAACACCACGTCGCGATGCAACAGAAGCTGCATCCTCGAGCTGATGCAAAGCATTCATTGCAGCTTTTACAGTGTTGTGAGGATTCGACGAACCCATCGACTTTGTTAGAACGTCGCGAACGCCAGCTAATTCCAGGATAGCACGAACGCCTCCTGCTGCAATAACGCCTGTACCAGGTGTAGCAGGACGTATCATCACCTTGGCTGCACCAAAACGTCCAATTACTTCGTGAGGAACAGTGCCTTCTTTGAGGCGGACCTTTAGAACGGACTTCTTTGCTGCGTCGGTTGCCTTTGTAACTGCATCGGACACTTCGCCAGCCTTGCCAAGGCCGTAGCCTACATGACCGTTCTCATCGCCCACCACTACGATGGCCGAGAAATTGAAGCGACGTCCACCCTTAACCACCTTTGCAGTGCGGCCAACGTAGACAATCTTGTCTTTGAGATTCAAATCCGACAGCTTATGTTTTGCCACGTACTTCTCCGATTCTTATCGTTAGAAATCCAGACCGTTTTCGCGAGCAGCTTCTGCAAGCGCTTTTACGCGGCCATGGTATATGAATCCACCGCGGTCGAAGGCAACCTTGCTAACCTTGGCGGCTTTTGCACGCTCAGCCAACACCGATCCGACAATGCGACTTTCGTCGGTCTTTGTCATTTCACCAGTGATTTTGGCTTTGACGTCCTTGTCGATCGTTGACGCCGACACCACGGTACGTGATGCTACATCATCAATGATCTGTGCATAGATATGATTCAGCGAACGGAAGACTGCCAAACGCAAACGTTCGGGCGATCCAACGATGTTGCCACGTGAGCGACGCTTGCGTCGCACCATGCGGGCTGCTTTGAGTGCAGTGCGGTTCATCTTCGATCCTAGTTACTTGCCTGCCGATTTACCGGCCTTGCGACGAATGTATTCACCTACGTACCGAACACCCTTGCCTTTGTATGGCTCTGGTGGACGCAATTTTCTGACTTTGGCGGCGACTTCGCCGACCAGTTGTTTGTCCATGCCCTTCACAGCAAATGCTGTGGGAGTTGTGACAGCAAACTCAACACCGTCTGGTGGAATGAAGAGGATTGGGTGGGAGAATCCAAGCGACAGAAGTAGATTCTTGCCGCGCAATTCAACTTTATAGCCAACACCTTCGATCGCCAGGTTGCGATTAAATCCGTTTGTTACGCCTTCGACCATCCAAGCAATGTGTGCTCGCGTAAGACCATGCAGTGAACGAACTTTTTTGTCGTCGTTTGCACGTTCGAACGTAAGAGTATCGCCATCAACCTTTGGTGCGATCGTTTCATCGACGTTAAAGGTCATAGCCCCTTTGGGCCCCTTAACGGTGCATACGCCTTCACTAAACGTTACATTAACGTTGTTTGGAATGATGATTGGTTTTTTACCGACTCTTGACATTTCGTTACTCCTAGCAGTCTTACCAGATGGTACAGAGGACTTCGCCACCCACGTTCACACGACGGGCTTCCTTGTCGGACATCACACCGCGTGGGGTCGAGATGATGGCAATTCCCAGGCCGTTGCGTACACGCGGCAGTTGATCGACTGCAGCATAAATGCGACGTCCGGGCTTACTTACGCGTTTGATCTCGCGAATCACGGGCTGTCCGAGATAGTATCGCAGCTTTACCTGAATGACCCCTTGTTTATCGTCTTCGACTTTTTCGAAGTCGGCGATAAAGCCTTGGTCTTTAAGGATCGCTGCAATAGCCATCTTTAAGTTCGAAGCCGGGATGTCCACGACTTTGTGCTTAGCGGATGACGCATTGCGAATGCGCGTAAGAAAATCGGCGATTGTGTCTGAAACTGGCATAATGGTCGTCGTTTGGTCGTGTTCGTAATGTTACCAGCTTGCCTTGCGGATTCCTGGAATCTTGCCTTCGAGGGCAAGTTGACGGAACATGTTGCGGCATAAGCCGAACTTGCGGTAGACGCCTTTTCCTCGGCCGGTGAGGAAGCAGCGGTTGCGGATGCGCGTTGGCGCACTGTTACGGGGCAGCTTCTGTAGTCCAACCATATCACCCGCTGCCTTGAGTTCAGCACGCTTTACAGCATACTTCTCAGCGAGTCTCTTTCTCTTTTCATTCCGGGCTACAACGCTTGTTTTCGCCATGTTGACTTTCGATTAATCTTTTTTACGGAAGGGAAATCCGAATTCCTGCAGCAACGCGTACGCTTCTTCATCTGTCTTTGCATTTGTTACGAACGTGATGTCCATACCAGTTATGCGTCCAACCTTATCAACATCGATTTCCGGGAAAATGATCTGCTCTTTAATTCCGATGGAGTAGTTACCACGTCCATCGAAGCTCTTATCGGAGAACCCACGGAAGTCACGAATACGCGGTGCAGCAATGTTGATGAAGCGGTCGAGGAATTCGTACATGTGTGCACGTCGCAATGTCACGCGAGCGCCGATTGGCATGTGCTCACGAAGCTTGAAGTTTGCAATCGACTTCTTTGCTCGAGTGATGGCTGGACGTTGTCCGGTAATCAATTCGAGTTCGTTGATAGCACCCTGAAGAATCTTCGCGTCCTGCGCAGCTGCGCCAGCACCGATGTTCAGAGCAATCTTCTCAATGCGGGGAACCTGCATGATAGACTCATACCCGAAGCGCTTTTGAAGCGCAGGCATGACGTGTTCTTTGTAGAACGCAACGAGACGAGGCGGAAGGGGCGTGTCCTGGATATCCTCCATACGCTTGCCTTCTGGCTTATAGTCGTTCTTCTTTGATACGGTAGTCTTCGCCATGTCAGATCTCTTCCTGCGTAGTCTTAGCAATACGCTTAATAATCTTCTTGCCGTCGTTTGCCTTGCTGCGATCAGTTGTCACACGCGTTGGCTTTCCGTTCTTATCAACCAACATCACGTTGGAATAATGAACAGGAATTTCGAGTTTGATGATGCCACCATTTGGATGCTTTTGCGAAGCGCGAACAGCCTTTGAGCGGATGTTTACGCCTTCAACAAGAATCATCATGGTATCTGGAATAACCTGCAAGACACGTCCAACCGCGCCCTTGCTGTTACCCGAAATACACATTACAGTGTCGCCTTTTTTGATCTTCAGTTTCATCGATAACCTCAAAGCACCTCGGGGGCGAGGGAAATAATCTTCATGAAGTTTTTCTCGCGCAGCTCACGGGCAACTGGTCCGAAAATGCGTGTTCCGCGTGGGTCACCATTGTTGTTGATGATTACCGCAGCGTTTTCGTCGAAGCGGATGTACGAACCGTCACGACGGCGTATTTCCTTCTTCGTGCGAACGATTACAGCCTTAATGACTTCGCCTTTTTTAACTGTGCCAGCAGGCAGTGCCGCTTTAACAGAACAAACAACGATGTCACCTACACCTGCGTAGCGTTTGCCATGACCACCGAGTACACGGATGCAGCGTATTCTACGCGCGCCCGAATTGTCGGCTACAACCAGATTCGATTCTTCTTGTATCATGACAGATCTCCGTTACTGCGCTCGTTTGATGATTTCGACCAGGCGCCAGCGCTTGCGTGCACTGAGCGGTCGCGTTTCAATCACCTTCACCAAGTCACCGATGTTGCAATCGTTTGCTTCATCGTGTGCCATAAGCTTTTTTGTGCGCTTAAAGTACTTCTTGTAGATAGGGTGGGCCACCTGACGTTCGATGCTTACCACGATCGTCTTGTCAGCCTTGTTGCTTACTACCTTGCCAATGCGGGTCTTCCGATTCGCATCAACGCCGGTATCGTTTTGTTCGGTCGCGATTTCTGCCATAGTCATCTATCTCAATTAGCTGTGTTCGTGCGCTGATGCAAGAGGGTCTTCATCCGCGCAATGTCCTTGCGGAGCGTGTGGATGCTGGCCGTATTCGAAAGCTGACCCAGGGCTACCTGGAAACGCAGCTTAACGATGTTTTCTTCACTTTCTTTAAGGAATGCCTCGAGCTCATGCGTATTGAGGTTCCTAAGGTCTGCTGCTTTGCGTGCCTTCATCGTTATACCTCCAGGTCCACGCGTTGAACGAATTTGCATTTGATAGGTAGCTTGTGCACCGCTAGGCGAACTGCTTCCTCCGCACGCTCTCTAGTAACACCATCAATCTCGAAGAGAATTCTTCCTGGCTTAACCACGGCCACCCAGAACTCTGGATTTCCCTTACCCGAACCCATTCGCGTTTCCGCTGGTTTCTTCGTAACTGGCTTGTCAGGGAAAATCCGAATCCACACCTTGCCATCGCGCTTCAAATAGCGATTGATTGCAATACGAGCCGATTCTATCTGACGATTTGTAATCCACGCGGCCTCTAAGGCCTTAAGGCCGAAGGATCCGAATGCTACCGTCGAACCACGATAAGCCTTGCCTCGTCGGCGACCACGCTGGGTTTTTCGGTGCTTTACGCGTTTTGGAATTAACATGACGTTTCCTGAAGTCTCTCTTAGTCCTTAGTGTTCTGTTGCTTGCCGATTACTTCGCCTCGGCAAATCCATACCTTCACGCCAATCGAACCGTACACCGTCTGAGCCTTGCCTTGTGCGTAGTCGATGTCGGCACGCAATGTGTGCAGCGGCACGCGACCTTCTTTGTACTGCTCTGTTCTCGACATGTCTGCTCCACCGAGTCTACCAGAGCACATGATGCGGACACCTTCGGCGCCAACGCGCATGGTGCTGCTGACTGCATTCTTCATTGCACGGCGGAACGAAATACGACCCTCTAGCTGCTGCGCAATGTTGTCGGCTACTAACTGTGCATCGAGTTCTGGACGCTTGATCTCGCTGATAAGAATCTTTACTTCTTTCTTCGAGAGCTTGCGCAATTCTTCTTCAAGCTGAGCAATGTCCTTGCCCGAACGACCAATGATGACTCCTGGACGAGATGTGCTGATCGTGATGCGCAGCTGTTTTGCTGTGCGTTCTACGATAACACGTGCCACGCCAGCTTTCTTCAGTCGGTTACGGATATAATGGCGAACCATCATGTCTTCCTGAAGCTTCTCTGCAACGTTCTTCTCATCAAACCAGTTGGCATCCCACTGACGGATGATTCCGAGACGTAGCCCGATTGGATTCGCTTTCTGACCCAAGGAATAGCTCCTACTTACTGTTTCGTTGACACGATAATTGTTAGATGATGAGAACGCTTGCGGATACGATAGGCTCTACCCATCGGTGCTGGCGAAATTCTCTTCATCGTCGGTCCTGGATCCACAAACGCCGCTTTGACGATAATAGACTCTGGATCGATTCCCTCATCCTTGCGGACAAGGTTGTTGATCGCTGATTTTAACGTCAGCTCGGCAGCTTTCGCAGCCATCTCGTTCGCAAATCGCAGAATGTTTAACGCATCCTGAGCCGACTTGCCGCGGATCATATCGATCACCAAACGCATTTTGCGCGGTGATGATGGATTGTTTCGCTTAATGGCACGTGCTTCCATGACCTTACTTCTTTCCTGTTTTGAGGTCTTTCCGGTTGCCAGAGTGACCACGGAAGGTGCGCGTTGGTGAGAACTCACCAAGCTTGTGACCTACCATGTTTTCTGACACATATACCGGAATGAACTTGTTGCCGTTGTGCACCGCGAAGGTGTGTCCGACGAACGATGGAGCAATTGTAGAGGAACGTGACCACGTCTTGATCACAGTCTTCTTGCCCGCACCATTCATCAGGTCGATCTTCTTCATCAGCTTATAGCTGATAAACGGCTCTTTCTTTAACGAACGTGGCATAGTCTGTCCTTAAGTCCCAATTATCCGTTACGATGGCGGATGATAAGATCGTTTGAAGCCTTCTTCTTCTTCCTTGTCTTGAGACCCTTAGACAACTGGCCCCAAGGAGAGCGAGGATGCAAACGTCCACCACCTGATTTCGACCGACCTTCACCACCACCCATCGGGTGATCGATTGGGTTCATAGCCATACCGCGCGTTTGAGGACGAACGCCCTTCCAACGCATGCGGCCTGCCTTACCATAGAGAATGTTCTCGTGGTCGCCGTTACTAACCTTACCAAGTGTTGCAAGACATTCGGAGAGCACCATGCGAATCTCACCCGAAGGGAGTTTCAACTGTGCTTTGTTTCCGTCATGTCCGACAAGCTGTGCAGAGCCGCCTGCAGAACGAACCATTTGTCCGCCCTTGCCTGGCTTCATCTCTACATTGTGTACTGTCATTCCCACTGGAATCTTGCGAAGCGGAAGAGCATTACCGTCTTTTAGTTCAGCTCCTTCACCACTCATGACTACATCACCAACTTTGATTTTTTCTGGTGCAATGATGTAGCGCTTTTCGCCGTCAGCGTATTCGAGCAGACAAATGCGACATGTACGATTCGGATCGTACTCAACAGTCGTAACTGTTGCCTTTATGTCTTTTTTGTCGCGCTTGAAATCGATAATACGATACTGGCGCTTGTGTCCACCACCACGGTGACGCGATGTGATACGACCTGTATTATTACGTCCACCCGATTTTTTAAGGGGCGAGAGAAGGCTCTTCTCTGGCTTGTCCGTCGTAATCTCGTCGAACGTACTAACGCTATAGAAGCGCGTGCCAGGGGTAATGGGTTTGAAGGTTTTTATTGCCATCGTTATTCCTCTGATGCTCCTTCGCCGCCAACGATATCGATGGACTGGCCTACTTTAAGCGTCACGTATGCTTTCTTCACGAGATTTGTGCGTCCAGTCTGATTGCCTCGGCGTGTCATGCGACTCTTTACCTTGCCTTTGACGCGGACCGTACGAACAGTCTCGGCATCAACTTCAAACATTTGCTTGATAGCTGCCTTGATTTGCAGTTTGTTAGCTGAGGGATCTACTTCAAAAACATACTGACGTAGATAGCCAACCTTGGTAGCTTTTTCTGTAACGACGGGCCGGCGTAGTACTGTTATCATGCTGCATCCTCCCGCTGTCCGCCGAATGACTGTTCAAGTGTATTGATGGCACTTTTGAAGATCACGAGTTTACCGTGAGCAAGTACGTCATACGCCGAAATCTTGTCAGCAGGAAAGGTTGTAACACCAGGAATGTTACGAGCAGAGCGTACGATTGTGTCAGAAGCCACCGGCAGCAACACCAACACCTTGGAATTATTTACTTTCAATGCTGTTAGCATCGTCGCAAAATCTTTTGTCCGTGCGGTATCCATCGTGAAGTCTTCTACAACAACAACGTTGTTTTCGCGAGCACGAAGTGTTAGCGCTGACTTACGGGCAAGGCGTTTGACCTTGATCGGAATGTCCAGAGAATAGAGGTGAGGAACAGGTCCATGGATCTGTCCACCACCCGGCATCAACGGAGAACGATTAGTGCCACGACGTGCACCGCCTGTACCTTTTTGCTTGAATGGTTTTCGGCCGCCGCCGCGAACTTCAGCACGGGTCTTCGTCTTGTGCGTGCCTTGGCGACGATGCGCTAGGTATGCTCGCACGGCCAAATACATGGCGTGCTCGCTTGGTTCGATGCCAAACACAGAAGCAGGAAGCTCTAGAGAGCCTGCTTTACTTCCGTCCTTGGTGTGTACATCTACCGTCATGATGATCTTCTGGTTAGAGCTTTACAATTTCAACTATCGAGTTTGGCGCACCTGGGATGCTGCCCTTTATCAAGATTAGATTCTGATCTGCGAAGACACGAACAACCGAGAGGTTGCGGATAGTAATGCGATCTCCACCCATTCGACCAGCCATGCGCATTCCCTTGAATACACGCGACGGGTAAGAAGAGGAACCGATCGAGCCCGGGGCACGTGGACGGTCACTTTGTCCGTGCGAGCTCATACCAACACCACTAAAGTGGTGACGTCTGACCACGCCCTGAAAGCCCTTGCCCTTGCTCTCCGCAGCAACTTTTACTTTGTCGCCGACTGCAAAAAACGTGTCGACCGTAATCACATCACCTTGTTTGACTTTGTCAACTAATTGACGGAATTCTTTAAGATGACGAACCGGTACAACGCCTGCTTTAGCGAAGTGACCAGTTTCTGGCTTGTTGACCTTGCGTGCTGCAATTTCTCCAAACCCAATCTGGACAGCTTCGTAGCCGTCGTTCTCTGTTGTCCTGACCTGTGTTACAGGGCATGGACCAGCTTCGATTACGGTACACGGCACAAATTGTCCGTCCTCCGAATAGATGCTCGTCATGCCGAGCTTACGTCCTAGTATCGCACTCATTGCTGTTCTTCGTTTTAGACTTTGACTTCAACATCCACGCCTGCCGGTAGCTCCAGCCGCATGAGCGCATCGATGGTCTTCGGCGTTGAGCTGAAGATGTCGATAAGACGCTTGTAAACCCGTGCTTCAAATTGTTCGCGCGACTTCTTGTCAACGTGAGGCGAGCGCAACACTGTGTAAACTGAACGTTCCGTTGGAAGTGGGATCGGACCCGATACAACAGCGCCAGTCTGTTTTACTGTGCGCACAATACGTTCCGCTGAGCGGTCGATCAGGTTGTGATCGTACGAGCGAAGTTTGATGCGAATGCGTTGTGTCGCCATTATTCTAGTACACCTGTTACAACACCAGCACCTACCGTACGGCCACCTTCACGAATTGCGAAACGCAATCCATCTTCCATAGCAACTGGTGTGATGAGTTCAACTTCAAGATTGTCTACGTTATCACCTGGCATGATCATCTCAAGACCAGCTGGCAGATTCAGAATACCCGTTACATCTGTTGTACGGAAATAGAACTGCGGACGGTAGCCTGTAAAGAATGGAGTGTGGCGTCCACCCTCTTCTTTTGTAAGCACATAAGCCTGAGCGGTAAACTTGTGGTGAGGTGTGATCGATCCCGGCTTGGCTACTACCATGCCACGTTCGAGTTCTTCCTTGTCTACGCCACGCAACAACAAACCAACGTTGTCGCCAGCACGACCTTCATCCAACAGCTTGCGGAACATCTCGATGCCCGTTACTGTGGATTTCTTGTGAAGACCGAAGCCTACGATTTCAACTTCTTCGTTCACCTTCACGATTCCGCGCTCGATACGGCCAGTACCTACAGTACCACGGCCAGTAATCGAAAACACGTCTTCGACAGGCATTAGGAATGGCTTGTCTACTTCACGTATAGGCGTTGGAATGTAGGTGTCTACAGCATCCATGAGTTCATAGATGCATTTTAGACGTTCATCTTCTTTAGTAGCGTCATCTGAAGATCCTGCATCAAGCGCCTGCAAAGCAGAACCCTTGACGATTGGAATCTCTTCACCAGGGAAATTATACTTTGTTAGTAGTTCGCGAATTTCAAGTTCAACGAGATCCACGAGTTCAGGATCAGCAATGTCGATCTTGTTCATGAACACTACAATACGTGGCACACCAACCTGGCGCGCAAGCAGAATGTGCTCACGTGTCTGTGGCATCGGTCCGTCTGTAGCTGCAACAACTAGAATAGCACCGTCCATCTGGGCAGCACCAGTGATCATGTTCTTTATATAGTCAGCGTGACCTGGACAGTCTACGTGAGCGTAGTGACGATTTGCCGTCTCGTACTCAACGTGTGCTGTCGCAATCGTTATACCACGTGCTTTTTCCTCAGGAGCGTTGTCGATAGAATCGAACGAACGCTTTTCTGACATACCCAGCTTAAACATGCCCATCGTGATTGCGGCTGTTAGGGTTGTCTTGCCGTGGTCAACGTGGCCAATTGTGCCGACGTTTACGTGCGGTTTGCTGCGGTCAAATTTCTCTTTTGCCATGGGGCAAACTCCTCAGGTTGCGTAATGCAGTTCGTAGCTGATTGTTAACTTTTTTTCGTATCTGTTTTGGCCTGTACCTCGTTTCAAGGACAGAAAACAAAGGTACGGAAAAATGTTCGAATAGAAAGCGCTGAATTGGCGGCGAAGCGCGGATTAACGTGCTCGCACGCCTTATGAGCGTTTCATAGAAGGTTCGTAGTGGCTGAACACCATGGTGTACGAGCCGCGACCCTGAGTTAATGAACGCAATTGTGTTACGTAGCCGAATAGCTGGGACAGCGGCACCGTTGCCGTCACAACCTGCAGGATGTCGCGCATTTGAATGCCTTCGACCCTGCCGAAGCGGGAACTGAGGTCAGCAATGACCTCGCCCACATACTCTTCGGGCGTCACAACCTCTACGTGAAAGACAGGCTCCATGATTACTGGAGATGCCGCTCGTGCGGCGTCTTTCGTCGCTATTGAGGAGGCGATGGCATAGGCCATCTCCGTTGCGTCGTCTGCGTTATATGCCGCATCGACGAGGACTGCCATGATGTCTATCATGGGGTATCCTCCGATCGGACCTACCTTGAGGGCTTCCAAAGCCCCCTGCTCTGCACTCTTAACGTACGTATCCGGAAGTACCGATGGTGCGAGTTCATTGCTGAACTCAAGGCCTTTTCCAGATGCGTTCGGACGTAGTTCAATCGTGACCTGTCCGAATTGATTCTTCGTGGTGCCCGTACGGACAAATTGTCCGTCGTGACTGGTCACAGAAGTAATCGTTTCTCGATAGGCTACCTGAGGTTTGCCGACTTTCACCGGCACATTAAATTCTCTCTTCAGGCGGTCCACCACGATCTCGAGGTGCAACTCGCCAACTCCGCTAATGATGATTTGTCCGGTCTCAGCATCCGTATGGAATCTAAACGTTGGATCTTCTTCAGAGACCCGGCGTAACGACTCCGTCAGTTTATCCTGATCCGCCAGCGTCCGCGCCTCAACCGACTGGTTGATAACGGGTTCTGCGAAATGGATGCTCTCCAGAAGAATGGGGTGTTTTGCATCAGCTAGCGTATCGCCAGTGCGCGTTGCCCTCAGTGCCGGAATTGCGACGATATCACCAGCATATGCTGCCTCGATCTCTTCGCGCTTGTTGGCACTCATTCTCATCAACTTACCGACTCGCTCTTTCTTGTCCGTCGTAACGTTCAACACCTGCTCGCCCACTTTCACTGTGCCGCTGTACACCCGTATGAATGTCAGTCTTCCTACAAATGGGTCGGTGATTACCTTGAACGCTAAGGCTGCAAGTGGCTGGTCGTCTACAGGTCCACGCGTCAGCTTTTTGTCGTGGTCTTTCACATCGAATCCGTGTACTTCACCAACATCAGTCGGCGATGGCAAATAAGCCAGAACCGAATCCAGTAGCTGTTGTACACCCTTGTTCTTAAAGGCCGAGCCGCATAAAACGGGGGTAATCTTTAAGTCAAGCGTTGCTCGTCGTAAGAGGCGAATAATGTCTGCTGTTTCGATCTCCTCGCCAACGAGGTAACGTTCGAGAACAACGTCATCATACTCTGCAACTGCCTCAATCATCTGCATACGTGCTGCTTCGGCTTCGCCTACTACCTCTGCAGGGATGTCTATGATTTCGAACTCTTCGCCGTCAGATCCTGGTTCGAACACGACAGCCTTGCGTTCTACCAGATCTATAATTCCGCGGAAAGTGTCCTCTGCTCCGAGTGGTATCTGAATGGCTACAGGTCTTGTCGCAAGGCGCACCCGCATCATATCCAGCACTCGAGGAAAATTCGCTCCGACACGGTCCATCTTGTTCACAAATGCTATCCGCGGTACACGATACTCGTTGGCCTGATGCCAAACGGTTTCGCTCTGCGGTTCAACACCTGCCACTGCGCAGAACAGAGCAATTGCTCCGTCTAATACTCGCAGCGAACGTTGAACTTCGGCTGTAAAATCGACGTGTCCTGGTGTGTCGATGATGTTAATCATGTGGTCACGCCACTGACAAGTCACAGCCGCGGAGGTAATGGTTATTCCCCGCTCTTTCTCTTGGTCCATGTAGTCCGTAAATGCCGTTCCTTCGTGCACCTCGCCCATACGATGAAGCACACCTGTATAAAACAGGATGCGTTCAGTGGTTGTGGTCTTCCCAGCATCAATGTGGGCCATGATGCCGATGTTGCGCACGAGATCTATGGCTACACTACGGGCCATGTTTTCTTCTAAGTCTCAGAATGTCAAAGAACGTGAACCGCTTACCAGCGGAAATGTGCAAATGCTCTGTTAGCGTCGGCCATGCGGTGCATTTCGTCGCGACGCTTTATCGCGCCACCTTCACCATTTGCTGCGGCAATCAACTCGCTCGCCAGCTTCTGCGCCATCGAACGATCGCGGCGGTCTGAAGCAAACTTCTTAATCCAACGGATCGCAAGGGCTGTACGACGCTCATCGCGGACTTCCATCGGGACCTGATAGGTGGCACCGCCTACGCGACGTGGACGAATCTCAACGGCTGGAGCTGCATTTGCGATGGCCTTACGGAACACCTCAAGAGCATCCTGCTCTGTCTTCTTCGCTACGATTTCCATTGCCTCATACACGATCTGGCGCGCACAAGCCTTGTTGCCTTCGTCCATGATGTTGTTCACAAACTTCGCAACGACCACATCGTTGAAACGTGGGTCTGGTGCAGTACGGCGTTTTTCTGAGCGTTTTTTGCGCATGGTCTTCTACTTAATATTTCTTGTTATTTCTTCTTGCCTGGTGCTGGTGCCTGTCCTGGCTTAATGCGCTTCGCACCATACTTCGAACGCGATTGCTTGCGATTTGCTACACCCTGCGTATCGGCAGCTCCACGAACAATGTGGTACCGAACACCTGGAAGATCCTTTACTCGACCACCGCGAATAAGCACAATCGAGTGCTCCTGCAGATTGTGACCTTCACCCGGAATGTACGCCGTTACTTCGATGCCATTTGTTAGACGTACACGCGCAACCTTACGCAGAGCCGAATTCGGCTTCTTGGGCGTTGTTGTGTATACACGTGTACATACGCCGCGCTTTTGAGGACACGATTGTAATGCTGGGCTCTTGCTCTTGATGTTGACTACAAGGCGACCCTTGCGTACTAGCTGGCTGATCGTTGGCATGCTTCTTTTGCTTTATTGGTTCTGTCAGAGCCGACAAATATAGGGGTGGGGGACGTCATCGCCAAAACGAAGTGTGGTAAAGGGTCCGAAAGGGGCTCGGAGCAAGGTTTCGGTGAGTGCTCGGCTGGTACTTCAAGACCCATTTCTGGTGCTAGGTGGGGGCATGGTTGCAATGTCGAGTGTATTGCAAAGCCCTAGACTCCGAGCATCTCCCTGAGTAGGCCTAAGGCTACGGTACGATCAACTTAGCGCTAACCCACAACCCAGATGGATAATCACGCATCATGACGATGTACAGACCGGGGGACTTTGAGCCAGGTACTGAAAATGTAAATTCACCAGCGCCTGAATGAAATATCGCTTGGTCTACGGGCCTGCCATTCAGGTTGTATATGAGAATCTCGCCATTGACACTCGTGGTTAATCGACCACTCAATTTTATCGTGTTCTCTCCGTATTGGGCATGCATGAAACCTGCGTTCTTTACCGACCGATCCGTATGGTATGCCCCTCGTTTTTCCGCCTCGCATTCCTTCGTCACAAAGAGGGAGAAGGTGTCGGTTTCAACCACTCCCAGTCGCGGTTCATAATATCTTCGAATAATTGAATCGAGGTGTTCTGTCGAAAAATCGTGGTCATCATCGGGTAATGTGCAGTTTGCATCGAAATACGTATCGTAAAACGCAATTACCTTTTCGAACAGCTTATCTTCCGCGGAAGCCATGAACTCGGGACTCATGCTGCCTACGGCGTACCCATCCTGTGGTCCTAAAGAATACTTCTGACGAAATCCATGCGCCGCTAAGCCGAACGGCGTTGGACCGAATCGTCTAGGTACAATGCGAACGTATGCCGAACACACTCGCACATTGTAGGGAATGAAATACGTCGGATTTGTTGTGGTTTGTGTCATCCAGTAGTAACTGGGGGGTGTTGAATCAAAGGTCGTCGACTTCGCTATTCCGACACTGTCCCACGACTTCAACACAGCATCGTCACTCGCTCTGACCAACTGTACTGTAAAGTCGCAACTGTCCTCCACTTTCCACAACGCAGTGTTATTTCCAGTTTCGACGCTGAACGTCGAAACTTGAAGTGTTCGATAAAAAGTAATCGAATCGGTGGTGAGCGACATATAGAACTTCTGACTGCGGAGTAGTGGCACAAGATTGGATTGCACACCCGTGACATAGCTATCATTAACGATCATAGAGTCAGTTTTAACCAACGTGTCCAAGTACACGCGGTTAAACACCCCATCAGTCCTTTGTCGAATTTCCCCGAACCGATAAATCACACTACAACTGTCGAAATCGTCGGTAACGGCATAGTAGCGCAGAAAAACTTGGTCGTTGTGAGTTACCGCGAATGTGGTATCGTGCCCGACGGCGCTTGCAGCCAATGGACCAACGTGTAACAGCACTATCACAGACGCTAGCAACAGGCGTTGACGATTTACCATTCGATTTTGCATTTGGAATAGCTCCAGGCTTTACGGTGGTGGTATAGTCTGATCAATCATAATCTTAGCGCGTCTATTAAAACGGCCCTGGGCTCCGATTATCTCGATATCGTTATGTGGAATGCCATCATTATACTGACTTGAACAGGTTGTTTCTTGTGGACAGGATGAAGGCTTGTGTGCAGTCGGATTTCCCCGCACACAGATCGTCGTCTGGAATTTGATGAGTCCTCCCGGCACAGTCGTACCATTATCTTTACCTATGCCAAACGTGCATTCCTTGGATTCTGGACGACACGGATAGTAAGTGCCTGCCTCATTTTCTATAGGAGTACACATGGCCCCCTTCACAGCGGGTTTCCGTTTTGTTGCTTGTGCCGTCGCTGCAGCCCCTTCACTAACTGCGACCAACAGCATAACCACTAAGAGTATTACTTTCATTACAAGACATCCTCAGTATGCGAATGACGTTGCAAACCTGTAGAAAAAAAGTAAGAACAAAGCTTCGTCAGAATCCAATGCACGATGGCTCCATCGCATTTCAATAGCCTTTGTACAGGCACAAAAAAAGGCGCCACCAAAATGGGTGGCGCCGTGTCGGATCTTGTGCGTGTTACGGTGCGAGTCTGAAATCCTTGGTCGAAACTGTCAAGCAGCCTACTTGTTGCCTTCGGCCCGTTTCTTTTGGTATTCCTTGACCATTTCGTCCTGAATGAGGCGTGGCACCGGTTGGTACTTCTTGAATTCCATCGAGAATTCGCCCTTGCCCTGTGTTACCGAACGAAGGTCTGTAGAATAGCCGAACATTTCTGACAGCGGCACTTCCGATTCGACCGTTACGTAACCCATCTCGCTTTCCGTTCCCATAATCACGCCACGTCGTTGATTAATCTGTCCGATAACAGTACCCTGAAATTCTTCTGGCACCGAGACTTCGAGCTTCATGATCGGTTCGAGGATAACAGGTTTCGATGCTGCATATGCTTCACGGAAAGCCTGAATCGAAGCTGTCTTGAAGGCCATTTCAGAGGAGTCGACCGCGTGTGTAGCACCGTCGTTAATCGTTGCACGAACGGCAACAACTTTTTGTCCGATGAGTGAACCTTCGAGGATAGCTTCACGAAATCCCTTATCACACGCTGGGATATATTCGCGAGGAATTACGCCGCCAACGATATCGTCAACAAATTCATAATTTTCTACAGCATCGCTCGGAAGTGGCTCTATGAAGCCCCCTACACGGGCAAACTGACCCGATCCACCGGTTTGCTTCTTGTGCGTGTAGTTGAATTCGGCGCGCTGCGTCATGGTTTCGCGGAAGGCAACCTTCGGACGTCCGACGATTACTTCGGTGTTGTACTCGCGTTTGATACGCTCGATGTAGATCTCGAGGTGGAGCTCGCCCATGCCCTTGATGATGGTTTCGTGCGACTCTTCATCACGCATTACGCGGAACGTTGGGTCTTCCTTCGTAAAGCGGTTAAGCGCCTTCGAGAATGACACAAGGCCTGCTTTGTCTTTAGGTGCAACGGCCAACTCGATAACCGGATCGGGCACAAACATTGAAGTCATGGAATAACGGACAGTGCCGTCGGTAAACGTATCACCCGAAGCACAATCGACGCCAAACATTGCTACGATGTCGCCGCAATTCGATTCATCGATTTCGTTCATTTCACTCGAGTGCATGCGCACGAGACGCGGCACTTTCACACGTTTGCCGTTGGCAACATTTGTAATGGTATCGCCCTTTTTAATCGTGCCCTGGTAGATGCGCATGTACGTAAGCTGTCCGTAACGTCCATCCTCAAGCTTAAATGCAAGCATGACTAGGGGCATCGTAGAATCGCTTTCGAGTTGCACGCGCTCTTCGTTCTTATCCTGATCGAGCGCTTCGTTCTGAATGTCGAACGGGGCCGGAAGGAAGTAGCCAACGCCATCTAGCAGTGTCTGCACACCCTTGTTCTTGTAGGCCGAGCCACAGAACACTGGCGTCATCTTCTGCGTAAGCGTTCCCTTGCGGATCGCATTGATTAGCTCTTGTTCAGTCGGTTCGGTATCGGTGAGGAATTTCTCCATCAGCGCATCATCGTGATCGGCTGCGACTTCGATGAGACGGTGACGTAATTCCTTGGCCTTGGCCACCATGTTTGCCGGGATTTCTTCGATGCGAATATCTTCTCCGCCTTCGCCATCAAAGTAATTGGCCTTCATGGACACAAGTTCAATTACACCTTCGAGCTTGTCTTCGATACCAATTGGGTACGTAACAAATGCTGGGTTATGGCTTAGTTTCTCGCGCAATTGGTCCATTACACGGTCTGGGTTTGCACCCTGACGGTCACACTTGTTGATGAAGGCCAGACGTGGTACGCTGTACCGACGCATCTGACGGTCAACTGTAATTGATTGCGACTGAACGCCAGCAACCGAGCACAAGACAAGCACAGCTCCGTCGAGCACACGCAAGGCGCGTTCTACTTCTACCGTAAAGTCTACGTGACCCGGCGTATCGATAAGGTTGATGCTAAAGTCGCCCCACTCACAGAATGTGGCAGCGGACTGAATTGTAATCCCCTTTTCGCGCTCGAGGTCCATCGAGTCCATCTTGGCACCAACCCCATCCTTGCCACGCACTTCGTGAATAGCATGAATCTTGCCGGTGTAAAAGAGAATGCGCTCCGATAACGTTGTCTTCCCCGAGTCAATGTGAGCGGAGATACCAATGTTTCGGACTTTCGTGAGGTCAATCATGTCTTTGGTGTAATAAGTGTTCGTAGTCTGAATCAACCCTCCCGCAAGTGCGATTGCGGGAAAGACTACTAAGATACGGGAAATGGTGCAAATAGGCTCTAAACCTTGTGTCAGAGCCTCGTACGAAGAATTTCAATCGACGTTGGCTCAGAGCCTCAAGCGCCTAGCTTCAGCCGCCGAAGGCTGGGCATCGTGTACGCAACGACAGCCACGACAAGAAGTGTCATGACTCCTCCAAACACAACGCTTGGCTGCACGCCTATAAGGCGTGCGGCCGTGCCGCTTTCGAATGCGCCAATCTCGTTACTCGAGGTAATGAACATGGTGTTCGCCGCAGCGACACGTCCCTTCATCGAGTCGGGAGTTTCAAGCTGAAGAATTGTTGAGCGTATTACAACACTTACGCTGTCGAACACACCAGCAAGAACAAGTATCGTAACGCTTAGCCAGAATATTTCGCAGTACGAGAATGCGAGCATACAGACTCCGAATGCTGCTACGGACCATAGCAAGGTGCGTCCGGCATTGTGTTTCGGCGGACGTACCGAGAGCCACGCCATCATTGCTACAGAGCCGGCTGACATAGAAGCCCGCAGCACACCGAGTCCGGTTTGGTCGACATGCAAAATCGTATCGGCATATACCGGCAGCAGCGCAGTAACACCACCGAACAACACAGCAAACAAATCGAGGGTTAACGCACCTAGCAACACTTTTTTCGAAATAATGAAGCGCACGCCCTGCATCAACTCATCATAAATCCGTCCGCGGTCCGCTACTACCATCGCGGGCTTCGTACTCAGCCTCCATGCGCCACCCATACCGACAAGCATACATGCAACGTATGTAGCCGAGGTTATTCCAACGCCGAACAAACCGTACATCAGACCACCGACGAGCGGACCCACAATTACCGCTGCTTGCCACACAGTACTGCTCATTGCCGCTGCTTTTGGAATCAACTCCCGCGGTACAATCATGCCTAACATGCTAAACATTGCTGGCGAATACATCGCGCGTGCAAGACCGTTCAGAATAATCATTGCAAAGAGCCCCGTTAGCACAGACCCCTTCCCTATTTGCGGCAACACCGACTCCTGCACAAGAAATGCCGTTGCTGTTGCAGATGTTACGATAATAGCACCGGCAATGCGCACGGCTTTGCGTTTATCCATTCGGTCAACAAGTCCACCCATCGGCAACGCAGCCCCGATAGCTGGCAAGGCCTCGGCAAGACCAATGAGTCCCATCATAAACGGGTCATGCGTAAGCGTATACACATACCACTGCACGATAAGAGCCTGCATATGCCAACCCATCGCAAGAAAAAACCGCAGCTGAAGGAACGCTGTGTACTCTGGAATGCGAAGGGGCGTGCTAGGAGGTGTGCTAGGGGGCGTGCTAGGGGGCGTGCTAGGGGGCGACGACATAGTCCTTCAAAAATACGCTGAACAAGTATGCAGGTACGAAATCAACTATCTTCGACGAAACTGGGATACAAGCTCATGGGAATAGCGTCGACCTTACATCCTTCTTCAACGAACGGCTCGAAAGAGAACAAGCCCTGGTGGAAGCTTTCACTCACGAAGCAGATACTAATCGGACTTGCAATCGGCGTTGCCATCGGACACTTCGCGCCTGACTTTGGGACGAGTATCGGTTGGCTGCGCGACATCTTTCTTCACCTGATAAAAGCAATCATTGCACCGCTTGTATTTGCAACGGTTGTGTCAGGTATTGCTGGTGGTGGCAGCGCGAAGAATGTTGGTGTGTTAGGTGCGCGATCAATTTTTTATTTCGAAGTCGTTACAACGATTGCGTTGTTTCTTGGACTCCTCGTTGTAAACATCGTGCAGCCCGGTGCGGGAGTTACGCTCATTGGAGATCCAGGTGTATTGGGTACCGTTGCAAAGACACAGCCGCAGACCCTTATTCAGACCCTTGTGCATATCGCTCCGAGCAGCATTATCGAATCGATGGCGCGCGGAGACGTCCTGCAGATTGTTGTGTTCTCTGTGTTATTCGGATTTGCAGTGGGTGCCGTTGGCGAAAAAGGAAAACCGATTCTTGCGTGGTGCGAAAGTCTAACGCAAGTGATGTTCAAGTTCACGAACATGGTGATGTACTTCGCACCTATTGGTGTCGGGGCGGCAATGGCGGCGACGATCGGACATCAAGGACTCGAAGTGCTTGGCGATCTGGCGAAGCTCGTGTTCTCGCTTTATGTTGCCCTGATTTTGTTTGTGGTGTTTGTTCTAGGCGCAATCATGCTCATTGCGCGAGTACCATTACGTCCGTTCCTCCGCGCCATCCGAGAGCCGTTCACCATTGCATTCGTGACAACGTCAAGCGAATCCGCATTGCCACGCGCAATGGAAAACATGGAACGCTTTGGCGTTCCTAAACGCATCGTCGGTTTTGTAATGCCGACAGGTTACAGCTTCAACCTCGATGGCACAACATTGTATCTCGCAATGGCAAGTGTGTTTATCGTGCAAGCTGCAATTACCACGATACCAGGCTTTACGTTCACGCTCGAGCAACAGATAGCAATGATGTTCACACTCATGATTACATCGAAAGGTGTAGCAGCAGTGCCGCGTGCATCGCTTGTAATTCTGCTCGCATGCGTAAACTCATTCATACCACAACCCTATGGCGCCATAGGTGTGGTAATGATTTTCGGTATCGACGAAATCATGGACATGGCACGATCGAGCGTTAATCTTCTCGGCAACTGTCTCGCAACAGTCGTCATGGCACGCTGGGAAGGTGTCTTCGATGCAGACCGCGCACGCTTGTTTGGTACAGAGCACGAAGTGCCTAACGTACCGGTATAGATCCCATGCTTTAGTTAGAACATCTCACCTAGAACATCGAATTCATTCTACTAGCGGATAACGGTAACTGCCCTCTTCGAGCCATCTGCGTTGGTTGCAACAACGGCATACCATCCGTTAGCAAGAGTACCGATTGCGTTATACAAAGTTTGTGTCTCGCCCGATGCACTGAGTAGCTGCGCACCAAGAACATTATATACTTCGATACGAATAGCTGAATAGAGCAGCATATTTAAATCGGACTTCAATTGCGTTAGGGGCGATGAAGGGTCTTCTTCGACACCAACACTTGCATCGGGGAAACGCACGCGATAACGCTCCCAGTTGTCGGATGTGAAGTGCGAGATCCAGGTAAAATTGGTGCCGTCAGGACGTAACACAGCGTTGTCGCCTTCTTCCATTTCGGCGCTTGATGCATCGATGCTTGGCACAATAACGGCATCGTGCGTATTAATCATGCGACATCCATTTACGGGAATGTTCACTAGGTCTGCTTTTCGTAGTGCATCGTTCGCAGCACCACCACCGCTTGCCCAGTGACTCTTCTTGTCATAACGTCCGGCCATATACAGAGCCGACTCCCAGCATCTGCATGCTGTACTTGTAAACACATCTTCGAGCGGCACATTCAGCGCCTTGATGTATTTGCCGACGCTTTTCGTCTGGTCACGTCCGTCTTCGCTGAGGTTGCGCCCAGGAAAACACTCCGTACTTGGCCCCGGATCTTGCGACGACCAGTCTGTAATGCCGTGTCGGTAAAGCAGAACAAGTTTACCAGTTCTTATTTCATTCATGATTGCAACGTAGTCGTCGTGTCCATCACGTTGCCATTCGTAAGCACCGATGTCTGGCTTGTTGCCAACTACACGCGGGTTACCAATTGCGTCGATGCGAGTAAAGTTCGTATACGAAGTTACTAATCCTTTGTCACGACAAATAGAGTTGGGTTCAACGCGAAGGCCGTCGTCGTCGGTGCCCCAAAATCCGTCGACGCCCTTTGGGTTTTCCACATCTACAAACAAAGGATCAATCTGATAAAAGCCGTACATAGCATCATTCTGCACAAGGCATTGTTGCGTATGTATCGCTGCTGTATCGAATGTGTTTTCAGGTCGCAAGATTAACGCACCGATTGGATCTGCCCCATGCCAGAAAATGCAACTCACAATGTCAGCGCCATAACCTTCGAACATCCATCCTCTTTGTGAGCCCCCCTCATTTCGTGCAAACGTCGAATTGTATACGAGATATCGCGACATCTGATCACCATATATGGCACCCCCGCCACCGAGAGCAACATTGTGATAGAAAATCGAGCTTACAATGTCCATTCTCCCGTTGAACAGATTTATTCCTGCGCCATCACCTGTAACCGAGTTGTTTTCGAACGCGCATTGTGCAACAATGGGACCACGCGAACCGCTGTCTACGCGGTCAGAAACGTATATGCCGGCACCGTGAAGGCCATGGTTATTGACGAACGCGCAGTATTCGAATCTGGGGCGTCCGCCGCCATATACGAAGACCGCCGCACCTGCACCCTGTGTCACATTTTCTTGAAACGTACAATTGCGCACGACAGGCGAACCCATAGTTATTCTCATGGCACTACCGCTTCCGACAGATGTACTTACACCCTTGAATTGTAGTCCGTCGATGACGGTAGACGAGTCGACTATAGAGTCTGTATTACCCCCAACGAAAGCTATGTCCTGGGCGTTATCCAGACGCAGCGGATTACTCGCTTCAACTGGAGAGTTGCCATCGTTACCCAAAATATCTGCTGAGAGAATTGTTTCGAATCTTAGCCAGTCGCGATGCTCGCGTAATATCTCGGTGCCTTTGAAACCTCCGTAAATGCGCATCGAATTCTTGAAAACGAAATGCTCCGTAAGCAATACCGTATAGGTGCCCTTGGCCACCCATATCTCATCGCCTTGTTTCCATGCATCAAGCGCATCGTAGAGCGAGCCGAAGGCCGTTGCCCAGGACAATCCTTTGCCCCCTGCGATAGCCCCTTGCCGAACGTGTAGTGTGTCGGCGCCTCGACTTGATTGCACAGCTAAAAAGACAACGAGGATGACGAGAATACGTAGTAACCAAAGCATTAACTGAGCCCCACAATGTATCGTGCAAACTAAAGAAAAAGGCGTCCCTTTTGGGGACGCCTTTTGTTTTGTCTATAGCGAAGGTCTTAGACCGCTGCGCGTTTTGCACGTGTCGGTTTGCGAGCTGGAGCTTCTTCTTCGTCCTCTGCCTTCGGGATGATGGCATCGGAACCGAAGATGTTGCCAACGTCGCTCATTACGAGCATGTCCTGGTACGCACGAAGACCTGTACCCGCTGGGATGAGCTGTCCGAGAATGATATTCTCCTTCAAGCCCATAAGGCGGTCTGTCTTCGCTGCTGCAGATGCATCGGCAAGTACACGCGTTGTTTCCTGGAACGACGCTGCAGAGAGCCACGATTCTGTTGTTAGCGACGCTTGCGTGATACCCAGAAGCAAAGGCTCCGCGATAGAAGGTTCGGCACCGCGACTCTTCGCGCCTTCTTTTTCCTTCTTCTTGAGCTCTGCGTTTACTTCTTTGAGTTTCTTACGCTCGATGATTTGAGCGTGCTTCAGTTTAGAGTCTGCCTTGTCTGTTACAACAACACAGTTCTTAAGGAAGTCGTTCTCATCGGTAAAGCGAATGCGGTCTACCTGATCGCCCTCGAGGAATGAAGAATCGCCAGAGTCTGTGACACGGACCTTTTGAAGCATCTGACGGACAATTACTTCGATGTGCTTGTCGTTGATCTTCACGCCCTGCATCCGGTACACTTCCTGGATTTCGTTCACGAGGTACGCTTGTACTTCGTTGATACCCTTGATGTGCAGAATGTCGTGCGGGTTAATGGCACCTTCTGTTAGACGATCACCTGCGCGCACGAGATCACCTTCTTGTACGAGAACGTGACGTCCGATTGGCACAGAGTATTCGCGACGCAGTTCGCCGTCGAGCGACGTTACTACGATAGCACGCGATCCGCGCTTCGGCTTGTCGATCGTGATGATACCGTCGATTTCGGTAACGGCTGCAGGCGCCTGTGGTGCACGAGCTTCGAAGAGTTCGGTAACACGCGGCAGACCGCCTGTGATGTCACGCAGACGACCAAGGTCGCGAGGCATCTTCACAAGCTTCGATCCGATGGATACCAACTCGCCATCGTCTACAACGATTTGTGCACGCGATGGAATGATGTACGACTGGATCGAAACACCGTTTTCGTCTACGATTTCGATAGCAGGACTCTTTGTACGATCGCGCGAGTCGATAACCATCTTGGTTGTGTGACCCGTTTGCTCGTCAATAGCTTCTTTGAACGTTAGGTTCGAAACAAGATCGCGGTAGCGTACACGACCAGCCTTCTCTGTAATAATTACAGAGTTGTATGGATCCCATTCGTACAGGATTTCGTGTTTCTTTACCATGCTGCCTTCGAGAACCTTGAGTTCTGCACCATACACGACATCGTATTTGGTTAGAATGCGGTTCGACTCGGGCTCGATGATGTTAATTACGCCAGCACGCGATACAGCAATGTTCACCTGATCGGTTTCACCTTGGTAGGACACTACGCGTACGTTCTCGAACGAAACACGTCCGTCGAACTTGGCAACTGCCGAACTCTGCGACATCGACAGCGAAGCTGTACCACCAGTGTGGAACGTACGCAGTGTTAGCTGTGTGCCCGGCTCACCGATAGATTGCGAAGCAATTGTACCAACTGCTTCACCTGTGTCCACCATCTGACCCGTAGCCATGTTACGTCCGTAACACTTCGCACACACACCTCTGCGCGACTCACATGTAAGCACGCTGCGAATCATGACTGATTCGTTTGCAGAACCTTCGATGCGAGCACCAACTTCTTCGTCGATTACCTGACCCTTTGTCGCGAGCAATTCGTTCGTGATAGGATCTGAAATGTCCATGAGAAGCGTACGGCCCAAGATGCGCTCGTACAACGGCTCCTTCACTTCTTCTCCATCCTTCAGCGCACGCATTTCTACACCACGGATCGTTCCGCAGTCATCATCAGAGATAACAACGTCTTGAGCAACATCATGCAGACGGCGTGTGAGGTAACCAGCATCAGCTGTTTTAAGAGCTGTATCGGCAAGACCCTTACGAGCACCGTGCGTAGAGATGAAGTACTCGAGGATTGTTAGTCCTTCTTTAAAGTTCGAAATGATCGGGTTTTCGATCAGTTCGGCACTCGATGCACTGGCAGTCTTTTGTGGCTTAGCCATAAGACCGCGCATACCTGCAAGCTGACGGATCTGCTCTTTCGAACCACGTGCTTGCGAATCCAACATCATCCAGAATGTGTTGAAGCCTTCTTCTGCTGTTTGCAGTTCGCTGTAAAGCTTATCTGCAACGCGGTTGGTAGCTGTCGACCACGTATCAATGATCTTGTTGTAGCGCTCACCTTCGGTGATAACACCTGAGTGGTAGTACTCTTCGATTTTGTCTACTTCTCTTTGTGCACGATCGATGATGTTCTGCTTTTCGGCAGGCACAACAACGTCTGCAATCGACACGCTAAGTCCGCCACGCGTAGCAGTAACGAAGCCTGTTTCCTTGAGCTTGTCGAGGAATTCAACAGTCTTTGCAAGGCCAGCTTTGCGGAAGCAAAGTGCGATGATCTGACGCAAACGTTTCTTCGTTAGAAGTTCGTTTAGGTATCCAACCGCTGCAGGCACAATCTGGTTGAACAGAATGCGACCGACAGTCGATTCGATGATAACGCCTTCTACACGGACCTTAACTTTTGCATGCATCGCAACACGGTTGCTGTTGAACGCAATGATTGTTTCGTCCGGCGAAGAGAAGATGAGCCCCTCGCCCTTAGCCCCTTTACGAACCTTTGTGAGGTAGTAGGTGCCAAGAACCATGTCCTGCGAAGGAACAGTGATAGGCTCGCCGTTCTGCGTGTGCATGATGTTGTGACTCGACAGCATCAGCAGCAACGATTCGAGCTGAGCTTCGTGGCTCAGTGGAACGTGCACAGCCATCTGGTCACCATCAAAGTCAGCATTAAACGCTGTTGTTACGAGCGGGTGCAGCTGAATTGCCTTGCCTTCGATAAGGCGCGGCTGGAATGCTTGGATACCAAGACGGTGCAGCGTCGGCGCACGGTTCAGAAGAACCGGGTGTCCGTCGATTACGGTGTCGAGAATATCCCACACTTCTGTTGTCTTCTTTTCTACTTGCTTCTTCGCGCTTTTTACCGTCTTGCAGTGTCCGCGCTCAATAAGCTTACGGATGATAAGGGGCTTGAAGAGTTCGACTGCCATGTCCTTCGGAAGACCACATTCGTGGATCTTCAGTTCTGGACCAACAACGATTACCGAACGACCAGAATAGTCAACTCGTTTACCAAGTAGGTTCTGACGGAAACGTCCGGTCTTACCCTTCAGCGTATCTGCAAGTGACTTTAGCGCACGTTGCGATTCTGAACGAACTGCACGACGCGAGTTATCGAACAACGCATCGACAGCTTCTTGCAACATCCGCTTTTCGTTACGGAGAATAACCTCCGGAGCTTTGATGTCGATAAGACGCTTGAGACGATTGTTGCGAATGATAACGCGACGGTACAAGTCATTCAAGTCGGACGTAGCGAAACGGCCACCTTCGAGAGGTACAAGAGGACGCAAGTCTGGCGGAATCACTGGTATGATATCGAGCACCATCCACTCGGCGCGATTCGGTTCTTTTGTTTCGCTGGAACGGAATGCCTCGAGGATGCGCAAACGCTTCAGTGTATCAGCACGCTTTTGCTGCGACATGTCTTCACGCAGCAGCTCACGGAACTTGTAGTAGTCCTCGTCTGGATCGACGCGACGCAGCAATTCCTTGATGGCTTCACCACCAATGAGTGCTATGAATTTGCGAGGATCGTCATCATCCAGATTCCGTTCTTCCGGACGCTGGCTGGCGAGCACATCCAAGTACTGATCTTCTGTCAACAAATCCTTGGGCTGCAGACCAGTAGAACCGGGCTGAATAACCGCATAGGATTCGTAGTAGACGATCCGTTCGATATCCTTGGTTGGCATACCGATCACACCCGAGATCTTGCTCGGAAGTGAACGGAGGAACCAGATATGCACAACCGGAACGGCGAGCATGATGTGACCCATGCGTTCGCGACGTACGCTTTTCTGCGTTACCTCTACGCCGCAACGGTCACATACGATACCCTTGTAACGGATGCGCTTGTATTTACCACACGCGCATTCCCAATCGCGTATGGGGCCGAAGATCTTCTCACAGAAGAGACCATCTTTTTCGGGTCGGAACGATCTGTAATTAATCGTTTCCGGCTTTGTGACTTCACCGTGCGAACGATTTAGGATATCGTCCGGCGAAGCGATACGGATGGTAATCTGCGAGTAACCTCGCTTTGGAATTGTTTGGTACTGCATCGAATCTCCGATGAGTTACTCGAGTTTGATATCTAGACAAAGACCTTGAAGCTCACGAACAAGCACGTTGAACGACTCAGGAATATTCGGTACAGGAAGATTGTCGCCCTTAACGAGCGCTTCATACATCTTGGCACGTCCCTGAACATCATCGGACTTAAGCGTTATCATTTCCTGCAGCGTGTGAGCTGCACCGTAGGCTTCGAGAGCCCACACTTCCATCTCACCAAGACGCTGACCACCGAACTGTGCCTTACCACCCAGCGGTTGCTGAGTAATAAGCGAGTATGGTCCGATAGACCGCGCGTGAATCTTATCCTCGACAAGGTGGGAGAGCTTCAGCATGTAGATGACGCCGACCGTGACCTCGTTTTCGAATTTTTCACCAGAGCGACCATCGATTAGAGTTGTCTTGCCAGTGCGTGGTAAGCCAGCCTTCTCGAGGTAATCGCCAACTTCATCCCATGAGGCGCCATCAAAAATTGGCGTTGCGAAGAACGTTCCAAGATTTTTGGCTGCCCATCCAAGAGCAGTTTCATAAAGCTGTCCGAGGTTCATACGCGACGGTACGCCCAACGGGTTAAGCACGATATCTACTGGTGTGCCATCTGGCAGGAACGGCATGTCTTCGGCAGGTACAATCTTCGAGACGATACCCTTGTTACCGTGACGTCCAGCCATCTTATCACCCACTTGAAGCTTGCGCTTCTTGGCAACATAGACCTTCGCCATTTGCAGAATGCCTGGTTGTAGCTCATCGCCCGCAGCAATCTTGTTGCGTTCGATACGCCCGTCCATTTGCAGATCTGCACGACGCACGTTGTAGTTCTCAATGAGTTTAGCAAGAAGGTTCGTGGCCTTCTTATCAGTAACCCAGTCCTGATCATAGGACATCATCGATGGCACGAACGTACCACCTTCGAACTTCGACAGAATTTCCTTCTTCGAGAGCTTCGCACCAGAACGGAATACAATCGAGTCGTTCGTCGAGCGAATGCCAAGGCTTGTTTCGCCTTCAAGCAATTCGCCAATACGCTCTACTGCGTCGAGGTCGAGTGCTCGCAACGACTGTTGCTCGCGTTTTGTAATGAGATCTTGACGTTTCTTTTCTTCTGAACGGAACTCACTGTCACTTGTAAGAACACGACGTGCAAAAAGCTTTGTGTTGATGACAGTACCCTTGAGTCCGGGAGGTGCCTTCAACGAAACATCTTTAACATCGCCAGCCTTGTCGCCGAAGATGGCGCGCAGCAGTTTTTCTTCAGGTGTAGGATCGGTCTCGCCCTTCGGTGTAATCTTTCCGATCAGGATGTCGCCTTCGCGGACCTTTGCACCAAGGCGGACAATACCGCGATCGTCGAGATCTTTTGTTGCTTCTTCGCTGACGTTCGGGATTTCGCGAGTAAACTCTTCTTCGCCGCGTTTTGTATCGCGAACCTGAAGTGTGTACTCTTCGATGTGCACCGATGTAAACACATCTTCAGCGACCATACGCTCGCTGATGATAATAGCATCTTCAAAATTGTATCCGCGCCAAGGCATGAATGCCACTAGCACATTACGTCCGAGTGCCAATTCACCCTGGTCTGTTGAAGCACCGTCGATGATTGGCTGACCCTTCTTAAGGCGCTGACCGTGCTGAACAACAGGACGCTGGTTTACACAAGTGTCTTGGTTCGTACGATAGAATTTTAAGAGTGGATAGGTAACGATGCGGTCATCTTCAAACGCCACAAGTTTCTCATCCGCGGTACGCTTGTCGTCGTACTTGATGCGTACAAAGTCGCCACACACATAATCCACAACACCATCGGCTTCGGCAAGAACAAGTGCGCGCGAATCGCGTGCTACACGTGCTTCCATACCAGTTCCTACGTAGGGGGCTTCAGGGCGCAAAAGGGGCACACCCTGACGTTGCATGTTTGAACCCATCAACGCACGGTTCGCATCATCATGTTCTAGGAACGGAATGAGCGATGCAGCAGGCGACGTAATCTGGTCGGTGCTTACTTCCATGTAATTGACTTCCATCGGCGATAGAACCTTGAAGTCGCCGCTTACGCGGGCCTTCACGCGATCACCTGAAAGCTTGCGTTTTTTATCAACTGCTGTTGAAGACGGAACGATAATCATTCCTTCTTCTTTGTCAGCCGGCAAGAACTCAATCTCGTCTGTTACAACACCATTGTCTACGCGGTAGTACGGCGTCTCGATGAAACCAAACTTGTTTACACGTGCGTGCATGGCAAGCGAGGAGATAAGACCGATGTTCGGACCTTCTGGCGTTTCGATTGGACAGAGGCGTCCGTAGTGCGTGTAGTGAACGTCACGTACTTCGAACCCAGCGCGTTCGCGTGTAAGACCACCAGGTCCGAGCGCCGAAGTACGCCTCTTGTGCGTAAGCTCCGACAACGGATTGGTCTGATCCATGAACTGCGAAAGCTGATTCGTACCGAAGTACTGATTAATCACACTTGTAATCGTTCGTGCATTCACCAGCTCTGCAGGCGTAATGTTTTCGCTGTCGCGAACACTAAGACGTTCCTTGATCGTACGGGCCATGCGGGTAAGGCCGAGGTTGAACTGTGCTGTTAGCTGTTCACCAACAGTACGTACACGACGATTCGCAAGGTGGTCAATATCATCGACTGACACCTTGGCATCGCGCAATTCAATCAAATACTTTACAATGGCAACAATGTCATCAACCGTTAGTGTCGTCATATCCATCGGCACCTGCATGCCAAGCTTTTCGTTAATACGATAGCGGCCTACAACGCCTAGATCATAACGCTTCGGATTAAAGAACAACTTCTCGAGAAGCCCCCACGCTGTTTCCAGATCGGGAGGATCGCTTGAACGGAGCTGACGATAAATGTTTTCGAGAGCATCTTCACGTGTACGCGAAGTATCCTTTGCCAATGTCTTGGCAATGATTGGCTCGTCGTTCGGGTTTTCGTATTTGTACAGCTTGAGGGTATCGATGTCAGCAGCCATCATGCTTGCCAACGTCTCTTCCGTCAGGATGTTATCGCGCGTTGCAACGATTTCACCAGTTGACACATCAATAACGTCCGCAGCAATGCGACGTCCGAGGTGTCCATCTGCCAAATCTTTACCACGTACGTTTTCAGCAAGATCAAACAGCGAGAGCAAATCCTCATCGCTGGAGTATCCAAGAGCACGCAGAAGCGTGGTTACAGGAAACTTCTTCTTGCGATCGATATAGGCGTACATTACGTCATGGATGTCGGTGGTGAATTCCACCCACGAACCCTTGAACGGAATGATGCGAGCCGAGAAGATTTTTGTACCGTTCGGGTGCAGCGCATCATCAAAGAACACACCAGGCGAGCGATGCAGCTGGGCTACAATCACGCGCTCGGCGCCGTTGATAATGAACGTACCACGTGGTGTCATGGCCGGGATCTGACCCAAGTAGACTTCCTGATCGATAGCATCGATGTAGTCTTCGGAGGACGGATCCGCCTTCGACGACAAACGAAGTCTTGCTTTCAGAGTCTTGGCATGTGTCAGCTCGCGCTCACGGCATTCTTCTTCGGTGTATTTCGGCTTTTCAACGAAGTATTCCAGGTAGTTCAACTCATAAACGCCAGAGTTGTCTTCGATTGGAAAGTTCAGTTGGAATGCGGATTGCAAACCTGTGTTTTTGCGTTCGGACGGAGGAGTGTCTTCTTGCAAAAACTCGTCGTACGACGCTATCTGGATACCCAGCAGGTCCGGATACATCGCGTCCTGCTCTAGATGGCCGAACGTAATGCGCTCACGGAGCCGTTGGATTGGCAGCGCGTACAGGTTCGATATTTCCTGTGTTCCTTGCATATCGGCTAGTTCCCGGAAATGCTCAAAAGAGTGTCAAGCGTATAGACAACAACGCCCGAGACGGCACAAAAGGCCGCCTCGGGGCTGTTAAGAGCATCGATCAATTACTTCAGTGTAACCTTAGCGCCGGCTTCTTCAAGCTTCTTCTTAAGGGCTTCAGCGTCTGCCTTTGGCACCGCTTCTTTAACAAGCTTAGGAGCCCCTTCAACGAGGTCCTTTGCTTCCTTCAGACCAAGACCTGTGATTTCGCGAACAACCTTGATGACGTTAAGCTTTTGAGCTCCGCCTTCTGTTAGTTCAACATCGAATTCGGTCTTCTCTTCAACTGCAGGTGCTGCGCCAGCTGCTGGGCCTGCGGCCATCATCATCGGTGCGGCAGCTGTTACGCCAAACTTTTCTTCGAGAGCTGTCTTGAGTTCAGACGCTTCGAGGAGTGTTAGGGCTGAGATTTTTTCAACGAGTTCATCTACGTTTGCTGACATGTCTTCTCCGATTATTCATTGACAATTGGTGTAGTTAGGCTGCCTTTTTCTTCGCAACCTCTTCGACGAGCGAAGCAACATCTCTCATGACAGCGTTAATTGTGCCGACAATTCCAGAGATAGGTGCTTGCAGACTGCCCATGATTCCCGCGATGAGTTCTTCGCGCGTAGGCAGCTCCGATACTTGCTTGAGTTGCGAACCGTCAAACATCTGTCCTTCGATCACTGCCACTTTCAACGCAGGCTTTTGGCCTTTGTCGAAGAACTGACGAATGACCTTGGCAGGTGCAATTGGGTCCGAACCACCGAAGATGATTCCGGTCTGACCAAACAGCTGCTTTTCTTGTATTTCGTATCCACCGACTTCGTCTAGAGCACGTAGGATCAAGGTGTTTTTAGCAACCTTCATCATGACGCCTTTTGTACGAAGCTCTGCACGGAAGGCCTTGTCTTGCGCCACCGTCATACCGGTAAAGTTTACGAAGTACAGGCTAGTAGCCCCACGGATTTGCTCCGTGAGTTCGCTGATCAATACCTGTTTTTGTTCCTTCGTTATCATAGTTCCAGTGTAGGTTAGTTCGCCCGTTGTTCAACCGGTTTTGAGGCCGTTTAGAAGCGTGAACGCAGGAGCGTGCGTAATAGTCGTGTTTGTTAGTGTTCTGCGCCGCCGATGCTCGCTTCAGAGACTTTAACGCTCGGACCCATTGTTGAGCTGAACGATAGACTCTTAACGTATTTGCCTTTGGCCGATGCTGGCTTAGCGCGTAGAACAGTGTTAATGAAGAGTTGCGCGTTATCATGAAGCTTGTTCACATCAAATGAGCACTTGCCCAATGATGCATGAACATTGCCTGCTTTGTCTACACGGAACTCGATCTTACCAGCCTTTACTTCGTTCACAGCTTTCGCTACGTCGAAGGTTACGGTGCCGCTTTTAGGGTTAGGCATGAGGCCGCGTGGACCCAGCACCCGACCAAGCTTACCGACTTCACCCATCACGTCGGGTGTGGCAATAATGATGTCGATATCAGCCCAGCCACCTTGCAGCTTCTCAATGTATTCTGCAAAGCCAGCGAAGTCTGCTCCAGCGTCTAGAGCTTCTTTATCCTTTGGGGCCTTTGCAATTACAAGCACACGAACACTCTTACCTGTGCCGTGAGGCAAGGCAACGGTGCCGCGAACTAGTTGATCTGCTTTACGTGGGTCTACACCAAGATTCATAGCGACGTCGAACGACTCGTCGAACTTCGCCGTCGCATTGCTTTTTACCAGTTCGATTGCTTTCGTGAAATCGAACGTCTGGTTGCGATCATAAGCCTTGATCGCCTTTGCAAATCTTTTGCCCGTTGCCATTTCCATTCCTTTATTCGTTGTGCATGCGGCAGTAGAACTGCCTCCAACGGTGAAAATCCACATCTCTTTCAGCCTGTACTTCGACTGGTTCAGCCGAATACTTTCTTATCCTTCGACGACAATTCCCATAGAGCGAGCTGTACCTGCAATCATGCTGACAGCAGATTCCATGTTGTGGCAATTAAGATCCTGCATCTTGATCGTTGCTATCTCTTCGAGTTGTGCGCGCTTTACCTTGCCGACTTTCGTGCGGTTCGCTTCCTTCGAACCCGACTCAATGCCGAGGGCTTTGAGAAGGAGGATGGATGCAGGCGGCGACTTGATCTCGAAGGTGAAGCTCTTATCCGAATAGAACGTCACAAGCACTGGGAGTATCATGCCCGGCTGCTTTGCAGAACGTGCATTAAACTGCTTTACGAACTCCATACCAGGGAGGCCGCGCTGACCAAATGCCGGTCCGACAGGTGGGGCCATCGTTGCTTCTCCAGCCTTAAGCTGAAGTTTGAACGTTCCCATGATCTTCTTTGCCATAGCCTGACTCTTCGATTAATGATTTTCTAGTTCAACCTGATTGAAGTCTAACTCGATCGGCGTCTTACGGCCAAGAATCCCAACCTCAACTTTCAGCTTTTGCTTCTCAATATTGATTTCTTTAACCGTGCCATTGAAGTTCGAGAACGGACCGTCGATAACACGCACAGGATCGCCCTCGCGAAACGCCGTCTCTACGGTTGTAATGTCCTTGCGTTCTTCAACACGTCCAAGAATTCTATCAACTTCATCTTTCTGCAACGCTTGCGGCTCTGTCTTCGTCCCAACAAAACTCACGATCGATGGCAGCGAAAGAATTACTTCCTTCAGACGCTTATCGAGTGACAGCTCTATCAGGATGTAGCCTGGCAAGAAGTTTTTCACCTTCGTGCGTCGCTTGCCATTTCGAACTTCAAACACCGTCTCTTGTGGTATAATGATGTTCTTCACCCGATTCTGCAAACTCAGGCGCACCATCTCGGTTTCGATAGACGTCTTGACACGCGCCTCATGCCCCGTGAAGGTGCGGATGGCGTACCATTTCGGCTCGAGTACCACAGCGGGCGTTTGTTCGATCATCGTAGGGTAATGCTCATCAGAATATGAGGGCCATGACCTGAACCATGGCTTGGTCAATAATGAACACAATAGTCGATACTATAACACAGGTTATAATCACGACTATCGTGCTTTCACGCAGTTGCTCTTTCGTTGGCCAGGAGACCTTCTTCATCTCCTTCGCGACGTCAGCAAAAAAATTTCTCGTTATGTCGAACATATTTCTCTCTCTCCATCGGCGGTGTTGCACGGGCGGCAGGACTTGAACCCGCAGCCTGCGGTTTTGGAGACCGCTGCTCTACCAGTTGAGCTACACCCGTCTTTACTCTGAGCTGATGACCGGGATTGAACCGGTGACCTCCACCTTACCAAGGTGGTGCTCTACCAGCTGAGCTACATCAGCGCATTCAAACGGTATCAGAGCGGGAGACGAGACTCGAACTCGCGACCAACAGCTTGGAAGGCTGTGACTCTACCAACTGAGTTACTCCCGCGCTCTCGTGGGCAGGGGGGGATTTGAACCTCCGAAGGCGTAGCCAGCAGATTTACAGTCTGCCCTCGTTGACCGCTTGAGTACCTGCCCGGTTTTACCCGAGCCGACAAACATACGGCTCAGAAATGAAACGTCAAAGCAGGGGGTCTGAAAGGGGCTCGGAAGACTTTGGTGCAGCCTTACGCAAGACTATCCACAAACTGCTCAAATAGGTAGTCGGCATCGTGGGGCCCAGGCGAGGCCTCGGGATGGTACTGAATGCCGAATGCCGCCACGTCGGTTAAGCGGATTCCAGCGCAGGTGTTGTCGTTCAGGTTAATGTGTGTCATCTCTGCATTCGCTGGCAAGGTCGAGGTTTCGACTGCAAAACCGTGGTTTTGCGACGTGATCTCGATTTTACCTGTTATGAGGTTTTTGACAGGGTGGTTGGCACCACGGTGACCGAATGTAAGCTTGTAGGTGGTGGCTCCTACGGCAAGCGATAAGATTTGGTGACCCAAACAGATTCCGAAGATGGGTTTCTTGCCCAGCAGCGACTTTGTGAGTTCGATGCCGTGATGGACGGCGGCGGGGTCGCCCGGACCGTTGCTTAGGAAGACTCCGTCCGCTCCACTTGCAAGGATTTCCTCGGCACTAACAGTCGCAGGATAAACAGTAACGTCGCAGCCATGCGCTGCAAGCTGACGCAATATGTTGCGCTTGATGCCAAAGTCTATGGCCGCGACCTTGCGTCTAGTCTTTACGCCATTCTGTTTAGTTGAATTGTTTAGAATATTCCCATAGCCCCATTCGGACCCTTGCCCTTGCCCTTCAGTGCCTTGCCCTTCAGTGCCTTGCTTTCGATCCTCATTCCATTTGTACGACGATGGAGTAGTAACGACGCCCGTTAGGTCGAGTCCGTTCATCGATGGCACATGCCGAGCTTGCTCTACGAGGTCGTCAAGGTTGAGGTTGTCGCCGTGGGCTATGACACAGCGCATGGCGCCTTCTGAGCGGAGGATGCGCACGATCTGACGAGTGTCTACGCCTTGGATGCCGGCAATGCCGTACGACTCGAGGTATTCCTGTAGAGATCGTGTTGCCCTCCAGTTTGAGTATGTGCGCGAGAGTTCGTGAACGACGAGTCCGGCGGCTTGCACCTTGTCGCTTTCGACATCTTCGTCATTTACGCCGGTGTTACCGATATGGGGATAGGTGAACGTGAGTATCTGGCCACTATACGAAGGGTCTGTAAGGATTTCCTGATACCCCGTCATGGCTGTGTTAAAGACCAATTCCCCTTCAGCTCGGGCTCCAATGGCTCCTATTGCTATACCCTTTAAGGTGAAGCCGTTTTCGAGTGCTAGTACCGCTGGGGCGTGCGCCATGAAACTCCATTTGAGATTGGGAATCTGAAGAGATCTGCAATTCATTCAGAATTGCTTAGTGATAACAGAACAAAAATACCTCGGTTGTGTTATTTTCGATGCGGAGGTAAGAAGCTCTTCAGTACACAGGCAGCACACAAGCGTCCAATTAGCGACCGCGTAAACGCGGGCCAGGTACTGTCGCTCAACACCAAGGTACTGGTCCTGAATCAGTCCTACGAGCCCATAAGCGTTTGCAACACGAAAAAAGCTCTCCTCCTGCTCTTCCTTACAAAGGCCGACATCATCGAAGAACGCGCTGCTCTTGTTATACGCAGCATGCACCACCGCTATCCATTTCCAAGCGTTATTCGCCTAAGCGCTTACCTACGGGTACCGTACAAGAAGATCGAACTTTCGCGTAAGAACATTCTTCGACGCGACTCATTTCGATGTCAGTATTGCAACACTCCGGCAACGCCATTAACTGTCGATCACGTTATTCCGAGATCACGCGGCGGTATGGACCAGTGGGAAAATCTTGTGTGTGCATGCGTGCATTGCAACAACAAGAAAGGAAGTCGTACACCCGAAGAAGCAAACATGCGATTGCTAAGCACCCCACGCAAACCGCACCATGTGCTCTTTCTAACGCACTACATAGGCAAGGTCGACGAAACATGGCGTCCGTACCTTTTTATGGATTAGTGAATAATATTACTAATTGTCTGCCCTTGTCGAAGCTTCTTTTTTGTGTTCGGATCAGCGTATGACATTAAGCGCAGTTTCTCGCACTCCATGAGATGAAGTTACGCGCACGCGATACACACCCGAAGCAAGACCATCGAGCGAAAGCCTGCTACTCGTGCCGGCATCAACACTGATGCTCATTACCAGCGCACCAGATACTGACATTACCTCTATGCGCTGTACGTTTTCGCCGTAGTAGATCGTTGCTTCATCCGAAGCGGGGTTAGGTGCGATAATGAGCGGACGTTCGGTAATAACGTCGTCGACGCTATTTGGCACCTGACGTAATTCCATCCTGTACCATGGCGTTGCGTTCTGCTGAGTGTTTACTGTGACGCTGAACTTGCCGGTGCTATTCCGTGTCGCGAGTATGCGATTGCCACGGGGCTGCGCATCCGCGCCAAGGGGCTGCACGTACATGGTGTCGAAATCGGGCGCTGTGTATGTGATGCGAACGATCGAGCCTTCCATCTGGGTAGGACCGATTCCGTTTTTCGTTACGGCGCCGGTTGTTGCATTGAACATCGTGCCTTCGTTAAACATGCGTGTCGATATTGTCAAGAACGCAGTCGGCGTTTTGAACAACGGCAATTCTGTAAGCGAGTTTATTACCACCGAAGTATGCTTTGCCTGCGACGTTTCTTCAAGGATCAGTCCAGGCATTTGAATAAGCTGATTAGCGATCGGTCCAGTCACCGCCACATACCGATCTGTTTGCACCTTTAGCAATGCTTTCGGCACTCTCTTGGCGTCTACAGATGCGTCCCAGAAAATCTGTTCGTTTTCTGCATTCAGGTTTGCAAGGTCTACAGTGCCAGCGAGGGCACTTACTTCGAGGTGCGGAAACACAGATTCGACAGGTCCGGGCACTAGCGAAATTGAAATCCGTCTAAAGGCAGGAATGCGAGTGTCGGTACCTGTGCTTAACGAGTATAACTGATGCAGGTGTAGCCTAGGATACTCGAGCGATTCACGGGTGTTTGTAATAATGATTTCTCGAAGCGATGGTTTTACAACCCCTTCTTGCATTGCTCGACTCACCGATGGCAACATTGCAAGCACATTTGGTTTATCTAGTATCTCCCAAGCCGCTGCACTATCCGCAGACAAACGCCCTGCGCTGGCAGCGCTAGAGAACACGCCAAAAAACACACCGTCCCAATCTTGCAATCCCATGTATGCAGGCAGCGTAACGCCCATCTCACTCTGATATGGCGTCTGATGCATGATTGCAGTTTGAAGCAAAATCATTGCCTTGCCAGCTGGCCGCATGTAGGACAATGGCGTAAGCGACCCTCCATATTGCTCGGCTAACATCGACGCTGGCATTGATCGCCAATCTGTAGCTGAGAAAATATCGTAATCGCGTGCAGCGTAAAGGTCAATGAATGAATACATGCGTGTTGAAGGACATAACAGCACTTCACTCTTTACCGTATCACGAATCATCGTACGTGCATTCTTAAACATCGTCTCGAGTTTATCGAGGTAGAATGCTGCTTCGTCTTTTGATCGATTCGGCGACAGTGCGTCTGTCCAGTACGTAGCGCGCACAATGCTGTTGTTGGCAACAGTTTCGCCAGGGTATACGCCTAGAAAGCCAGTCTCTGTAAGACGCACGTCATCAAGAAATACGTCGCCAAGATCTGACCCCATTCCAAACAAGAGCGTACCTGTTGACGCATCACCTCCCGAACACGTAAAACTGTACGTGTACTGTTTCCATTGCGTGTCAATCGTGAGGTTTTGTGCTAGCCCATAGCTCTCGTACGGAAACACAGAATTGTACGCATAGGCGGTCAATGAGCGAGAACCTTGTTCGGGTGTGGTTTTGGCCCAGAACGAAAGCGTATACCGCTGAAGACGCTTGAGATTTGTAGCAACCTGCAGCAAGTAGATACCATTTGCAGATCGTGCGGCGTCGAGCTTATTAATGCGCACACGCATCGACTGCGTGCCTTCTTTCTTGTCGAGATCGCTAAACTGTGCTACAGCCTGAGCGCCAGAATTCACACCGAGTGTCCATACAGGTGAAAACGGGTCTTCAAATCCCGCGTTTTGAAGTTGGTTTGCTGGCGAGGTTGGTGGCTGCGCCCACCTTGCGTTAAGCTGAGCATCGGTAGTAAGCCCCTTACCACGCAAATAGGCATTGTATAGCGAGTCGATATACCGAACGTGTGCATAGCCGGTACTGGATGGTGCTAAAATGTTGCCGCCAAAGTACGTCGGACGCACGATGTCTGACGTGTATAGCCAGTATGCAGAAAACGCTGCGTCTTCTGCAACAACGATGAATGGAACTGCCGGCTCATCCTTGTATGCAACATTTGTAAAAACGTTTACATGGTTAAGGAACGCCTTCATGATTGCACGATGTATGCGTTGCACCTGAGGTTCGAACATTAACGGTGTACGCGAGCCCCAACCAAGAGAGTCGGGGTCGAGAACACCGTCGTCCGGGCGCGGCCGCCAGACAGAATGAAACGCAAACGAGCTGTACACACCATTTAGTTTGAGCTGATACACAAACCAGTCGAGTATCCGCATCTGATTTGGGTCGAGTTGTCCGGTTGTTGTGCCATCGGCAAAAATCGATCCGCCCTTCCACCATGTAACGTCGATCGTTGTAAAGCGAACGGTGTTGATGCCTAGCGAGCGGAACCGACGAGCCATCGTTACTGCGGTGGCACTATCTGGGAAACATGCACTCCACTGTAGGTTCGTGCCCACCACGCGATAGCGCGTTCCATCGGCAAACTGCAAGTGTCCTTGTGGATCGAGCTTCACCCGACCGTGAAAGCCAGCTGGTTCGATGAGGCCGCTAACAAGTGCAGTATCAATCTCCACTACGTTATCAAAACCAAACGTGTACGGAGAGATAAGGGGCTGCGCGTGCAAAGCACACGCAAACACGATAGTTGCAAAGGTTAGTACGAGTATACGAGTCATGGTTGTCTCAAGAATTTGCGTTTATCGCGTCCCATTCAGAGGAACGGCCGTTGCGAACGTCCCGTTCAGCGGAACGACAGTTGTTAACGTCCCACTTGAAGGAACGTATGTGTTACATCTCGATCGGCCGTTAGTGTTACGACGTACGTGCCCGATGCCAATCCACTTACATCGACCGAAGCGAGACCAGTCCAAGCATCTACGGCAACCGTGCGAACGATACGTCCACGCATGTCGCTGAGAGTGAGACCAACGTGGGCATTGTGATTGACGTTAGCGCGAATTGCGACGGGTCCGGACGCTGGGTTCGGACTCATCGAAATTATTGAGCAGCGCGCGGGCGTCGCGTCTTCATTCACACTAACGGTCGATTTGAACACAGGCAGCATCGATGGCATAAGATCGCGATAGAGAACACTTTGTGCAGTGGTCTTACTGGTTCCGAACCATTGCAGAAGCACTGATGCGTATACATTGCGGTAATCGTTTACCATTAGCAGATCGCCGCGTTCGTCGAGATTATTAAAGTCGGGGTCGTTGCCGAATACTTTACCACCATCGACATCTTTACCAAACACGAACAGTGGTGCTGCCGTACCGTGGTCAGTGCCAATCGATCCGTTTTCTGCAACACGCCTTCCGAATTCGCTGAACGTCATGCCGGCAACCTTGTCATCAAGATTGTTGGTCTTCATATCACTCATGAATGCTGAAACTGCGTCACTGAGTTGCGCAAGCAATTGTGCGTGCGCGCCTTGCGTAGTATCCGCAGTCGAAACCTGGTTTGCATGTGTATCGAAGTTGCCGTTTTGCCAAGAAACCATGTACACGCGCGACTTAAGGCCACCACGAATAAGTTGAGCAACTGCCTTGAGTTTGTTGCCGATGTCTGTATTTGGAAACTGTGTAGTTGGTGTCACAGCCTTATCAGCTGCAGCTTTTACAACACCCGCATACACGTTAGACGCACGAGAGATACTGCGCATGAAATCTACTTCGCGACCGGCAGGTGTATCACCAAGATTGCCAGGTGGGATTTCTTCTCCGCCGCCGCCCGAATTCACAAGTCTGTAAAATTCATCGGGATCGCGGAAGCTGACGCCCATGGCACCGTTCGGACCTGTGAATCCAAGCGATAGAGATGTGCCTATCTGAACAGCAAGTGGATGTTCTGGAAGTTGCTGAGGATAGTTTGGCGCCATCGTTTGCAGATAGCGTCCGACCCATCCCGTCGACCCAAAAACATCGGAATCGGTTGATGTAAGCCAGATGTCCGTTCCACGGAAGTGCGATCGATCAGGATTGGGATACGTCACACCCTGAACGACGGCAAGGCGGCCCTCGTCGTACATCGAGCGGAAGCCCGACATAGAAGGATGCCAACCGAGAGTGTCGTTTAAGCGAAGTGCTTTGTTCTTTTGGATAGCAATCGTCGGACGATTCGCGTAATACTTGGGATCGGTATATGGAATGACGGTGTTCAATCCATCATTGCCACCTGTAAGCTGGATAAGGACGAGAATTCTGTCGGTACTATCCAACAATTGCTCAAGTCCCGTATCGCCGCTTGCAAGTGCTTTCACGGAGAAAGAGTCCACAAGTGTCGGCAGTGTGGCCAGCGCGAGGCCAGTTGCCCCAGTCGACTGCATAAAGCGTCTGCGGTTCATGGATACTCCTTACATCAATTGAAATTCGGGCATTCGTACAATAGCCTGAACAAGGAGCTTCAGACGGTTTTTTGCGGCTGGCGATTCGATATCCCACTCATACACAGGCGCTCCAGCCAAGAGGATCTCTAGAAGTACATCACGTTGTTCCTTGCTTGTAGCAACTGGTAACAGATACTCTGCAAAATGAGCAACAAGCTTTACTGCATCGTTTGAATCAGGGAACGCTTTGGCCATTGCAACAAGATCTGGGGCAATCGGAATGCCGGCGAGATCACGAAGGCTGTCTGAAGTCGAACCATAACGCCCATCTATGTACGACTCAGCAAAGCGTTGTCGAGACGGGAAGGTCGAGCTCGTAATCCAGTTGTGATGTCCCTTCCAACCTTCCACGGTCGGTGGGTAAAACGGCTCTTGATTTAATGCCGTCATCGCTGACTGAGGGTAATTCGGGTGGACATTTGTCGTGGAAGTCATGGCGGCTAGACCGATTGTCAGGTCTGCTGGACTCTTTATTAATGCACCACGTAACTGAGCTTCGTAGAAGTGTTCTGATGTGAGCAGTGTTCGAATAGCGGCGGTTATATCATAGTCAGCCAGTCTGATCACATCTGCTACTTGCGCGAGTGTGGCTGCCGACGGGTTGTATTCGAAAAACAGGCGATACAGCTTAAGCGCTATGTATAGTCGGCACGCTTCTGTTTCGAGCGTAATACGAACAACATCGGTGTATTCCCAGTTGCCTGTCTGGCCTAGGATCGTCTTCGGCGCTTGATCGGCGAACTGCGGATTATACACAGAGCCCGATCCAGCGATGCGCCATCCTGTAAATGCACGAGCCGCTTCGATGATATCCTGTTCTGTGTAATTGCCCACACCAAGCGTGAATAGCTCAAACCATTCACGTCCAAAATTTTCGTTAGGATTCCCCTTCAAGCTCAGATTACCATTCAGATAAATGAGCATCGCTGGGTCGCCAATCATAGCCTCTGCAAGGTCGCGGAACGAGAAGGCTTTCTCACGAATGAGTTTAGCCTGACGCACCATGAACTGAGCGGCATACACAGTTATGTAGTCGCTCGTAAAATGATTGTGCCAAAACAGAACAATCTTCTCGCGTAGTGAGGGCACCGTAAGAACGTGTTGCATCCACCACATCTGAAGCTCACCCCACTGCTTATATACCGCGTTAATATCCGTGAAGTTTGGCGGCAGATCTGCCCACGCCGGTGGTGTCGGAGTCGACCCCATGCCAAGGAGCAGGTCCACCGCTGCCTGTGGAGTCTTGCCCTCCAACGTTTTCACAAGATTGAGAGAAGGGTGGAAGGTTGCACGTCTCGCCAGATGCAGTGCATCTTGATACGAAAGTTCTTCCGTACGCATTGATAGGTTGGCCATAACTTCCCTAGAATCAACTGATTAGTTGCGCATAACTTACAAACAAGTAGCATTTACGCTGGCATCCACACGTGGAATCCTCAGATGGCAACCTCGGATGGCATCCTAACACGCGCTTTTGACTGCCACTATCGACGTATTTTCGCGGTTCACAATTACCCTAGGTGTCCATGGCAACGGCAAACAAATCAAAATCCTCGTTCGGCATCCCGGAACGCTATAGAGACCTTGCGTTCTGTGGCGTGATCTTGCTTAGTGTCGTGATCTTTTTCGCTGACGCACTTTTCACGGGCAAGAACTTTCTGAGTGATGGCGACAACGTAGCCTTCCTGAGCTTCATCCCCTATCTTGAACAGGCTAAAGATTCTGGTGACTTCCCTCTTTGGATGCCATACATTTTTAGCGGCATGCCCTCGCTTGCCTCGTTCCTCGCTGCTGGCGAACGCTCGTGGGATGTCCTCGGACGTGCATTGTTTGCCTTGCCACAGATGTTCGGTGCGTTGTTTAATAACGACACCGCGCGCCTGGCAATGTGGTACGCGATCTACGGCTGGGGCGTGTACGCCCTTATGCGTGTGAAGAAGCAAGAACGACTCATTGCAACGTTTTCTGCTATTGCTGCAATCTTCTCGACGTTTGTAATCATCTGGATAATGATCGGACATAGCACGAAGCCGGTGTCGATTGCATGTTTTCCCTGGATTCTCCTTGCCCTCGAACGCATCCGCGAACGCTTTACGTTCTTTAACCTTTTCCTTCTCATTCTGCCCCTTGTGGCGCTGGTAAGCGCCACGCACCCTCAAATGATGTTTTACATCGGCTGTGGCACGGCACTGTACCTTGTCGTTGAACTTGTTTCGAGATTGATTTCTAAGGAGGGGGCTGCCGCTGTGCTTCGCGCGGCAGGGTGCGTGATTATTGCAGGTGTAATCGGACTCGCCACACATGCAGACATGCTGATGGCTGCACGCGAGTACACGCCACATTCAACGCGTGGATCGGCGCCCCTGCTTCAGGCCGAGAAAAACAAACAAGACGAGACGGGCGGCAACGATTACGAGTATGCTACGAACTGGTCGTTTTCGCCGGGCGAAGTAATGACCTTTTTCGTTCCGAACTACTATGGATTCGGAAATACAAAGATCAAGGTCGGCAATTCGAAGCGCGAAGAACGCCAAAACCTCTACTGGGGACAAATGCCGTTCACCGATGCAGCCAACTACATGGGCATTGGTGTGCTCTTGCTTGCGTGTTTAGGTGGCTGGGCGTACAGACGCGATCCCTTTGTGCAGTTTCTAATTGCACTTGGTTTCTTCTCGTTGTTTTTGTCGTTTGGGAAAAATCTTAGTTTTCTTTATAATATTTTTTACGATTATGCCCCTGCATTCAATAAATTCCGTGCACCTTCGATGGCGTTGGCTCTTCTGCAGTTTGCTGTGCCGGTCTTAGCAGGCTACGGACTTGCCTCTGTAAAGTCATGGCATGCTGTAGCAACTCCACGAACGAAACGAAACGGCCTGATTGTACTGGGTGTAACTGGGGCTTTCCTGCTTATTGGAATTGCATACACCAACATGTCAAAGGATGACTATAAGAGTGATGTAGCGAATGCACTCTTTGAGAAATCGGGTGGACGCATTAAGAGCGTAGAACAAATTCCAGATTCTCACTTGTCTCTCGTGCAAGCAGAGATGCAGTCAGACTGGATTGCTACAGGCTTTATCGGCCTAATCTTTGGTATTCTAATTTTTCTAGTCGCTCGCCGAAGCATAAAGCCTGATGTTGCAATTGCAATGATGTTGCTGTTAATGGTTACCGATCTATGGCGCGTTGGTAGGCGTGGGTACGAACCTAAAAAGGGTTCTTATGAACAGAACGTGTTCAAGAAGACTGACGTTGTAGACTACGTTAAGAACGACAAGGGTGTGTTTCGTGTAGCCGACCTTAGCAACAACCCCGCAAACTGGTGGGCTTATCACTTTGTTGAAAATGTCCATGGCTACTCTTCTGCGAAACTTCGCGTGTACCAGGACATGCTGGATATTGCGGCGCTCGGGCCTCTTAGAAAGGACGAGAAAGCGAGTGATCGGGCAGGCAATAGCAGAATTGGAAACCAGCTTGTATGGAATATGCTCGGAGTGAAGTACATCATCGACGATCAGGCTGCACAAAGTCAGCCAACGTTTTCCTCGCAGTCGGGGATGTTCGTTTATAAGAACACAAGTGCATTGCCACGAGCCTGGTTTGTGGATACGGTAAAGGTGGAAGCGAGCGGCCTTACAATCCTAGAGCAAATGCGTGATCAAAAATTCGATCCCGCGAATACCGCGTACGTCGAGAAGGCGATCGGTGCATCGGTTGGTGTAGATAGTGCAGCCACTGCAACTGTTAGTGCAAAATCGAACCAATTGCTAGCACTAAAGACTACCTCGTCACAAAACGGATTCCTTGTTGTGAGTGAAGTGTTCTACCCCGAATGGCATGCATATATTGATGGCAAGGAAGTAACGACGCACAAGACAAACTATCTGCTTCGAGGAGTGGTTGTTCCTGCTGGATCGCATGTTGTCGAATTCAAATTTGCAAGTCCTGCCTTCGAAACCGGGCGTACCATTTCAATTGCGGCAAACGGTCTGGCACTTATAATTGGTGCCCTGGGATTATTCTTTGCATGGAAAAGTCGGAAACGAGAGGCGATAGCGTGACGCTAAGTGATTTAATAAAGACGGTTGAAACGTCGCTGGCTGAGCACGGACACATTCGTTTTACGGATGAACAGTTCAGAACAATGGATCCGATTCAAGTGGATGCTTTACGTCAGAAGTACGGCAGCCGTGCTGTGATGATGCTCCCAGAGCACGAGATAGTATTCATGGAATGGCTTAAAGAGAACGACCGCCCTGTGTGGGACGATCTCTGGGCCGCAGAAACAGTCCCCTATCTTGTTAGTCTCGCCTACCTATCAGACTTTGCCGGTAAGAACGTCGGCGGTGGATATGTTATCTGCGACCTCGCCGTTGAAGACAACTATTACTTCTCTCCACAACTTCTGCTCGAGAAAGAATCCGACGCGTTTGTGAATGCTTCGCGAGATCGTTTTTCGACTCGTAGATCACTCACGCCAGGTCAACTACTTGCCCTCGAAGCCAGTATAGGAGCAGTAGACATCTGGCATTTCGCACACCGTCATGAGTTGTCAATCGAATCGGTGAAGAAAGCTGTACGCGATCTCGTAGATGATCGCATTCTTCTTCATGTGCCACAGGCAGATCACCTCATGTTATACTTCGACGTTCGTTAAGATGATCGTCCGCAAGTTCGGTGGTACATCAGTTGCGGATGCTTCGGCGTTACGCGCAGTGCTTTCGATTTGTACAGACAATTCAACAATAGCCACGCAATCAAAAACAGACAGGCAAACAGCAACCGCGACGTCACGAGCAGCTCAACTCGTTGTGCTTAGTGCGACGTCTGGCACGACCAATCTACTGTTTGCTCTTGCAAGAGCTGCATGTGCAGATAACCACTCAGAAATGCGCGACATACTGCTACGTGTTCGCGACAAGCACTTACAGATTCTTGAGGATGCCGGAATCGGAGGGAATGTAGAAGTCGACAACACGCTGCAAGAACTCTCTCGGTTCGCCAACGGCATTGCACTGCTTGGTGAATGTACCGATCAGTCGTTAGACATGATGGTATCGTTTGGTGAGATGCTGAGCACGAAGATATTTGTGGCTATGTGTGTTGCGGCCGGACTCGATGCAACATGGTTTGACGTTCGTACGGTGTTGCGAACCGACACACGTTTTACTTCTGCTGCAGCGCAGCTCGGTGCCATTCAGCCACTTGCAGAGGCACATCTAGAGCCATTGCTGGTACCAGGCGCCATCGTTGTTACCCAAGGCTACATTGGCGAAACTGCCGATGGTCGTACTACCACACTAGGTCGAGGTGGTTCTGATTATAGCGCTGCCATACTTGGATCTGTACTCGGTGCAGATGAAATACAGATCTGGACAGATGTTAGCGGAGTGTACAGTGCCGATCCACGCCAGATTTCAGATGCGCGGCCAATCCCACATCTCTCATTTCATGAAGTGCGCGAACTAGCCTTATATGGCGCAAAGGTTTTACATCCTGGCACAATCCTTCCGGCTATCGAGCGCTCGATACCCGTTCGCATCCTTAACACTTTTCGTCCGACAGATATCGGCACGCTCATTACCGCTGCACAGCCGCTAGATGCAGACATTCATGCGGTAACAGCACTTAAGAACTGTATACATGTTGCGGTTAACAGCAGCGCATCAAAACTTCCCTCGATTCACAAGCTCATAGAACAAAGTGTACTGCACCTTGTTTCGCTGGACGCGCATGTACTCGTTATCTGTGTGCCCGACGAAGCGACACGCGTAGATGTAGAGGTGGCACTTGCTGGAGTACAACACGAGGCCATAGATGTTAGCATCATTGCTGCCTGCGGCCCCATGGCGTCGAGCGCAGGAATACTGTCGCGCATCACTAAAGCTCTAGCAGAAATAGACATAGTTGCAATGATGACAGGTCCGAGTGCACTAAGCGTGTTTATTGTTTGCAGAGAGCACGATGCACCGCAAGCTCTCAATGCAATTCACTCGCTGTTACTCTCGGAAGCTTCTTCTTCGCGCAATTGACGAAACAGCGCTTGCATCGGCCTTATATGCCTTGCAAAGATGACAATGCTGCATGCGAGTAGAAGCATGCGCATTTGTCCTGGTTGGTAAAGGGGCTGAAGGGTCGAATCTCTAAGAATCGATTCGGGTGTCGACGCAAACAGCACGGCAACTCCTATGGTACCTGCTACGGCGCCGACATGAACGTTGCGGCGAATAACATAGTAGCCTGTTAGGTACATCACGCACCAGATTACAACAACCGCCGGATTAAGAACAGCAAACGCACCTGTTGCGGTAGCGAGACCCCTTCCGCCCCTTCCCCGAAGAAAGAGATTGTAGTTGTGTCCGAGCAGACATCCTACAACACAAAACGCCGTTGCAGCAAACCAGTCGTCGTGCATAGCGCGCGCAACGAGTACGGCGGCCATACCCTTTAGAGCATCACCAACAAATACGAGTATACCGAGCGTGCGTTTGCCCGACACTTCGTACACATTCATAGCGCCGACATTACCAGTGCCTTCATCGGTCACGTTTTGTCCGGTAGACATGCGTAGCGCAATCCACGCGGTAGGAATGCAACCGATTAGATAGCCAAGTGCGGCCATAAATACTAAAATCAGCGTCATCTGTTAGTTAGCGCCATATGTTAGACTACCTTCATTGTATTTTTTGGGGCGTAGAGTAGTTAGTCTACTTGTTTAGTATGGTGAATTCGACACGCCTGTTCTGTTGGCGTCCATCTTCGGTATCGTTCGTACCGACAGGACGTGTTTCGCCATACCCCTTAGCACGAAGTCTTGGTGCTGGAATCGTTTTCGAAACCAAGTAGGTTAGAACACTATTGACGCGATTCTGCGAGAGTGTCTTATTTGCGGCATCTTCGCCGACGTTATCGGTGTGTCCACCTAGCTCGATATTCATTGCAGCATTTGCCTTTAGGAACACTACAAGCCTGTCAAGCTCTGGGAACGATTCTGCACGCAATTCATGTTTACCAAAATCAAAGAAGACATTGTTCAGACGTACTACTGCGCCATCCGCAATTGGCACGAGAAACAGATCTCGCTCTATTTCTACATACTTCTTTAATTCTTTGGCGGTGAACTGCTCGCTGAGTGGATAGAAGCCTTGCGCTTCTGCACGCACACCGTACTGCTCTCCTGCTGGGAGTGCAACGGCATACTTGCCGGTCGTTGGGTTTGAGCGAGCTAAGCCAGCTTGACGTCCACTAGGAAGAATTTCATAGCGCACAGTAGCCTCGAGCGGCTCCTTGGTTAATGCGTGGAGGACACGACCCCGCACGATGATTACTGGCTCTGGACGTGCCGCTACCGGAAGAGCGACAGAAAAAATATCGTCACTACCAAAACCACTTTTTGTCGATGAGAAATATGCCGAGTCGCCCTGTGCAGGCACCTTGAAGAAAGCATCGGTTTCATCACTATTGATCCCCTTGCCGAGATTAAGAGGCTTCGACCAGTTCGTCCACGTATCGTCAAGTCGACGTGTTACGTAGATGTCAGCTCCACCATATCCAGGGTGACCGATACTTGAAAAGTATAACGTTCTTCCGTCACCAGCAATGAATGGTCCGTACTCGCTGCCTTGTGTGTTCAGAACGTTGCCCATGTTTTTTGGTGTTGTCCATGTACCATCGTCCTTGCGAAAGCACACATATAAATCACGACTGCCGCGCGTATCGGCGAACTCGATCGATGTAATGAGGACGAGACCGTCTGGAGATACGTGACTACTAGTGTATGACCCCGAATTCGACAGGTTGTCGACTATCATGTTCGTTGGAACAGCCCATCCGTCTTTCGTTCGGTTTGCTACCGAAAGCCCAGGTCCGGACGATTTGCCATTCGCATCGTACTGATTTTGTAAGACTATCGTGTTCAGATCGGGCGAGATGGTGACAGCAAAGTTCTGCGATTCGTTATTAATTGGTGGGCCGACGCTAACAGCCTTACTCCACGATCCATCTTCATTGCGCGTAGACATCCATACATCGCGTTTCTCAATTGGAGCCACATTGCCTGGGTGATAAGATCTGCTAAGCAGTAACACCGAGCCATCGGCAGAAATGCAGTTAACAATGTCGCTCGACGTATCATTTATGGCGCGGCCAAGGTTCACGAGTTTGACTGTAGTCTCGGCATTGGCAATTGTTTGCACCGGGTCTGGCTCCCACTGACGCACCACGATATTGTCGGCTTCAAGCGTTCGGAATCCATGCACGATAAAGCCAACCCGATTGCCGTAATAGGCATAAAACGATCCGGCCATGGAAAAGACGGGTTTGTCGTTGACAAAAAATGTCATCGCATCATTGACCTTTCGGATCATTAACACGTTGTCTTGAACACCCTTCTTAATGGCGCTGTGCTCTGTCCATTTCATGAACTCGCG
>JAWXBR010000059.1:0-81446 GCA_034440235.1 bacterium
CCATTCCTGATGGACGCCTCTACCTAGCGCGTCAAAAACAGTTACTCGAGTCGCCTGATATGGGGCTTGCGAAGGGTCTATCGTAATGGTTACGCTGCCATGAGACGGGTTCGGTGAAATTCTGAAGCCAATCACTGGGAACGGGTCTACAACGAAAGTTGGGATAACACGCTTGAACGCTAGGCCATCATCAGCCACGGCATAAGCGACACTACGATCTACTACGACAATGGCGTTGATTGATCGACCGCCCGAGAAAATCTCATCCGCATTCCAGCTCAATCCGCCGTCTGTAGTCGAGTAAATTGACCCCCAATCATCCCCAACGTAGCCAATCTGGTCGCTCGTAAATTCGATTGTATTGAGCGTGCGTGCGAAAACTGTATTAATAGTTTCCTATGTGGCCCCACCGTCGCTCGTATGGAGTATTCGGGTCCTACTATATGGTGGATTTCCTGATTCTCGCGAACCTACTACCCAGCCCACAGACGGTGTCACAAATTCAATCGAACTGATGCGAAGTCCCCGAGACTTATCCTCCATCCCTAGTGATTGGGTCCAAGTCTTCCCCAAATCAGTAGTCTTTGCAACAATGCCGAACATGCCGATGGTCGTACCCGTCCAGCCACCCAAGAATCCTACACCATTCCCTATGAAGTCAATCACCGTACTTGCTCCTGGCATGACAAAATCATACGGGCCATCGATCCAGGTATCGCCCTGATCGGTGGTGGAGCGAAATGCATCTCCAACAACAATGCCAACAGAATCTGAAAAAAAGAACAGTGACCTGAATTCTGGAGCCTTCCACTGTTCATCGGCAACGTGTACGCTATCCCACGTCGCACCCGCATCCACTGTTCTATACACTACATCCCCTACGGCGAATCCAACATTAGAACTGGGAAAGAATATCGCATTCAATGTGTGCGTTGGCGGAACCGATTGCGAAGTCCAAGTCAGACCACCATTGGTCGTTTTAAGAATGGTAGATCCGCCAACAGCATAGCCGGTATCGATATGAGTGAAATAAACGTCTTCAAGATTTCCGGCATACCCAGTGGTTAATCTCTGCCATTGAGCAGCAGCACCTTGCACGGCGAGTAAAAGAATGAGAACTACAACTGGTTGGGTGATCTTCATTGCAGAGAGAGCTTCTACTCCGGCCAGAGAATGTGAATTACAAATCGCGCTTCGTGTGTGGGCTTGATGCCGAACACTACAGGCACTGTTCGCCGCTGCGAAGAATTTTATTGGCAACCGATCGTGGAATCTGTGTGTACTTCGAGCCATAAAATGCCAACGCGTGGCAATTTTTTTCCCTGTTCGACTTCAATACCAAATCGTCTAATTTCATCGGCGGTGTAACAGCGCCATTCTCCCTTTATCTTGCTCTCTACCCACTGAATTCTTTTCTTGGTGCAGGGCAACTCCAAACACACCAAGCTTACGCCATCTTCTCCGTTGCGCAATTGAAACGCTTCTGGATCTATCGTGCCGGACGCGAGAATCCGCTCCTTAAGAATGCGTCTAGCAACCTTCACGGCTATGGTCCTTCGGTTTGAGTTATTAATTACCCGCAGCTAACAACTGCTTCATAAATGAAGCCGCTTGTCTGGCGACAGCGTGTGCCTTAACCAATGGCACTGCGACGTCATAACATTGGTGCTTATCCGAAAGTTGATCGTGCGTGTCCAGTTGCATGATTGTTGTGCCGTTTGATACAACGAACCTAAATATTACGCCATCTAATGTTGTGTAAACAATTACACCGCCAGTTATCGACGGTAAACTATGATATGGATTATGTCCATCAACATAAAGTTCACGGAGTAGTCGTAGCGCGCCATTAACAGCGTCTAGTCGAGGTGCAGGCGCACCTTCACCATCCCAGTTTTTCGGATAGTGCTCAAAGTTGCGAATGTTAGATTCTTGATTTCTAAATGCTAACGCACGAATCTCGAGTGCGTCCACATGTTGACTTGTCGTGTTAACGTGAAGGGACATTCCATTTAAGGTGTCTGGCGTCGCACGGATTCCTTGAAGAGAAAAAGAGGCAACTCTAATTGCTGTTGGTCGCCATTTCGGCTCATAATCGTGGTTGCTCATTTTCTGTCTATACCTTTCAACTGTTCAAGTTGATGCTTTAGAACTTCCAACAAACTACGCGCCGCAGTTTCATCCATACACAATGTTGAAACAATCCTGCGCTGTATATCTGCGGTTGTCCGCGGCATCAATTTCCCATCTTTTACATCTAGTTGAAAAGGCAGAGCTGAATGTTCTACATACAAGTGAGTGACGATGCGTTTTTTGGTGGCGTCGGTACTCCCCATCGCGCCGTGCACTGTAACAACTGGATTATTACCGTCAAGCATTTCGATTGTAGCATCCGGTTTAGTGGAATCTGTATTCTTCTTTTTTGCTGTCGCCATATCTGTTGTTCTTCGTAGAAATTGGTATTCCCCTGACAGCACAATCTACCAACAAGACGCCTTACGGAAATGAACGGTCATGGCGCCAGGCAAAGGCAGTCTCGCCGTTTATGATCATCAGGAGTATAAGGTGTAGTTGGTGGACGTAACCGTGACAGAGTTGTCAATAGAAAGAGTGCCCCATATTTTGGGACGTAGCCAGAGTGGCGGCATTTGAACCCTCCAAACCCGAGTGTACGAGACTGCCGAAATAATCTATCACTTCGACAGTGCAATCGGCAGTATCGCCGTGGCTGGCGGAAACAGTTACATGTACTCGTCCACGCCGTAGGATTCCACTCACCCATTATCGATAGGCCGTCATTTTGAACTAACACATCTTGATTCCAAGATGCGCGGCCGGGCTTCCGACTTGTGCACGGGGGTTCGTCTAACGACTTACTCTCATTCGCTATCCTCCAATGCGGACTCGATCAGCTTTCGTTCTCGCTCGATCTCCCGTCTAAGTAGTTCTTCTGTCGGCAGGCATAGCATGTATTTGGAGGCGAATATCTGCTTGCGATCATTCAGCACGGAGTAGCGTGCCACCGTCTCGTTCTTTTCGGTGCAGAGGATGAGGCCGATTGTCGGGTTATCGTCCGACGCGGTGAAGAGGCCGTCGTGCATCCGCACATAGCCGTCCATTTGGCCGACATCCGCATGTGTCAGCTCGCCCACCTTCAGGTCAATCAGGAGGTAGAACTTCAGGCGGCAGTGATAGAAAACAAGATCGATATAGCGGTCCTGTTCTTCGATACGAATGTGCTTCTGCCTCGCTACAAAGGCAAATCCGCTGCCCAGCTCCAACAGAAAGCGTTGTAGGTGGTTAATAATGGCTCGCTCCAGATCCGACTCGTGAAACGCTCCTGCATCCGGCAGGCCTAGGAATTCCAATACATATGGATGCTTGAGCGCATCGACAGATGGGGCCAAAGGAAGCAGCGGGTTACGGCCTTCCGCCAGCATCTTCTCCGGCTTTGTACTCTTGAGAATCCGCTCGTAGTACAACGACTGGATCTGCCGCTCCAACGTGCGCTTATCCCAGCCACCCGCGACCGCCTCGCGCTCATAGAAATCGCGGGCTTTGGTATCGTCAACCCGCATCAGGACGCGGTAGTGAGACCAGCTTAGCTGCGGGGAGAACTTCTTCGCAGGGAAAGGAATTGAGGCATCCGAGAATTCGGTGTCACGTGGGCGCAGAATTGGCGCTCCGAATTGTGCGCCCAGTGGGCGCACAATCTTAAACCTCTCACTGTAGACGAGGTAAAATTGTTTGAAGGATTGCAGGTTCCGTCCCGAAAACCCCTTCCCAAACCGCTGGGTCAGCCTAGCGGAAAGCTCTTCGACGACCTTCTTGCCATAGGCAGCCCGTTCTTCGCCACCCTGCAATTCGTGGACGATCTCTCGCCCGATCAACCAGTAGGCCAACACCATCTGCGCGTTGACCGCCCGGACGACATTACCTCGCGCCTGTTCCAGGATGGAAACGACGCGGCCTAAGAGTGCATCCGGCTTCTTCATAGCAATTTTCCGATTCGGCTTGGTCATCATTCACCTCCCGCATGCGCATTGTCAGCGACGGAGTTCCGACTGCCATTTCGAGCCAATCGCCGACGTCAACGGCGGCGTCAATTAGCATTCTTATCTGTAGATTTTTCACGGACTGTACTGGAACTCGACAATGGGACGAATACAATCTCAATGGTCTCAATGTGAATAATTCCTCTCTTGTGAAGAGTATGGCCGCCGATGTAATGTATGTGTGTTTTTGTCACCAACTTTTGTGACCAACGCAAAGACAAAGAAAGTCTTTGGCTCGATCTGCACGAAGGCTGGTGTACCTGGTAAAGCATTCCTCAATCGACCTAGTCGAGATCTACGACGAGTACCCGGGCGTGGCTTTACAAGTATGCCGCAGACGGATGAGTGAAAGGGGCTTCTTGGGCTTTGAATACATGGGTGTGGACGCTGAAAAAAAAGGCCGCCCACCTCAAAGAAGAGGATGTAAACGAAGGGCAAGCGAAACGCAAGCGCGCAAACGAATTGTACGCGAACGGTATGTCAACGGCGGACATCGCCCAAGAAGTACTCGGTGACCGTTGAACGAGCTGATGTGAACCTGTCAGCGTGGCGGGATTTGAACCCAAAATCACGGCGCATTCAGTGCAATCGAAGCACATCTAAGTATCTCCAAGTAATACAAAGACTTATGAAGGCATTCATTTAGATCGGCTTCGACATATTTGTGTATGTTTATGGCGGAAACGTCAGTAAAACGTCAGTAGAACTTGCCAAGTTTACTAAATCAGTATGTCCATTTCGCTGAAAACAAGGTCCGCAAAAGCCGCTGGAGTTGTGATACGAAGGCAACGTAATGCGACTGGGGATCACCTGTATCTCGACATACATGAAGGCGCTATCCGTGTGCGTGAGTTCTTGCGACTATACCTAACCGGCGACAAATCGAGAGACCGTGAAGCCATGCTTATGGCCGAGAAGATCCGCTCCAATCGTCTCGAAGAAATGCAAGCGCGAAGAAGCGGCCTCGTTCTACCGTCCTTCGACCTAGCCCGCGACTTCATGCCGTTCTATTCCGCGCTCGCGGACACCAAAGGCAAGGTATGGAAGAACACCCTGTTCCACCTGAACAATTTTCAGAGCAAGCCGCTTCGGTTTGTCGATTTGTCAGCCGAATGGATTCATGCCTTCCGTGACTACCTCGGCAAGCGCGACCTCGCGGCCAACACCGTCGCAACGTACCTCGATGTAATCAAGACTGCGCTCAACATTGCGGTCCGGCAGCACATCATTCCCCAGAACCCATTCGTGTTCGCAGATAGGATTCAACGCAAGCGGACGCGTCGTGTTTTCTTAACCCTCGAAGAGCTACAGTTGCTGTCGTCCACAACATGTAGTCACCCGGACGTTAAACGGGCGTTCCTTACCGCGTGTTTGACAGGTTTACGCATCAGTGACCTGCGTGGCCTTACGTGGTCTCAGGTAAAATCGGATGGTCTGCACATCGTACAGAAAAAGACAGGCGATTACACACATATACCGCTTGCAGATGAAGCCCTGTCCCTTCTCGGCGAACGTCCGAGTAAAAAATCTGCTCTAGTCTTTACACTTCCTAAGACCGACGACTTATTCAATCGCTATTTGAAGCGTTGGGTAAAGGTTGCCGGCGTAGACAAGCATGTCACATCGCATATTGCACGACATACTTTTGCAACGTTATTGATAACGCAGGGGAATGATCTGTATTCAGTGCAACATCTGTTAGGCCATCGCGACATACGGGTCACACAATTGTATGCGAAACTTGTCGACGAGAAGAAGAAATACGCTGTGATGTCACTTCCCACTATTGGTAGCGCAAAGGTTGAATAGTGAATTGAGTACTGCTCACGCTTCATGGTAGCATACACAACCCCCAATTCGACGATACCTGTTGATTAACTTTCCTTACAACCCACGATGCAGAAGGTCAGCGCAATCATGTCCCAACCAACACCTGAAGAGACGGCAATCCCAACCTTGACTGAATTATTTGAATCATTTGAGAAGCAACAATACGATCTCGAAATGGGTGCTTGGCATGAGCGGCATCAAGAGCGTTCGAAGCATGAAGAAATCGACGATACATCTCGAACCTTCATCGGTGAGCTTGTGAAAAGGCGAGATTCAATTTGGTGCCAAAGTACTTCGATTCTCTTGCGCGGACGCGTGACACGACAGACAGAGCATGTGTATTGTCCATATTTAAAGTACTTATGTAATCACCTGGCTGCGGCATTGGATAGGTATGCTAAATCGCCTGATAAGGTGGAGCAGTACCTTAAGTTTTATAAGGAAGAATTTATTAGTGAGGCAATTACTGAGGCCGAGGTGAGCCCCTCAATCAATTCTTATCTGCCTGATGCCATTAATTATGAGGACAGCAGGATTGCCAGCATTCTCGGTACATATGCAGGCTACGAACGATGCAGAATCACGGTGGCGGATCTTGGTCGCAGCAGTGATCCTGTTTCACTTCTCTCTGCCACCCATCCCGCCGCCCCAGACGCTATCACCCAGTTTCGTACCCAGGCCATGCTGGCGATGCTCCTCATCAGCCATACATATGGTGTTTACATTCCACATCGTGATGAGCGGGGTCGCAAACCAGTTCGAATACTTTTCAATCAGACACGACTTGCAAACATCTTAATGAAGATAGCGCGCCAAAATGAGAATGAACCGTACGTGCAGGCAATAAAGGACATTGTGGCGGGATGGGGCGAGTTGTCAAACAGAATGTTGCTCACCAAGGTTCAAGCAATTAGCAACTATCTCTGCGATGGAATATCAGAAGATGATTTTCAGGATTTTGTTAAGGCCGAACTAGATGCTTTGTCCGAATAGTTACATTTGACCTGAAAGACGAGGTGATATGGGCAACAACACCGAAATGCAGTCCGAGATACTGGCGGCACTGAATGCTAAGGATGGAGCGGCAGGCGAAATGTTCGAAGGGGCCCTTACGGTACTAAGTATTGAGACGATCCCAAATCGTATAGCCCTGTGTGCTCATTCACTTCGTGAACTGATGACGCGATTACCCAGTATTCTTGATGTACCGACACCAGCCAGAGACGAGTCCCTCACCAATCGAGTCAGTCGTTTAAGGGAGGAGTGTTCCAATCTTAGTGGTGGGATGCCTGCCCGAAATCAAAAGCGTGAGGATCTATTTAACGAGTTCTTTGAGTGGTTCGACACTCATCAACCGCGAAGGAGAGAAGAGGCTGTCGAGATACTTAACGCATTAGATATCTCAAGGCGGGCGTTGCCTATGCAACTGACTGCGTTGAACGTCAACGATTGGGAGAAACTTAGGGACCACTTCAATGCCATCGCACATGGTCGAAGGGAAGCGCTCGATAATTTCATTTTGAAGGTTCGAGCCTTTGAAACGCACCTCCACCAATACCTAGTGCCGAGAACTTTTGAGGACTTTAAGATCATCGATGATCTTATCGCACAGGCTGGTACCGAAGTTGTCAGTGCTAACATCGTGAGCAAAATTATAGCATTAATTAGAATACGGAATGCTAACTATGAGCACTTTTTTTCAAGCATATCTTCAGTCAACTGGCTTGCACCGTTAAGAGATGCGGGTTTCTTTTCCAACCCCCCTTCAAAAATCACGGAAGGCGAGTCGACTCGATTCCCCGTATGGCTCCAGTCACGCTATCTGGCAACAGTCGCTGGCCAAAACGCGGCTCAAGTAATGAAGGTGATCCGAAGTATCGAGACCGACAACACGAGGATCCACGAAGATTTTGTTGACGCGATTTTGCAAGTCTCTCCAAAATGGGCCGCACAATGGGCTGCGAAAGAGGTGCTGTGGATTGAACAACAGAGCTACCTATACTTCTTGTATCCAACTAAGATTGGCGCACTCATCCAACGACTTGCTGAAAATGGACATGCGAACGCTGCACTAGCACTCGCTCGTGCAATCCTCGATATGCCACACAGGGAAACTTTCGTTGCTTTCGGACGCGCGAGAATCGAGACGTGGGCTTATGAGAAAATTCTCACTGAGCGGATACCTTTCCTTGTCCGTAAATCTGGTGCTCCGAGCCTCACCATGCTTTGCAACACGTTCGAAACGACGCTGCACACCTCATACACTTTGGGTACCTCCTACTTCTGGCGCGCGACAATCGCCGCTCATGAGATGAACTTCTCAGACAAATCAATGCGACACGCACTAGTCGATGCTATTCGTGCGAGCGCTATTGATATGATGTGGGAGGGTAAAGGACAGGACATGGTCGATTTGCTTTTCCAGCGAGGCCCAGCCCTCTATAGACGTGTTGCATTTCATGCGGTCGTTGCGGTGCCCAAGCTTGAGGCGAACCTCGAAGCATCATTGGTAATGAATGAAGCGACTTTTCAGGACGACACGAACTATCCAGAGTACGGCCTCCTCCTGCGTCAGACATTTCCAAAATTGAATCCATCACAACAAGCAGTTGTTTTATCGTGGATTGCAGATGGTCCACTCACGAATGAAGCAGACAGTTTGGCCGTGGATGTAACTGGTGAACGTCACGAACGATGGCAGCACCAAAGACTTTGGTGTATCAAGGACAGCTTGACGGGTGAATTGAGCGCTGCACTCAGCGACCTAAACGAAAAGTACGGAGAGCCAGTAGATCGAGTTGAACGCCCGACGTCGCGTGGGTATGAAGTCGATGTCAGCCCGATTTCGTTGGAGGATCTATCGAAGATGAGTCCTGCTGATGTCGCAAACTTCCTCCTCGAATGGGTACCTAGCGGTGAGCGTTATTCCCCCTCGGTGAAAGGTCTCGCGAATGAGTTGGAGCGGGCCGTTGCGAGGTCACCGCAGCCTTACGCCGATGCGTTATCAAGATTCGTTGGTGTTAGATCGAGATATACCTGCGCGATCATCAATGGATTTCAGGAAGCACGTCGCAAACAGCCAACCTTCAACGCGGTTATAGCACTGGGCTTCTTATCTCAACAGGTCACAAGCGCGCGCAGTGAAGAACAGCAAACAATAAATGAAGATGATAAGTGGTATTGCGTTTGGTCTCGCATACAGGTTGGTCAACTTATTGCCACGCTGCTTGATGACAACCGCGTTGAATTTGCAGATAGAGATCAGGTCTGGACGCTGATTACACAACTTATCGAGGACGAGCATCCCACCTCAGGCGACGACGAAAGCTCTGCAAATGGCGAGGCGATCCATAATTCGTGGAACTGTGTGCGCGGCAGCGCAATGCACGCGGTACTTCCGTATGCAAACTGGGTTCGACAGAACATGCTTAGAACAGAGCCGCAAACTTGGCAAGCGGACCTCGGTCTAGGGCAAATGCAGGAAGTGCAACTCCTTCTCGAACGCCTACTAGACACAAGCATCGAGCCATCACCGTCAGTGCGAGCTGTATACGGCTACGCTCTGGCATTTTTTAACATAGTGGATACAGGTTGGGTTACAGAACACCTAAACACAATTTTTTCCGACGACGATGCGAGTTTACACGAAGCCGCTTGGAGAGCTTATTTAGGATCACCTTTTAGAAGGTCGGGTGCGTTTCGCTTGACTAGAGCGCTGTATGTTTCGACACTCGACAACACGACAAACTATAGTGGCTACACGGAGAGAGTAACGGAGCAGCTGGGGCTAGACATTATGATGGCCTTCGCAAATGGAATTGTTGATTTTAACGACACCGACCAAATCATAGAGAGGTACTTCAGTAGTGTTCCAGCCGAGCACATTGCACACGCAATAACGAAGATGGGCAATCTGCTTAGCGGCGAGGAGAATGTACCAGTGGACATTGCCACGAGGTATGAGAGGCTTTGGAGCTACTACAACCAGCGTGTTGGGCCTTCCTTAGAAGCGAATGCAGTTGCGCAAACATTTGATCCATGGTTCTCTTGCCCACACTTGAATGCGAATTGGGCCTTCCACGAAATGAGAGGTCTGCTATCTCGCTCGCCAACCGATTTTGGCCGATTACACTCCACTATGGGTCGACTTGCTCAGTTAGCACCGACGTTTCCAGCAGAGTGCCTATCCATACTTGAAAACATTGCTACGTGCGATGTACAAGGTTGGGCTGTGTTCGGTGCTAGGGAGGAGATACGCACCATAATTAAAGCTGGATTGAGTGTTGAAGCAACGAGACAGATTGCAATTCGCGTTGTGCACGTACTCGGCGCCCTAGGCGAAGAGCATCTTGGTGATCTGCTCGAAAACACTGATAGTTTGATTGTACTCTAACTATCCTTGAAAAACTACATCTGTGGGCCATAGTAACTGATTGCACGATTTATGTTTAAGTCGACCAGATCGCAGGCTGCACAAGGCTATGCATCGATATCGCGGCCCGAATTGCTAAGTAAAACAAAAAGTGTTCAGCAAGTTTTCTACATAACGGCTACATACGACTTTCTCTTTGCGCTCCATTTTTTACGGAGTCGAAGTGAAATCATCCACGGAGCACACCACTCCTTCAACGCAGACCACTGTTGACGATAGGCCCTTCCTATCGGCGCAACAAGCGGCTGACCTAATTCAAGTAGAGCTGTCCACGCTCTACGCATACACCTCACGCAGAGAGATACCGCATATCAAACGCGGAGGCAAGCTCTACTTCGACCGCGAAGTCCTGATACAATGGGTTCGTGAAGGTACACGAAACGTTGTAGATGCACACACTGCATCGCGGCACACCGCCGCACACAAAGGAGGTGCACGATGAGTCCCGCACTCCCACAGAACGCTGCTGTCGCGTACATAGAGGGAGCCCCTTACGATATGATGAGGGTAAGGGGCCTTCGTGACGGTGACTTTACAGCGTATGTCTTCCGCATCGCATACACGCGGCGTAACGAACACGGTGTCACCTCCATGCACGATTACTGGACATTCGTCGCAGCAGGTGTCGGGATGACACCCGATGGCCGTTTCTTGCATCTGGTTTTGTCACCAGAAGGTGCGGTCATCGAGGGACATCGCATCACCCTGAAAGATGTAGACCACTTGCTGAGGGCTGCGGTAGCGGACAACAGGAAAAGCAATGAGCGTATCCTGACCGAAGCGAAACGCAAACTTGAAGGCGGAGGTGTCCATGGACGCACCTAATCCCTACTTCGGTGGGATTCCTATTTCCGATCTGTGGCGCCAACGCCATGAGATCCCAGAACAGAAGTGGATCATCGATCAGTTCCTGCCGATAGGATTCTCGATCATCGCCGGTCGAGAGAAATGTGGCAAGTCGCTCATGACCTTCGGTACCATTGCGTGCTCGATTGCACTCGGTGTACCCGCGTTCAATGCGTTGCAGACACTTCAGGGTACGGTGCTATACTTCGCACTCGAAGAGAACCTCGGCACCATAATGACGCGCATGGGTCGCTTGTTCAGTAAGCCATCCGATATCTGGGTTCCGCCCGATGCATTGCGACTGTTTCTCAGCGAGAGTATCGCATCTTGGACGGACCAAGCAATAGGCCAGCTGGAAGCGCTCATCGAAGAGCATCCCGGTACTTGTTGCGTCGTTATCGACACGCTGCGGTTGTTGGCACCACCAAAGCGCGTCGGCGCATCCTCTACTGATTACGACTTTGAGTATCAAGTAGGAACGCAGCTTCAGCAGTTAGCTCTAAAGCACGGAATCGCAATCCTTGCTCTCCATCACACGACAAAGACCGTGTACGCCGATGTGTTCGACTCCATTGGCGGTACGGCATGGACAAAGAGCGCGGAAATGCTTGCGGTAATCGAGCGTGACGGGCTCGGTATGAAGCTGCACACGCGCGGTCGGTCGTTGCCAACAAGCTGTTGGCGTATGGAGCAAGACCAAGACACGTTGCTCTGGACGATAGCTGCGTCGAGTATCGGTGACGACGACGCCAAGAGTCGCAGGCGCACCAGCGAGATAGAACGGCTGGCCGTGCAGGACGTCTTCGAAGACAACATGCATTTACGTTTCAGTGATGTAAAGAATCGGTTCATGGCTTTGGGTCACGGTGAGTCGTCAGCGGGTCGTTGGCTAACAGCACGTGTGACTGACGGCAGCCTTGTCAAACTCGACGATGGCTCGGGCTACAAACGCGTAGACATCGACAACGAAAAGTCCATCGATCAAACGTCGTTATTCGATGCCGACGAGACCAGCGTCACTGCAAATGATCTCTTCGACCGCTTTCCACCACTTCCACCACCAGCACTTTCCATGGAAATGGATGAAGGTGGTGGTGAACTGCAACCCGCTGACCTATTCTAACAACAACCCGATAGGAACTACAATGTCATTAAAACAACAACGCGAAGCGCACAACTGGACGCAGCGGCAATTCGCAGAGGCTGCTGGTGTTGATACCCGAACAGTAAAGCGCTGGGAAGCCGAGGTACGACCTTCGCTCCGCACACAGCTCGTGTATCGAACAATCTTCGATGCCTTAGACTCACTGGGGCCGCAGGGCACGCATGACGTACAGGACGATGCAGCACCCTCACCAGAGCCTATGAACATCGCTGAGGTCATTCAACACCGCCCAGATCCGTTGCTTTTGCGCGGACCACTGGCGACGATTCTTGGCTCGCTACCACAAGACAGACCATTCTCGATTCTGTTAGGGGGCGCGTCTGGCGCTGGTAAGAGCACGGTTGCATTGCAGATCAGTCAGGTTCTCGCCGATCATGGTGCTGTTTTGTACTGCACATCCGAAGAACGTATCAGCTCGGGTACGATCGGCACTCGCGCCGAACATGCTGGCGTCAACGATGCGGATTTAGATGTTGTGGAAGTGCAGGCGGTCGACGACGTCGCCGATAGCATCATGTCGGGCTCGTACAACTTCTGCGTCATCGATTCAATCAACGAGCTCGGCTTAGGTCCCGACGAAGTCGTTGAGCTTATGGAAGAGCATAACACGATGTCATGGATCTTCATTGCGCAAGCCGACGCGACGGAGAAATCCACAGTCGGTGGCGCACGATGGCGACACCTTGTCGACATACGTCTTTGGTGCGAACGAGAAAAAGACGGTCGTCGGATTGTAAAGAATCTTAAGAACCGATTCGCACCTACTGCCGATCATCTTGTGCTCGCGGAGGCGAAGACACTTCCGCAACCACCCAAGAAGGCCAAAACGAATTTTCAAACAACCAGTCAAGGTGACACCATGAACGATCAGACGGCTTGGATTATATCGCGACTTGAGACCGACCTAGCGTCCGCACAGCGTGAAGTCGAAACTCTGAAGCAACAGTTAACCGAAAAAGATCGGTTGCTTCGAGAGATCGAACTCAAGGTTATTCGTTTCGAGGTTGAAGCTGAATTGTCCCCCGAAGAGGCCAGCACTTCACTTGCTGACAATCCCGAAGTCATTGTGGGGGCATTAGAACGTGTTGCCCCCTTCATTGCGGTCGTTAACGATCTGATAAGGACATTTCGCCCCCAGTCCAACGCCGCAGCGTCACCAGTTCAAACACAGGTGCCATTCAGTCCACAGTCCTTCAACCCTACACCAAACGAAGCGCAAGTGCCAGGCGCAGACTATTTCAACACACCAATACCAGGAGTCGTATGAAAAACGAGTACCGCCGTTCGCCCAGCGAAGAGCGTGAATATCAAGTCACACTCATGGCGACCCACGCAGTAATGAGCCACGTATTTTCCGAAACATCTAACATCCCGTCGCTCGCTGACGTTGAAGCAAAGGTCAAGGTCTTCATCGACGAGCATATGTCCGACGTTCGGAGTGTGTTAAAGGCCCATGACACGAGCCAAGCTAATACAGAGCTCGTGCGGACGGTTGCGGGTTTGTTATTGGGTGCGCGACAAAAGTTGAAATGATGAGCTGGTTGTCAATGAGACGGAGAGCTGGCACGGGCCGGCTCTCCGCGCTCGGATTTGGCGTTACAATTCTGCAAATACTTTCGTAGAGACAACATTTTATAACTGGCCGTATGAAACGCTTGGAGATAGTTTCCAATATGAAGGATGGTAGAAATCTATGATCTTCCTCTTGCCTTCGGCCGCAACCATAATGCCACACTGTGTTTGCACAGGTTGGGTTGTTAGGTTGGGAAAAAGTCGTACGAGAAGCTTCTGATTGAACCCAAGGCCCAACACCACGATGTCTGGATCAATGATGTTTAATTGACAGTGCAAGAATTCGAGCTGTATATCATCGACGTGCGCATCAATTTCTCGCTTGCTAACTGACCTGCCCCCACCTGACTTCTTTACATTCAGAAAGGCTATTTGACGCAAGCAATCTGTTCGCTTTGCAACAGCATCTTGATAAGCTGGGAATCCATTTAGCATGCCACTCGTCCATTCTCCAATGCGGTAAGCAAATGGGTACGAAGCTTCACCGCGCCGCCACTCGGACCTGAAGTCCGCTTCCTGTTGACCGCCCGAGTGGTTCGGCTCCTTGCCAACGTAAAGTATTTTACATTTAGCCCTATCATACTCGACTTCATCGATAATTCCATCCCTTATAAAGCAGCTCGCATACTCAGGTTTTGCGATTATCCACTGGTCGTACAGGCTGTTAAGTTTCTCGGTTTTTGTTATGGGTTGCTTGCTCATTTCGTTGTGCACATTTTTGGTAAAGTCGCAGTCAACTCGACGCTATAACAGCCGAGCTCGTCCAATATCCGTGGGAATGCGAATTCAATGATCGGAAGTTCAATAACGTTCTACCTTTCCACGCTGCGCTCCATCGTTTCCACAGCGATTGACTTCTGTTGAGGAGGGAATTCCGCCTTCAGTTCTGAAAGGTCCTCGCCAGCGCGATGGGCGATATCACTCCATGCTCGGCGAAAGGCAGGTCTTGCGAGGTTACCCCTGATTCCATCTCGCCAAAACTTCCACGTTTTCTTGCGAATACGGTTTTGCCGCACCAAGTAAATCTGCTCATTGCAGAGTTCGAAGTAGCGGTAAAAGCATTTTAGATGGATGTCGTACTCTATCTGCTCAATGTCCTCACCAAGCAACGCCTCTAATGGTAAACTTGCCACTAGTGTACGATACTCTTGCACCAAAGAATCTTCGAACGTCGTTCGGCTTTGCTTATGCGTGTAAAGCAGCTGCACAGCCGCAACGCAAACACCAATAGCCGTCGCAGCGCTAGCGAGTGTCGTTAGTATTTCGAGCACAGTTAACTCCATTTGGATAACAAGGCAGTGATGTCGAAGACGGTTGCGTACAGGCCTACCGATATGGAAGCTTAGAAACACTGACGGGGATCTCTAGCCTGCGGCTCTTTAAGTAGTCTGTCATTATTGCGCCAGTCACGAGAGTCTGATGCTTAGGTCCGAGCTGCAACGACTTGACAAATTGAGTGGGATCGTCGTGTAGCTGCAGCTCGAGTCGATGGGTCAAGGTCTGACCTAGCACACGGAAAACGGGCTTCAAGTTTTCTTCATGAGAAGTTTCTGAGTGTGTCTCGTTGAAGATGTGCATGCGCCACTCTTTCTCGCTAGCATAAGCGGAATGCTTTCGGCCACCAATCAACTCCGTGAATGGCCGAAACGTATCGAGCCACATCTGATCTGTCAGCACGATACCGGACTTTACTTTTGGGTAAAACTGTATTAAGTTTTCAAAAGCCACTTTGAGTTTACGTTTAAAGTCGGTCATTGAATAATCCATTTCTAACCATTGGCAGTGCTGTCCCAATTGATTACACGCAACAATTGTTTTGCGTAGGCCATCGGGATCTATCTCAATGCGGACACCGTTGCCGTTGTCGCCGTATGCCCGCCACATGTCTAGACTATTTTTACGAAGAGAGCCGGAAAACACGAATGATCGTGGCGAGTAAGTTCTAAGCGGGTAAGCATAGTCACCGTAGTTACGATTTGGCACCGCGCAGAGCATTTTCGTTAAAGCCGGTTCTTCTTCTGGCAGAAAACGCATTGTGCAATCATGCAATTGGTCAATAATCATCCGTGCGTCCCACTCATTGACAGTGGACAACAAATCACGAACAACCTCACGCGCGTATCGAAGACCAAGACGATACTCAGACGGATCGTTGAGCAAGCGCGCGTCGCTCATGAATAACTGATGATTCTCTAGGATGCCATGTAGTGCCGCTAGTGTGGTGTAATGATACACGCGAGTTGGAAGTGGGCTCACGATATTCTTGGAAGGTTCTTCACTATCACATTCGTCTCCATGCTCACCCCCACCACCTTCTTAATTAACCTTACGATATACGTCGGGTCGTCTTCGCGATTCGGATCGTTAGTAATACCTGAACGCTTGTCCGTACTAACCTGATATTGATCGACAATCCAATTCAATGCCGACCGATTGCCGAGCTTGTAATCGTCCACACCAATCGGTATTCCGACGAGCGTCAGCGATTCGTTATAGATAAGCTTTGTCGGATCCTTTGAGGCACGCTTCATTTTCACGACACGATAGTCCTTGGGCTTCCCTTCGGCCCATACTTCTGTCAATGCAAACTCCGGCTGCTCCTCATAATTCACATGCTGGTCCATGAGTTGTTTGCCCGCTTCAGCAAACGCTTGGAAGGCCGGTGCAAATGGCACTCGAGGTAGCTCACGCTTCAAATTTGCCGCATACTTTGTGCAATACTGCGGTGAATGCATAATGCCATACACGTAATGGAAGATATCTAGCTTGGTGATGCATGCGTCTTTGTATTGGGATTGAAATTGTTCAAGTCCCCAGTCACTGATGTTGTCGCGTCGATTTGAGCCATCAACATCGTAAATCCATAGCGGAAAGCATTGCGAATCTCCAGTAAGATGCAAATCTGGAATGCGATCGACTGCGAGCACGTGAAAGGGTTTGGACTGACTCATCGCACTAACGCAAATGATTAAGTTCCCAGTGCTCTGCAACGGGAAAAATGTTGGCCACCTTCGTACTTCCTCGTTCAGTATCCTATCGGAGGCAAGATGTTGTAGCGTAAACGGCCTGTATGCTGCTTCACGCAACATACCTGAGTCAAGTTTGGCGACTTTCCCTTTGGTCATGTCCACCTTTAGATCGCGTGACCATGAAATCTGAGTGTCATCGTGAATACAGAACTCGTCCACCGTTTTCGTCGGGTTGCCCATCCATCGATACACATGGGTATTGTAGAACTCAATCATTTGACTCATCTTCTTCACGAGCGATGTCCGCCGGAAATCATAGGCCCAAGTGTCTCTGTTCGTAGTTAAACCAAGAGTAAACAAATAAAATACCGATTCAGACTTACCCGCCTTGGAATCCTTTGACCCGAGATCGATTAGCTCATCCCAGTCCGCCGCCATTCCGGTCGTTAACCAGACTTCCGTCCTGTGTTCTTTGATGATGGCTGCGTCTACGGAATAGATATCCACTAGTCCATTCAACTGCTCATACTTCTGACGTTTTGTTAGGTATTCGCCCATACGCGCATATTGGACCCTATGTTCAATAGGGCCAACAGGTAGCCGTTCCAGTAGTGATATTGCAACTCCGACCTGAATACCAAATACATTATGTGTTGTACCCGACAGCTTCGGATTCTTTCGAACATTACCACCCAAATCAATAATGTTCGCAACGTTGAAGTCACGTCGTAGATGTTCGCGCACTCCATCGAACGCTATGCCCTCAATGAATCCGCTGTTGGTCACTAAGCAAACAATACCTTCACCTGATGCAAGAATCCGATCGCTGGCAAACCGAAAGGCCTTTATGTATGGGTCAATTAGGTCGTTCTTGTTTGACGCCTTTGACGCCTTGCCGTAGGTCTCCGCAACTCGTTTATCTATCGCTGGATACTTGCGATTCTTGTTATTGTCGTTCTCATTCACCTGTCCCGCATTGTATGGGGGGTTGCCAATCACCACATAAATCGGTGAGTCCTTCTGACGCTGTACACGGTCGGTGTTATCCGACGTGAACATGCCAATCTGCCGATCTTCTACTAATTCAAAAGTGTCTACAAGGCAGATACCCGGAAATGGCTCGTACTGACCTGTTAGTTCGAAGAACAGGTGCTCGATGTTAAGGCATGCGATGTAGTATGGCAGGAGCATCAGCTCGTTGCAATGTAATTCGTTCAAGTACTTGTAGCGAAGGGCTTCTGGTTTCTGCGCATGTATCTCGCGCATAACGCGCAGGATGAAGTTGCCCGTGCCGACGAATGGGTCGAGGATGTGGACGCCTTCTGCGGCGAGCCCCTTACCAAAATCTTTTTGCAGGACGGCTTCGACGCTCTTAACCATGAAGTCGACGATGGGCTGCGGCGTGTACACAATGCCGTGCGTGTCGGCAACCTTTACCGCAAAGCCCTGAAAGAACTTCTCGTACACAACGTTCAGGAAGGTCTGCTTCTGCGAGTAGTCTTCGTTGATGCCCGCGGCGAGTTCTAACGCTTTATAGAATCGGTCAAGGGGCTTAAGAAAATCGTCGACGGTGCCGAAGCCTTGCACAAGTGCAGAAACAACGCCTTCGATTTCGCGTGCAACGGCGTTCTTTTGCAGGAAGGTCGGACTGTTGAAGATTGTCGTGAAGATGCGTCGCGTAAGAATGTGCTGAATGAGCATCTCTTCGACGGCGTGAACGCTGAGTCCGGGATTGACGCTTGCTTTCACCAGCTCATAGAATCTGTCGAACGCTTCGCGGAACGGACGGTTCGATTCCTTCTGCTGCTTGAGAATCTTTAGCACGCTCTCCGCTAGCGTTGGGATGGTGCTCTTGAATTCTTCGACGGCGTGTTCCCACTCGCGTATGTACGGTTGGTCCCACGTAAAGAAGGCATTTAGAATTTCAACAAGCTTCGCTGGTGTTGAGATGTCTTCGTCGAGTATTAGTCGTGCGTCCTGATACAGAATCACACGTCCCGGTTGCCAGAACAGAATATTCGTCTGCGGATAGCCATCGGCAAATTTCTTTGCTACTTCGGTCGGCAGGTTGTCGTGTGTGTCCTTCGCTTCCCAGAACCCCCGCGCGAGCGAGAACTGGTCAAGCAACGCACCGTCCACCGATGCATCACGCCTGCCCTTGCGCTTGATAGGATACTCTTCGATGAACTGCCAACTGAGCTTGCGCGAGTAATGCTGCAACAGGTCCTGAAAGGCATTGCGCACCGTCATCTCATTGGTGTGTCCGTGCGTGGCGAATGCCTCAAGCTCGGTGAAGTATTCTTTGATCGGCTTGTGTGTGGGTTTGATGTCGAGCATTCGCGAAGATAACTTCCAAGGTTTCAAACCACTATCTCGTTGGCCAAACCCGAAAACGGATTTCTGATTTACCAACAGTCAACGAGTCATTTTCTAGACGTGTTATACCGATTATCGCTTCACTCAACCAATCTGGCATATCCGGTGACACTAAAACCTTCCTAATGGCACGATTCAAATCAATCGGAATGCGAAGGCCAACCGGCTGCTCGCTTGGACCGTCGATCCAATCCCTATCAATCTTATCTGTTTCGGGATCATAGAGCAGCACGATTCTCGCCTCGGATTCATGTTTGAAACACGAATCCTTTAGGAAGAAAGGATCTATGGGATTTGAAATTTGAGTAGGGGTTAAAGTCTCGGGACGGATAATAGCCTGGTACTTGATCGGCCTTAACCAATACTTCATACCGGACGGCAGCGCGGGTAGAGACTCAGCTAGTATCAGGGTGTCGGTAACAATGGCGATGCCTTCGCTCCTCGACGTATACAACCGCCACATCCCATCATTTTCGCGACTTGACCAGTGAAACGAACAAACGTAAGCGTGACCAATCCGGCTACTGATTTGGTAAGTATTGGGAAGGTTGGTTTCGGAGAATGGATTGTTATTCGGAGTCAGTACGCGATAAGTCCCTTCGTACTTGTCACCGAGAAGATCAGCGCGAGAGAAGTAGAGTGTTTTCGTCGCCAACAAGCTCATGTACTTAGCGACAGTTATGTATCGCCATAAGAGCTTTGGATCTATACATCCAACATAATCGAGACCTTCATCCATGTCGAGGTCGTCACGCATTGTAAACAGTTCTCATAATTGATGTACGTATCATCACCGGACGAATAAATGCTTAGGAATTTGCTCCTACTAACTTAGACATGCTCTCAGTCACTCTGCAAAGTATTTATATGCTGAAGATAAATACCCAGCAGTTCGAGAAGTGTCGTAGCCATACACACGTGCATACTCATCTTGGTGCGCAAAGTATAACTTGATAAAGTTATCGTATACAAGTTGACCAGCATTCTCATTCCATCTCAATAGCCGATCTTTCAACGAAGGCTGTTGTTTCATGACACTTTCATGGAGAACTATCCCGAACGGCGGAGCCTCTTTTTCGAGTTGATACGCGGCAGCGACAGCAGGGCCCATTATTAAGTGTCTAATGTGCTGTTGGTGATTTGATAGATCCGGAGGCAAATCTTTGAGTATCCGTGACCCAAGTCCTACCTGTCCAAAGGAAACAGCGCAACGAGTCAGGTAAAGGAGATCGAATCGCTCATCCGCGATTTTCCTTGAGGACTGCCATCCCATGAAGTTGTGAAAATTCAATAGGAAAGAGCGCATTTCAGACCAATCCATGCAGGTTATGAAGGCACCGTCGCCAGCGGGCACCACTTCGACTGACGGTGAAGCTTCTTGTGCTCTGAGTATCGCCGAATGAAAGTGTGTGATGCGAACTATACCAATATGGATATTTCGCTCCATGATAGCAGACGAACCCATTACGTCACACCAAGCAACATATATGTTCGGCACGTCGGCATCAATTATTCCATCGTCAGGATCCGAAAAGGACATCACTTCCTCTATCGATTTGGACAAAAACGTCAGTAAAACGTCAGCACGAAAACAAAAAATCCAAGTAAGCCATTGACCTACTTGGACTTACGTCAGCGTGGCGGGATTTGAACCCACGACCTCCACTACCCCAAAGTGGCGCGCTACCGAGCTGCGCTACACGCTGAATGACATTGCGATACAATGGCGGGGCAAAGATACGGCAGGGCTACTTCATGCGCCGTGTAATGAGCCACGCTGCACCAGCTGCACCGAGAATGGCAAGAATGTAAAGAATGTTAGCGACTGCTATCGAGGGGTAGAACGCTGCCACCATGCCCATGCCGGCAAGAGTGCCGCCGAGGTGGGCTTCGTGACCGATGTTGTCCATTCGTTTTTTAGAGCCGACGATGGTGTAGGCAATGAAGAGCATGCCCACGACCCATGCGGGGATTGGGAATTGCAGAGGGAAGATCATCATGCCCATGGTAGGCTCGATAACCGTGGCTGCTCCGATGACTGCGCATACGCCGCCGCTTGCGCCAACAGCGTGGTAGTCGGTTGCGTTGCGATGGATGATGATGGAGGCAAACGAGCCAACAACGATGCCGAGGAAATACGTCATGCCGAAGCGCCACGAGTCTATCATTTGCTCGAGCCACGAGCCGAACACAAAGAGCGTGAACATGTTGAAGGCGAGGTGCATCCAGTCGGCATGCACAAGGCCCGAGGTGAAGAGACGCCAGCCTTGGCCGCGTACAACGACGTCACGCACGCTAAGTAGTAAGGCGCGAAAGAGCGTCGCGTTTGAAAAACAAACGATCGTGACCGCCGCAGTGGCAATCACGATCGTAAGTGTTAGAGGAGATGCGAGGTCGAACATATTCGTGCGGTCTCTATACTAGATGGTTTCTAAACTTTTCTAGTATGTCGAATACTACATGGAGTCGGGTAGGGCTTGCATACTCATCATGGGACGTCCCATGCGAGTTAAGATCTCCTGGATGCGCGTTTGTAATGCATTGCCAAGTTGCTGCATACCCTTGTCTGGAGAATTAACAGGGTACTTCGATTGCAGAGCTTCTGCCTTGCGAAGCGCCCCTTCCAAATCGCCTGTGCGTTCGAGTTTGATGATTTCGAGTTCGTCGAGTCTGTATGCGGACATAACAGGATTCTCCGACGCCATTTCTTTCCAGTAGCGTCCTGCATCGTCATACTTACCTAGGAGTATGCTCGCTTCTGCTGCAATCTCTTCTGGTGTTATCTGCTGAGACATCTGTCTGTCGCGCATCATGAGACCTCGGTCTGCCATAAACAATTTGGCTGAACTCAACATGCGATTGGCCATGTCTGCTGTTTCTTTTGGCATGTGGCAATCGTCGAAGAAACGCGCTAGCTGATACTCTGTGAGTGCGCCCATGGGGAACATGTCCGGAGAAATAAGATCGTTCATCTTCTTCATTGCAGCACCGGCACGTGTTGTGTCTTTCTTGTCGTACAAGAGCCACATGGCGTACTTGATGAAGGTGTTGCGGTAGTTGTAGCTGACGTAGTCGCGGCCCACATCATCGTAATAAACGTTAGGATCGGCCAGGTTGCGGAATTTGCAACCGTATGCAAAGTCGGTCGAGAAGTCGTCGCCATTGCGCGAATTGATAAGCGTTTTTACCATGACGGCGTCGTCTACGCCGTGGCCGATAGCGGAACGTTGCGGCGCTGGACATATCCGTAGGCACATGCCTTCCATGCGAAGGAAGTCTTGCAAGCCAACAAATTCGTCCTGCGATGGGTCGCCCATCGACATGCTGAAGTACACCGGACGTGTAAAGCGTGTCTGCTTTAGGATGTCGAGCACAAGCTGGTGTTGCACACCATACACGTATTGAACGCGCCCTTGCTGGTCTTTACCTTGTTCGCGTCCCTTTGCTATGAAGCGCATTTCGCCGCTTGCAATGAGTGCTGGGTCTGATGTGTACTTGGCCATGATGGCGGGGTCGATCTTGATGATCATCTCGCGCTCTGGACCAAAGTCTGCACCGAGGGACTTCGGATTGTCTTCGTCGGCCAATAATGACTCGTCGGTAAACGACAGCGGTATTTTCTGCGCACCGAATGGCGAGCGGTTCTTGAGTTGCTCTACGTACCACGTGGTCTGACCCAGCGAGAGGTTTACTACGCGAATGTCTCTGCGCACTCCCGCCACGTCTTGCAGATACCACACAGGGAATGTATCGTTATCGCCGTTCGTAAACACAATGGCATTCGGCTCTGCCGATTGCAGAATGTTGTAAGCGTAATCGAACGCCAAGTAGTTGCCTGCGCGCGAGTGCGAATGCCACTGCGTAATTGCCATATTCAAAGGGGCTGCGAGGAGCGCAAGGGTCAAGCCCCCTGCCACAAATGCCTGCTTTGTTTTGAAGCGTTCGAGCAATGCGTACACGCCCATACCCACCCACATAGCCCAAACCATGAACGAACTCACGTAGAAGTAGTCGCGTTCGCGTGGTTGCGGGTTCTGCTGATTTTGTTGCAAGGCAGCAAGTACACCAGTCATTAAGAAGAGTGTTAAAAACACCCATGCCGATTGCTTGTTGCGTTTAAAGTGATATACCAGTCCGATCAGTCCAAAAATGAATGGGATTGCCCAGAGGTTGATTGGGAAATGACTGGCTTGTCCGTTCTTGAAATTCTCGCTCTCTACAGTTTTCTTCGACGTAAAGATGCTATACACCGGTGCGTCTTGCACGTCGCTCGTGCGACCAATAAAATTCCATCCGAAGTAACGCCAATACATGTGGTTTGACTGCCACTGCCACATATACTTTATCTCACCCCAGTGGTTCTTCTTCATCTTGTCGTAGTCTTCTTTGCGGTATTGCGAACCGTCTTTACGCGTGACTGTTTTTACGCCTGGACGCTCCCACTTGCCGTATTTCTGGTCGCGCCACGATTCGTAGTACTGCGTATAACGAGGCTCGAGCGAGTAACGACGTGGGTACAATGGCGATTCGCCGTATTGCGTACGACCCGTATAGTCTACAAGTTTAGCAAGTGTTGTTGGCGCATTCTCGTTCATCGGGGGATGCGAGTTAGCGCGAATCATAATGTGCGTATAGGTCGAGTAGCCCACGAGCAGCAAGAGGAACGATGTGCAGACCATAGAGAGCACACCATGTTTTGTCTTGCTTCCGTACCACACTCCGTACGCCGCGGCCACAATGAGTCCGAAGCCCAGCAACGTCACAAAAATGCTGTCGGTAATAGCGTACTCGCCCGCTTCGTTCTTAAACATCGGCAGCGTACCGTCGAACAGCGAAGGCAGCTTGAGAATGATTACGTAGTACGTAATGAAGAACGTTGCCAGACCAATCCCCATCGTAAGCAGCAAACTTTTGACACTGAACGTGTATTTGCGGAAGTACACAATTAGAGCAAGAGAAAAGATTGCCAGAATAGAGAGAAGGTGTACCCCAATAGACAAGCCAAGGATGTAGGCAATCAAGATCAGATACCGTTCGTGTCCGGGTTCGTCGGCTTTGTCGTTCCACACACACATGAGCCACACGATAAGTGCTACGAAGAGCGACGAAGCAGCATACACTTCCGACTCGACGGCGTTAAACCAGAATGTATCGGTAAAGGTGTACGTCATGGCAGCAACAAATGCACTACCGTAAACTAGTAGACCATTTCCTGTACCGTATCCAGTTCCGTTTCCTTGGTCGTCGAGATCCTGTCCGAAGACCCTGCGAATAACGCGTACGGTGATGAGGTACAGCAGCCATATCGTTACCGTGCTCGACACAACACTCACGAGGTTCACGCGCCAACCCGGATCGCCAAAGGGCAACAGGTGGAACAGTTTACCAACCATCAGAAACAACGGAGCACCCGGAGGGTGAGGAACCTGTTGTTGTACTGCGGCGGCTGTAAATTCTCCGCAGTCCCAGAAGGGCACCGTTGGTTGCACGGTCATCAAATAGACTACGAGCGATATCACAATCGCTAGTCCGGCAAATCCCCAGTGCAACGCCTTGTTGTCGTTCCGCATGTGCTATGTAATTCGGTAAATGGACGAATCCGCAAAACTACGAATCACGTAATCAGCGTTGGTAGAAAAGAAAAAACCGCCGGACCTGACGAAGGGCCGACGGTTTTTATTTGTCTTGATAGAAGGGTTGGCACGAGAAGCACCAGCCCCTTGCCTATTATCGGTTGTAGTACTCAATAACAAGTGGTACTTCGCACACGATCGGTACTTCCTCGCGTGGAGGTAGGTACAGGTACTTGGCTGTGAAGTCCGCTTTCGACACGTCCATATACGGCGGTGCCGACGAAGAACGGATTGCTTCTTGGAAGCACTCGAGTTTGCGGCTTTTTTCCTTCACCACAATTACGTCGTTTGGTTCGACGCTATAGGCTGGCATGTCGACCTTCTTGCCGTTTAGCGAGATATGTCCGTGGCGGACATACTGCCGAGCAGCATAGATAGAGCGGGCGAACCCAGCACGGAACACCAGAGCATCGAGACGCGATTCGAGCAGCTGGACAAAAATGTCCACCTTGTTGCCCTGAATGCGCGACGCCTTGGCCATGTAATTCGTCATCTGACGTTCGTGCAGATTGAACTGCAAGCGAAGCTTCTGCTTTTCGAGCAACTGCTTTGCGTAATCGGAGAGCTTTGCGCGTTTCTTCGCAGCTCCGTGTTGTCCGGGCGGTGCCGGCTTTTTGTCCATGTACTTCCGCGCCTTCGGAGTCAGTGCGAAACCGACCTTGCGCGAGAGCCTTACCTTGGGGCCATTATACTTCATCTTTGTACCTCGCTCCACGTGTCTAGCACGGGGCAATATTAGATAGGGTTAAACAATCCCGTCAGGGGTACGACCTGTTTGGGGGGACCACAAAGATAGGAGTTTTTCGCGATTGAATGTGTCTGTAGATTGTAAGGGTCTGGGCAAGGGGGCAAGTTACTCTGGTTTGTATGTGCCCGACGACGCGCTGTATGTGCCCACGCGGACCCATGCCGGAGAGCCCCCTACTATGCGGACGGCCATCATGTCGAAGTTGCCGAATTCACGGTCGCCGAATTCGTTGAGCTTCGTCCAGCCTGTGACGCCAAACGTAGAGGCTGCCTCTAGAATAAATGCCTCACGCACGGCTGCAATCGTGCCGATGTGCGATGCAAGTGGATACGATGTTGCTGCTATGCGCACTGCATCATATACACTTAGCGAGTATGCATCGGCATCGATACCCGAGCGAGCCTCTATGCGTTCTGCAACCGAACCAGCGATGGCTGCACCATCGCCAACACCGAAGAGAGGGTTTGGATACGAGACTTGTGCAATGAAGTCTGCCTGACTTAACAGTGCCGCGCTCATTGCCGTACCGTCGCCACCGTACCACCTAACACCGCGTAACACAGAATCGTCTGCGGGAATTGCTGCAAAAAGATTTGCTACCTCGTCGAAGCCCGGATTGTAAATGGCAACTTTTTCGTTACCAGATACAGCAATCTGTGCACTAACCATCGCACGCAGGTTGTTTACCAGCGATGTAAAGTCTGCTACATCTGGTGCATAGGACATGCCCGGCTGTACCGTTGCACCACCAGCTACTAGCGCTGCCGATGTCGATGTCTTGAGTCCGTTATTTCCAATATCGTCGCGCCACAACGGAATAATATTCGTGCGTCCTTCGGCCTTCATCATGGCCGCGATTGCCGGACCTTCTGCGGCATCCGATGGACACATCCGAAGGATGTTGTCGTTGGCAATAGCAAGTGCCCCAGCTGTACTCGACGGACTTATAACGAGGATGCCAGCGCTGTCTGCATAGGGCTTTATAGCAGAAACCTCGGCGCTCGACTGTGGCCCCACAACTAGTCGTACCTGGTGCCCCTGCATGTACTTCATGCCCTCTAGCGCAATAGCCGTATCGAGCTTCGTGTCGTAGTTCTGATATGTTACCCGCGTTGTAGAGCCGATACTTACGAAGTAAGCATTGGCATCAATTACAGCAAGCTCTGCAGCGGCATTCCCCGCTTTGCCGAGTGTGTTCCAGTTCCCAGTAATAGAGAACAAACCGCCAACGGCAACCACTTGTGCATTCGGAGTTACTGGCTGGTCTTTCACGCACGACATAAGACCTAGGCAAACTACAGTCACCACCATGAGGCGACATATTAACATTGTTGACATTTGCGATTTCCCTTATTGATTGTATGGACTTGGATCAGATGTATGGAATTGGATCAGATGTATGGAATTGGATCCGATGTATGGAATTGGATCCGTAACGCCAGCCCCTTCGAAGCCCCTTAACCGAAGTGCACACGAATCGCATGTACCACATGCAACGTCGCTTGCGCTGTAACACGACCATGTTAGATGAAGAGGTGCATGCATCTTCATCCCCTGCTCAACGATGTCTTTTTTTGACATTGCAATTACGGGCGTGACGATGCGAATGTGTGTGCCTGGCTTCGTGCCCGTGGCAATGACGCGTTCGAATGCGCGAAAAAACACGTCGCGACAATCGGGGTATCCGCTCGAATCTTCTTCGACCGCGCCAATGAAGAGTGCTTCGGCGCCAAGCACTTCGGCCCAGCTTGTTGCAATGGCAAGGATGTTGGCGTTGCGGAATGGCACGTACGAACTAGGAATGTTCACGCTGCTTAAATCTGCAGGCGATACTTCGATTGATGTGTCGGTTAGGGAGCTGCCGCCGATGGCGGCAAGGTGCGAGATGTCTACAACTAAACGGCGTGTTGTTGCGATATTATAAAAATCGCATAGATCGTGAAAGGCGCGGAGTTCGCGGGCTTGCGTGCGCTGTCCGTAATTGACGTGAAGAGCCGCAACGTCGAAGCCCTGCGCGAGTGCGTAGGCACACGTTACGCATGAGTCCATGCCGCCGGACATCAATACGACGGCAACCGGCGGGGTCGTATGCGAGACGTCCGACTGCGTGTTAATCTTCGAGGACTTCCGTTTCTTTGACGGCAAGGATCGTGTCGATGTCCTTGATATGCTTGTCTGTTATCTTCTGCATGTCTTCTTCGCCGCGCTTGCGATCGTCTTCGCTGTAGTGTTCTTTCTTTTCGGCGACTTTTAGTTCTTCGTTGCCGTCGCGGCGGACGTTGCGGACTGCGAGCTTGCCTTCTTCGGCAATTTTCTTGCAGGTCTTAACGAGGTCTTTGCGACGTTCTTCGGTGAGTGGCGGAACGCTAATGCGAATTACCTGACCGTCGTTCTGAGGCGTAATACCAAGGTTTGCTGCAAGGATGGCCTTCTCGATGCCACTGAGGGCCGTGCGGTCCCATGGCTGAATGAGAATCGACCGTGCGTCTGGTACAGACACACTACCTACCTGTGCAACAGGTGTTGGTTCGCCGTAGTACTCGACCTTTACGTTGTCGAGCAAAGCGGCACTGGCACGTCCGGTACGGACTTTTGAAAGTAGCTGCTGCACGTGTTCCACAGCTTTTTTCATGTGGTCTGCGTGACTGTCAACGATATCTTTTACTGGCATAATTACTCCTGCACTACCGTAGCAACATTTTCACCTGTTAACAACCGTTTGAGGTTGCCGCGTTTATTCATGTCGAAGACAAGAATTGGCTTATGATTTTCCTGAGCCATCGTAATGGCCGTTAGATCCATTACGCGTAAATCTCTGTCGAGCACTTCACGATATGTAAGCACATCGTAGCGAACTGCGTCGGCATGTTTTTCTGGGTCTTTGTCGTAGATGCCGTCGACACGTGTGCCCTTAATCACAACTTCGGCTTCTATTTCAACAGCGCGGAGAACGGCTGCTGTGTCGGTTGTGAAGTACGGACTCCCTGTGCCTGCGCCAAAGAGAACGATACGTCCCTTTTCCAAATGTCGTATCGCACGTCTGCGTATAAAGCCCTCTGCCACCTGCTCCATGCGTATGGCACTTTGCAAGCGTGTTGGTACGCCGAGTGTTTCCATTTTGTCTTGAAAGGCAATGCAGTTGATAACCGTTGCAAGCATGCCCATGTGGTCGCCGGACACTTTGTCGATGCCCGCTGCTGCGGCTTTTACACCACGAAAAATGTTGCCACCGCCAAAGACGATTGCAATCTGGATTCCCAGATCGAAAGCATCTCGAACGTCCTCGGCAAACGCAGTTAACGCGTCTGGATCAATGCCATACTCTTGTTTTCCCATCAGCGATTCGCCGCTGAGTTTCAAGAGGATTCTGCGGTAGCGTGGCGTCATTCAAAACCTGAATGGTAGCGAGAATGCTAGATCTGCACGAACGAAGCCATCGTGCAGGTCATATTCGGTTCGACTTATTTTTCGCCAAGATAATAGCGACGGAAGGAAAGCACCTTCACATCGTTACCATAGATCGTTCCAATTTCTTTCAGAACGTCGTTGACTGTTTTGCTTGGGTCTTTTACAAAGGCTTGTTCGATAAGACATTGCTCTTGATAGAATTTCTCGAGCTTGCCAGTCGCAATGCGAGCAGCGATGTCTTCTTTCTTGCCTTCTTGGAGGGCGGCTTGCTTGTAGATTTCGATTTCTTTCTCGATTGCACCCGTATCAACCGTCGAGCGATCGATGTACAGAGGCTGCATTGCTGCAACCTGCATTGCAACGTCGCGAACGAGTGGACGTGCCGTGTCGGCAAGCTTTGCGGCATCGAGTTCTACGAGAACTGCAAGTCTGCTGCCAGCGTGTACGTAGTCTGTGATATGTCCGTTCGACGAAATGCGCTCGAACCGACGAAGTCCGATACGCTCTGAAAACTTCGCAAGAATTTCGTCGCGAAGGTTGCCCAGCGTCTTCTCGCCAAGGCTTATGTCCCAGATCTGCTCTTCAGACTTTACGTCGTTCGCAAGCACTGCATCGCAGATTGCATTAGCAAATGCAACAAACTCTTCGTTGCGAGCAACGAAGTCTGTTTCGCAATTCACTTCAACAATTGCTGCAGTCGATCCGTCCGCCGAGGTGCGAGCAACAACAATACCTTCGTTGGCTTCGCGGTCGGCGCGTTTGTCAATAGAGGCAGCACCGCGTTTGCGGAGAAAATCAATGGCGCCCTGCATGTCGCCGTTCGACTCTTCGAGAGCCTTCTTGCAATCGGCCATACCTGCACCGGTTTTATCACGCAGGTCTTTTACGAGTGATGCGCTAATCATGGTTGTGTTCATTTGGGGTTGTTATCGTTTTCTGCTTTTGCTGCTGGACCGCCCTTGCGTGCGCGCAACTGACGTTGTACTTGATCGCCGCCTTCTGTCTGCTTTGCCGATTGTTCGGTTGAAGCCGAGATATCAGCAGTACGCACCTTGGCAATTTCTTTGCCTTCGATGATTGCGTCTGACATCACCTTCAAAATGATTTCAATCGTACGAATCGAATCGTCGTTTGCTGGAATCGGAAAATCGACATCCTCTGGATCGGAGTTTGTATCGACAACACCAATCACAGGAATACCAAGAATGCGTGCTTCCTTGATTGCAATGTGTTCGCGTTTGATGTCGACAACAAAAATCAGACCCGGAAGGCGCGTCATCTCTTCGATGCCGCCAAACACCTTACGCAGACGATCGCGTTCGCGACCGAGCATGAGGCGTTCCTTCTTGGTAATCTTTTCGAACGTTCCGTCAACTTCCATCTTATCGATGGAGCCTAGGCGCTTAATACTCTTGCGAATCGTAGAGAAGTTCGTGAGCATGCCACCCAACCAGCGTTCGCTAACGTAGTTCGACAAAGAACGCTTGGCTTCGGCTTCGATCGGACCCTTTGCCTGGTTCTTTGTGCCTACGAACAACACGCCTCTGCCCTGTGTAGATGTTTCGAACGCGGCTTCGCGTGCGATGTCTATCAGGAGTTGTGTTTTACGGAGATCGATAATGTGAATCCCGTTGCGCTCCATAAAAATGAAGGTTCGCATCTTGGGATTCCATCTGCGCGTGAGGTGACCGAAGTGTGCTCCGGACTCGAGCAGGGCCTCGACTGAGACTGCCGGCATAATCTTGACCTTAGACTTGTGTGGATGAAACTACTGTGAGGGTCACTGTTGCTTTCGGCACTCCCGAAGGAGCGTCCCCGAACGCCACTCGCCACACATGCATTGTTTGAATTCGACTGATTAACGCTTGCTGAACTGGAAGCGCTTACGAGCTTTTTTCTGTCCGTACTTCTTACGCTCAACCATCCGAGGGTCACGTGTTAGTACGCCAGCTGGACGTAGTGCGGCGCGCAACTCTTCGTTGTACACAACGAGAGCACGTGCAACACCCAAACGAACAGCACCAGCTTGACCAGCCTTGCCACCACCACGAACGTTCACGAATACGTCGAACTGTCCGAGTGTCTTCGTTACTTCCAACGGAAGCATTGCGTCGCGACGATAGGTTTCGATTGGGAAGTATACTTCGAGCCCTAGGCGGTTCACGAGCACATTACCCGTGCCACTGCTCAAGCGAACCTGCGCTACACTTGTTTTACGACGTCCCGTTGCGGCATACACCTTCATAGTCTTCTCTTCTTGGTCTTAGTTATTAGCGTTACTAGCTGGATACGGCAAATCGTACGACTTTGGCAACTGCGCTGCATGTGGGTGTTCTGTTCCACGATACACCTTAAGCTTCTTTCCAATGACGCGACCTAGACGATTCTTCGGAAGCATGCCCTTTACAGCAAGCTCTACGATTTCTTCTGGTCGTGTCTGGATAAGATCCTTGAACTTGCGGAAACGTCCACCACCCGGATAGAGCGTGCTGTGGAAGTATTCTTTCTGTTCGGTACGCTTACCTTCGAGAACGATTTTTTCTGCGTTGATAACAACTACAAAATCGCCGCAATCGACGTGAGGTGTGAACAGTGGCTTATGCTTGCCGCGTAACAGCGTCGCAATCTGCGTAGCCAAACGGCCCACAGTTTGCCCTGCTGCATCGACAACCCACCACTCACGAGTCACATCTTGATCGCGAATAGATTTTGTGATTTTACCGAATTGTATTTGGTCCATAATAGCGTCGTTGTTTCTTCTAGAGCCGGCTAAGATAACTGTTTGGGCGGAATTGGCAAGGGGAAGGGGGCTAGAGGGCTCGAAAAGGGGCTTTTGTCCACGTATCTCGCGTCTATCGGTATGCAATCCCAGCAAAACTCACGGCGCTACCTGTCTCCGAATCGTCCCACATGTCGTAGGCAACTACCTCACCAGCCCCGGGTTTAAGCGCCTCGAGGGCCACATAGGCAGGTGCCAGACCGCAAATACGGTAGGCGTCGCCTGCGTCACGGACGGCATTGTAGAAGGCGTCGGCGTTGCCCGCGGCTAGGTGACGTAGCAGCTCTGAGTCGGCCTCACGGACGCTTGCCATCATGTCGAGGGCTGGTGTTTCGTCGCCAAACCGAGTTCCGAAATGCGACAGATCGCCGCTTACGAGCCACAATGCTTCTTTGCCCGACTCAGCAACCACGTCGCGGATGGCTTCGATGGCGTCGTGTAACGGACCCTTCGCCGAAGGCGCCCCCTCGACAGAGAAATAGTCCTGAATACCACTCACGAGAATAGGAAGGATGGTAAAGGGTCTGCCGCTGCCTTCAACTTCGTTGCCGTCAGCGTCAAGTTCTGCGCCCCACAAGTGCTGCAGAAACACTGCGTGCAGTTCAAGCGAATGTTCGGGCTTGTGCGCAAGATCGTTTGGTGCAAGCAACGGATGTGGTTCGCCCGGATAACGGGCATCGATGGCAGCAAGTTCGTCGCGTAGTTCGCTCACGAGCGACTTGTCGTTCTTGACCGTGCCGATGGGTGTTGCGAAATCTTTTTCAGTGAGAATGAAACGGTGCTGACCCCAATAGTGCGAGGTGCCAATCATAACCACGAGTTCGGCGGTCGAGTTACGGATGGCGTTGAAGCACGGACCGTACATCTCTGGTGCTACACGAAAGTCGATGTGCGGGATAATCACGCATCTAGTTGTCGACGAAAGCGCTTTGTTAGCCGAAGAGTCTGCATCAGAAGTATCTGCGTTAGAAGCGCCTGCAGTTTCATATGTAGACACTAGGTTCAGCATATCGTCTAATTGTTTATGAAGTTCGTCGGGATCGGCGGAGTACGTATTGCCTGCGCAGACTGGCTGACGAATTGTTGCGCTGACGAATTCTTCGATGGCATTGCGGGCACGGGTTTCGGCGTAGATGCCTTCCATGTAGCCCATCTCTGTGAGCTGGCCGAGGAATATCATAAGGCGTGTCATCTCGGGTCCGTCTGGTTCTACGTTCGACGCTGCCGCGATTTCGGCAATGGTCGTAACGCCGTCGCAAGCTTCGAGGACGTCTACCATGTCGGCACCAATCATAATCGGACCTTCTGCAATACCAAACGTATCGCTTAGGATTAAGAAGTCCTGCCCGTCTTCGCGGTGCACGTCTATCTGTATCTCTGCGCGCAGACGAGGCAAAATCTCGGCGCCGAGTCCCTGTGGCATGGTCATGAAGTAGGTCCGTCGATCTTGCGTTGCAGGTTTCTAATAACGACAACACTCACAATTCCTGATGCAAGAAACAGTGCCCCTGCAAGCAAGTAGAGCAGATCACCTGTTATAATGCTTGATATAACCATAATTAGCATGGCAAAGAAGCACGACCCCAGAATGATGAGTAGTGCAGAACCAAGAGAATTTTGTTTAGCCACAGTAACCTTTTTTATAGTTGTGATTGGCCACGGTAAACTTATAGTTGTAATGTGCCACGGTAACTCGCAACGTAGTTGATGTAATTCTGCGCAGACTGTTCAAGTTTTGTGCGGTCTTCGTCGGTAAGCTCGCGGACTACACGTGCGGGTACGCCTGCTACGAGTGTGCCTTCGGGGACAGTGAAGCCTTCGAGGACAACCGCTCCTGCTGCTACCATAGAATACTTTTCGACAACCGCTTTGTCGAGTACGGTTGCATGCATGCCAATGAGAGCGAAGTCGTTTATGGTGCACCCGTGTAGCATCGCGCAGTGTCCGACCGTAACATCATTCCCAATCGAGAGCGGATGTTTTTTATGCGTTGTGTGCAGCATCGTCAGGTCTTGAATGTTCGTGCGTTCACCAATGCGAATCCAGTGCACGTCACCACGGATGACCGTGTTAAACCAGACACTAGAATCCTTGCCGATCTGAACGTCGCCAAGAATGACTGCTCCGTGCGCAACAAACACACTCTCGTGAATTAGTGGCGTGAAGCCTCCGTATTCGAGTATCGTACCGTTCATGAAGTTGTGCCTCTTCTCGAAAACGATGCAGCATCGGCCTGTGCGAGCCAGCCCTGCAGATTCGCGACGAGAAATTCTTTTGCTGCTTCGTATTCGTTGTTGATCGTGCCTTCGAGAATTGCTTCTTCGATCATGAACTTCAGGTAGCCGATGGTGCGGGACGGAGGCAGGCCGGTGATTTCCATGATTTCTTCGCCGCGCACCGGACTCTGAAAGGCACGCAGGTGGTCGCGCTCTTGTACGTCGAGGACTTTGTCGCGGACGATGTCGTAGTTGTGAACGTACTTCTCTGCAAGGCGCGGGTTTTTTGTTGTGACGTCGGCTCTGCACAACATAAAGAGGTCTTCAATAGCATCACCTGCATGAACTGCCAGTCGTCGTATTGCTGAGTCGGTAACGCCGTCGTCTACAAGCTTCATCGGACGCTGATGAAGGCGCACAAGGTTCTGCACGTATTCGAGATGTTGTAGCGGTAGCTTCATGCGACGGAAAATTTTGTCCTGCCAGCGAGCCCCCACCTCTTCATGTCCGTGAAAGGTCCACCCCGTGCCTTGCACAAACCTTTTTGTGCGGGGCTTTGCGATGTCGTGCATGAGTGTTGCAAAACGTAACCACACATTGTCCGACATGGCAGACACGTTGTCTACAACTTGAAGTGTGTGTCTGAAAACATCCTTGTGTCTGTATTCGCGCTCGCCTACACGCACGAGGTCTACACCTGCGAGTGCTTCGACTTCCGGAAAAATATGCGCAAGGAGTCCGGTTTCATGCAAAATCATCAGTCCGACGCTCGGTCTCGGCGACGCAAGAATCTTCATGAACTCATCGGTGATGCGTTCTTGCGAAACGATTTTAATTCTTTCTGCCATCGACTGAATAGCGCGCAGTGTTTTTTCGTCGACAACGAAGTCGAGCTGCGCTGCAAAGCGTGCTGCTCGCATCATGCGTAGCGGATCGTCCTCCATCGTAACAATGGGGTCGAGCGGCGTGCGAAGCACCTTTGCTTCTAGGTCTTCTGCGCCATGCCACAGGTCGATTATTTCGCCGAGGTTGTCGGCGTGTAGCGATGCAGCCATTGCGTTGACGGTAAAATCGCGTCGACGCAAATCATCTTCGAGCGTGCCTTCGGTAACGATGGGTTTACGCGAGTCTGCATCATAACGTTCGAGGCGTGTGCCTACAAACTCAACGTTGCGTTCACCCACAGGTACAAGCGCAGTGCGAAAGCGTTCGTAATGAATTGCTTTTGTGCGAAAGAGTGTTGCTACTCTATCTGCAAACTCTAATGGGTCGCCAACAACCGTGATGTCTACGTCGGTGTTCGCGCGCCCCATGAGTGCGTCGCGCACGAAGCCCCCTACAACGTAGATGCGTGTTTGCGACTCCTGTGCAAGAGCACCGATGCGCAACAAGAGCGGATCGGCGATGTCGATGTTATTGGTACGTAGCGACATCCTTGATAGCCCGGACGCCTGTGGACCCCTTATCACGACGTTGCATGGCGACGAGCGCAGAAGCGTACACCTCGCGCCATGTAAGACCAAATTTTTCCATCAACTCTTCGGGTTCACCCGACCCACCGAACGAATCTTTCACACCTACAAATTCGATTGGCACAGGTGCGTTTTTGCCTGTGCATTCTGCAACGGCACCGCCAAGACCTGCATGCACCTGATGTTCTTCGGCAGTTACAATTGCACCGCAATCGCGAGCTGCCGCAGTTACCGTAGCGAAGTCGAATGGCTTGATTGAGCTGACATTTATAACGCGTGCTTGAATGCCCTTCTTGGCGAGCTCTTCTGCGGCGAGCACACATTCCCATACGAGAGCGCCGCTGCCGATGAGCGCAACATCGTTGCCTTCGCGCACGACTTGTGCTTTTCCAATTTCGAATGGCGTGTCTGGAGTTGTGAAGAGTGGTACCGGGGAACGTCCGAAGCGGATGTATGCCGGACCCACCATTTCGCCCATTGCAATTGTTGCCTTTTTTGCTTCTTCGTAGTCAGCAGGCACGAGCAACGTCATGTGTGGCAGCGTGCGAAGGAATGCGACTTCTTCGAGAATCTGGTGTGTGGCACCATCGGGTCCGACACTAATGCCTGCATGTCCGCCACCAATCTTCACGTTTGCTTCGTTGTAACACACGCTAATGCGCAACTGGTCTGCGTTACGCAGGGCACAGAATGCACCATACGATGCGAAGAACGGAATCTTACCCGACAGGGCGAGTCCGGCTGCAATGGTCGTCGCGTTTTGTTCAGCAATACCAATGCTGAAAAACCTGTCAGGAAATTTATCCTTGAACAGCGACGTGAGCACAGAGCCCGTGATGTCGCCGCCGAGCACAACAACATTGCTATGTCGTTCGCCAAGCGTTACAAGTCCGTCACCGAAACCATGACGTGTTGGTTTTGATCCGAGAAGTGTGGGTGTCATTTTACTATTCTATTCCGACAGAGCAGATTGATTGTGTTGTGATAAGGGGCTTCCGGCAATTCTAAGGGGCTTCTGACAGTTCTAAGGGGCTTCTGACAATTCCAGTAGTGCAGCTTTCGCTTGTTCCTCTGTAGGGGGCTTGCCGTGCCATTCGTATTTGTCGCTCATGTACGACACGCCGCTGCCCATGAATGTGCGCGCAATGATGCATGTGGGCTTGCCTGTGCCGTTGCGCTGATTATCGAGGAAATGATCGAAGCCACGCATCAGGTCGGCGTAGTCGTGACCGTTCACAACAATAGTATCGAAGCCAAATGCACGGCATTTGTCGTCGATAGGATACACGTTCATTACGTCGGGTACACGACCATCGATCTGACAATCGTTGTTGTCGATTATCCAACAGAAGTTGTCGAGCTTATAGTGTGATGCCGACATCGCAGCTTCCCAAACAGAACCTTCTTGCAATTCTCCGTCGCCTGTAAGCGTAAACACACGTCTGTCATTTTTATCAATTAGTTTATCAGCCATTGCCATGCCCACGGCAATCGAAATGCCTTGTCCGAGCGAACCCGAGCTCGTCTCAATCCCAGGCAGGTGCATATCGCGTCCGGGGTGACCCTGCAAGCGCGATCCGTACTTGCGAAGTGTCCCCATTTCAACTTTGGGGAACATGCCTGCGTTGGCCATGGTGGAGTACTGCACCGGACACATATGTCCCGCGGACAGCACAAACCGGTCGCGCTCTGGCCAGCTCATGTCCTCGGGCTTGTAGCGCATATAGCCACCGAAGTACATCACTGCGAAGATGTCAGAGGACCCGAGCGGCCCCCCGCTGTGTCCAGACCCCGCACGCACCAGCGCACGAATGATGTCCCGCCGTATCTCATTCGCAATCTCTGCGAACTCTTCTGGCTTGTGTTTGCGGTTTTCGAATGTCGCTGTATTAAAGTCTAGCGACTGTTTCTGCTCGACGGTTGTCGTGCTCATCGGCTTTATCTATCGGTGGTAGGGGTCGCGAAACTACGAAGACGGCCTCTGATTTGGGTCTAGCAGAATTGGCGGTACGCTTTTTGCTCGCTATCCATCGTGTGTATTTCGGTTATGTCTGTAGTATTTGGGTCTGTTATGACAACTTCTAAACGCCATCTGTTGGTATGCCTCTCATTCCTCGTTTCGGTCGGCCTTACCGCCCAAAAACGAACACCAAAGGCAGATGAACTCCTCGGCTTGAATGCGGCCCAGGGCAAGGAATTCTGGATTGCCATACCTCCGAACGAACTAACACCTTTTCCTGTCGACGAGCTCGATATCTACATTGCCTCTGCGTACGATACAGACGTAAAGGTCTTTGACGCAGGCGCTCAACGGGAGTTCACACGTAAAGTCAAGGCTGGCGATATCACGACCCTGACAGACTCTCTCGGCGAAACAAACTGGGCTTGGGAGGTGCGCGAATTCGAAGTGCCCATCAAAAAAGGTATTCGAATTACATCCAAGTATCCGATCGTGGTGTACGTGCTGAATTCGAAGGTTACAACCTCCGATGGGTATCTGGCAATTCCTACAGCAGCGTGGGGCACAGACTACATACACTGCTCCTACTATGACTTTAGAGAAGTCAGGAATTGGGCAGGGGGCTTTCTGGTAGTCGCAAAGGAAAATGGTACACATCTCGACATCGAATTGCGTGGAGTGGGAGAACTCGATGCCCGAACTGCAGGCGGAAAAAAAATCAATACTGGTGTCCATTTCAACGTTACACTCGACGAAGGCGAAGTATACATGGTGAAGGGCGACGGCACAACGCGCGGAATTTTTGATCTAACGGGGACGCGTATTCGCAGCACCAAACCTGTAGGACTGATATCGTTCCATGAACGGACAACGATGCCGAATCTACTTGTGGCTGGTAACGGACGTAATCACCTGAGTGAGATGCTCCCTTCCGTCGATACATGGGGATTGCGTTACCCCACAATCGAATTCAAGCGAGAGCATCTGAACGGCATAGGAAAAGGCGACGTGTTTCGCGTTGTGGCATCAGAACCGAACACAAAGTGGACAGTAAGGTATTACGACATGTCATCGAAGGCATTAATGGGTCAGGGCGGTGGAACATTGGCAAAATCTGGTGACTTTGCCGACATCATTCAGTCAACGGCACCAACAGCGCTAACGTCTGGATACAGCGTTTGGGAAGCAGATAAACCGATACTTGTTATGCAGTATTCGTGTTCGCAGTCATGGGACGGCGATCCATCTCTCGATCCGTTCATGATTCGTGTAGTTCCGGAAGAACAATTTGTTTCGGACGCGTTGTTCGAAACACCAACTGCTGCAAAATTTAGCAAGCACTTTCTGGATTTAATTGTCTGGGCTGATACTGCCGATGCTAACTATATCAACAATCTAAAATCGCTTGAGCTTAACAGTGTGCCTGTATGGAATCATCCAACGTCCCAGGTACCCACCTTGTTGTTTAACCACATGCCTGGCAACCAGAACTTGCATTGGGTACGAATTGAATTAGGCACGACCGGTAAATCGCTCAGACTTATTTCAAATAGCAAGGTTCGTTTTGGCGGACAACTGTATGGATACGGCGCCGCTGATGCGTACGGATGGCCTGCAGCTTCTGCCTATCGAACAACATCCTCTATAGACACGATGCCTCCTGTACTTGTGGTTGACAATGTGTGCGGCGACTACAATGTTGTTGCAAACGAACTCCGCAACATTCCAAACCCACCAACAACTCCACCGCTTCGCACCGACCAGGTAGAGAGTGGAATTAGTCAAATATTTTTTGACCCAGCACAGCCTGATTCGAACTTTCGTTTGGTGCTTGTTACCGACACAATTCTGCGTTCGGTGCCTACGTACAAGACTTTTCGATTTCGTGTTGAAATTATTGACAAAACGAAGGATGCGTTTGCACGTGTTCTTGTCCTTGACGATGGTTACAACACAACCACTGGATCACCTAACCAAGCAGCATTTGTTGCTCGATATACGGCACCAAAGCTTAGCGGATTGAGCGGGCACATATCGTTTGGCAAACATCGTGTGCTTTCTAGCCCCCCAATTAGCTGTAGGAGGACTCCTGATTGTAGATTCGAATTACAACGGAGTACACCATGGGAACACATCGTCGCTGGAGCAAGGAAACAAAGCTTGCGATCCTGGAAGAGGCAGAACGTAACGGTATTGCACAGACAAGCCGCAAGCATGGCATAGCGGCCAGTCAAATACACGATTGGAAGAAGAAGCACCAGTTGTTGGGTGAAGCTGGTCTGTTGGGTTACGTGTATAAGGAGGATCCAGAGACGCATCGGCTGCGCGTGGAGAATCAGGCGTTGAAGGAGATGATCGCAGAGCAAGCCCTGGCATTGCGGATCAAGGATAGTCTGCTAAAAAAAACAGAACTACGCATGAGGAGCGGCTCATGATCGCACGTGAGTATGTCACAGAAGGGCAGAGTACACGTGCAGTGCTAAAGATTGCGGGAGTCGCTGAAAGTAGCTTTTACTACAAGCCTACAGCGGGCAAACGAGGCCGGAGTGCAACAACAACGACGATGGATGCCAAGGGTACGGTGTGGACAGAGGAACAGCTCGTAGACCTAATCACAGCAGAGCTGGAGAAGGAATTCGTCGACTATGGCTACATCAAGGTCACGAAGTGGCTCCAGCATGAGCATACGTTCGTGATCAACAAGAAGAAGGTCTACCGCATCATGGACGAGCACGCGTTACTGCACAGCAAGCCCTCACGCAGCAAGGTGAGGAAGCAATGGGTCAAGGACCTGGTGCCGAATCCGACGATGCCGCTGACGCACCTTGAGTTCGATATCAAGTACATGCACATTCATGGTCAACGACGGAACGCCATGATGCTTACAGTCATCGATGTCAAGAGTCGGTACAATGTCGGATGGCTGATGCAGTGGAGTATCAAGAAGGCCGATGTCGTGGTTCTGTTTCTGGACATCCAGTGCACGCTTCCGATGGTAACGAAGATTACGGTGCGTAGCGACAATGGCAGTCAGTTTGTCTCACATCTCGTGCGTGATCACTTCAAAACGACAGGTATCGAGCATGAGTTCACACGACCGGCAACCCCAGAACAGAACGCGCACATCGAATCGTATCACAGCATCGTTGAGAGCGTTATCTGTCGGCAGTATACCTTCACCGATCTGCACCATGCCAACGAACTGCTCACACGGTGGGTAGAATTTTACAATCACAAGCGCATTCACAGCGGCACCGGATACCTGTCGCCTGCTGAGTACTTACGGAAAAACAACGTATCGTTGCCTCAACCCCTGTTCAGGACTGCACAACTCACAAACTTTTCTATCAACTGACAATCGCTAGTTCTTCTACGAACTAACGGGGACTAGCACACGTGGGTGTTGGGTCATCTCGTACACTCAGCTTCACAAATATGTCGCCCGATGACATCACAATTTCGAGTTTACGATTAAGGTTAGGTGTTCATTTTACAATTACGTTGGGTGCAATCACCTCGCAATTGCAACTACAGCCAAACGCGTCTCACTCGCTTACAATTGCATACGATGCATTACATGATAGTGCCTCAACGCCTGTTGGTATCGACTTTGATACATTGATAATCGGGGTAGGCTGCGGCGAAATACACTCGGTTGTCACAGGCTTTGCTGTACAACCTCGCATTGCCGTAATGGACCTGCCATTCGGTGATGTAGCACCAGGTGTCAACACCTGCAAACCTCTTACGATTACCAATCCTGGTAGTGACACGCTTGTTGTTACCGGGCTAACGGGATATGAAACGTCCGACTTTTCCCTCTCGAGCCCCTTACTTACGCCCCTTCCCATTACGGTAAGGCCAGGACAAAGCGTGAACCTGCGCAATGTCTGCTTCGAACAGTCCGTTTCGAGCGTCGCAGAAGTCGCTGTAACGTTTTCGTCGAATGCGGTTTTGGGAGATAGTGTTTCTGTGTGGACCGCCAACACGCTTATCGACGTCAAAGAATTGCTAGAGGTGCTTCGTTTCGAGGTCTCACCGCAACCAGCTATCGACATGTTCAATGTCCTTTTTGCCGAGCAAACCGGCCCTGGATCTACGCTTCAGGTCGTTGACACTCGTGGAGCGGTGGTTCTGACATGGAGATTGGCAGAGGGTTTGACGAGTTTTCGCGCGTCGATATCTGCAATTGCCACTGGATCGTACATCCTTTTGGTGACATCGAACCAGACGTCATTTGCGACTCCATTTGTAATAACTCGATAGATAAATGGCGATCTGTCAGCTTTCTTGCGGTTCGACGTAACAATGCACGTTACTTTTTGTTATATAGCATGGTTACGTGTGCCCGATTGCACGCATCGAAGTCAACCCAAGAAAATTTTGTGCAGAAACAATGCGGTTTTCGGAGGAAAAGATGAGGTCAGTTAGAATACTCACTGCACTAATGGTAGTAGTGGCATTTGCATCGTTCACCAGCGACGCACTTGCTCAGAAAAAGAAATTCAAAGCAGAAGAATTGCTGAGCATCAATGGTGCTCAAGGCAAGGAATTCTGGATTTCCATTCCTCCGAATGAGGTTACACCGTACGGTGTTGATGAACTTGAGATCTATATCGCATCGGCCTACGATACCGATGTTCTGGTATATGACGCAGGAGGTCAGCGCCAATTCACACGTAAAGTCACGAAAGGAGACATCCTTACCCTTTCTGATAAGAAAGGCGAGACGAATTGGGCTTGGGAAGTGCGTGAGTTTGAAGTACCCGTTAAGAAAGCCGTTCGAATAACTTCGAAGCAACCAATTTCAGTTTATGTGCTGAATTCAAAGCCTTTTACTTCTGATGGTTATCTCGCAATTCCAACGGCATCCTGGGGCATGGACTATATCTCGTGCTCGTATTACGATTTCAGGGAAAGGCAGACCTGGGCCGGTGGCTTCCTAGTTATTTCCAAGGAAAACGGCACCCAGCTCGACATTGACCTACGTGGTGTAGGTGAACTTGACGCAAGAACTGCTGGCGGCAAACGCATAAATACTGGGAATCGTATCGCCGTTACTCTAGATGAAGGCGAGGTGTATATGGTGAAAGGTGATGGTCAGACGCGGGGGGTGTTTGACCTCACAGGATCAAGAATCCGGAGCACCAAACCGGTAGGATTTCTTCCCTTCCACGAGCGGACGACGATGCCGAATCTTCTAGTGTTCGGTAACGGTCGAAATCACTTGGTTGAGATGATGCCCCCGGTAAATAACTGGGGTAAACGCTATGCGACCGTCGAGTACAAGCGTGAGAACTTAAATGGCATTGGTAAAGGCGACGTTTTTCGTGTGGTTGCTTCGCAAGCTAATACAAAGTGGAGCCTTAAGTATTACGACAAGGCATCAAAAGCTCTGCTCGGGCAAGGTGGAGGTGTTCTTGCGAAGGCAGGCGATTTTGCAGACGTTGACCAATCGGGAGCTCCGACAGCTTTAACGAGCGGTTTTAGTGTTTGGAATGCCGATAAACCTGTTTTTGTGATGCAGTATTCCTGTTCACAATCCTGGGACGGCGATCCCATTCTTGACCCATTCATGATTAACGTCGTACCGAAAGAGCAGTTCATTACTTCAACAATTTTCCAGTCACCTACTGCCGGAAAATTCGGAAAGCACAGACTAAATCTTATAGTCTGGGCAGATTCCGCAGATCCTGAATACATCAACAATTTAAAGTCGCTTGCTGTTGATAGCATTCCGGTATGGAGTCACCCTAACGCTGATGTACCTCGAATACTCTTTACTCGTATGCCTGGTGGGGACAATCTTCACTGGTGTACAGTTGAGTTTGGTTCGTCGGGGAAATCGCATACGATAACATGTAATGGTAAAATTAGATTCGGAGGTTACATCTACGGCTTCGGTGCGGCTGATGCGTACGGATGGCCTGCAGCATCCGGATTCCGTCCAACCACATCGTTCGACACACTTGCTCCCGTTCTCACTGAGATCGATTCGTGTGGTGACTACGACTTCCGTGCTACCGAATTCCGCAACATTCCGAGCCCACCAACCTCGCCTCCAAAAGACAGCGACCAGGTAGAAACTGGTATTAGTGATATCGACTTTGTGGAAGGGGCTCCGAATACGAACTATCGCATCGTGCTGCAAACCGCGCAGACATTTCCAAGAGAATCATCATATAAGGACTTCAAATTCCGTTTGGAAGTCATTGACAAGGGTCTCGATGCGTATGCTGAAATCCGCGTCTCAGACTTCGGTAGCAATAATCAGGATGGTGGGGTGAACGTGACGTATGACACCGTATTCTACTTCGCCGCAAAACTGATCTTTAATCCCACACCCCTAACGTTTGGAAAACGACGGGTAGGTACGAAGCCGACCCTTTCAGCTACCGTCTCTAACGGTCAGGTCGATCCCATAGCTGTTACTGAATTACGTTTGAAGACCGGCGCACAGTACAAAATAACTTCTGGTGCCATTCCTCCGGGCGTGACACTAGCTCCGGGTCAGGCTCATTCGTTTACCATTGAATACGATGCATCACACGACAGCACGCTCGCACCCGTTGGTGTTGACGTTGATACCCTTATTGTGAAGTCGGGTTGTAGCGAGTTCAGACTTCCAATCACAGGCTTTGCACTCGAACCTAAAATCAAGGTTGATGACTTTGATGCCGGTACTGTAGGTGTAAATGAATTGCGTTGTGGAAGTGTTCGCATTGAAAATCCGGGTAGCGACACGCTCGTCATTACCGACATTCAAGGGTATCAGGGTACGAACTTCAATCTTTCGAACCCTTATACACCAGTGCTGCCGATTCGAATTCCACCAAAGGGCGTGATCTACTTAGAGAGAGCATGCTACCAACGTGGCGATATCGGCGTGGACGACAAGGACATCACATTGTCATCTAATGCTGCGTCGGGCGATAGTATCTCTACATGGACGGGTGACACGCAAGAACCTGGACCAAACATCATCGGATACAACTGGCGTCAGCGACGTGTAAACACGGTTCACCAAGCGCTCGGTTATGTGTACAACACCGGCAACCAGTCACTTACGTTGCGCGACGTAACGTTCATGGATGGCACAAAATTCTATCCTCCGGGATCGGATGCAACAAACTATGTCTTCCAAATTGTTGGTGTCTATAGTAGCGGCCAGCCTGTTACCTCACTACCGCTTGTTGGCACCAATGGTGTTGCCAACGATTCGGCTGAAGTTCTTGTACTGTTCCGTCCAGCAGCCGAAATAGTCTACGTCGCTCCAATGAAGCCTGTCTTTGACGAGCCATCAGCGCAGCGTACCGCCGACCTTGAGGGCGAAGGCATCTTGCCACAAATCGCACTTGTAGGCTGGGATGCAACATGTGCTGAAACGCCATACGGACAACCTATTACGAGAAGTCTGGTCATTACCAATCTTGGCACAATGCCACTAACGATACAGGGTATTGCGTTCGCAGCGGGCACAAACCTTACGGCTTGGCAGATGCCAACCCTTCCGCCACTACCGTTGGTTATTCTAGCTGTTGGGGGTACGTTCTCGATTCCTGTTCAATACACAAGAGCGGCGGGCAATGATCTGGCATCACAAGCAGTTGTCGAAATCTTACACGATGCTGTCCCTGGTAATGGAACAGACTCAAGTGTTGTGAACCCTGTGAAGGCTACTCAGGCATTTAACATAGGTAGCTGTTCGGGTCCAGACATTGTTGTAACCGATCTTCCGTACGGACGACAACTTGCTAACTGTGAAACACCAACTCTGGAATTCAGGATTACGAATACTGGTGGTGGCCTTACACCGCTTGAAATTCGTGAGATAAATGCTGTCGGACCAGACGCTGCGGCATTTGTCGTGACTGGTATTACACGTCAGAATGGCGCAGCAGCCACGCTTCCTGTCTCGATTCCTGCTGGTGAATATGTTCAGGTGGCAGTTCGGTTTACTCCAACAGAGCCTAACGCGGCTCCATGGGCAGACCGCGCTTACTCTGCGCAATTCGAAGTCAAGAATTATCAAGAAGGTGATGTCAATGAGCTTCGCCTAGGTACAGTTTCGAACGCAACTGGAATTGGCTACGTTGTCCCGATCTCGTTCGATCTCACAAATGACATGACTCCTGGCCAAACAAGAAATCCAGGAGCAACCGTACTCTTCTCAGTCGCAACCGCAAGTGCTTTGTGGACCCCAGGGAACATCACAAACCTAACGGTTGACGTTCTTTACCAAACGAACTCGCTTGTATACATCCCTGGGACTACAACTTCGACGTTGGCAGGTTGGACCGTTGCCCAGCCCGTTGTAACGACGGATGCTGTCGATCCAACGATGGCACGCATGAGCTTTGTACTTTCTGGTCCAGCTATTTCAGCAAATACGGGCCTCTTTGACTTCAAAGTAACGCTGCTCCTAGGCAGCAATTTTGTGTCCGCTCAGACTCTTGAAGTCCTACCGCCACGTCCGTGCATCGTCACAACAACCACTGGCGATTCCACAGCAATCTTCAATTGCGCACTTGTTCGTCGGGTTGTCGCCATCTCTGGTACTCAGACCACGATGGCTCCACCTGCACCAAACCCGGTATCGGATGGAACGTTATCCTTCGACTTCGGCGTTGGTATCTCTGCACCTACTTCTATCGACATGGTCGACGCACAAGGTAATGTTATTCGCAAGTTCATCGACGGAAACGTAGAAGCAGGCGAATACACCCTAAGTGCACCAACTGCGGGACTTCCGAATGGCGCATACTTCCTGCGGATGCGCACACTCGACTTTGTCAAAACTCAACGGATTGTCATCATCGACTAAGCACGTAGCGTCGCGTGTCGACGACTAATTTGGCGTCGATTTTCGACCGATGTAACCGTTGAAGCTTAAGTACTGTCACTGGACGGCGATCTAAAAGGGTCGCCGTTCTTCGTTTCGGCACATTGTTTGACTCCGTTCGTATGAATGCGCCGTTGGCCATTCGTCCCCCAGTGATTACATTTGTTGCATCCATGAACCCTTCTGCCGCCCATATAGCTTCACACTTCAGACTCAGACTCCCTGTTTGGTGTCTGGTCTTGGTGTGTATGTTGTTTGTTGGCACTACAACTGCATTTGCAGATAAGAGCAAGAAGGTCGTGACAACAAAGCCAGCAACGGCAAAAGAGCGTCGCGCTGCCGAAGTGATTAAGTATGGTACACCGTACACTGGTGCTGTTGAAGCAACGTTAGCTGCTGTTGCTCGTGGTTCGAAAGCTGCGACAAGCGCGGGCAAAACTCTACGAACTCAAAATGGTGCCGACTCCAGTCGTAAAGAGAGTCGCATCGTGTATGTTCGTGCCACTTCTGACATTTTCTCTGCAAGAATCGACCTGTACGATGATGAGCAGACTATAGATGTCGGCATCTACAACATGCTTGGCAAGAAGGTACACGACGTCTACCGCGGCTATGCATCACGTGGACAACACGACTATTCTGTGCCAATTAATGACCTTCCCGAGGGCGTGTATATCTGCATCGCTCAAGGCAGTGCGTTCCGCGGCGCACAGAAGTTCTTCCTCTCTCGCTGACACTCAGCGTGAAATTCAGTACTAAAGCAATCCACGTTGGTCAGCAGCCTGACGAATTAACAGGCGCTGTTACAGTGCCTATTTACCAAACCTCTACCTACGCTCAGGAAGAGATAGGTAAGAACAAGGGTTATGAGTATGCGCGCACTGCAAATCCCACTCGCTCGCGTTGGGAAGAATGTATAGCAGCGTTAGAAGAAGGCACAAAGGCATTTGCGTTCGCAAGCGGACTAGCTGCGACTGATAGTGTGATGCGTCTTCTTTCGAGCGGCGACCACGTCATCATGGCCGAAGACATGTACGGTGGAACCTACAGACTCGCTACAAAAGTGCTTGAGCGTTATGGCATTACGTTCTCGTTTGTTGACATGCGAGACGTTACGAACGTCGCATCGGCAATGACACCTTCGACAAAAATGGTGTTCACAGAAACGCCAACAAATCCGATGATGACCATCACAGATTTGCGCGGAGTTGCCGAAGTAACACATGCCGGAGGTGCTGTACTTGTGGTAGACAATACCTTTGCTAGCCCCTTCTTTCAGAGACCCCTAACCCTTGGCGCCGATATTGTAATCCACAGCGCAACAAAGTATCTGGGTGGACATAGCGATCTTATTCATGGCGTCGTTGTAACGAACAACGCCGACATTGCAGGACAGTTGGGCTTCATACAGAATGCAGTTGGAGCAGTGCCGGGTCCGCTCGAATGCTGGCTTTGCCTTAGGTCGGTGAAGACACTTCATGTGCGTATGGAACGACACGCATTGAATGCGCAACAGATAGCTGCGCACCTCGAACATCATCCTGCTGTTCAGCGCATATTCTATCCTGGTTTAGCATCGCATCCGCAACATACTCTGGCTGCATCACAGATGTCTGGTTTCGGTGGGATGATTTCTATCGAACTTGGTTCGCGAGAAAAGGCAGTTGCAGTGACGAAAGCGTTCAAGCTTTTCACACTCGCAGAATCACTCGGTGGAGTGGAGTCGCTTGTCTGTCACCCCGTGTCGATGACACATGGCAGTATTCCCGTTGCGCAACGTGAACGCCTCGGTATAACCGATGGCCTCGTTCGTCTAAGCGTTGGCATCGAAGACATCGATGATCTCATTGCCGACATCGACCAAGCTCTCTTGGCATAGCCAAGCGCTATAAGATTTTTAGAGATCCATTAGTTTTTACGGGCACGCTACCCGCGAAAAAATACGCGCACGATTACACCTGCCGACGTACGCCAACGAAGTTGAACCGATTTGCAACAAACGACAAGTCTGTAAAAGCTGCGTTTCCAGCAGGATTGTGTCCAGCACCGTGAAAGTCGGAAAACGCTGCAGATTGATTTACCCAAACGGAGCTATTAAGATTAAAGGCAACCGGTGCACCTGCTATGGTCAGAAGGTCTTCGGCGCGCTGCATTTTCTCTTCGTCGACTGTAAACACCAGGGCGGTGAGCGCACCTATTCGTGTGATGCTGTTTTCAACCATGGTCAGAGATTGCTCGAAGCTCTTTGTAGTTACGATGAAGGATACTGGACCAAACCATTCTCGTTCAAATAAATCTGCTCTCGATGGATCGGTCTTGAGGACAAGGGGCGTAACCGAGCAGGCTCCGTCGTAGCCCGGCTGTCGAAGAGGTGAGCTCGGACGTATGATGTCCAGTCCAGACTCCTCTGCTTCCCTCAGTCCCGCAAGAATGCGAGGATTCTGCAGCGCACCAAGGGTACCCGGACCCATTTTTTCGTTGAGGACGATATTGTCGATTTTCGTTCTTAACTGCAAGGCAACATCGTCTACGCTTACATACGTGCCCTCGACAAGTACGCCTAGTTCGGACATGAAAATGTTCTGCGGCGCAGTACACATCTGTCCGCTATAAAGGCTCAAGGAGAAGGCAATGTTGTCGAGTGTTTTATCGAGGTCTGCGGTGCTATCCAGAATCACGCAATTAACCCCAGCCTTCTCTGACATAACAAGTTTGCCCCTTAGCGCCCCTTCCCGCTCAACGATTTCGCCAAAGACTGGGCCGCCCGTGTAATCAATCACTCGGATTGTTGGATGCTTTACAAGGTCAAGAGCAATTGGGGCCTCTACGGTATCAGTTGCCAACTGCACCACGTGCGGGTCTACCCCAAATTCTTGCATGGTATGCTGCATCGAACCAATAACAAGTGCGGCTGGATACACTGCACCAGGGTGTGGCTTTGCGATAACGCTGTTACCCGTTACGAGAGCAGAGAACAAACCGGGCACCGAATTCCACACCGGGAACGTCGAGCAGCCTATAACAAGGTTTGTACCCTTTGGAACGATGCGGTATGTTTTGTCGATGGACACCGTCATTTTGCCCATCGGCTTTGTCCAGCGAACATTTTTAGCGAACGAGGTCTGCGCCACATAACCCATAGCGATGGCTTCGAGCGCTCGATCGAACGCATGGGGTCCGGATGACTGGAAACCCATCACAAAACCCTGTCCCGTTGTATGCATTGTCGCATACGCAAGCTCAAAAAACTTCTTGGCACCACGTTCAAGTGTTTCGATAAGAATGACTGCACGCTCTAATGGCTCTAGGCGTTGCCACTTCTGTTGTGCCGTGGTTGCACGTGCAGCCAATGTTTCGGGCAGGTCATGAGGGTACGTAATACCCAGGTCAAAGCCATACGGAGATATCTCTTCCCCGACCTGTCCGTCGGTTGCTTTCTGTACAAGCCCTGTAAACGCCGAATTAAGTTGCGCTTTAAAGGCAGCTTCACCATCGGCATTCGCTGTTTCACCATAAATCTTGCCACTAGGTGGTTCCGGCCAGTGTGCGTGAAAATGCCTTTCGTTATTTGCTTTCACAGCTGCATTGAGTGTACCTAGGTGTCGGTCGATAAGAACTTTATAGGGCATGAGCTTTGTCTTCGATTACAGCGATAGCGGTGTGTAAGTCATACCGAATGCTTCGGCGACTGCTTCGTAAACTATCTTACCTTCGGCTACATTGACGCCAAGCGCCAGTTCATGATTCTCTTTACAGGCTTTCTTCCAACCGTTATTCGCCAACTGAACTGCGTACGGGAGTGTTGCATTGGTTAATGCAATGGTCGACGTGTACGGTACGGCGCCCGGCATGTTTGCAACGCCATAGTGCACCACGCCGTCTACGACATAGGTTGGGTTGTCATGTGTTGTGGGTTTGCATGTTTCTACACATCCGCCTTGATCAACAGAGACGTCGACGATAACAGAGCCCGGACGCATTGTGCTAAGCATATCGCGTGTTACAAGGTGTGGTGCTTTGGCACCTGCAATAAGCACGGCACCAATAACGAGGTCAGCATCTTTTACCGCTTCGCGGATGTTGCTCATGGTTGACATTTCGGTCGTGACGTTTTTAGCCATGACATCATCGAGGTAGCGCAAACGATAGAGGTTGTTATCGAAGATGGTAACGCGTGCGCCGAAACCCGCTGCAATCTTAGCTGCGTTTGTTCCAACAATGCCACCACCAAGTACGATCACATTCGCGGGCTTCGTACCTGGAACGCCGCCCAGAAGTACGCCTCGGCCGCCCATTGGATGTTCAAGATATTTAGCACCTTCCTGCGGTGCCATACGACCAGCTACTTCCGACATCGGAATAAGCAGAGGCAACGACCCGTCGCTCTTCTGCACGGTCTCGTACGCAACACATGTTGCACCACTATCGACCATTGCTTGTGTTAGTTCGCGCGCAGCTGCAAAATGGAAGTACGTAAACAGCAATTGTCCACTGCGAATAAGCGGATACTCGGGTGCGATCGGTTCTTTCACCTTCATGATCATGTCCGCCTGAGCAAACACTTCGGCCGCTGTCGGAATAATTCGCGCGCCGGCTTTTTCGTACATCTCATTGCTGAAGCCGCTGCCAACGCCGGCGTTTGTTTCTACAATCACGTCGTGTCCGTGATGACGAAGCGTCTCTGCTCCACCAGGCGTTAATGCAATGCGCTTTTCGCTCGGTTTGATTTCTTTAGGTACACCGACTAACATACTTGTCCTTTGAGAGATTTGGGATTACCGTTATTGAGTGGTTTGGGCAACCTCGTTTAAGAGGTTTCACAAGACCGCAAATATAAGGGTCGAAATGCTGCGAATCAGCGAGAACGACGGACCCAAAGTGGTAACGTGACAAGGACAGAAAACGCAGCTAACGAGACATACCCCGCTAGTTCTGCTCCAAACCAGTTTACAAGCGTGTTAGGGACGATGAACGGATACCACGGTTCCATCACCGAGTAGGCATTGGCGTCGCGAAGGACGTCCCTCACGGCGTAATGTGTGACTGGCAGTGCCGCAGACAAGGCTATGACCACTGCGGCCCCGACCACAGATATTATCGAAGGTTGTCCAATCCGCCTCCATAACAGACAAATACCCACCGAAAGCACCATGGGTAAGAACAGTGCATGTATGGCATACGGCATCGAAAGTCTGGCAACCTGCGAGGCATTAAGTCCCAGAATCGAGGTCAGTATCGAACCAAACGGAGCTTCAGACAACTCGTGTCCGACAATTGCCCTCGATACCGATGAATACACATCATCGGGAAGTAGTCGCCCGGTAAACGCCGATGCCAGCAACACAACAACGAGAACAACCAACATCGACCACAGCGCTGCGTGCGATAACCAGACTCGTTGCATCACAAACAACACCAGCAATACAAGCACTGCGACAAACAGGAACAACGTGTTCGTGTGATGAATGCGCCTGATGACACTTCCAGCTACAACATGGTGTTCAATCGTAAGGTTCACGCTTGCTGCAGCAACACTCGGAACTGCATCATCTGAGTCAGCAGGCACGAGCGCAAATTCACCCTTGTGTGCAAGTGTATCAGGTACGGATGCTGCGTCAGTTGCAGAGCCAGTTGCAGAGCCAGTTGCAGAGCCAGTTGCAGAGCCAGTTGTAGAGCCAGTTGTAGAGCCAGTTGTAGAGCCCACTTCAAAGGAGCCCCCTTCCGAGGAGCCCCCTACAGAATTGCCCCGTACCACGGTGGTCTCGGCGTGAACGATTGTCGCGGGCTCGCCGGCACGAACTTCTGCAGGTCCGCCATCGGGTACATAATGCAGCGAAAGCAGGATGCCAGTAATACCCTGAACGATGATAAGTATTATTATAATTCCAGATAGAATTTGAATTACGCGTGCAATCGTTTCCGCAATCGGCTTAGTTGGAGAAGTGACGTTCACGTATTCTGCCTAGCAGGTATGCGCACATACACATTGCTGTTCTGCACCCAAAGAGGGATTCGGGTAAGGGGCTTTTTAGGTGGGCCTTTTTCCGGACGTCCTGCGATGTCGAACACGCCACCATGGCATCCGCAGAGGATTTTGTTTTGTTTGAGGGCGAGTGGACATCCTGCATGTGTACACGTCATGAGCAATGCATACGGTGCTGCGTCGGTTGGCCGCACAAGTACCATCGGTGTATTGGCAACATGCATGCTTCGCTGTGAACCCAGTGTGAGTAGCGCATCGACGTTGCCCAGGTCAATGGTTTGGGCATGTGCAGGCGCATCTGCTCTCATGTATCGCGCCAAGACAGACGCGATAAGGCCGAAGCCCAGGGTGCCAGCAATTGCTGTCAGCCACTGGCGTCGTGAGGTTCTGCCTAGTTTTGTGTTTTCCTGTTCACTTATCGACGCCATTTATGCCCGTTCCGTTGCTCGACCTCAAATTACAGTATCAAACGCTGAAGACTGACATCGACGATGCATTACTACGTGTTGCTGCTTCGCAGATGTGCATTCTTGGGCCTGAGGTCGAAGCGCTAGAGGCAGAGCTTGCTGCGTACCTGCAGGTTAAACATGCCATAGGAGTTTCGAGCGGCACCGATGCTCTTCTCATGGCCTTTATGGCGTTGGGGATTGGCGCAGGCGACGAGGTCATCGTCCCAACATTCTCGTTCTTCGCCACAGCCGGATGTGTGTCGCGCCTCGGCGCAACACCGGTCTTTGTTGACGTAGACCCCGTCTCATTTAACATCGACCCAGCACTCGTTCGTGCTGCCATCACCCCTCGAACAAAAGCTATCGTACCGGTGCACCTATTTGGGCAGTCGGCCGACATAGCCGGATTGATTGATGTATGTCTTGACACTGGCGTCCCGCTTATCGAAGATGCTGCACAAGCCATTGGTACACAATGGGCCGACGGACGTCGTGTGGGCAGCATCGGACTCATGGGGTGTTTCTCGTTTTATCCGACGAAGAATCTTGGTGCGTTTGGAGATGCCGGACTCATCACAACAAACGACGACGGTTTGGCGGTGCACCTTAAGCAATTGCGCAATCACGGCATGGAGCCGCGCTACTATCACGCATTTGTTGGTGGCAATTTTCGCCTCGATGCCTTGCAGGCCGCAGTACTGCGCGTAAAACTTCAACACCTTCCGCAGTGGCACGCGGCACGCAGACGCAATGCTGCGCTGTACACCGAAATGTTTGTGAAAGAAGGACTGAGTGAAGGTACCGGACGAATCTCTTTCGACGAGAAAAATTCTGTGTTACTCCCCCAAGCCGTGAACGAAGATTCTGGTGTAACAGACCATCACATCTTTAACCAGTACACCATTCAAGTCAAACGTCGCGACGAACTCCGCACATTCTTGCAGTCGCGCGGCATCGGCTCAGAGATTTATTACCCCGTGCCATTTCATCGTCAGGCATGTTATGCATACATGAATGTTCCTGACGCACATTTTCCTGTCTCAAATGCCTTGGCAGACCGTGTGTTAGCGCTTCCTATTTTTCCAGAATTAAATGCAGAACAAATTCGAGAAGTTGTCGTAACCGTGCTCGAATTCTTAAACACTTGAGGTGAACATGGACGATCGCACTACTAATTCAACGACCTACCGCATGGAATTCAAGAACAGCTCTGGCCATGGCGGTCGTTATGTTATTGGGTTTCTGCTTGTTGCACTTGGCGTTTCTCTGTTGCTTAATTCGTTCGGGCTCTACGATTTCGGTGACTTCTTCGGGACGTGGTGGCCTACTGCACTTATGATCGTTGCTGTTGTTCAGATTGCAACAGGACGTACCAACTGGTTTTGGTCGGGCGTTCTTTTTCTTGTCGGTGCCTTGCTTCAGGCCAGCGAATTGGGAATGCTCCCAGGTGGCTTCTGGAGCGCCTTTTGGCCCGCAGTAATCATACTTGCAGGCATTTCGCTGGTGTTTAAACGTGGTCATAAAAAAAAAGCAAGCCTGACGAGTGGCGGTGATGCTTTTTTCGGCGGAAGCACTCAGAACGTGTCCGGTGATAGGGTAGATCGCTCAGCAGTATTTAGTGGACAAGAACTGCGCGTGTCGTCGCGCAACTTCGCTGGAGGTGAGTTGACTGCCGTCTTCGGAGGCATCGAACTCGACCTCCGCGATGCAGAAATAGACTCCGGCAACGCAATGCTTGCAGTCACCGCAGTATTTGGCGGCATCGAAATCCGCGTACCTCCACACTGGAACGTAGTAGTACAGGGCACACCAATCTTTGGTGGTATCGAAGACAAAACCAGACGCACGTTTAGCGAGGGAGTAAACGGACCCGTCCTGCTTCTCGACGTTACTGCAGTGTTCGGTGGCGTAGAGATCGGCAATTGATGCGCACGGTTGCTGTCGTAGTCGCGGTATCTACTTTCGTCACCTCTTTGGTTTTCGCTGCTACCTGCGCTGCGTTCGTCGCAATTCAAGCGAAGGCTCAGCCAATTCCCGGTTCAGATGCAGCGCAGCGCATTGCCCTCGTACTCGGACGTAAGATCAAGATCACCGATCAGTATCTGCTGACAACCTTTGCCAGCTACCGATTCCGTATTGCCTCCGACGTCGCGGGGGCTCCGAGCTCAGACACTACATACGCCGATAGTGTGCGCCTTCATGCGATGTGCGAGGTGACTTCTGTTACAGAGGATGGCGAAGAGTACGAGAAGAAGCTTACCATCCGATACTTTCATCGTTTTGTAAACAATGCTACTATCGACATTTTACCCACGGGTGCTCTTGTCCTAGTAAACTTCGGCGGTGATGCTCCAACCTTTACCGTAAACGACTCAACCCCTTCAACAGAAGTCGAAGAGCTTCTTCGACTTGCTATTAGATCGGAGGGCGGCACATCTGCGAGCGAAATAATTAACCCATCTCGTCCAGTTCAAATAGGCGACACCTGGTCCATAAACAAACTGGCCGTTGCAAAAAGTATGTCCCCCGGAGTCGCAAAGCCACCTACAAAGGGAATCGATGGCAATGTGAGGTTTGTTGGAATAGACACAATTAATGCCAGACCGTGTGCTACCGTTGTCGCAGTTATTCAGCAGAAAACTGGCACCGGGACCGAGAAATCTCCCTTGCAAACCAGTACGTACGACATGACACTTTCAGCGCCTCTCGATACACGTTATCCCGTAGCTGCTTCTAAGGTGCGCACACGCTTCAGGTCCGAATCGCGTGCAAAGGGCCGCAAGGCATTCCGAGAAACGGATATTATTCTCACGTCGACATTCGTGCGATGAGTGACATGTGCAACGACCGTATGGCACGGTCGGCAGATTGGTGAGTATGCCAAGGGCAGAATGCTAAAGCACAATGCTAAATAAATACAATACAATGGAGCCTCGTAATCGAGGCGCTCTTTTGCTTGTAATCGCTGCTCTACTGTGGAGTACGGGCGGAGTGCTCATCAAGTGGTTGCCCCTTTCGCCCCTTACCATTGCGGGCACACGCAGCGCAATTGCAGCACTTGTGATTTTGTTGTGGATTCGCACGCCTAAGCCCACGTGGAGCGTGATGCAGATTGGCGCCATTGTCTCGTATGCTGCGACGGTGGTACTGTTTGTAATTGCGACGAAGATGACAACTGCAGCAAATGCAATTCTACTTCAGTACACGGCACCGATATGGGTGGCACTAGCCAGCGTTGCTATAACGAGAGAACGATTGCGCACATCCGACTGGATGGCAGTGATTGTTGTGATGTGTGGCATGAGTGTGTTTTTTCTCGAGAAAGTAGCTTTTGATAGTATCGTGGGGAACGCCATTGCTGTGTTAAGTGGTGTCGCATTTGCGGGTGTTGCACTGTTCATCCGAGCCCAACGCGGAGTGTCTACGGCTGAGTCGATTCTCTTCGGCAACGTGCTTGCAGCCTTGATTTGTCTGCCTTTCATTGAACCCTACGCTCCTACCCCGGGCATTATCGGGGCATTGTTAGCAATGGGTGTGCTTCAATTAGGTGTGTCGTATATCTTGTATACGAAGGCTCTCGTGCACGTCACGGCAATTCAAGCGGTGATGTTTACGACCCTCGAACCACTGCTCAATCCGGTATGGGTAGCCTTAACTGTTGGAGAAGTGCCCTCACAACTCTCCATCGTCGGCGGCGTGCTCGTTGTAGGTGGAGTTATTGCATCACAACTCCGTCCGCCCAAACCGTCGACATAAACTGGTAATCGCCTTATACTGCTAATCGTCGGATACTGCTAATCGTCTGATTGTTCTGAACCATAGATTGCATCATGGCAACAACATTTGATACCGAACGAATTCAGGAACTCATTGGTGAGTCTGTTTCGACCAAGCTTCATTTAGCAGAACATTGTGCGAAAGACATTCAGCGATGTGGAGCACTTATCGCGAGTGCTGCGCAGGCTGGGCGTCTCATCATGTTGTGCGGAAATGGCGGCAGTGCTGCCGACAGTCAGCACATTGCTGCCGAGCTCGTTATTCGCTTTCGTGGGAGCGTCGAGCGTCGCGCAATTGCTGCGATGTCGCTTACGGTCGATACATCGGCACTCACTGCATGTGGCAACGACTACGGTTTCGACCGTGTATTTGCACGTCAGGTCGAGGCCTTTGGTTCGGAAGGCGACGTACTTATTGCCCTCTCAACCAGTGGCACTTCGCGTAACGTCATCGAAGCCGTGAACGTTGCCAATAGTCTCGGCATGACGACCATTGGCCTCCTCGGAGGCACGGGCGGATTGCTCCACAACCTCTGTACTGCCAGTGTAATTGTCCCTTCGGCCGTTACTGCCCGCATACAGGAATCACACATCCTTATTGGCCACATCTGGTGTGAGCAGATCGAGGAAACGCTGTTTCCCGATTTGTTTTAAGGGGCTGCTAGGGGGCTGCTAGGGGGCTAGATTAGGGGGATAGTTTAGGTGCGGCTGCGTGAGCAGCCAAACCACTACTCCCTTTCAGCTTTTAATTGCAAGCACAAACGTTTATATTTGTGGCTCGCCGACTTAGCTCAGCTGGTAGAGCAGCTGATTTGTAATCAGCAGGTCAACAGTTCAAGTCTGTTAGTCGGCTCATCGAAAAAGAAACCCGCGCAACAACGCGGGTTTTTTGTTTTTACAACGATAGGTAAGTACCAGAACCGCGATGTAGGCCGCTGTACAAAAAATTTAGACCGCTGCGCTAAAATGTCATGTGTGTGAATGTGCGGCTGTGTACAACCTCTCCGCCAATGGATAGAATCTCGATGTAGAGACCCGCTGGTGACGTAGACGGCATCGAAGGTTGTGCTTCCCAACGATCGTACTGAATTTCGTCCGCTAGTACAACACGTCCATCGACGTTGTACATCATGCGCGTGAGCATTGTGTTGGCGCTAACCTTGATCATGCGAAGGTTAAGCGCACATCCACTGAACTCTACGGTGCCTATTGTGTTTAACACGGTGCGGCAGCCATAGGAATTTTCTACAACACACTCGAGGACGTCGTTGCGTACCGGACCAAGTATTGCGGCACCGGTGAACGTTGCAATGACGTTGTCCGCGGGGCGTTTGCGGAGGCGCATGCGGATGAAGTTTCTACCATCGGCCACCGAGCCCCTTGCCAATTCATCGCCGACAGATACTGTAAGGTCGTGCATACATTTACTGTTGTAGAGCACCGATACATCGCAGCTATCAAACCTATTTGCCGGATGACGTATTACAAATGTTGCGTTCTGTGAAATGTCATTTTTAACGTTATTTATAATAAGATCTGCAGGCGACAGATACTCGGCTATCACCGTGTCTACATTCATGCAGCCTTCCCACGTCCAGCCTGTAACGATAAATGTTGTTGCACTCGAATCGGTAATAAACGGGTTGACACTTGATGGGTCGCTTACAGCCCAGTCTGGACTCCACGAGTAACGTTCGCCACCGGACGCGTTTAATCGAGCGCGTTGGTTTTCGCAGTACGTGAAATCGGCTCCGGCACTTATCGATGGCAATTTCACGACATGAATTGTGCGCGCGATCGTGTCTTCTCCGAATTTGTTTTCCGCGACTAGGCGCACAACAAATTTCCCTGGAGTATTAAAGCATATAGTCGGAGGCTGCATTCCTTCAAATGTAGGAGGCGTTCCGCCTTGAAATTCCCACGTATAACGTGTGACGTTCGTTGTAGAAACGTTTTCAAATGCAAGGCAAGACTGTTCGCATACAATGGTGTCGCAAACAACATCGGCAACAGGCAAAAGGCAGGGTTCAATTTGTGTAGTGAGATACTGTCCGTCGATGATGTTAGGCAATCCGATGAGCGTGTGTGTTGGTGAGCGCAGCACGTTCGGACTCGATCCGATGTACATACAAGCAGCACCTCGCTGGTCTGGAAATGGTATGGGGCGAAGACATGTGCTATCAGCTACATAGATCACTCCATCGGGTCCACGCTGGATACCTCCTCGAAACTCCAACCCAGATGCAGACGCAATTGGACCGAGCACTGTTCGCGACGTGTTAATCGGAACGGACGTAACGTCATACTGCAACACTTCATTCCATGTTGTTACATAGAGTAGCTCTTCACTTGGTGAAAACGCAATGCCATAAAACTGACGTGCCGTATCAACGAGACGCGGATTGAAAATTCGTCCGCGTCGAAGATCAACATCAAACACCTCTACAACTTTCGAATGAGGGTTTGCCATCGCAAGCAGATTACCTGATGCAGAAAATTTTATCATGCCGAGTCCGTAATTCCCACCCGGATTCTTCAACTGCGCATTGACGTATTGTCTGCCGACGTTACTAATCACAGGCGGATACACACCACGCGACGTGACCTTATACATGTAGAACCGAGGCAGCGTTTTATCGTGAGCAACCACCCAATACGATTCACCATCACAGTGACGTGTGGCGTGAAGTTTTTCGGCGCAGGTATCGAGCAGCTTAACGTTTTTGGTTTCGACATCACCAAGCCCACCATTCAGCGAAATATCTACGACAGAGTAATGCAGTCCGTAGACGTTTAGCGTCCCATTACTCAAATCACCAGGTGTAAAAACATAATACTTGCCTGCCGCTCGTGGCATGGGTACGATGAGCGCACTTTGCGTGCTCGACCAGCCCCCTATCAGATTATTCCCATTGGGCATTGGTGCAAGATTCCGGTCGTAGATGGTTTTCCCATCTGTGGTAAACAGAAACGCACCAGTCGTCGAATCACAGACAGAAGCCGTCCCCTCTTGTGTGAAGAAGGGGCCGAGGATAGGGGTCGGGATGCCCGAGGAGAAGTCGATACCCGCGCCACCACCGAAATACCACACGTCATTCTGCCGTTGCGCCAAGCAGCACAAAGGGAGAATGAGAAACACCGCGAAAAGGAGGCGACGCATGATTCAGCACCAACAACTCAACGCTGCAGAAGTTACGAGCGGTAGTTTTGCTGTATGATTGAACTACAGCTGAAGCCCCGCGAAGAGGCACGGATTAAGGCCGGACATCTTTGGGTGTATCGTGATGAGCTGGTGGAGGTGCCCGAGGCCGATGCCGGAAGTCTTGCTCGGGTACGCACGTATGACGGCACGTCGCTTGGCACGGGATTCTACAACCCGATTTCGAAAATCGCAGTCCGAATGTTAGGTGCAGAAGTCGAAGTCGCCGACGACGCCTTTTTTACGCGACGATTTCGTCAGGCGCAAGCGCTTCGCGAACGTGTATTACCCGGCGAGAGCGCCTACAGGGTAGTGTTTGGCGAAGCGGATTTGATGAGCGGACTTATAGTAGATCGTTATAATAAAGTTTTTGTAATTCAGATGCTTGCGGCTGGTATGGACATCCGCATCGATGCCATTATTGCTGCGATTCGTGCTGTATTTCCCGATGTTGAAGGCATCATCGAGAAGAACACCATGCAAACACGCGTCAAAGAAGGCATTGAAATGCGCGAAGGAGTTGTATGGGGATCGGTAGGCGAATCGGTGGACATCAAGGAAAATGGAATTCTGCTTCGCATCGATCTGATTGGCGGACAGAAGACAGGATACTTTCTCGATCAGAAGATGAACAGACGCACTGTTGGTGCTTTGTCGCACGGCAAACGTGTGCTCGACTGCTTCTGCAATGTCGGAGGCTTTGCTCTGAACGCCGCAATGGGCGGTGCAGCGGAAGCGGTTGGCATAGACAGCTCGACGGCAGCGGTCGAGGCGGCAACGCGTAATGCCGAGCTCAACGGATTCACTAACGCGCGTTTCGAAAAAGCCAATGTGTTCGATGATTTGCGTGCGCGCATTGCCCGTGAAGAGCAATGGGACATCATTGTTCTAGACCCACCGTCATTCGCAAAGGCTCGAAGTGCTATTAAGGGAGCGTTGGCTGGATATGCCGAACTCAATAGGACGGCAATGAAGCTCCTTAGTACGAACGGAATTCTGGTAACCGCCAGTTGTACACAGCTAGTGCCCGAGTCGACGCTTATGGACATCATGTACCGCGAGGCTGCACGATTGCGCAAACGCCTTCGTCTTCTGCACCGCGGTGAACAGGCCCCCGACCACCCGATACTACTCGCTATGCCAGAGACCCAATACCTGAAATTCCTCGTATTTGATGTTATCGACGCGTAAGGTTGCTCGTTTTTTGGTGCGATTTGAGTATCATTGTGGTGTCGGAGTGCGGCTTCACACATAGGGAGTCCACCATGCTTGAATTTGAATACGACGACGAAGCCGAAGAACCGAATCGCCAGGAATTGGACGAGACTCTCCGACGTTTTCGCGAAGCACATACGAGTGGTGACTGGCAGAACGGTATGCCTTCGGCAGAATCGCTGGAAACGATCGTACACTACTGTCTAGAAACGCAAAAATTCGAGGACGCCCTGACTTTCGCACGCATGTGGAAGGAACAGGTTCCGTACTCTGCAGATGCATGGCATAAGTATGGCATTGCTCTCGGCTCGCTCGGACGTTGGCCGGATGCACTGCGTGCGTATGAAAACGCACACACACTCGACCCAGTCGATGTCGAGCTAAGCGTCAACAAAGGCATCGCACACGAACAATTGGGTCAGCTTGCAGAAGCAAACGAACTCATCGAACACGCTCTTCGCATCGAACCCGACAATTCCGACGCTCTATTCACCAAGGCAATGATCCTTGAGAAGCGCGAACAGTATGACGACGCCTTGCGTCTGTTTCAGTACTTGTCGCGTCAGGACCAATTTCAGCGCGACGCCCTGTTCGAAGTTGCATTCTGCTACGAAAGCAGTGAAAAACTCGACCTAGCAATCGAAACGTATGACAAGCTCCTCGAGATCGATCCGTTCGAAGCAAATGCATGGTTTAATCGCGGTGTGATTATGGGGCGCAAAGGGTCTCATCGTCAGGCTGTAGAATGCTACGAACTTGCGATTGCCGTGAAGTCCGATTTCGTAAATGCTTATTATAACCTTGGCAATGCTCACGCCGCAACTGGACGTCTCGATGCTTCTATCGAAGCATATCGCGAGGCACATCGCCTCGATGCAACCGACGTTCAGATTGCACACAACCTTGCGACATCGCTCGAAGAACGTGGAACGTATGAAGAAGCAATAGAAATGTTTACAAAAGCATTGCTTTTAGATGCACGTCACGTGCCTTCGCTGTACGGACGTGGCACGTGCCACGATGCATCAGAGCGTTATGCAAAGGCAATCGAAGATTACGATTCGGCTCTTGCTCTCGAACCCGAATACGCAGACCTATGGTATGCGAAAGCCGATGCTTATTACAACATGGGTGATCTCGAGCAGGCACTAACCTGTTATAGAAAAACGTTAGCACTGCAACCGTCGGACGAAGAATGCTGGTTCGATTTCGGATCTACCCTGCTCGAAGCCGGCGAAGTGGTCGAAGCAATGAAGGCTTTTGGAGAAGTGCTGCGTTTGGACCCCGAGTCCGCCGACGGACTCTACTTCACCGCTAAGACCCTTTGCGCCGCGGGCCAGCCCCTTGCCGCCGTGCCTTTTCTGACGAAAGCTTTCGAGCTCGACGCACAAAAACGTGAAGATTTTGACAATGAATTTCCGGCCGTTGCCGGCCCGCTGGGTATGGAATACCTGCGGAATGTATTAGAACACCACGGATTAGAACACCACGGAGAAGAATGATGGCTTACGACCCGATGTTTGTAAAACCAATGCGCGAAGAACTCACCAGTCTCGGCATAAAAGAATTGTCAACGGCTGCCGATGTAGACGCGGCCATTAAAGAGCCCGGTACAACCATGGTAATTGTGAATTCTGTGTGCGGCTGTGCCGCAGGCGGGGCACGTCCAGGCGTTGCACTCGCCTTGAAACACGGCACGCTTCCAGACAACATGGTCACCGTCTTTGCTGGTCAGGACACCGAAGCCACCGAACGCATGCGCTCGTACTTCACTGGCATGCCACCGAGCTCACCATCCATCGCCATTGTTCGCGATGGCGAGCTCGTAGCATTCATGCCACGACATCACATCGAAGGCCGCACACCAGAAATGATCGCTTCTGCGCTCACTGCATCGTTCGACCAACTATGTGCACCGGCATCTGCATAATCCATTGCGATCTGAGTTTGCGACTCCTGCGCATTATTCACGGCCGGGAATCTCTCTATAACCGAATTCTTTAGAACTAACGTTCGATCTTCAACGGGGCCTTGAGCCCCGTTTTTTGTAGCTGCCCCGCGGCTTAGTAATGCAGACCAACGGTCGAGGTCGGCATCAGCAGCATCGATGTCAGGCATGATGTCGCGTGTCATCCGACGAAACGCCGCCCCGTGGTCCATGTGCACCAGATGACATAGCTCATGCACGATGACTGCGCGTATACAGTGGTCGGGTGTCATCGCCAGCCTGTCATTCAGCGTTATGACCCCTGCACCTGTGCAACTCCCCCACCGCCGGTGCATGCTTCTGAACTTTAATCCGGAGTAGCGAAGACCGTGAACGCCCATCAAAGGAAGGACGTTTTCGACGACTTCGGGGAAATAGGACTGGGCTATATTTCTATAAGCGTTACGTGCCTCATTCCGGGAGCGAAGCGAAGAGCTTCGCGTATCGACCGGAATCAGCCTTTCGAGCGTTTGCAGTTCCCCACGCAAATAATACTCGCCCACGCCCGGTAAAGGAAGCGACGTGCGTGCTTCGGCAGCGCGTTCGAGCCGAGATACGATCCAGGCAATACGTTCGGAAAGGAACGCTTCGATGGAGTTAAGAGGCATCCGAATCGGACTTCGCACAACAATGGCACCAGATACGCGCACTTCGACCGAAATTGTGCGTCTGCGCGACCTGTGTAAAGAATAACGGATGTTGTCGACTACCATAGCACGCGTGGAGATATTGCCAGTGCTGTTGTTGTTGTCAATTGATGAAGGTCGGTCCACGTAACTATTTGATCCGTCAGTTGTTAGTTAGGATGCATGAAGCGGCTCATGAGCGAATATAGCGACAGCGAACTCTATGCTCTGATGCGTGCCGAGCACTCTGAAGACGCATTCGGCGAGTTGTATGCTAGGCTTTCGGCCAACGTTTTTGCGTACTGCATGCGGGTGCTCGGGAGTTATGACCAGGCTCACGACATTTTCCAGGAGACGTTTCTGCGGCTCTACCAGAGCGCCGAACGGCATGCAGAGCTCGAGAACGTTCGCTCGTATACCCTTACGATCTGCCGCAACCTGTGTTTGAATGAGAAAAAACGGTCAGCAGCTGGTGCAGTGGAATTTGACGAGTTGCTGTACAATCCTGGCGTTACGCGCGAGGCCGACCGTTCGGAGATGATGCAGCTGATTACGATGGCGATGGAGTTACTTCCGCACGATATGCGTGAAGCCTTTGTGCTTCGAGAGTACGACGGACTCACGTATATCGAAATATCTGAAATGTTGAATATAAAATTGGATACGGTCAAAGTGCGCGTTTTTCGTGCCCGCCAAAAAATCAAAGAGATTTTGGAACCGTACCTCAATGAATTGTCGAAGGATTAACAATGGTACAACACAGCACCTGGATCAACGATCTGCTCGACGGCGAACTCAACACACACGACGAACCCTCGTTGTTTGGAGAGCTCTCTGTGAACGCCGACTTGCGCACCGAATTCAAGCAGCAGCTTGCAATTCGCTCGGCAGTGCAGCACGATCGCATGGCATTAGTGCCACCAGCACATCTTACAAAAACCGTCTTCTCCGGACTCGGCTTTGCAGCTCCTATGGCAGGGGCTGCCGCTGGCACGGCAGGGGGCAGCGGCTTCATTGTTCCGTGGCTGATGAAACTCGGCCTTCCCATCCTCTCAGCAGCGGCTGCAGTAGGCGTAACAATGGCAGTGAGCTCATCACCCGACAACATGCAATCGGCAAACACACGTCCGAATCAAACAACAAGTTCTAGTGAGACAGCAAGTTCGAATCAGACAGCAAGTTCGAATCAGACAGCAAGTTCGAATCAGACAGCAAGTCCAAATCAGACATCAGAGAACAATTCGCCGTCGCAAAATCTTTCAGGCAGTGGCACAGATGCACAAGGTGCACGCACCGATTCGGAAATACGCTCCACTGCTGATGTGCAAGCAGCCGAGGCTGCCGCTGAAGCATTGCGTCGCGAAAACCGTCGTCTGCGCGGTGCACTTGCGAATGCGCAGAACGAACTCGACGCGGCGAACGAGCCCCCTGTCGACCCTTCGCCAAATCCTGTAATGATACCGCCTGTGAAAAACGCGTCCATTTCGAAGACCAGCAATAGCCCAGTAACTGCCGTTAACGACGATGCGCAATACGAACGTCCAGCGCCGATGGGAGTCTCGACGGTCGCACTTACGAACACCATGACCTTTGACAACACACGCGATTTGCAATCAATCGAGACGCAGATCATGCCCGCAACGATGGTGTACACTCCGTATCCGTCGTTTATGGTGCAGGTAAGGGGCTTTACAGCATCGTCGCTCACTGATGTGAACGTACCCGACCAGGGGAATTGGTATCAGGATGTTGGGATTGCCTTTATTAACGAACTGTCTCCGAATCATGCAGTGGGCATCGAGCTGGGCAGTGAGTCGTTTGCACAAGTGTTTGAAGGTGGTCGTAACGGACAAACCATCCGTTACGAACAACGTCCGAACACCATGTGGTGGGGCGCATTATATCGCTACTCATTTGGTTCATTAGGCAAGACTGCGTTCACACCTTTTGCACAGGCCCTGGCAGGTGGAACGCAGTACGGACCGCTCGGAAGGCTGACGGGAGGGATACAATACTCCCCGACTGGACCTCTGTCATTTATCCTTGGCTTCGAAGGCACGGTACTAGCGTACAAGTTTCAGGATCAGTGGTTTACATCTCCCAAACTCGGCATGACCTACGGAATGGCGGTGCGATTCTGATGCTCATAAACAAACCGCCCAGTGCGCTAACTACAGAGACACGTCACACACACCAAAAAGCACTTAACCGCAGACACAACACGACGCACATGAAAACTCTTCAGAATTCTCCCTTTCTAGCACTTCTTATTTCTCCACTTCTGGCCTTGATGGTATCGTCGTGTACGTCGCCGTTGGACACCGACACGCCACGCAAGGTGACGCCTCTGACGCCTGCCGCGAAGGTTGCTCCGGTGAGCATCAATCCGACCTTTACAACCGCTACAGGAACGTTCAAATTCAAGGGAGGCCCGTCGATTCTTGTGGACACAACGGTGTCGCCAATGGCGTTCTGGCTCGACTTCAGCATGGAACACTTCCGTGATACCTCTGCTGGAGCACCCGCACCAGTCCTTGTGGAGTTCAGAATTCGAGTCGACTCGTTCCCAAGTAGTGGGCTTGTTGAGTTGCTCAAGGGCAGTAGAGCCACGATGTTTTCTAACATCAACGGAACCATTGAACAGGCCAGTGCTGACGATGTAGCGAATACGGTAGCAATGATCGTGGCCGAACACCCGCGTGTAGCGGGCGAGAAGCGTAAAGTCACGCTTACACTCTCCATGATTGCCAACAAGAACCTCTTCATTCCTGGGGTTCGGCAAGACCAGGTCTACGGCATCATCGATCTGGAGATCTAATTCAACACCTGGTCGTTTGGATACTGTGCTCGCCGTCTGGCCAGCATCGAAATTGAGGTGTAACGAAGCCCGCGATAGCGGTATTATGCCTTCGGTTACCCTAAGAATTCTTAATCTCATTGTCTCATTTGGAGGTTGTTTATGCGAACGGCTAATTCTTTGACCCGTGCCTGGCTCGTCATTCTGACGCTGATCCTTGGCTCTACGGCGGTGTTTGCTGGTGCTCCCCACTCAGCAGTCGAATTCAACGCCGCAATTGGTGCGTCCCCAGCGGGCGATAAAATCGTTACTCTTTATTGGTACATGGCGCAAGATGGCGACCTAGCTACTGGTTTTGATGTGTATATGGCGAAGGGCGAAACCGAAGACCCTGCAGCTTTCGAAAAAATTGGAACGGTAGAAGCTCGTGCAAATGAGCCACGCGCTAAGTACACGTTCAAGGTCGAAAACCTTGCGGCTGGTATTTACACATTCTATGTTGTTGCGTTTAACGCCGATGGCACGAGCGATCGTACACGCATAAAGGTTGTAAACCTTAATGTGAACAATGGTGGCGATAAAATCGTAAAGTTTACTACCGAGCCACGTAAAGTTGGCGTAGTAGGCGCGGCGTATCGTTACGAAGCAAAAGCTACGTCGAATACCGATGGCACAATTAAGTACGAGTTGGTACATGGTCCAGACGGCATGACAATCGATGCTGCTACTGGTCTTGTAACGTGGGAAACACCAAAAGGTGGCCGCTATGAAATTAAAATCAAGGCAAGTGTTGAAGTTGGTGGCGTAGTAATAACTGGCTATCAGATGTACGTTCTTGAAATCAAGGGCGAAGTAGATCCTAAGCCAGAAGCTTGTGTGACAATCACTGGTAAAGTGACGTTGGACGGCACAGACACCCCAGTTAAAAACGGTGTGGTAGTTGGCTGGCGCACCGGTGGCGATCCTACAAATGATAGGTACACACCTGTTGTTAAGGCAGAGCTACGCGACGGTATGTACACTCTCCGTGTAACTGCTGGTACGTACAAGCTGCGCATCGAAGGTGCTGGCATTATCGCTGAATGGTATGCAGATGTAAACGAAATCGCCGATGCAAAAACGATCGACGCTGTATGTGACCAAAATCAGGAAGTCAATTTCTCGGTTGCAGCACGTCCAGAAGTCAAGACATGGGTAGCAAGCGGACGTATCACTGACGCTGCAACTGGTAACGGCCTCAAGGGAATTGTGAAGTTCTCTTCTCGTCTAAAAGAAGATGTGAACATCGAACACAACCTCTTGAATGTCCTTGCAGAAACAAATGCTGAAGGCTACTACGAAGTACGCCTTGCTGAAGGCATTCCATACGTAGCATTTGCACAATCTCTTGGCTCACCAAATACAATCTCGTTGTATCAAGGCGAATACTGGGAAGAAACAGGCGACGCAACAGCAGCAACGCTTATTAAGCTTGATGCAAACCAAGATGGTATCAACTTCACACTCGAACGTCGTCCAGACTACGACAATGGCTTCAGCGGTCGTCTGCTAAACCATGAGTCTAGCGCCGGTGTAAAAGGCAAGGTAACAGCTTACCTTTTGAAGAGCAACGACCATAAAGAACTCGAACGCAAATGGTCAGCAACCGTAGAAACAGATGTAGAAGGCAACTATGCTTTCGAAAACCTGATCCCAGGTAACTACGTTGTTCTAGGCACACCGGGCGAGCGTCCACTGGTTCCAGGTTGGTACGTTACAGGCGCAGCTGCTTCTGCCAAATGGCAGGATGCAACACAGATTGAAGTAGCAGAAGTTATGATTACAATCGAGCACGACATTCGTCTACTTAAAATCAAAAAAGAACACGGTCGCGGTCGCATCCACGGATGGGTGTTTGACAAGCGCGGTGGTATCGTCGCTCCAGTAGGTATTGTGAAGAGCAACGACCAAGTTCAAGAACTTGAGCAGAATGGCATCATTGGTGCTCTTATAGTTGCAACAGTGAACGGCGAAATCGTCGACTATGCATTCTCTGAAAACGACGGCATGTACGAACTCACAGCAATGGGTACTGGCGACGCAGTACTGAACGTTAACCGCTTCGACTTCGATAACGCAACACTCAACGTAACGGTTGATGGCCTTGCAAGAATCGATCAGCAGCAATCGTTCGGACTCGATGCAGTTGTATCCGGTGTTGAAGTTCCAGTCGATCGCGTTGGCAAGGATATCGGACTCTATCCAAATCCTGCTACAAGCACAGCAGTTGTATCCTTCACCGCTACGACTGGTACTGCCATCGTAAAGGTTGTTGACATGCAAGGTGTTGTATTGTTCACAAACGTTATCGAAGTAAACGCTGGTCAAGCTTCTGCACAACTGAATCTCACATCACTGCCAGCTGGCATGGTTATGGTTCACGTAAGCAACGGCACAGCAGCGTTCGCCCTTCCACTTAGCATCATTCGCTAAGCCAACGCCTCATTCACTGAGGCAACGCTACTCGATTCTCGTGTAGCATCTATCGAATCCTAAAAAAGCCCGGAGCAAACGCTTCGGGCTTTTTTTGTCCCGCATTTCGTGGTGTTCGTATTTTGAAGAATGAAATCAACTCGCAAGCATAGTCGCTTCCAAATGAACGTTTCATGTTCGAACCTGTCTGTGCTCCTTGCAGTTGCAATCGTGTTGACGTTGCCTACAATGCTCTCCTCACAACAGATTAGCCTGCCCACGGAATTCCGTCAGCAACGTTTCGATGTGCTTAGCTACGACGCCGACATTCATGTCGATACTGTGCCCACAAGAGAGATTCGGGGCGTGGTGAAGATGGTGGTGCGATGGACAGCCCCTTCGACGCTAAGTGAGCCCCCTACCGTGTTTGCGCATTTGCTTTCGTGCAACATCGACTCGGCCTTCATGCGCGGACTCCGCGTTGCGCCACGAACGCAGAAGGAACCACTGCTAGGTACCGATACGATGCAGTACTACAGCTTTTCTGCGGGACACATGGTGCAAATCGATGACGTCGATACACTTACCATGTATTATTCGGGGACGATGACCGATGAAGGGGGCTCGCAGCCATGGGGCGGCGTCCATTTCGAAGACCAGGTGCTCTATGGCCTAGGCGTGGGATTCTTTTCTCCACAAGTAAGCACCACGCAACACTGGCTGCCCTGCTACGACCATCCATCCGATAAAGCAATGTTTCGTGGGGTGTTTAACGTGCCTGCGAATTATGACGCGGCTTCGGTTGGTGCACGGACGAGTGATACTGTGGTGGCCGGACGTCGCATTGTTGAATGGACAACTGCCGAACCATTCGCTACGTATTTGCTAACCTTTTCTATTGCTCCGTATGTACTGTTGAAATCGAATGCAGGTGCAACACCAATCGAGATATACACGCTTGCACGCGACTCGGCATCGGCGCGTATTGCCTTCAAGCTGCTGCCACGCATGGTGCAGATGCTTGAATCACGATTTATTCCGTACCCATTCGAGAAAATTGGATACTGCGGAACGTTCCGTGGTGCTATGGAGCATCAGACGATGATTTCATACCCCGTATCGTTGATACAACGTCGCGATACCATTAACGATGTGGCACTGCACGAACTCGCACATCAATGGTTTGGCGACCTCGTGTCTCCACTCGACTTTCGTCATGCATGGCTGACTGAAAGTTTCGCTACGTACAGCGAGTGTCTGTGGCGCGAGGAGCTGTTCGGTTTTCCGGGTTACCTTACGTACGTCAACGGTAAAGTAAACGATTATATAAAATCGACAAGTAAATCTGAAGGCGTCTTCGCACTGTATGACTTCCCGAGGAAAGCACCTTCGTCGAACTATCCCGTCACGATTTACTCGAAAGGTGCCGTCGTGTTAGGCATGTTGCGGTGGCATCTTGGCGACAGCGCCTTCTTTGGCGGACTCCGCAATTACCTGACAGCACATTTCAACAGCACAGCAACAACTGCCGATATGAAGGCAAGCCTTGAATTGGTTTCGGGCAAGGACCTGACGTCATTTTTTAATGAATGGGTCTTTGGAAAGGGCTGGGCCAAGCTAGTTGTGACCTATCGTCGCGCCGGTGCAAACTGGAACGTAGAGCTGCAGCAGGTGCAACACGTGTCTGACACAACAATCCCCGTGTTTACAACGCTACCAGTGAACGTGCAGTACACCGACGTGAACGGTGTAGACATTGATACGGTGCTTACGTCCGACGTGTCTGGACGTATCGTGCTTACAGCCCAGAAAGTCAGCGGTATTAACGCGGGCACGAAACTGCGTTCTCTGGTCCAGATCGAAAAGACAGTAAATGTAGACGACGCCGATGGCGTCAACCCTCGCTCGATAAGCCTATCGCCCAACCCTGCTGACGATGCATGCACACTACAACGCTCGATGTCGAGTGCACCCGCCTACATTTCAATTGTCGATTCGATCGGTCGCACGTTAATAACAAAGGTTATCGATGCGAATACGACCACATCGACATTTTCTGTCGCAGAGCTTGCAAATGGTTCTTATACTGTTCGTGTGGTTGAAAATGGACAGCCCCTTTCGTTGCCCCTTGTCATTACCCGCTAAGCGTTGAACCGAATCCACTTGAAGATTTGTTTGAAGGTAGGTGCCTTGCCGTAGGAGAGAATTCCTATACGGTAGATGCGCGATGCAACCCACACTGCACCAAAGAAGGTGCCTGTTGTAAGAACGATTGAAAGAAGTATCTGCCAGGCAGGCACATCCGTTGCGGCAATGCGCACAGTCATTAGGATTGGTGTGAACAACGGAATTAGCGATAAAACAACCGCTGTCGTGCCATTTGGCGACGCAAGAACGTTACCTATAAACAGTAGACATAGAATTACGGGCAGAGCGATTGGGAATGCTATAGAATTTGCATCGGCTTCCTGATCAACTGCCGATCCGACAGCGGCATAAAACGTAGCGTAAATGAAGTAGCCCACAAGGAAGTAAAACAGAAAGAGAACAAAGAACAACGGTGGTATTGATGGCAATGAGACTTCACCGATCTGCATGCCCTGAGCAGGCGTTGCCATTGGCATCTGTTGCTGCATCTGTTGCATTTGCTGAAGTTGTGCCACAGTGTCGGCACTGCTCGTGCCAGGGATGAGTGTAGCAAGAGCCAACAAGGCAACCGTTCCGAGTATGAACCACAACGTTAGTTGTGTAAGCCCAACAAGTCCGATTCCAATTACCTTGCCCATCATAATCTGGAACGGACGTGCCGAGGATGCCAGCACCTCGACAATGCGATTAGCCTTCTCTTCTACTACACCTCGCATTACCATAGAGCCATACAGGAAGATGAGCATATAGATAACAATGCCAGCGCCGTAACCAATAGCAGCAGAAGCTCCAGATCTATCCTCTTCGAGTCCTTGTTCGGTAATCTTAAGCGACTGCACAGCAATGCCGTCCTCGACAAGCCTAATTACGCTTGTGTCGGTGCCGGCTCTGAGCAGTCTGGCCTTTACTACAAATGGCTCGATAGTGCGTGAAACGCTTTTTTCGAACGAAAAGCCCGATCCACCCCGCGAGTACATTAGAACACGTCCGCTATCGAGCACATCGGCCGGAATTACCACGTAGGCCTGTAACACCATGCCCTTGACCTTTTCCTTGAGTTGCGCTTCGGTAGCACTGCCAGCGTGGATGTAGACCGACGTGTCGGTATTCACGACCTTATCAGCCAGAATTCCCGTCCGATCCATCACCGCAACCTTGCCTTCGTTCCCATCGCCTGCAAGCACCGCTGCGAGCACCGGAATCATCACCATAACAACCAGGGCAAGGGGCGCCAGAAGGGTCGTAAGCAGGAACCACTTAGCCTTTACACGCGACAAATACTCGTGGCTGATGATCACGCCGATTTTATTCGTTGTCATTGTTCAATCCAGATGTTACTGCTAAACTATGGTGTTCGTAGTTTTGCAGGCTATTTCGGCACCGGAGATATACAATGAGCATCCTGCACAAAGCATTACAAGAGCAAGCCGAGTCGCTTCGCACCACTCGTGGAGCCCTTCTCAAGGAACGCGGAGAGACGGTGTTGGGCTCAGTTACCATCGAGCAAGTACTCGGTGGAATGCGTGGCGTCCCTGCACTTATCTGCGACACATCGAGTGTTTCGGCTGACGAAGGCCTTCGTATTCGCAACATTCCTATCATGGAGCTGACGAATATCACACCAGAAGAGACGTTCTGGCTGCTGGTCACCGGACGTCGTGCGACTGCCGAAGAGCTCGACGCATTACAATCAGAGTTCGCGAAATTCTATGCCATTCCGCAGTATGTGGTAGACACATTAAAGGCGATGCCCAAGGATGCACATCCTATGGCCATGCTAAGTGTCGGTCTGCTAGCTATGGAAAAAGAGTCTGCGTTCCGAGCTGCGTACGACAAGGGGGCTGGCAAGGACGCTTTGTGGCAATCGATGGTAAATGACGCTGTAAGGCTCATTGCTTCGATGCCCGGCATAGCTGCAGCAGTGTATCGCATTCGCTTTGACAAGGGCGACGTTATTGCTCCTCTTACAGACGATCAGGATCTGTCGAACAACTTTGCGCACATGCTTGGCGTGAGCGATTCTAAAGAGTGGAAAGATCTGCTGCGTTTGTATCTGGTGTTACATAGCGACCACGAAGGCGGCAACGTAAGCGCCATGACGTCATACGTTGTCAGCTCTGCTCTCAGCGACGCGTATTACAGCGTGTCGGCGGCAATGGGCGGCCTTGCCGGACCTCTTCATGGCCTTGCAAATCAGGAATGCCTACGCTTTATTCTCGATGTAAAAGAAAAATTCAACGGTGTACCAAGCGAAGACGAGATTCGCGCCTACACATGGGAGCGTCTGAAGAACGGTCAGGTTATTCCGGGTTACGGACACGCCGTGTTGCGCGTTGTCGACCCACGCTTTACTGCATTCCATGAGTTTGCGGTGAGCCACGGCATCGTAGACGACAACGTGGCCATTGTGCAACGCATCTTTAAGGTTGTGCCAGAAGTACTTGTCGAACAAGGCAAGGCCAAGAACCCATGGCCAAATGTCGATGCGTATTCGGGCTCTCTGCTCTATGCATTCGGCATGAAAGAGTTCGACTTCTATACGGTAATGTTTGGTGTGTCGCGTGCGATCGGACTCTGCTCGCAGATGGTCGTGAATCGCATGATGGGCGCCCCTATCGTCCGTCCAAAGTCGCTCACACTTACCGAAATGAAGTCGAAGTAACTCTACTTGTGGACCCTACTGGATTCGAACCAGCGACCTCTACGATGTCAACGTAGCGCTCTAACCAACTGAGCTAAGAGTCCCTTGGTGGGGTGCGAATTTACTAAAACGAAAGGTTCTGCATGATTGTCGGTCTAATCCTTGGTCTTGGAGCCCTGTCGCTCATCGTCGCTGCATTCTACCGTCAACGTGTTCTGGCCGTCAAGGTCGAAGACGGAGCGGCTTCTGCGCAGGAGCTAACGAAACTCAACGAGATTTCATCTGCAATTGCCGAAGGCGCAATGGCCTTCCTTAGTCGCGAATACCGTGTACTAAGCATATTTATGATTCTCTTTGCTGTTGTTATTGTGGCTACCGTGCACAATGGCATGTATACGGCCGCAGCATTCATCATCGGCGCAACCACCTCAGTTCTGGCTGGCTTCATTGGAATGAAGATTGCCACTAAGGGTAACGTCCGTACCGCCGCCGCCGCCCGCATCTCGCTCGAACGCGCATTCTCTGTTGCATTCAACACGGGCAGCGTAATGGGCTTCGGCCTAACCGGACTTGCCGTTATCGGCATGATGCTCGTATGGCTCGGCATCGATGCTCTCATGCCAATGGGTATGAATGGAATGACACGCGAGCTGCAGATGGAAATCCTCGCTGGCTTCGGCCTCGGCGGCTCTGCTGTTGCACTCTTCGCACGTGTTGGTGGTGGCATCTACACGAAGGCCGCAGATGTTGGTGCTGACCTTGTTGGTAAAGTAGAAGCAGGCATTCCAGAAGACGATCCGCGTAACCCTGCAGTAATTGCAGACAACGTCGGTGATAACGTCGGAGACATTGCAGGCATGGGTGCCGACTTGTTCGGCTCGGTTGCAGAATCGACATGTGCTGCACTTGTAATCGGCGCTGCAGCCTACGTGGCCACGCCCGACGAAGCACGCAACTTGAGCATCCTGCTCTTCCCAATGCTTGTGAACGGCGTAGGCATTCTTGCCTCGATCGTCTCGCTCTTTTTTGTTCGTGCGAAGTCGGAAGAAAAAGTTGAAGGGGCTCTCAAAGGGGCTCTTGTTATCTCGACGCTACTAATGCTCGCTGCTCTCTACCCTGTTACGAACTGGGCATTCGGCGATACCACGTTCATGATGGGTGCGATTGAAGTCACAGGTATGCGTGTGTTTATTGCGCTTGCGTCCGGACTCATCGCGGGGCTTCTCATTGGTCTGCTTACAGAATACTACACATCACACCGATTCAAGCCCGTACGTGAAGTCGCCGATGCATCGAAGACCGGTGCTGCAACTGGCATCATCTACGGACTCGCCCTTGGTTACAACTCCGCTGTATTGCCAATGCTTCTCATTGCAATTAGTGTTGTTGCTGGTTACATGGCAGCAGGCATGTACGGCATTGCGCTTACAGCTATTGGAATGCTCGGAACGATTGCTGTTGGTCTAACGATCGATGCATACGGTCCGACATCAGACAATGCAGGCGGCATTGCTGAGATGGCTCACATGGGTGCGGACATTCGCAAACGCACAGACGCACTCGACGCGGCAGGCAACACGACAGCAGCGATCGGTAAGGGCTTTGCAATCGGTTCAGCAGCTCTTACCTCCCTCGCACTCACAAGCGCGTTCCTAACGCGCGCAGGACACGTCATGGCCGAGCAGGGCAAGACCCTTAGCCTGAACATAACCGAGCCTTTGGTGTTAAGCGGTCTTCTGGTAGGCGGCGCCTTACCATTTGCATTCTCCGCTATGACCATGAAGAGCGTAGGCAAAGCGGCGTTCGACATGATCGAAGAAGTGCGACGTCAGTTTCGCACCATTCCTGGCATCATGGAAGGCACAGGACGTCCGGATTACGCGAAATGCGTAGACATCTCGACCAAGGCCTCCATTCGCGAAATGATTCCACCGGGACTGCTTGTAATTCTTACACCACTTCTTGTTGGTTTCTTGTTCGGTGTGCAGATGCTTGCTGGCTTGCTTATCGGTGCCCTGATCGTTGGTGTAATGCTTGCAATCTCGATGGCCAACTCTGGTGGTGCCTGGGACAATGCAAAGAAGTACATCGAAACTGGTGTGCATGGCGGCAAGGGTTCTGACACACACAAGGCTGCTGTTGTAGGCGACACTGTTGGCGATCCGTTCAAAGACACATCGGGCCCGTCGTTAAACATTCTTATTAAACTCATGGCCATCATCTCCCTCGTCTTTGCCGCATCGTTTGCTGCGAACGATGGCATCCTGTTGAATCTGTTCCGCTGATAACAATGGTTCATCGCAGCATCTTAGAGTCACAATAGAAAAGAATTACAATGACAGACAGAAGCAGATGGGAAAAGGCGCAGAAGTATGAGAAGTCGTGGTGGGACAATCGCAAAGCAGTTCTCGACCTCAATTACTTTAAGACGTATTCGAGAGAAGTAAACGAATTCATGCCGCCAGGCACAGTAACCAAGACAACAGCCATCCTCGAAATCGGATGCGGTCCGGCTGGCACAGTTACCGATCTCGACAGCGACGACAAACACGCCATCGATCCACTCGTATCGTTTTATTCAACGGTCCCCGAGTTCGTAGCAGCGCGCGACCCTCGCACGCACTACTACACGGCACGTGGCGAGGAGTTACCGTTCCCAGATAGTCGTTTCGACCTTGTCATCATGGACAACGTCCTCGACCACGGTCAAGAACCATTGCAGATCATCGCCGAGATGAAGCGTGTTATCAAGCCCGGAGGACAGGTCTACTTTCGTCAGCATGTTTACAGTTTCTGGGGTTACGCTGTCCGTTGGCTCATGGAGCGCTTCGTTCTCGACCCGGGCCACCCGCACACCTACACCGAAGCCTCGCTCCGCAAGACATTGAAGTCCTTCGGCTTCACCATCGAGCGCGAAAAGCACGCAGGCCACCTCCCCATCTGGTGGGCCGAACTCCGATCGGGAAACCGCAAGGCCATCGTCCGTGCCCTCATGTTGGTTACGCGTGACAAAGTCACGTTCGCGCTCCGCGCTCCGCGTTAGAAGAACACCCGCGCGACACTCGCACCCCTCTCGATTGCTACGACTGGGGTCAATTATTTGGTGTATGATTGCTTCATGATACTTCAGATTATTTCCGTCGTTGGCGCGCTGTGTTGTCTTGTCCCATTTGTTGCGCTTCAATTCAAACGAATGAACTCCACAGACATACTGTACACGTCGTTGAATTTCGTTGGCTCAACTGTACTCACGATCGTCGCAATCATTGATGTCCAGTATGGCTTCATACTACTCGAAGGCGTCTGGGCAATCGTTAGCGCCGTAGGTGTCTTCAGAAGTTTCACAGCGAAGCAGTATTAACATCCGAACAAACCAACACAGCATTCGCAAGCATCTGCGGAGCTGCACATTTGGTGCTCGGCAGTTTGGTCCCAACTCCGTAAATTTGCCCGCTTCCTTAGCTCAGCTGGTTAGAGCATCTGACTCTTAATCAGAGGGCCCGGGGTTCGAGTCCCCGAGGGAGCACAGAAATTGAAACACGCAGAAACACGCTGAAACAGAAAAAGACATAAGTCTCTGTAAAAACAAGATGTTACAACCAGAAACATTCTTGGCGCGTTTCCCGGCGTTTCAGCAAGTAACATAAAACCGTCAGTAAATCGGTCAGTGCTTCGTAAGTTTCGGAGCACCAAAGATCACTTACTGACGGTTTTTTTATGCGAACATCGTTCTATCTCGACAAACCGACAGAAGAGCGCAGCGCGATCATGCTGAATGTCGCCTTTCACGGACAGCGTTTTCGCTTCGGGACGGGTGTTGCAATGTCACCGAAGCATTGGAATGCGCCAAAGCAGGAACCGCGAGCTACCTCACCCACGGTCAACGTAGATCGGCGCAGACTCAACGCAATACTCGAGTTCGTGCGAACACTGTTTGACAGCACGAAGTTTGGCGATCGAGGCCACGTCGTTACGCAAACCGACCTTGCTGAATTCAAGCAAAGTATTGTCGCCTTTCTATCTCCACCCCCAGCACAACAGCCCGTTGCTGGCAATACGAATTTCGAACAGGACTTCAATCGATTCATCGACACCTACACCCTGCGTTCAAAGTCGGGGATGATAACAACGCAACGACCGAGCATAAGAACACTTCAACTCTACAAACGGACCCTGTCTTCACTACTTGAGTGGTCCGTATTTGAAAAACGTCCGCTGGAATACGATTCCATCGACGAAGATTTTTACGGCAGCTATTGCAACTGGTTGGCTAAACATGTGGGTCTGACCGACGCTTCTGCTGGCAACCACATCAAGGTATTAAAGACATTCATGAAGTGGGCACGACTGAAAGCACTTCATAACACGTTGACGTACGAGACATTTTACCGCGATAAGCGCACTGGCGACACCATCGCACTAACTGTAGACGAGCTACGGCGCTTTCGCGATCTTGACCTATCACACGCACCGCGCCTCGCACGAACACGCGACATCTTTCTGTTGCAGTGTTATACTGGCATGCGCTACGGCGATCTCATCCAATTGGAGCCGCGTCACTTCGACGACTCCATTGGCTTAATACAGTACGTGTCAGAGAAAACCGATACGGCCTGTATTGTGCCTATTACGCAACCACTCATTAGACTTCTTGAACGTTATCCGTCGCGCATCATTGAGTTTCCATCTGATGTTAAACAAAACAAATACATCAAGGAAGTTGCTGCCCTCGTGAGCATGGATCAGTCTGTAGCAGTCTCGCATTATGTAAGTGGCAAACGTCGCGAACAACTTTCTCCTCGCCACCAGTTAGTAACAACACAGGTAGCTCGCAGAACCTTCGTCACGACATCGTTACGGTTCGGCGTTCCCGAAGCCGTCATCAACGCGGTGACTGGACATGCCGCCAGTACCATCCAGCAAAAGCATTACGTGAAATTCGATAACGACGGCATTCGCGACATCATCTGTCGAGCGTGGGAGCAACTATGAGATCGACCCTCAATTCAAACGAACTCTATCTGCTGCATCCAATCGCATGGTCGGAGGCTCAGGAGATACTCGCGCATGAAGTCGCAATGATTGGGTCAGGGAGTAGCAGTAAGAAACGGCTTGAGTTTCTAAAACAAGAATGTTCACGTCGCCAGCAAGTTGCCGCAGTCTCACTACCAGAAACCATTGAAGCTGTTTTTACAGATCTGTCGCGTCCTGAGTTATTAGCAAACTTCAGCGCCATGCGTGAGCGCTTTCACATGCACGGTGTTAGCGGCACTCTTCGATCAATTAGAAATTTGAATCGGCGACTAGGAATGGACTCTAATGTCATAGACCAGACAACAATCTTTTCGGGAATGATGTTTTACAAGGATGACGAGCCGTTCATGTCGGCGCTCACAGAAACATTCGGTCCGTTAATTAACGAACTGCTCGCTCATCCAATCGTGACGGCTGGGGAAGCAACGTTTAATGAGATCAACAACGAGCCCCTGCTGCCTTCACATAAAGGGAAGAAGCTTGAGGAATTGGGAATCGATGTAATGCGCAGGGCTATCGATGACCTTGGCGACATTCCAATGGGGAGCAGACGTCAGATTGCTTACTTACGTGGTCGCCTGTTGGACATAGAACTTACCGATCAATTGTCGGTCCTCGTATCACACATAGAACCGTCAGCATTTAAGATGATGGTCCATTCTATCATGCATGCAATGCACACGCAATACTGCGACATATTGGCAGAAACTATGGCGCCGAGAGTTTCAGAACTCACCCATGAGAACGGTCATCAAGAAGCACCAACAGATCCAAATCCGATAGCTGCCAGTAGCCCAAAGTCGCCTTCAACCCCTAACGAGTCAGCTGCACCATCACCGTTACTTTCAATATCCGAAGCAATGGCAGCACTCAATGTGTCACGATCAACCGTACTTCGCCTTGTTGACGATGGCGCTCTTACTCAAATCAAGGTGCGCAATCGCTCCATGATTACAAGTAAGAGCCTCGAAGCATACATCACACAGGCGTGACAATGCGTAACGGCAGGATGGCAGCTAATAGTAGCTGCTAATGGATAGCAGTAGTTGCGCGTGCGCCATCGTAACTAACAGCATTTGATAGTATCAGACAATACAGGCAGATAAACGGGACAAAAACACCCTTAACTCCCGCATTTGGCGGCAAAGTATTGATGAATGCCGGCCAAATCACATGAATCAAACATGAAAAAAACATGAAATGAACACGAAGTAAACATGCAACCAGTAGGAAAATGGTATGCAATCAGAGGGTGAAAAACCGCATTTCAGGACCAATACGCACGCAACGGGCTATGAATTTGTGGGTTATCGAACGAAAAATGGAAGAAACGCACACAAACCACGTCAGAAAAGGCATCGCATCGGCGGAAAGTGGTACTGTATACAGACGAAACACATGCGTTGCGCACGTTGGCGACTAATTTAAACAGTTCTTAATCATATTCTTCCTGACGTTCCTTAGCATTTTTGATCACCACACGCGTGCTGCCGAGGTGGACTGCGATGACAAACTTGCGCGGACCATCCTGAGGGACGATAAAGAAAACGACCGTGCTCATAGTCTCTCCAATCAATACAGCGACCTAAGTTCAAGATCAGTGGGTATCTGCATGCGGATTCGCGCAGCCTCAAACTCCTTTTGCGTAAGGGGGCCTATTAAACTGTCAGTCGCTTGAACGATGATCCAGTAGTACACACCGTTGCTGCCTATAGGATAATGGTTTGTATCTACTCCATTAAAACAAGTCGCTGTGGGTCTCTGTGTGGCGATAATATAATCATCATCATAGCCGTACTTAAGTATCTGGCACGGAATGAATTTTTCTCCTTTGAGGATTACACAGTTGCTGTCACCCTCGTCATAGAACTTCCAGCCCCCATGAACCGACCGAATTTCATCACTAAGATTACAGGATCCGAGTATGAGACATCCAAATAGGGTGGACACGAACGTGATGAATATCAAAGACTTCATTTCATGGGTTGCCATAGTTTGACATGGTTACTACCGTAAAAATAGATATGATACGATGTTCCTGATCCAGCAATCAATTTACCCCATCGTGTCAAACTATTGCGTAGCCATTGCTTAGGATGCCAGCTCACCTTTTGATCGAAATTATATATGTCAGAGTATCCGGGCCGATGTGTGATTGTGCCACCGGCGTCCACATGGACACGCATTGAGCCATAGACTAGAGCGGCTTCATTGGTAATCATCGAAACTATCGACTGGGTTGTGAACAAGTTTACCAATCCATTCTCATCGATCATTGAGGATGTAGTGGAAGTAAAATCAATTTTGGCTAAATCCACAAACAAGGCCGCGCCAGAATTCTCCCTCCACCACTTGTTCGCTTCTTCAAGCGTAAGGTGACCATCGTAGTCCGGTCTTGAGACTAGACTAGCAACACTCCTTTCCTCCTCGCTCTTGCCACATCATCGTTTAAGCCAGCGTCTCCTAAATCCAGCGCTAGCGCATCATCGTGATTCATTCCTTGAATGAAAAACTGCTTTCTCATCACAATTGGCTTTCCTTGAAGACCTTGATTGTCGGTACCGAGTAAATTCCCATCCTCATCGTATACAGCACTCATCAACCCACTAGGATCCAGCTGTGTTAGAGGTTGATTCAGGCAGTAGTGATAGGGAGATACACTAGAGTATTGCGACCATAAAGGGTCGATACTCATGAACCTACCATACTCGCTCGAATACATGCGCACACCGTAGGAGCCCAAATCGCTTTCCGTGTCCGTTTCCCGTCCAATGTAATCCGTTCGAGCTGCCGAACCAGCATGTGCGATAGGTTCACCGAACGGTCTGTAATCATAC
>JAWXBR010000060.1:0-27041 GCA_034440235.1 bacterium
AGAACCACCGCACCATCGGCTCGGTAGAAGCCGCAGATGAGGATTTCGCTGACGAATGGACCAATCTGACGTGGAGGGAAGTTGGTTACACAGAGCACCTGCTTGCCAATTAACGTCTCGGGTTGGTACAACACGGTGATTTGTGCACTCGAGGCTCGAACTCCAAGCTCATTACCCAAGTCGACCCATACCTTGTATGCAGCCTTGCGTGCTTCTGGGAACTCTTCGACTCGCACAATCGTGCCAGCTCGTAATTCAACGCGTTCGAAATCATCCCAACCAATCATGAATGTATTCCCAAGTAATCATGTCGGCAACTTCAACAACTTTGTACAATGAACCATGACTTGGCACAATGATTTGTGACTTTGTACAATGAACCATGACGTTCTAGTAATAGGTGGCGGCTGGGCGGGTATTGCCGCTGCGGTCGAGGCAAGACGGCGGGGCCGAAGCGTCACGCTTGTCGAAACGCATCCCTATCTGGGAGGTAGGGCCCGATCGTTTGTCGAGCGTGTGACGGGAGAGACAATCGACAACGGACAACATGTGGTGATGGGCTGTTACCATACGTTCCTAGCGACGATAGCAGAACTGGGTATTAGCAATGGCTTCCGCACTCAGACTGCCACCCGAGTTGTGTTTGTAGATGTAAACCAACGTCGCGATGTACTCGATGCGTCAAAGCTGCCTGGACGTCTCGGAATTGCATTCGGTATTCTAGGGCTGTCTCACGTCAGCCTACGAGGCCGGATGGCGGCACTGCGATTCGCACATAGCGTCCGAAGTCCTGCTTTTACCGCCGTTGGCCTTACATGCCATGAGCTGCTGATTAGAGAACGTCAGACCGATGACGCCATACGGCGGTTTTGGGAGCCCATCATCCTCGCAACGTTGAACGCCCCAATGCACAAAGCAGCTGCCTCGCTGCTAGTAACTGTACTTCGGCGAGCATTCTTCGGAAACCGGACCGACGGTAGCATTTATATTCCTACAGATGGCCTCAGCTCCCTCTCAGAGCCCCTTACTAGGGTTCTACAGAGCGCCGGAGGTGGGGTAATGTTGAGCACAGCGGTCGATCGTTTAGTTGCAGATGGCAACCGCATTTCGTCGGTTGTGTTGTCAGATGGTAGTTCACATTCTGTCAACTCCGTTGTGTGCGCCATACCCCAGCGATCACTACTTCGATTACTCGAAGCGTCACTTACTGGAGACACTCAGCCGCATAACGTGTATTCCGAAGTTGAGTTTTCACCCATCATTTCTGTCTACCTATGGTACGATCGGGCCTGGATGAACGACGAGTTTGTAGCTGCACTCGGCACGACAATTCAGTGGGTGTTTAATAGACGCTTGTTTGTACGTGCGGTACCGGATGTTGTTGAGCGTTACCCCGGACACGTTTCTGTTACCGTAAGCGCAGCATCTGATCTTGCATTAGAGCCAATCGAAACAATCATCGAAGTCTGTGACAGAGAACTGCGATTGTTGTTCAGTGATATGCACGATGCTAAACTCTTACATGGTGTGGTGATCAAGGAAAAGCAAGCAACACCACTCATCACACCTGCGAAAGAATTGGAACGTGCATCCGCCGTGACGCCATGGACCAACGTGGCTCTGGCTGGGGACTGGACGGATACGGGGCTCCCAGCTACGCTTGAGGGGGCTGCGTTGAGCGGAGTCCGCGCCGTTGATGTACTATCGTTATAATCTTTTTTATCAACCATAACACACCTGCTCCTGCAATTGCGCCAATTGCAGCGCCGCCGACAACATCACTCACATAGTGCACTCCAACATATACACGTGAGAATGCTATTAGTGCAACGAGAGACCAGAAGACAAATCGGAGCCGTGGATAGAACGAAGAAGCAATTACAGCTGCTGCTGCATTATTGAGTGCGTGATTGGACGGGAAAGAACCACCACCACTTCCTACGAGTTTGTGTACATCTGGAAGTACTTCGTACGGTCGTAGCCGTCCTATGGGCTCTTTCAGAAGATGTGTGCTTAAGGGGTCAAGAATTGCAACTGCAAGGAGCAGCGCCAGAGCACACCAACGTCCTTCGGTCTTTCCAAAGATGAGCAGCCATAGGATTGCCAATGCGTAGATTGGACGCCACACGACTGTGCTAGACACCACAGGCATAAGCGTATCGAAAAAAGAGTTAGAGAGGCCGTGATTTATAGCGTAAAAGAGGAAAGTGTCGAACTGTTGAAAGGCGTCCATCTACCCAGCCGTGTAAAAGTTGTTATACGAATTTGGATTTTGTTTCCACAGACCAAGATACTTTTTATCCACATGGACCTCATATTGTTCAAATAGTCAAGTCATGAGGTTGCCACGTTGTAGTCGCTGAATAAATTTGCCTTACACTGTCTTGCAGAACACGCAGCATAAATCGAGTGCCCGGATTCAAGACCCATAATCAGTAGCAAGACAGAAAACCCAGCCGAAGACAGATTTACACAAGACTAACAAGACTTTTAACGGAAGCCTTACCGCTGACCGATAGCGTCAGCGTCGCTTCTATTGCCGAGAGAGGGTTTCATGAAGATTGAGCGTCGATTTACCTCGTCGGGATCAGATCCGTACGAGATGTTTACATATACCCAAAGAACGTCTGTGTTGCGCAACCCTGACGGCTCGGTGGTTTTTCAAATGGAGAACATTGAAGTCCCGTCAACCTGGTCGCAGGTTGCCACGGACATCCTTGCACAGAAGTACTTCCGTAAAGCTGGGGTGCCGCAGGTGCAAGACGGCGTTCCGGTGCTTGATGAGAGCGGGCAGCCAGTGCTTGGACCAGAGCGATCCCTGAAGCAGGTCGTTCATCGGTTGGCCGGATGCTGGCGCTGGTGGGGCGAGAAACACGGATATTTTGATTCTGCAGAAGACGCACAAACGTTCTACGACGAAATAGCCTACATGCTGTTAAGGCAGATGGCAGCACCCAATTCACCCCAATGGTTTAATACCGGCCTTAATCATGCCTATGGTATTACAGGCAGTTCTCAAGGACACTACTACGTAGACCCTGATACCAAGAAGCTCACACGATCAGCAGATTCATACACGCATCCGCAACCTCATGCCTGTTTCATTCAGTCGGTTAATGACGACCTAGTGAATGAAGGTGGCATTTTCGATCTGGTTACGCGCGAAGCTCGAATCTTCAAGTTCGGTTCGGGAACAGGTAGCAACTTTTCAAATCTTCGTGGCGAGCAGGAAAAACTTTCGGGTGGTGGTGTCTCTTCCGGACTCATGTCCTTCCTCAAGATTTTCGATCGCGCAGCGGGCGCTATCAAGTCAGGCGGCACTACACGTCGCGCCGCTAAGATGGTGATTGTGAACGTCGATCACCCGGATATCGAGAAGTTCATTGAGTGGAAGGCGAAGGAAGAAGAAAAGGTCGCAGCTCTTGTTGCTGGGTCGAAGATCAACGCGACGTTTTTGCAGTCCATCATGGACGAAGCAATTACGGGTGGTGCCGATCCGAAAGAGAACCGCAAGCTCGACATCATGATTCGTCGTGCATTACATCGTGGTGTACCGTATAACATCATCAATCGCGCGCTTGCACTGGTCGACCAAGGTTATAGCGCCATCAACTTCAGTACGTATGACACGCATTATGAAAGCGACGCATACGTAACGGTATCAGGTCAGAACTCGAACAACACCGTTCGCGTTACCAATGCCTTCATGGATGCTGTCCTAAACGACTCGACATGGGATCTTGTCTGGCGTACCGATTCTACGAAGCGCCGCACGGTTCGTGCGCGTGCATTGTGGGACAAGATCAACATGTGCGCTTGGAAGAGTGCCGATCCTGGACTTCAGTTCGACACTACCATCAACGAGTGGCACACGTGTCCTGCCGACGGCCGCATCAACGGCTCCAATCCATGTTCAGAATACATGTTTCTCGATGATACAGCATGTAATCTGGCGTCACTGAATCTTGCGCATTTCTACAACGAAGAGACCGGCACATTCAAGGTCGACGACTATGCACATGGTGTTCGACTATGGACCATCGTACTAGAAATCTCTGTGCTTATGGCGCAGTTCCCTTCTAAAGAAGTTGCTCAAAAAAGTTACGATTTCAGAACACTAGGCCTGGGTTATGCAAACCTTGGTACCGTGTTGATGGTGATGGGCATTCCGTACGATTCACCCGAAGCACTTGCAATGTGCGGCGCACTCAGTGCAATCATGACTGGTGAATCTTATGCTACGTCGGCCGAAATGGCGCGCGACGTTGGCACGTTCCCGAAGTTCAAGAACAACCGCGACGCAATGTTACGCGTCATCCGAAACCACAGGCGTGCAGCATATCACGCTCCAGAGGAAGAGTACGAGGGGCTTACAACCTATCCCCTTGCAATAGAGGAACAGTACGTCGCGAGCGATTTGGTAAAGGCTGCTCGCGATTCGTGGGACCGTGCATTAGCGCTTGGGGAGAAGCACGGTTATCGCAATGCACAGTCGACGGTGATTGCACCAACGGGCACCATCGGTCTTGTGATGGATTGTGATACGACTGGTATCGAACCGGACTTCGCAATCGTGAAGTTCAAAAAGCTGGCAGGGGGCGGATACTTTAAAATCGTAAACCAGTCTGTGAATAAAGCGCTTCACAAACTGGGGTATTCAGAAGACGAAATCGAAGACATCGAGAAATACTGCAAAGGTCATGGCACTATCGTCGGTTGTAGCGTAATTAACCGCTCTTCGCTAAAAGAAAAGGGTCTTACCGACGAGGCCGTCGACTCCATTGAGAAGCAGCTCGATACTGCATTCGATATCCGCTTTGTATTCAACAGGTATACAGTCGGTGATGATCTCTGCCACCGTCTCGGTTTCACCGATGCTCAGTTGAACGACCCGTCATTCGATCTACTTCGTGGACTTGGTTTTACAAAAGAAGAAGTCGAAACAGCAAACGATTTTGTCTGCGGTACAATGATGATCGAAGGCGCTCCGCTTATTCGCGCCGAACACCTTCCTGTATTCGATTGTGCTAGCAGATGCGGCAAACGAGGTCGGCGATACATCGCACACATGGCGCACGTGCGCATGATGGCCGCTGCTCAGCCTTTTGTAAGTGGTGCTATCTCTAAGACCATAAACATGCCTACCGAAGCCACAATTGTGCAAGTAGGTGATGTACATCTCGAATCGTGGAAGCTGATGCTTAAGGCCATTGCATTATACCGCGATGGATCGAAGCTGTCGCAGCCCCTTAACGCAAGCAATGACGACTACGACGAAGTTGTAATGCTCGGTGACGAGGATACACTAGACGAGACGAAGGGTCCTAAAGAAGTTTACGAACGTATTCTCGAACGTGTGTACCATCGTGCCGAACGACGCCGTCTGCCGAAACGTAGAAAGGGTTATGTGCGCGAGGCAACGGTAGGTGGACACAAAGTGTACCTGCGAACGGGCGAGTTCGAAGACAATACACTCGGCGAAATCTTCATCGATATGTACAAGGAAGGGGCTTCGTTTAAGGGGCTCATGAATTGTTTTGCCGTGCTGACTTCTAAGGCGTTGCAATACGGCATACCGCTCGATGAACTCGTGGATACATTTACGTTTACACGATTCGAGCCGGCAGGGTTTGTAGAAGGACACGAAGCGATAAAGAATGCGACGTCTATTCTCGATTACGTCTTCCGTACACTGGGCTATGATTACCTGAATCGCACAGACTTCGTTCATGTCAAGGCAGTCGATGAGGTACACGTACCACAACAGCCCCTTGCCGAACAACCGGCATTGCCTCATAATGTTCATGCGGTAGATGCCGCCACGTACGAGCCGCCAATTACGGTCGATGATGTCCTTGGCTCAGATCATACGAACGGCAATGGCATTGGGGCAATGACACAGCCTATCTCAAAGCGAGAAATGGCAATAGAAAGCGGATTTACAGGAGAGCAGTGCTCGTACTGTAGCTCACTTAGGGTCCGACGAAACGGCTCCTGTACCGTCTGCGACGATTGTGGTGCAACAAGTGGTTGTTCATAACTCGGAGTCTCTAGGGAACTTTATCGCACCGTTGACTCGTAGGGCGCACAATAACAGGCTAGATCTCTAGTCTCCCGACCGTGGACCTTTTGCAGCTGCTGACAGAGCTGAGAGGTTTTTACTTGGAGAACCGGACCCGATGACCTAATTTGTTAGCTGACCATTCCAACAGGAGAAAAACATGAACTTCCTCAAGACCTGCGCAATTGCCGCTCTCACGCTCGGCACATCGATGACTGTGGCTTACGCTGGCATTCGTTGCGACGAACACGCCAAGAAGGCTTCGACTACAAAAGCCTCGTCGGGTTGCGCTACGAAAACAACAAAGGTTTCGACCGCATCGACGCTCAGCACAGAGTGTACGACAGCTGAAAAACAGGCTTGCACAGACGCAGAAAAGCAAGCATGCGCCAAGAATGTTAAGATGACGTCGGTGAAGAAGGTAAAAAGTGGCAGCTCATGCTGCGCTTCGAAGGTGAAAGATGTAAAGACGGCATCAGCTGAAGCAGTAGCTACTCCTGCGCAAGCTCAAGTTGTCCATACATCGGTTCAACCCGTAACACCAAACAAGTAAGACGAAGAAAAACGATGTGACCGAAAAGGGAATCTTGTCCTAACAGGGTTCCCTTTCGCGTCCTGACCAGGGCGGGCAGCAACAGAAGGCAGAGTTCATAACGCTGGGAGATTGCCATGTCTAAGGGCGGAGCCGGAAAAGTATATTTCGTGCTCTATCTAGCCGTAATCCTAGAGCTCCTGATTATTATCGTGGAGCGGGACGAGGCGGAGGAGCATTTGATGCGCAAGCAGAAGGAGTCGATGAAGATCGTTCAATCGATCCTCGCGCAACTCCAAACCGGTGCGGGCACCGAGGGCTTGAGCACCCGACCACAAGATCAGATCGTTCTGAAAGATCCAAGCTGGGCGAATAACCCAGGTATGGATCTCATTAAAGAAGAACGTCAGTACCCTGTTGATGTTGGCGTAACCGATGTCATGAACGACATTTCGAAGGTCGTAAAAGACGACCGTTTAGACCCCGATCAAAAAGAGAAGCGTCTTCGGGACTTTGCTCTCGCATCGAACGTTCGTGAACTGTTCTACCAGGTGTGGTACATATCTGAAAAAGAGAACTTGCCATCTACCTTTCCTACCGACACCGAGATCGACCAGATAATGAGACGTCCGGACCGCGGTATCGGATTTGTTTCCACTGAAGGTTGGACCTTGAAAGGTTATAAGGGGCTCGTACTTGACACTACATGGGCACCCGTCATCCCTTACGACGATGCAACCAAAGCACGGGATTGGTTCAGAAACCCGACTCAGATACCACCATACAAAGCATTGGCATCGGTGGGCGCAATCGACCAGTTCTGGCCTAAGTCCGACAGCTTGTTTGTTTACGACCATGCTCGAACGATTCGAGCGGGCACGAACTCTGGTCAGTCGCTAAAGGCACGCATATTCGTTGCAAGCTTCAAACCACCCTCTGGTATAGAAGGTACGTACAAGCTTCACTTCTACTCGCGCACGAACAAAATCCTTGGTATCAAACCAGCCGCTACGTCGCAGTCTGTTGAAACATCTGACGATGAAAAAGTGAACATCGGTACCGTTCAACTCACGGTAAAAGATCTTCGCAACGTTCAGAAAGAACTTGAACGCGAGCTCGACCCAGTTGTGGGTGAGCTCACAGACAAATTAAATGCTGGCATGAAGCCGAGCGAGTATCGCGAAGAAATCAAGAAGCGTGTTCAAACCCTGCATGCAGAAGACAAATCTGATGAAGCTAGTGCTGCACAGTTGTATGGCTACATTCAGATGATTCTCAAGCCGGGCGCTTACCAAGATATTGATGGAAACCGCGCTTCGATGGGCTTTCCCGTAAAGGTTGTACGCCCGAACATTCCAACAGCCGAACCAAAAATTGCTGATCTAAAGACAGTAGTTCGAGTGTTCGATAAACTTTCGAAGCTCTCATTGCCATTCCAAGTATCTCCAGCAACTGGTAGTACCGAGATAACGAAGAAGCCAGCTAACGCTTCTGTCAGCGGTGGCAGTGGATCTGCTTCGACAGCATCGGGTGGTGTTCAGTGGGTAACAAAGACACTTGAGATTCCAATCTCAGGAAATCTTTCTCCTCAAGACGAGCCATATGTGTTCGAGCTCACGCAAAAGACGCCAGGCAAGACCTCGGAAACAGTTGCTTGCTCTGTCTATGTCTATGCATCGAAGCTTACAAACGAGGCTGAAGTAATTAGCGCGCTCGAAGCTTCATGGGGCGATGCAATCGAACTAGTTGCATCCGCAGCTTCAGGTAGCACCATCAAGCCAGATGAGTTCATCATGCAGTTTAACATGGGTGGAGGCTCTCAAGTAGCTCCATTAAGGAAACTGTCCGTTGGCTCTAGTGATAATGTGATAGTGCCAGCAGGTACAGATAAAGTGAGCCTTTCTGTCGCATGGAAAGATCCGCAGTCTGGTGAAGTAGTCGAACTCTTCAATGGTTCTGGTGAGGTTGGACTTAAAAAGCCAACAATTATAACCAACGACATGAAGGTTGACCCAATCTTCGATAATCAAGGCGGTGAATTCAAGGTAACGAACATTACAATTCGCCTACCTAAGATTTCCGAAGATGAATCGGCTGAAATGGGCGACATAGATGTCACCGTAGTGTCTTCGACCGTCCGAGATCTCAAGAGCAACAACAATTACAAGGTTGTTGTTGTTGGTAAGCCTCGAAAGACAAGTGGACAGAACTTCGAAGTGACGCTAAAACTTCAGGGTAGCAAGTTCCCACTAACGAAGGGTCAAGTGAAGGGCAATGCCGTACTCTCAATCTCAGCTACTGCTAGAGCTCAGGGTGCAACATCGAAGCCACGCTTGAAGACACAGCCGATTTCTATATCGAATTGATTTTTACCGGCGTCAACATCTATGGTGTGGGCGCCGGTACGGTTTTCTTAACGAACGTTCTACACAACCAGGTCCCGGTATGACGCGATTGCGCTACATCATATGCACTGTCCTTTGCCTGGCGTTTGCGATAGCAGAAGTACCTGCTCAACAGAATTCGCAAATCAAGGCCTTGTTAAATAAATTCCGCAACTGGCGTTATGGTATGGTTTCGGTTTACCGCGTTAACGAAGAAGACGGCACGGTATCCAAATTGAACATGCTTCTTGGCCCGGCAGAGCCTGCGCTATCGGATGAAGCCAAATCTTGTAAGAATAAGGAGGACATTGAGAACCTCGTTCTTACCGGTGGCGAAGGCATGGATGATAAGGAAGTAAAGAAGCTATACGCCATGCCAGGATGTAAAGCTTACGAACGCTATTATTCTCAGCGTCAAGCATGGGAACGTGCGCAGTTCAAGAAGGCCTTTGTCGTCACTACTCGACGAATTCCGGGTGAGCCATATCAGATCATTGGCTTACTAACGCAGAAGACAACAGAGAGCTATTACGGTCTGCGTCAGGATCTCGACCCACCTAGCGATGTGTATCTAGCAGATCCAGATCTTCGCAAGAGCTTAGACGATCAAATCCTTGTCAGCGGCGTTGCTAAAAAAGGCAAGGAAGTGATGGAAACTTCTGCCAGTACTCTCTATGAGTACCTAGACAATCAACTCCTACAGGGCAACTTCGAAAACGTGACGCCTGAAGCACAAGGCATCGGCGAAGAAGGCATTCAGTTTGTTAAAAAGAAGTACGGTGTTGGAGAATTACTCGACGAAGACGACTCACCTATGTACATACGTATAACTGAGGGACTCCCACAGGACTACCAGAACAACAACGAGATCATCGTTAGTGTTGCTGATGGTGTCTCGTATCGTCGTTACGAACGCCCGGTTGTCGAGAATGCCGATCCCGACTCAACAAAGGGTACAAACGACTATCTGCCGGTATATGGTCTCGAAGTCAAGTACGGACTTGATGACATCAACTATCCATCGCTGTGGAGCGAACGCCTGGCTGTGAATGCAATATGGAGCGCGTCACGCCTAGGCATCGTATTGCCAACCTCAGGTTGGGCTGCGCTGGCTACTGAACTTGGTAATACACGCAAGCTCACAAGTGGTGGCTTTGGTATTAATGGATCGTTCGATTTCCCAATTCGCATCATCATGGAGTCGGGTGTATTCAACGTAGCCGGTTCGTACGTGTTTGATGATGCAAACAAGTCAGAGCATCAAACCTTTGATGTAAGCGCACAGCGTTTCCACGACTACATGGTTCGTTTCCATGGAACGGTTCAGTATTCGTTTGCAACCAAGATTGATAAAGACTTCATGTTCCGACTTCGTCTTGGTGGAACAGTGTATAGCATGGAAACATGGGGCACTGTCCCTGATTCAGCCTCAGAAGAGCCAAAGACGATCTACAAGAAAGTTGATCAAGAAACAGTTGGTGGCATCTCAGGCCGTGTAGACTTCATGACTACAAGCTGGTCTACTCCAGTTGGATTTTCACTTTCGTACTTTGATGAAACTATCCTGAGCACTGCTTGGCTGCAGGTACCAATTATTCCTGCCTTTGCTGTTCGCGCCGATGTTCGTGTGTTTACACCCGTTTTTCGCGACAAGAGAATATGGGAGAATAATGCAGTAGTGATGCCGGCCATCAAATTCATTTTCAATTTTTGATCACGCAAAAGGAACACGAGACATGTCCACAATGACCCGGTTGATCCTCGGCGTGCTCACGGTTGTTGCTTTTGGCACAACTCACGCAACGGCTCAATCTTCCCAAGATTCGGTACTCACCGCTTTAAAAACCATCGACCCAGAAATTCTGCAGTACTTCCCACGTTGGAAAATCTGCGAACCAGATCTTCAGGTGCAGATAACGCAAACATTTGCGTTGATGGGATTTCGTCGAGAGAACCTCGATGCAAAGAACATTGTCGTAACGTCTGCGCCAATTAAAACTGGTGAAGCAGAACCTGAATACGATCTTATTCTAATCGAATGCGGATCTGAGCGAATGGTTGCTTCAGAAATTGCTTCGAACATGCGTAAGCTGTCGTTCCGCATTTCGGACCCAAAACGCCCATACTGCTACGTTGAAATTCCGCCATCGCAGCCCCCTTCGTCACCTCAAATCGATGCTATTATCGATTTCGGTCAGCCTACCAATGTTCGCCACGCCTTTACGCTATCTGCATTCGAGCAGACACTCAAAGTTGGCAATTCAGGTTTCTGGATTAAATCTTCATTGGGTACTGATCGCGTCGGTTATCACTACTGGGAATCCGGCGAAGGTAAAATCGAGCTTCAACGGCCATTGTACGAAAATCTCGACCCAGAATATCGCCGTGCGATACCGTATTTGATTAATGCACACCTTGGTGCTGGGTATAGAATTACTGGCGGACTAGAAGGACAAAATCGATTACTCGATTTTATTGCTCCGCGTAAACTCAACTCGGGGTACGGTGGAAAGTTTGTCGGTGGACTGGATTTTTACATGCCGTTCCACGCTCCATTCGGTCTAGCGATAAACATGGAATTACCGCTGCAAGGTATTAACAACTCGGTTAGTATCGATCCAACGACATACTATCAGCTGCCTCCAGCCGAGAATCGTATTCTATTGGCAGAAAACTACACGATCCAACCAATCTCAACAGTGGCAATACTTCGCACAACCGGACAAGTAACTGCCTTCTATAATTGGTGGATTGACCCAAAGAACCCAGAGAATTTTATTCGGGTTGATGCGGGTATCAGTTATGCTGAAGTAAAAGAAGCAGCACTGTTTCAAGACACTGCTGGCGGAATTGACAACGCGTTTCTTGCGCTCGACGTAGTGACTCAGGATTTGATTACGACAAAAGTCTCGGGTCTTCGCACGTGGCGTCCAACAACACCGCTAGATTGGGTTTACTTAAAGGCAGAATACCGCAACCAGAATTCTTTCCCGTTCGGCTTTAGTCTTCAATACTCGAATCAAATGCTTCTGGGTAGAATCTACGTTCCGTTGCTTGGTGACTGGTTGTATTTAGAGGGTCGGTATTCGACGCCGGTTCGTGGAACCCGTCCGTTTGAAATCAGAAATTTCTTCATGATTTCGCCGGTTCTGCGCTTCAACTTCTGAGGTTAACCATGATTGGTTTCGCCGACAGGATGAGCCTCGCTGTCCTGTTGTCGTGCGTCCTGTTGTCGAGCACGCTGTTCGACGTGCAATGCTTCGCACAACAAGCAGAAGACTCACTGGCGAAGGCAAGGCGTTCGGCCGAAGAAGCACGTGTACGCTCGTCTACGTCAGGTCTAAAAATGACCATCCAGAACGTAGATATCACGCGCTTCCCCAAAGTCAAACTCATTGTAGAGCTCATCGACGACTCATCTCGTGCGTTTGAGTCTATCGATCCAAAGACCCTTACCGTAGTTGAGAATGGTGTACCTAAACCTGTTCTCTCTGTAGAAAAGATTGCAATCTCTGAGCGTATTCCTGTCGATTTTGTCTTCCTAGTAGATGTCACAGGAACAATGCAGCAGTACATTAATGGAGTTAAGAACAACGTCGAAACATTCGTTCAAAGTCTGCGAACACGCGGAATTGAATATCGTCTGGGACTCATCCTGTTCAGTGACATCAACGAACGGGTGTATCAGCCAACGGCTGACGTTAAAGTTTTCCTGTCTTGGCTTAACACTGTGTACGCAACGGGTGGCTTTGATGAAAAGGAAAACGCCCTCGAAGCGATTCGTGAAGCAACTAAAACGCGCTGGAATCCCGCCGCTAATCGTGTTGCAGTGATTATAACCGATGCTCCATACCATCAGTTTGGCGAAAAAGGTAATGGCCGTACGTACATGACTACTGAAACGATCATCGATCAATTACGCGAAAACCGCGTTCGATTGTTTTGTATCGTACCAACAAGTCTTGAACAATACAAACAGATGGCCGACGCATCACGTGGCGCGACTTTTGACATTAAGCAGCCCTTCTCAACCATTCTCGACCAGTATTCGACTCAGCTTACAAACCTGTATGCGGTTACCTATAGCAGCGATTCAAAGGTCATTAGAGACTCTATCAACGTTGCAATCCTTGATGAACACAAACGAGAACTCGTGAAGCAGATTATTCCGATCGTGGAGATCGGACGCAAATTCATCATTGAAAATTTGCTCTTCCCAGTCAATAGCGCAGTGCTGGGAGACAAAATAGAGGAACTCGATGTGCTAATAGACTTTATGAAAAGTCGTCCGGCTGTGGTTGTACGTATCGAAGGGCATACAGACAATACAGGATCTATTCGTACGAACAAGGCGCTTTCACTTGCTCGCGCCGAAAGCGCAAAGGCGTATCTGGTGCAGCGGGTAGTCGATCAGAAACGCATTCTGACTCTGGGCCTAGGGCCAACACGCCCCATTGCCGACAATGCCACAGAGTTCGGCCGCAGCCTAAACAGACGCACCGAGATCGTAATCATCTCGAAATAGCTTCGCGAATAGCGTAGCAAATCACTTCGCTCTTTTTTGCACGAACTACCTTTCTTCTACTGCTAGTCCTGCTTTTCTGTAGATACCCACGTACTCCTTGTGTATGGGGCTATCAGGGGGCTGAAGCATCGACACAATGCGTACGGGACCGTTCAGTTGTGCTCGCATTGCCATTGCACTCGCAGACTGTTCTGTTCTACGTCCAACGGCGCTTAGATCGCTTCCTGTAAGTGTGCCAACTAAATACACTGTCGATGCGTGGTTGTTCTTAAGCAGAATGCCTGCGACCTTCGATACGATGAGCGTCTGATTTGAAATGCGCAGCTCGTCGGTTTCACGCATTGCCTTGTAAAGCATTGTTCTGTATTCGCCGAGCGTAGAGCACCACGGATCGGTGACAGTGGTCCCTAGTACTAAGTCGGTAGCCATACTGTCAGCGCCAACCTGACTAATAATATAGTTTACGATCGAATCTGATGCAGGTGCTGATACCTTTGAAAACACGATAGCAATCGATGAACGAGTTGCGTTTCGCATGCGTTCTTTTTGTAGCACTTGTGACGGTTTCGTCGTTTGCCTGTACACAACAACAAGCGTTAAGCCAATAATTGCAAGCAAGGCGAAAAGGCCGTAAACAATTTTCCAAGCGTTCTTAGGGGACCTTGGTAGCTGACTTTGCTCTGATAATTGTCCGGGTTCTGAGTCCATTAATCTTCCATGGTCAACTTGTCGGACTCTGCGTCTACCGGAACGGGGTAGAGTCCCGTAAAGCAGGCTGTGCAATACCCTGTACCTGGTGCGTGTGGCACTGCATCCATAAGTCCGGGCACACTTAAATACTTCAGCGAATCAACACCAAGTGTTTCAGCAATAGCATCCTCGCTTGGATACTGGTTGGCAATGAGTTCGCCCCGACTTGGGAAATCCATACCGTACATACACGGGAATCGAACAGGTGGTGATGTTATACGCATGTGCACCTCACGAGGCTTTGCAGCTTCGCGAATCAGCCGAACAAGCGATCTGGATGTAGTGCCACGGACAATAGAGTCGTCGACAAGTACAACGCGCTTACCTTCGAGTACTCCGCGTACAACATTGAACTTTGTCTTCACCTTGAATTCACGTTTGTCCTGACCCGGTGCAATGAACGTCCGGCCTACATAGTGCGATCGAATAAGTCCGATCTCATATCGCGTTGGGAATTTCTTCTCGTTAACACGCGCAAAACCTAGCGTTGCTGTGTTGCCAGAATCGGGCACTGCGATAACTATGACTTTATCTTCGTCCGTGCTGCCAACTGGACTCTCTTCGGCAAGATTCTTGCCGAGTTTGCGACGAACCTTGTCGACGGGGTGACCGAAGATTGTGCTGTCCGGACGTGAGAAGTACACGTATTCGAAAATGCAGTGTCGAGACTCCTCCATCGAGTCTGAGATGTAGTGCGACGTGAATTCACCAGTGGCCTTTGTTCGCTCGTCGAGTACGAGAATCTCATTGTGCTCTACGTCACGCAGATATTCGGCACTTAGGATGTCGAGGGCACACGTTTCCGAAGCCACCACGTAGGCATAACCCTCGTCGTGCTTGATGCGACCTATGCAAAGGGGCCTGAAGCCATGAGGGTCTCTCGAAGCATACACAGCATGCTCGGATAACATCACGAGCGAGTATGCACCACGAGCAGTACGCACGGCCTCTTGAATCTGTTGGATCTGCGTTGGTTGACGACTTCTAGCAATTAGATGTAGAAAGATTTCACTGTCGGTTGTTGTTTGAAAGATCGAACCATCGTCCTTCAAGCGCGACCTAAGCTCGCGGGTATTTGTGAGGTTGCCGTTATGGGCCAGCGCAAAATTGCCCTGCGAATAGTTGAAGTGAAAGGGTTGGATGTTAGCTAGCGAGTTGCTGCCTGTTGTGCTGTACCTGTTATGGCCGATTGCAGATGTACCGCGAAGGTTCTTAGTAAACAGTGTGTGTTCTGAGAATACGTCGAGTACAAGACCTTCGCCCTTATGGACACCAAAGCGGTGCTTGCGTTTTTCTTCGTCGTAGTACAGCGTTACAATACCAGAGGCTTCCTGCCCACGATGCTGAAGTGCATGTAATGCGTAATAGGTAAGTACCGACGCCTGTGGATGGTTGAATACTGCGACGATACCACACATGTTATTCGTTCTCGTTCATGTTGTGAAAGACGTTCTGCACGTCGTCATCTTCTTCGATGCGGTCGATGAGCTTAATAACGTCCTCGGCTTGCTCGTCGGAAAGAGATACTGTATTGTTCGGTACTCGTCTGAGCTCTGCACTCGTTACAACAATACTTGCTGTTTCTAAGGCACGCTGAACAGAAATGAAATCTGCAAACGATGTAAAGGCGATAATGTCATCCTCGATCTCTTGAATGTCGTCAACGCCATTTTCAATCAGTAAGAGTTCAAGATCGTCGCGGTTTACACCAGCCGACGGAATCGTAAAGACACCCTTACGTTCAAAGATGAACTGCAATGAGCCCGTTGTGCCAAGCGAGCCGTTAAGCTTGTTGAAATACGAGCGAACATTTGCAACCGTGCGGGTTGGATTGTCAGAAGCGGCCTCTACCCAGACTGCGACGCCATGTGGTGCATAGCCTTCATAGTTGATTTCTTCGAGGTCTGCCGAGTCTCTGCTCGAAGCTTTCTTGATAGCAGCTTCGACATTATCCTTTGGCATGTTGGCGACCTTGGCGTTCTGCATCGCCACGCGCAATCGCGGATTGATGTCCGGGTCGGCACCAGCAGTTTTTACCGCAATTGAAATTTCACGGCCGATGCGTGTGAACGTCTTGGCCATGTTTGCCCATCGCTTTTCTTTGCGGGCACGTCGAAATTCGAATGCTCTTCCCATGTGTTAGAGTCTCTTCTCGTACAAACGATAGGTTCGGTAACGATCGCCATGCATCTCGTGCTGCAGGCCTCGGTTCATCATCACATTGTCTTCGAGAATCCACGATGCTTCGCCTTTTACAATGCCCTTGGCCTTTGCTCGTGCACCAATCTCATGATAGATGGCTGCATCGATGCCCTTGCCGTGGAATTCCGGAAGGAGTCCCAGAACAATTATGCGCACGAGATCGATCTTTTTCTTTTTTGTAAGCAGGTGAAAAACCCCACCCAGTAATCCGCCGCTTTTGTTGTGCTTTAAGGATTGGTTGATGTCGGGGATCGCGAGACAAAAGCCAGCGATCTGACCCCTGCTCTCGACAATGAAGACAAAGTCCGGGTCGGCAATCTGCTTTAAGTCTGCAGCAAGAAAATCGAACTCTTCATCCGTCATCTTCACAAAGCCCCAGTTCTCTTCCCACGCTTTGTTGTAGATCTCTTTAAGCGTACGTACGTCGCGTTTGAAGCCCTCTTTGTTTTTGAGTTCTACACTGCGAAACGTTACCTTATTGCGATCAACGACAACCTTGAGTAGACGCTGCATTTTAGCGGACATCCAGTTTTCACCCTGCAGCAGGTATGCATACAAGTCTTTAGCCCCTTTGTAGCCCCCTCCCAGCAGGAGCTGTTCGTAGTACGAGGGGTTGTAGGTCATGAGCACTACAGACGGACCGTCGAAGCCGTCTACGAGAAGGCCTGCTTCGTCGTTCATCGATGGATTAACAGGACCTCGTATGTGGGTCATGCCGCGGTCGCGTAGCCATTGCTCGGCCGCAGTAAACAAAGCGGTTGCAATGCCCTGATCCATCGTGCATTCAAAGAATCCGAAAAAGCCGACTTTGTCTTTGTGAGTTTCGTTGTGACGCGCATTGGTGATGGCGGCTATGCGGCCTACAACCTTGCCATCATCTTCAGCTAGGAAGAGCTGCATCTCTGCATGTTTGAAGAAGGGATTTACCTTACGATTCAGCAGCTTTTTGCGGTCCATAATCATTGGTGGCACCCAATGTGGATCGTCTTTATAGAACTGCCATTGCGCCTTTATAAACGGCATTGTGTCGTCTGTCGATAACGCGCGAACACTCAGGCTCATGGTCCAGTTCCTTAAGAGAGTCACAAAAATACGAAAGCCACCGTGGTCGACTTAAATTGCGACGCGTTCGAGGGGGATCGATTAAAGAAAATGTTTGAACTACGTCGATTCTCGCGTGGGCACTCGAGCAATTTCGGGATAGCGATTCAAGTGTTTTTTATAAGGGGGCTTATGCGCTACATGCTGCTACTGCTGGCTTTCACCACTGTCGTTTCGGCAGGTGAACTATCAACCCGATTTCGTGCCGATGCAGCGCGGCTGCTCGAGCGAACGCGCACTGATAATGCGTTGATGCCCGTGCTCGAGGATTTCTGCGACCATAATCCACGGCGGTTGAGTGGGTCGGAGAATTTGGAAAAAAGCCTCGACTGGCTAGTGGCTCGAATGAAGTCCGACGGGTGGGATGTGCAAACGCAACACGTGATGGTTCCGAACTGGAAGCGCAACGATGCTTCACTTCGTATGACCTCGCCCATGAGCAGGTCTTTGCCTGTTGCGGCGCTCGGCGGCAGTATTGCAACAAATGGCTCTCTGAAAGCCAAGGTGCTTGTTGTGAAGTCGTACGACGAGCTTAGGCAACGCAAAGCAGAAGTCGCAGGTCGTATCGTTGTTTACAATGTAGAGTTCACAACGTATGGGAAAACAGTAAAGTATCGTTTTGGAGGTGCAGCCGAAGCAGCTCGTTATGGTGCTGTTGCTAGTCTTGTACGCAGTGTTGGCCCCTTCGGACTTCAGACCCTTCACACTGGTGCTATGGGCTACAACGATTCGTTGCAAAAAATCCCAACCGCTGCCATTACGATAGAAGATGCAATGCTTTTGCAACGCATGCAGGACCGGGGTGAAAATATCGAGCTCGATTTGAGCATGTCGTGTACATGGGAAAAAGAGGCACCGTCGCGCAACATCGTGTTGGAGCTAAAGGGTACTGAAAAACCAAATGAAGTTGTGGTAATGGGCGGACACATCGATTCGTGGGACCTTGGTGCAGGTGCAATGGATGATGCGGCTGGCTGCTTTGTGTCGTGGCGCGCACTTGCGCACATGCGTGACCTGGGTATGAGGCCGAAGCGCACGATTCGCGTCGTGTTTTGGACAAATGAAGAAAACGGCATTCGTGGCGGCAAAGCCTACGATTCGCTCACACGCAACGACACACACATCCTGGCTATCGAGAGCGACATGGGCACGTTTGCTCCCCAAGGCTTCAGCACAAACGGCAAAGGCGCAACACGCATACAGATGGAAGACATTGCAACCTTACTTGCACCAGTTCACGCAACCCAAATCGAAGATGGTGAAGGGGGCGCGGACATCTCCCCGCTTGAAGCGCGAGGAGTGCCCGTCATGGGGCTCAAAGTCGATGATTCTAAATATTTCTGGTATCACCATACAGAAGCTGATACCCCTGACAAACTCAACGCCAAAGAACTGAACGATTGCGTATATGCTATGGCGGTGATGTCGTGGTGCTTTGCAAATCAGTAGATACGGTTACGATTCGAGTCTAACAAACAGGTCGAGCCTATCAAATGATGGAAGGCCTGCTACTTGCCCGTAAGCACGACGTTAAGCGTCGAAGGCTTGCCTTGACGTAGAATCGTGACTTGCACGACATCACCAGGTTTGTGTTCACCCAGTGCAGCTGTTAGATCGTAAATGTTCTTAACAGTTGTGGCGCCGAATTTTGTAATAATATCATCTCCGGCGAGCCCAGCTTTTTCTGCAGGCCCACCAGGCTTCACACCAGTGATGCGTAGGCCTTGCGGATCGTCGCCGTAGTCTGGAATAACACCAAACGTTACGTTGAAGCCTGCACTCATAGACTTCGCGCCTGCGCCAGAACCGTGGGTCGAGGCAAACGTTGGACGTTCTGTCGAATCTGCCACGTCACGAATAACACGTTCGATATATGTGAGAACTGTCGACTCGCCATCGTAGTTCAGTTTATCCCAAGTGTCGGTAGGACGGTGGTAGTCGGTGTGCAACCCTGTAAAGAAGAAGAGGACAGGGACGTTCTTGGCTGTGAAGGAAGAATGATCGCTCGGACCAAATCCGTCTGAGGTTGAGCTAACTACGAGCGGGAGATCTGTTTTCGTACGAGTGATGATTGATGGCCATACAGACGAGGTACCTGTGCCCTGGATATTGAGCTTATTGTCCTTGAGGCGCCCGATCATATCCATGTTTATCATCGCTGCAACATCTGCAAATGGAATAGTCGGTGTAGTTGTCCAATACTTCGAGCCTACCAATCCCTTTTCCTCGCCACTGAACGCGAGAAACAGAATACTCCTGCGCGGCGGTGATGCATTGAGTCTGCGAGCAAGCTCGATAAGTCCGGCCGTACCCGATGCATTATCATCAGCTCCTGGGTGTATAATGGGATCGCGCTTCGAATGCAACGAATTCTCATCGCCCATTCCAAGATGGTCGTAGTGTGCACCAACGACGATGTATTGCGATGCCAATGCAGGGTCAGACCCGCGAATCACTCCCGCAACATTTGTAGATGAACCTTCAATTAGTTCTGTCGACACAGTGATCGTTGCTGTGGTGTTGATAAGGGCAAACGACATCGGTTTGCGTTTCGACTCGATCTCAGTTTCTGCAACAAAGAGCGACGTTCCTTTGGGTGAGAATATGCGAGCGCATGGTGTGCGACGAACTTGTAAAGCAACGATACCCGAATTCATTCCAAGGCGATCGATGCCGAAAGGTGCTAATACGTCTGCAGAGTCTCCTCGCTCATTCACGAAGCAGATGGCTGTAGCCCCTTTATCGCGAGCAGTGGTCGTCTTTGTTCGCAGAGAGGCAAGCCCCTTGAGCGCATCGTTTTTCTCTGCCCATTTGGGAAGTCCACGCAATACCACAACAATCTTACCTGCCACATCAACACCCGCATAATCGTCATACTTGGCAGCAGGAGCAGAGAGTCCGTAGCCAACAAACACCACATCACCCGTTACCGTTTTCGATTCGCTAAAAACGTATGGTTGCCAATCGACACCCAACTTCCAGCTGATTTTAGTGGGCTTGGTCTGATCGAGCGGAATGCCCGGACGTTCTACGAGCACGTCGAAGCCAACCGAATTATTTGCACCTAGTTTTGCACCAATTGTCATCGGAAACGTCTGCTGAAACGATCCACCGGCTGCAGGCTGCAGGCCAACGTTCTTTAGCTGTTGCTCTATGTACAAAGCTGCCTGCTTATTGCCGTCGGTTCCCACACCCCTGCCTCCATATTCCGGTGACGCAAGTGTCTTCACGTGCTCGAGAATCCGCTGTGCTTCCGGAGTAGTTGCTACTCCAGCCGTACTCGCGGTTTCTTGAGAGAAAGAAAGGTAGGGGGCTGCGATCAGCAGGATAAGCAGGTACTTTACACGGGTCATTGGTCTTACCACTTAGTAGTTTTGTGTTCGATGGCAAAAATACACGCCATCTAGGGGCATTCACGCAAATGCAGTCAAAGATTCGTTCTCTAGCGTCGGATACACTTGTTTATGGCGTTTCAACCGTCATTGGACGGTTCATGACGTTCATGCTTACGCCATTGTATTCCAATTACATGACGGCGTCTGAGATTGGAGCAATTGCTGGCATATACTCGGTAATTGCACTCGTGAATGTGGCGTATTCGTTGGGGATGGAGCCAGCCTTTATGCGCTTCTGGACCAAGACCGATGAGTTGCAAACAAGACGTGTCTTCACCGTTGCATACGTGAGTATACTCTGCCTGGGTCTGGTGACGTCCGGACTTACCATTCTATTTGCCGAGCCCATTGCCCATTCGAAATGGTTGCAGCTGGATGTCGATGGTGCGCGCATCATTGCTCTAGCATCGTTAATACCATTATTCGACTCGCTGGTTCTAATTCCGTTCGCCCAGCTTCGCATGCAGCGCAAAGCAAAACGCTTTGCAATCATGCGCCTACTAACCATCGTAATTCATGTTGCTCTGAACATTGTGTTTGTAGTTATGTGGCGTATGGGTATTGAAGGCGTTATCTGGGCTGGCATTATTTCGAGCGGCACGACTTTTCTGGTGTTCATTCCAGACATCAAGAGAACATTAACGCGATTCTTTGACAAACAAGTATTCACAGAAATGCTGCGCTTTGGATTGCCAACGGTCCCGAGCAGCTTCAGCTCGGTTATGGTAGCAGTTGTAGACCGTCCGATCATGCTGCTGCTTACATCGCAAGCCATGGTTGGTATGTATCAAACGAACTTCCGTTTAGCAATCCCAATGATGCTTTTTGTGCAAGTGTTCGAATACGCATGGCGTCCGTTCTATCTACACCATCGCGACGACCCCGACGCCAAACAGACCTTTGCACGTGTTCTAACCTTGTTTACAGTAGCCTGTGGCTTTGTCTTTCTGATAACAGCACTCTTTATGCCGTACGTTGTTCAGTTGCCGGGCATTGGTGGACGTTTTATCAATCCGGATTACTGGTCTGGTCTGGTGATTGTACCCATTGTGTTGGTGGCGTATTATCTCAATGGCATTGCTATCAATTTCGCCGCGGGCTTTAACATCTCGAAAAACACGCTTCGATTGCCAATTGCAACAGGAATAGCAGCTGCGATAAATGTTATTGCAACGTTTGCTCTGGTGCCTTCGATGAGTATTACTGGTGCGGCCTGGGCTAAGGTGGCTGCCTACGCTGCAAGTGCAGTTGTACTTCTTCTAATGCTTAAGCATGTCTATCCAATCCGCTACGACTGGAAGCGGATTTCAACAATTGTTCTGTGTGCTGCGGCTGTATACGTAGGTGTTCTTCTTGTGCCCGGCGACATGGGCATTCAGATCGCAGCCCGTATTCTTGCAATTCCGGTTTTTCTTGGCTTGCTGCTGTTAACGCGAGCCATTGGGATGTCGACTCTACTGACTTTACGAGGACTAGTTCAACGATGATGTCACTGCCACTCCCTATCGCCATTCTTGTAGCAATTACCAGTTCCTTGTTACTTAATTCGTGCGCTACGAATAACAGTGGTGGCGATGCAGCGACGGCTTTACAAGGACGTCGCGAATATGAATTAATGAAGTACCGTGATCCCGCAACTGGACGTATTCCTGAGAACATTCGGCAGCGCGAACAGGAATTCATACGCGCGTTTGACGCGTCGATTAAACAACTCGAAACGTCGAACAAGCAACTCGAAGATGTGCAAACAGAAACATGGACACGACGGGGTCCGTGGAACATTGGTGGCCGAACGCGCGCACTTGCTCTCGATACATTAGACGAACGAGTTATCGTTGCTGGCGCTGTTAGTGGTGGTGTATGGAGGTCTGAAGATGCAGGACTTACGTGGACAAAATCGACACGTCCCGAGCAGCTTCACGCCGTTACATCCATCGTGCAAGACCGGCGCCCAGGACACACCTCAGACTGGTATCTTGGTACAGGCGAGGCGTATGGCAACTCTGCACAGATAAGTGGAAATGGTATATGGAAATCGACAGACGGAGCGAGAAGTTGGGAGCCCCTTCCCTCAACACTTAGTCCAGCAATTCAATCGAACAACGACTTCGCCTACTCTTGGCGGGTCGTTGTACCTCTTACTGCTGACAGGACAATTATACTCGTAGCATCGGCACTGCGTGGCATACTTCGATCGGTTGATGGTGGTGCCACATGGACACGTGTATTACAAAGCAACAGCTACTTCAGCGATCTCGTACGTGCGTCCGACAGCACACTATATGCTACGCTAAGCTCATTCGATGGCTCATCGAATGGTGTAGCTATTCGAAGCGGGGTATTTATGAGTTCTGATCACGGTGCTACATGGACGGATGTCACACCACCAGATCTGCAGAAGCCGTTTAGTCGCATTGTGCTCGGCGTATCGCAACAGTACCCTTCGCAAGTATTCGCTGTAGCACAGACACCGGGTAAAGGCACGAAATCGCTGTTTATCCTGCGCGATGGTACGCGCGAAGAGTGGCATTCATTGTGGAAACGGTCGAATGGTACCTGGCAGAATCTCAGTCAGAATATCCCATTGTTTGGTGGACGTAACGGCGATTTCTTCTCGCAAGGTGGCTACGACTTGTTCATACAAGTGTCGCCCGAGGATACGACCTATGTGCTACTAGGAGGCACGAATTTGTATCGAAGCACCGACGGCTTTACGTCGACATCAAACACGTCTTGGGTAGGGGGCTACGGCGCACCAAGTCCGAACGAATTGTTTCCTTCAAGACTCAACCATCACCCAGATCAGCACGACGCAATCTTCCTGCCGTCGAATACAAACATTTTTTATAGTGCGAACGATGGCGGCATAATGCGCACAGATAGTGCAATTGCAGATAGCATCCCTTGGACCGACATGAATAAGGGCTACCTCACCACGCAGTTCTACACCGTTGCAATTATCGACAAAGCAAACGACCCGCAAATCATGGGGGGCATGCAGGATAACGGTACATGGGCAACACGAACGACGCAACTCACCGACTCGTGGGTTAGGCGCAACGGTGGTGATGGATCGTTCTGCGCATTTGCAGACACCGGACGTACGTTAATTGTCTCGACGCAAAGTGCCCGCATTCGACGCGTGTTGTTAAATGCCGCTGGTAGTGAACTTGCACGTACGCGTATCGATCCGATTGGTGCGACTAACTACATGTTTATAAATCCGCTGACTCTCGATAAACGCGATGAGCGCATTCTGTATCTGCCTGCAGGTGCAATGATGTGGCGTAATAACGATTTATCGAGCATCCCTATGGGCAGCGACGATTCTACGACAGTGAATTGGGATAGTCTTCCTGCGACGCGTATCAATACCGGACAGATTTCATTTGTACTATCGTCCTCTGCCGCAGAGCGCATTGTGTATTACGGCACAACCACCGGACGTCTCTTTAAACTCAGTGGTGCCAACGTTGGGCAGCCGATTCCAGTCGAGATCACCGCTTCAATAATGCCGAAAGGTGCAATGCTGAACAGCATTGTTGAAGACCCAACCAACCCCAGTCATCTGATGGTATGCTTTAGCAACTATGGTGTCGTAAGTATCTTTTCGTCAACCGATGCTGGCACTTCATGGGCAGCTGTCTCTGGAAATCTCGAGGAAGCACCAAGTGGTGCGGGAAACGGACCTGCTGTGAACAGCGTTTCAATCCTGCCATACGACGCCACGACAAATCAGTATGTAGCTGCGACATCCATTGGCATGTTCTTTACCACGCAGCTCAACGGACAATCAACAATCTGGAGTCGGACTGCAGCGGATGTTATAGGCAACGTACCATGCGACATGGTGGTGACGCGTCAGTCCGACAAGCAGATCGTCGTCGGTTCTCATGGCAATGGTGTCTTTAGCGGTAAAATTTCTACGCTACCACCAACAACTTCGCCTGTAACGTTAGTCTCTCCACCGAATGACACTCGTGGTGTGCTTACCGACACAACGCTTACGTGGAATCCTTCGGCCAATGCCCTTCTTTATACTGTTGAACTCGCCAGGTCAGCAGACTTCCAGACAAATTTCGTTGCGTACGAAGGCCTTAAAACAACAAGCCTAAAAATTGCTTCGCTCGTACAAGGTGTCGAGATATATTACTGGCGCGTTATCGCGTACGGCGTTGGTGGCCGCAGTGCCACATCTGAAACGCGCAGCTTCTCGACTGCAATTCTTCCCCCGGTACTTGTCTCTCCTCCAACGAACACCCAAGGCGTATCTGGCAATCCCGTTCAGCTTACATGGACGCCAGTCACAGGTGCTATTTCGTACGACATTCAGGTGTCGACAAGTCTGACGTTCAACACCATTGTTGCGACGCGCACTGATGTCACAGACACAACGGCGGGCATTGGCGGACTAGAGAGCAACAAACGGTATTACTGGCGGGTTAGGTCTAGGGCCATCGACGCAGCGGGCGTCTTCTCTCCGCGCAGCTCTTTCGTAACAGGAACACTATCTTCGGTTCAGCTCGAAACTGAGGCCAGTTCGGCTTTTGCAAGCCTTACTCCAAATCCTGTTAGCGAGATCACAACTGTTCGCTTCACGCCATGGACGTCGGGTGTTGTTTCGCTTTCTCTCGTCGACGCATCGGGCAGATTACAACATCGATTTGCTGATGAACGAGTGCTTCGAGTGCCTTCGACCATAGACCTCGATTGCAGCAATGTTGCAAACGGAAGTTACACGCTTGTAATTACGCAGGGCCGCAATCAGTTCTCTCTGCCGTTGCTTGTGGTTCGGTAACGAGGAGTAGGAAGCATGTCTTTGCGCAATAATCTCGAGGCCGTTCGGGCACGCATTCGTAATGCGTGCACGGCAGCAGGACGCCATGAGGGTGCAGTGCGCCTGCTCCTTGCAACGAAGTTGCAGCCCCCTGCCATACTCCTCGAATCTGTGAGCCTTGGCTCGACCCTTTTCGGAGAAAACAAGGTGCAAGAAGCGTTGCCAAAGGCAGAGGCTTTGCGAGATGAAAACATTACATGGCATTTCATCGGACATCTTCAGTCGAACAAAGTCCGCGACGTACTTCGATTTGCGTCGTGCATAGAATCGGTCGATCGACTCTCGCTCGCCACAGCACTCGACAAAGAGTTGCAGCATTTAGGTCGTGCAATAGATGTATTCGTTGAGATAAATACGTCAGGCGAATCCTCGAAACACGGCGTGCATCCACAGGAAGTACACAATCTTTTGTTGTCGTTAAAGGGGCTTGAAACGCTTCGCGTAAGGGGCTTGATGACAATTGGTGCACTGAGCGACGACGATGCCACCGTGCGATCGTGCTTCTCAATGTTGCGGACTATCCGAGATCGAGAAATAGAAGCAGGATCGTTGGATTCCAATGCAACCGAACTTTCAATGGGTATGTCGTCTGACTTGGAATTAGCAATTGCCGAAGGTGCGACGATTGTTCGCGTCGGGTCGGCGGTGTTCGGAAGTCGTGGCTAGCCAGCATAATCCGTAAGCAGGAGTAATTGTGCATCCTTTTGAGTTTCTAGACGAGCTCGTGATCGTCTGCGGTGCCGCAGTGTTTGTAACGCTGCTCTTTCAGCGTATTCGCGTCCCGGTTGTGATAGGGATGATAGCAACTGGCATATTATTGGGTCCGATGTGTTTCAATATCGTCGGCCAAGACGAAGTAATTAAAGCACTCGCAGAGCTGGGCGTTGTGATGCTGCTCTTTACAATCGGTCTCGAGTTTTCACTTACAGAACTCAAAAGTCTAAAGCGCCTGGTACTTGTAGGCGGTCCGTTACAAATCATTTTTACCGCTATTGTGATCAGCGTTCTTGCGGGCACGTTGCTGAGCATGTTTGGATTTAACGTTGGTGTGCGTACAGCAATTCTGCTGGGTTTAGTGTGTTCGGTGAGTAGCACGGCGATATGTGTGAAGATGCTACGCGAGCGAGGTCAGCTAGGTCTTCTTCACGGACGTGCCGCGATGGGTATCCTGATTTTTCAAGACCTTGCACTCGTGCCGTTGGTGCTGATTATTTCTATGCTCGATCCGAATGCCACGGTAACACTAGGCAGCAT
>JAWXBR010000061.1:0-8817 GCA_034440235.1 bacterium
ATTGACGGGGTAGTGCTCAATTCAGTGGGAAGCGTTAAGGGACGGGATATGTTGAGATGCTTTCAATGTGACGCAGAACGCTGATAGAGTTCTGCGTATGCAACGATGGCTTTTACAATGGCGTCGGCAGTTTCTTGTTGACCCGTTGCGCTGCTTATGTATGCCGCATCCTTTGTGTTTGAGAGAAAGGCTGTTTCGAATAGGATGTTGGGCATTGAAGCACCTACGAGAACGTAAAAGCCTGCCTGACTTACACCACGATCGGTGAGTCCGGTGCCGATGTGTACTTCTTTCTGCATTGAACGCGCAAGTTCTTCGCTAAACCGAACAAAACTACGCTGTGCCATCGTAGCTACGATAAGCTGCTCTTCGTCCATTCCCGCATATCGTTTTGTCGAGCGCTCGTACTGAATCGATGAATTCTCGCGTGCTGCAACGCGGGCGGCGTCGGCGTTGCGTCCCGGACGTAAGATGTACGTCTCGCAACCATGCGCTGGATGTGGTTTCGTTGGCATGCTGTTGCAATGAATACTAACGAAGAGTTTGCCTTTGGCATCGTTAGCAATCTGGGTCCGTTTAAACAACTCCACAAACACATCCGATTCGCGTGTCATTACAACGCGAGTCTTTGGCAGGTGTATAGCAATCAACTCTTTAACCTTTTTTGCTATCGCCAGAGTGACCGTTTTCTCGCTTACGTCGTTCACGCCAATGGCACCAGCGTCAATACCGCCGTGTCCGGCATCAAGGACAATAACATCAAGCAGCCATTTCGGGTCGGCTGTTATCTGTACAGGCTGCAACTTAGAATTGTAAATGGTCAGTGCAAGTCTGCCAGTTCCGTTTCTCTTTAGCACCGCAGAATCCGGAGCAGACGCAAGCGTACATCGAATCACAAGCATGGTTCGAATCAATTCAGATTTTACGAGGAGTCCGTTGTTCGTGCACGACGTATCAACAGCGTCCGGATCTAACACAACGTTCGGAATTCGAAGTACGATTGTGCTTCCAAGCACCTCTGCTCTCTGATAAGAGGGTAACGTCTCATTGGACTTGACAAGTACAACAATGCCTACGGAGGTCGAAGACGCAGAGATTCCTGTTATGCGCAGCGTTACGGCTTGTGACACACACACCTGTATAAGCGTAAACGCAATCCATAAAGCGCCAATACGCATGGCGGCATCAACCAAGCCAGCCCCTTTTCTTAAACACGATAGCCATGCCAGTGGCCACGACTATTATTATTCCCCACACCATCATATAACCGTATTTCCAATCGATCTCTGGCATAAACCTGAAATTCATGCCGTACACACTGCAGATAAATGTCAAAGGCAGGAAGATCGTGCTGATAACCGTCAACACCTTCATGACCTCGTTGAGCTTTGATGCGGTTGCTGAGAAGTACACCTCCATGAGCGACATAGCAAGCTCGCGCGTGGCCTCGAGCTGATCGGCTACACGAATGAGATGATCGTAAACATTGCGATAATAGAATGATTCGTCGCGACTGATTAGGTCGAAATCGCGTCGTGCAAGCCGATTGACAATCTCGCGGGTGTAGACAACAATGCGACGCATGGTCTGAATGCGTCGTTTCGTTGCTAGTATTTCATGCAGGCAATTCAGGCTTGGGTTCTCTAAGGTAGACTCTTCAAGTGCGTAGAGTTTGTCCTCCATGCCAGTTACAAGAGGCAGGTAGTCTGCCACCATCGCATCGAGAATAAGATGCAGTAGGTAGTCGGGGCCTCTGCGGAATGCTCTGCTGCTACGCTCACACGCGGTGCCTAGAGCTTCAATTGCAGGTATGGGCTTGATATGGTGTGTTATGAGAGCTGTTGCGCCAATAATTATGCTGAGCTGGGCATCATTGTCTGCATCGGTGCTAAGGTCGTGCACAATCACGAACAGGTATTCACCATAATCTTCAACCTTAGGGTGATGTACATCCTCTTCTGGATTGTTTCGCCTTGCTCGGACGATGTCCGAGCGCACTAGTTCGTGCACAGGGAACCACGACCTCAGTACCTGTTCCTCCTCTTGTGGTGTGGGATCGACCATATCTACCCACACCAGCGCATCTACCTTCAGTTCTGAAACGGGCATCGCTGACAAGTCATCGATTGTGACCTTTTTAATTGTCGATTCGTTGAGGATGCGAATAGTAATCATGATTGGAAAAGATGCTGGTGCTTGGTTAACGTAGTTTTGCGATGCTGAAGCATTGTGCAAATCTAGTGGGCAGACCCGTGACAACGTTGGAACGTGATTCGGAAATAGAACTGAACGTAGAATCTATTGGATTCGAGGGCATCTCGGTCGCACGTCATGATGGACTTGTGATCTTTGTTGAGGGGGCTCTGCCTGGTGAACGTGTACGAGCACGCATGCGGTTTAAGAAAAAGCGATTCTGGGAAGCCGAAACGCTTGAGGTGTTGCAGCCATCAGAGCACCGCATCCAGGCGCCATGCGTGCACTTTGGCATATGCGGAGGATGCAAATGGCAGCACCTAGCATACTCAGAACAGCTGCATTGGAAGCGTCAGCATGTGGTAGATGCCTTCGAGCGCATCGGACATGTTCCGGTGGGAGAAGTAGACCCCACAGTAGCCTGTGAACGTGATTATGGGTACCGCAATAAGATGGAGTTCTCGTTCGGGGCCTCTGCCTGGTTAACGAGAGCTGAGATTAACAGCGAGGAAATGTTCGATATGTCGTTTTCTCTTGGACTGCACGTACCTGGACGTTTCGACAAGGTTCGTAACCTTGACCATTGCTGGATTCAAAACGAACATGCAAATGCATTGCTAAAGAAGGCGCACCAGTTGTCGCGCGAATATGCTATAAGCGCTTACCATGCTCGGTCTCACGAAGGATTCGCACGCAACGTAGTGCTTCGTTCAAGTGCCACGACTGGCGCCATCATGGCTTGTCTTATTACAACAACACCAAAATCGAAGAGTGAGAACGCATTTATCACAGCTTGGATGGACTCATACGAAGGACTACCCGAAGGCTCGTCTGTACTACACGCTATTAACGACACGTGGTCGCCAGTGGCTACTGGTACGATAACAACGCAGCACGGACCAGGCTATTTAGAAGAGACATCGCATGGTATCACCTATCGTATCTCGATGTTCTCATTTTTTCAGACGAATACGTTTCAGTTGCCAAAGCTTGTGGGCATTACCATCGATGCAGCTGAGTTAACGGGCTCTGAAGTAGTGTGGGACTTATACTGTGGCACTGGTACTCTTACATTGCCAGCGGCCAAAAGGGCAGGTCATGTCGTTGGGGTTGAGCTGTCTGCATCATCAATTGCCGACGCTCGCGCCAATGCTGAGCGAAACAACATCAATAACGTAGAGCTTCACGCCATGGACCTGCATATTCCTACAGCAATTCAGGCATTGAAAGGTTTGCCGCACCCCGATGTAATTATCATCGATCCGCCGCGCAACGGAATGCATCCTAATCTTGCGCAACACATTCTTTCGGTTGGTGCCCGGCGCATTGTGTATGTGAGTTGTAATCCAGCCACGCAGGCTCGTGATTGCGCGCTGCTGAGCGAGAGATACAGTGTAAGCCATGCAACTCCAGTTGACATGTTCCCACAGACCTACCACGTTGAGAATGTTGCAGTACTAAACAGGTTAGCGGATGATCTGGATAGGCAGGAATGATGTGCCATCGACGGTCTGCAAACGAACAAAGTAAACCCCTGTTGCCACAGGGTGAATAGTCAGCAGTGCATTGTGTTCGCCCGCACTTACATTAAAGTCTTCTACTATTGTACTTACCGTCGAGCCAAATAGGTCTACAACATCAAGAAGTATTGGGGTCTTGGTTCGGACTGAGTATCGAATTGTGTGAGAGCCCGTGTTGATTACCGTTCCGTCGTCGACAAAAAGTACTTGATCAGTTGTTGGTAGTGGTACAAATGGAATGGCGTTCAGACCCATTCCAATAGCTCGTCTAGTACCTGCAGCGATGCTTCTTGAAATTTCTTCATAAGAATATCCTGCAGCGATTACATAGCAGATCTGCTGCGTCTCGCCTACTCCAAGAGCGAACGGACCTCCACCTAACATAAGAGAGACGTCGGTAACATTTGAATTCGTTCTTGCAACACCGCTCGACATCATACGCCACTTCTCTGCACGAATGAAGTTGTCGTATATCGATGGTGAATCAAAAGCGCCGTCGTTGTCGATTGCAAACACGTTAAGTGGCAGTGGTGAGATCATACTAACACCGACACGAGGCATGTCTTTCAGCTCTACGTTTTCGATTAGTGCAATTCCACGTTCTGCATCCCAAGCACAGCCGTTGTTTGCACCGGCCGGACCGATATCCCAATCGTGAAACTGCGATGTCCATAGCGCAGGTATCGCTGTATCACCCCGATTGGTGATGTCGTACACCATGAGAATGATATTCTTCACCGAGTCGTCATTTGACTGATAAATAGTTTGCTTGACGTTAACACCAGCGGCAAACGCATCGTAACGGTCATCAAATCGTGAGACAGTTCGAAGGCCAGAAATAACGCTGTCACGACGGACCTCAACTATCTGAGAAGCATGGAAGTTCGTGTCCTTAACCGATGCGTTCGCCCCACGAGCCACATTCGGAAGATACGTTGGTTCCTTTCCGACGAGGAGAGCCCCTTCGTAAAGAAGGTTAGGACCATTCTTATACGTAAAGCCGACACCTTGCGCATTATTCGGATAATCGTTGTATGCGATGTTGCCAGTAGAGTTTACTGTTACGGTAATATCGTTTTCAAAGACAGTACGATAGGAGGGATTAATTGTAGCGGTTACCAACTGCTTCCCAACTACCGTGTCACCATCGAGAATGCTAACCAGTACTGCAAGGTGTGCGTCTAGTGGCACATCCGATGATAACTGGATGATAATATCATCCGGTACTTGGCGCTCTTCATTCTTGCTTAATACACCAACTACAATGTCTGGTGTGATTGGAGTGAAGCTTACATTGGACGGTGCAGCGTTGACGACGATTCGCGCATTAGTGACTGGTGAGAGCAAATTTTTTACGGTCAGGTGGAGGTGTAGACGTTCCCCGGATTCGAAGACACTGTCTGCGTTTTCATCTGTGAAAGAAGACTCTGTTACAATTGCATGGCGAATGTTTGTTGTCGTAAATGCACGCAGAGCATTAACACGACCCATACCGATACGTCCAACTGCGAACGGATTTATCGAGTCGATGTCATCTGCAGTTGCGCGAAGAATGGCGAGAACGTCATCAGGGGATAGTTCTGGACGCACAAGGCGAAGCATAGCTGCAATAGCTGCCACGACGGGCGATGCCATTGAGGTACCGTCGTATGCCGTGTACTCGTTGCCCGGTATGGTCGAGAGGATGCTCTGACCAGGAGCACAAACATCGACCGTGCTATGCCGATTAGAAAAGAACGCGAGCTTATCGAGCGCATTTGTGGCGGCAACACTTAGTACGGTTGGAAACGCGGCCGGATAGTAGGCCTGCTCTACCGATTCATTGCCTGCAGCAGCTACGATGAGCGTACCAAGGTCGTGCGCGGTGTTGATTACATCGATGTCAGCGAATGACTGTGACGCCGAACCAAAAGAGCAGTTAATCACGCGAGCTCCGTTCGAAGCGGCGTATAAAATGCCTTCACTTGTGCGTGCAACAGTGCGGCCGAACGGATCGTCGTTGCCAACCTTTATCGGCATGAGAGTCATGCGTCTACCGACTCCGGCAACACCAATGCCGTTGTCTACAACTGCTCCAACGATGCCTCCAACATGCGTGCCATGCGGATTGCCGGGTAGAGGTGCATTGTCACCGGTGCTGCCGTCAACGCCCACGAAATCCCAGCCAAACCAATCATCTACAAATCCATTGCCATCGTCGTCGATGCCATTGCTACGCTTGTCTCGCCCCGTGTTGTCAGTTCCGAGCTCGCCAACATTGCGCCAAATCTGACCTTGAAGGTCTTCGTGCGTGGTATCAATCCCTGTGTCGATAATTCCTACGACCACAGATCCAGAGTCCGGTAGTATATCCCACACGTCCATCGCTTTTGTAAGCGCTAAATGATACTGTACTGAACTAAGTGGATCATTGGGTAAAAAACCAACAGTGCGAATGGGAAGTGGCTCTGCGTATTCGACATCAGGTAATGAAGAAAGTTTGGCTGCGACAATGCGCGGTGAAAGATCACCTGCGTAGGTTATCACACAAATCTGCGATAACCGCATCCATGGCTGCTGTGAACCTAGTGCAAGGAGTGCATTGCGTGTTGCATATGCTTTGGCGACACTTGCCACTACAGCATCTGAGATGTACGGAGCAGATGTGTGAGAGCCAACGACTTTATCTACAACGTCGAAAGAACCAGAGCGGCCAGCCATCGTCCATGTTTTCAGAGAGGCTGACGAGACCTTCCACTTGACAACAACCGTCTGGGGTGCTATGTCATCTGCTGCGCGAATACTAACTGCGCTAACGATAAACAATGCTACTATTAGGCGAAGCAACATGTTAGCGCGGAGGCCACGTAATACGTTTCCTTGCAATGCGATCTGTACCAATGCGAACCTCAGCCACGAAATCACCGGGATAGACGGGACGCCCCTGATCGTCTTGACCATTCCACACAATCTCATACTGACCCGGACCTTGGATGCCGGTAAAGATCGAGTTGACAATGCGGGCCTGTGTAGAATAAATGACAATAGAGATTTCCGTTGTTTCTTCAACCGAGTAACGGATACGTGGAGACACATCTTCTTGTAACCCAAGTAATTTTCCGATATCGCCCAAATTGATCTGCATATTTCCAGAGCCCATCGGATACAACAGAATGCCGGGCACATACTGCGCGTTCGCAATATTTATTCTGTTTTGCACGATTTCCTGAGCGGTCGGGGCATAGATCGACGATGGTACATTCATTGTTCGAGCAATAGCTTCCCATGCAGACTCCTGAGGAACAAGTCTCGACGCTGTTTCCATCGAGTACGAAAGTGTCCGCACATCATTAGCAAAGCGCACCCTTCCACTCAAAGAAATCTTCAGAGCCTGCCTGTATGCGCTATCCTGCGATACAGTGTATCTCGTTGTTATCTCGCCAGGCAAGTTTTGCCGTGATCGATTGCTATCGATACCCTGTTGAGCAAACGCAAAGACACAGTTTGTCATCATTATGACTACAAGTGTCGTACAAGGTGATGTGAAAACGCGCGGCAAGGGGGCAGGAAGGGTCATGATTGGGCTGAAAATAAGAAAGCCGTCGTGCTTCGCGGCACGACGGCTCTACATTGATATTCGTTTCAAGTGTACTTAACCGTTGAAGAGATTGCTCTTGTCGATGTCCTTGAGCATGTCTCCTAACGTAACGCCAGGACTTTCCGGAGCAGGATGTGAAGGAGAAGCGCCACGATCGTCACTATGGTCACGACGTCCTCGATTGTCACGACGATCACCATGATCACGGCGCTCGCCCTGGTTACGACGGTCGCCTTGCTCTCGACGAACACCCTGCTCGCGATTATCAGAGTGCTGTTGGCCTTCCTCTGCTGAGCCCCCTATCGTCCCGTCTTCGCCCTTCATTGCCAGAATAAGGGATGCCGACGTCGGGTTTACGTCAGCAACAACACATAATACCGTCTGGCCAAGCTCAAGAGTTACTTTTTTACCGCGGCCCGCATTAAGCATTTTACTTCTTGGCATAAAGCCATCAAATGTATCGGCTACGCGAATAACTGCACCCTGAGTGGATACCTGTTGAACTGTGCCCTGCGTTTCTGTACCAATTCCAAACGATTCCATTACGGATTGCCAAGGATTGGGCAGTGTTTGCTTAAAGCCCAGAGAAAGCTGTTGCTTTTCTTCCGAGGCTCCAAGAATTTCGACATCTACTTCCTGCCCTACGGCAAGAATGTCTGATGGATGTTTCACCCGTTGTGTCCAAGAGAGTTCACTAATGCGCAACAACCCTTCGATGCGTGGTGCCACCTGTATATACGCGCCGAAGTCTGTTATTCTTCGAACTGTACCCTTGAGGCGCTTGCCAACAGGATATGTCGATTCAACACCCCTCCATGCGCTTTCCTCGTGCTCTTTATGACTCAGTGAAAGCTTGTGCTTCTCACGGTCAACTTCAGCAACTGTTACTTTGAGCTTATCACCTTTTTTAACAACGTTATTGGGATTCTCAATGCGCGACTTAGAAAGTCGTGACACATGAACCAAGCCTTCAACACCTCCAATGTTTACAAACGCTCCGAAAGGAGTAACCGAAGTAACAACACCGTCGAACGTCGAACCTGGCTCGATTCCGTTCCAAAATTCGTCGAGAAGTATGTCACGGCGAGTTACGACCGCAGATTTATAGCCTGTTTCATCCGACTGCAGCTCATGAACTTTCACGTTCACACGCTGTCCGTTGGCAAGAGTCAAATCGTCTTCACTAACATTTTTACGAAGTCCGAAATGCGACGCAGGTAGAAAGACACGCAGACCTTTGTAATCGCCGCGCAGTCCACCCTTCACGCGTTCCTGAATATCAATTTCAAACGACGTTCCTGCAGTCTTATACGCTTCTAATTCTGCGTAGGCTTCATCGCGACGCTTCTTCTCTTCATCCTTGCGCGCACGCTCCTCGGCCTTCTTACGTGCAGCTTCAGCACGCTCCTCCTCAGACATCGTCGGTGCCACAGGCTCAGCTACTGCCACAGGCTCTGCTGCTGCCACAGGCTCTGCTGCTGCCACAGGCTCTGCTGCTGCCACAGGCTCTGCTGCTGCCACAGGCTC
>JAWXBR010000062.1:0-107600 GCA_034440235.1 bacterium
CTGCCAGAGAGCTCAATTGGTCCGTCGTCGGCTGCCGTCGGTCGCACAACTGCCCCACGCAAGAACGTAGATGCATCTGTAACCGGACGTGTAATGCGAGGTAGAGGGGTTGCTGCAACAGTTTTTAATTCGTCTTCTTCTGGCTCGAGTTCCGATTCAAAGTCTAGCTGTTCGCCCGTACCATCGGTAGCATCGTCATCAGTGGTTTTCGCTGAATTTCTCCGGCGAACCCATTCGGTGAGTCGACTACGAAGCAGCAAACTCCGGACAGCAACTGTCGCTGGACTTACATCAAATCCGTACACAACAGCAAATGAAGTTGCGACAAGAAAGATGAGCGCACTTCCGATCGTGCCAATGAATTGCACCGACACACCAGAGATGAACTGTCCGATGGCACCCACCCAAATCCGATCGATGCCACTAAACCACGACATCAATTGCAACGTGCCAACGAACGAAGCAACGAGTACGCCAACGCCAAGTGTGGCAATCGAACGTTTTGTAATTAACGGTGTAATGCGCTGGAAGCGAAAGAGGTCGTACGACCACAATAACATCAGAACCGGGAAACACAGCGACCACACACCAATGGTTGATGTGTACATCCAATGTGAAATGACAGCACCGAGCAGGCCTGCCCAGTTGTTTGTTGTTTCGAAGCGTACACGCAATGCTTCGTCGCCGCGAATAACTCCCATCACATCACGCAACGTCATCTGCGCGTTGGCTTCGTCGCGCGACGTATACGACAGCAGTGATATCAATACGAGAATGGCACCAAGGGCGAGAATCAGCGCGGCGATGCGAATGCGTCGTACGCGCTGCTTTTCATCCTTGGTAACACGTGCCGGACGTTGCTGACCTGCGTTGGGAATATGATCTGGCCTTGATGGCATTCTCTATGCTGCTACTACAAATTATGGATAATTTGCGGCCCTATGCGTGACTCCTTTCGCCGTGATCCTTCCAAACTCCTTGTAATAGCAGGTCCATGTGTTGTAGAATCAACAGATCTGCTCACTACCGTTGCCACACATTTGCAAGCGATATGCCGCGACTTACCGGTGCAGCTCGTCTTTAAATCGTCGTATCGCAAAGCAAATCGCACCAGTGCCGGTACCTTTCAAGGCATTGGCGACATTGCAGCTCTCGAGATGATGCGCGAGGTAGGGCGCGACAAGGGGCTGCCTCTGCTAACCGACATCCACACCGATGAAGAAGCAGCAATAGCTGCTGAATATGTTGATGTGTTGCAAATACCTGCGTTTTTGAGTCGGCAAACTTCGTTGTTAGAAGCGGCTGCGAGCACGGGACGTGTAGTGAACATCAAGAAGGGTCAGTTTATGGCACCCGAAGACATGGCAAAGGCAGCAAAGAAAGTTCAGGAAGCAGGAAACAATAACGTATGGTTAACCGAGCGTGGTACTACGTTTGGGTATCATGACCTCGTAGTTGACTTTAGGTCGCTAGTTATTATGAAGCAGACGGGATTACCCGTTATTTACGACGCAACACACAGTGTTCAGCAACCTAGTCTCGGGGCGGAGAGTGGCGGACATCGTGCGATGATACCAGCGCTAGCCCGTGCTGCTGCTGCCGTTGGCATCGATGGGTTATTTTTTGAAACACATCCCGATCCGAAAAATGCGTTGAGCGATGCGGCAACGCAGTTGCCACTTACTGAAGCCGAAGGATTTCTTAAGAGCATTCTTGCGATTTGGAAACTTAGGCAGTGAACCTCCTGCTCATCCATTTGAAAGTGCTTTTAATGAGCGCGAAAGTGCCACTCACGGCAGTTGTGATACTACTTTGCCTTGTAGGGTGCAGAGAGCGCACGCCTATCAAAAAGTCAGACCAGGATCCGTTTCTTACTGCTCCAGCACATGTGTCATTCGGCGTTACCGTAAAGTTCACAGACTCGGCACGCACGAAGGCTATTCTGCGATCGACCGTTGCAAGAATTTTTGAAGACAGACAAGAAACAACCATGGGGGACACTGTTATTGTCGATTTCTATAGTGTCACAAGTGGTAAACGTGTTGCACGATTAACCGCAGATAGCGCAATTGTCGACGATAGGACAAAAAACATGATTGCCATAGGCCATGTAGTCGTGTATTCGGATAGTTCTCGCACGACGCTGTCAACGCCGCGCCTGCTATGGGAGAATACCCGTGAGATGATGTCATCGACAGAAGACGTACGCATCGTAACGCCGCGCGAAACCATCCTCGGCACAGGCTTCGAGAGTGATCAGTACCTAACCTCTTATCGCATCTTTAAGGTGCATGGAAGAATTCTGCCATGACACCTCCCACAATCGTTGGTAATTGGAAAATGCATCCGTTGGTCGTGCAAGAGGCGACTTCACTTGCAGAAGCTTTGTGCGACAGTACAGACATGGCTTCGGCTATCCAGTCTGGCGTACGTGTAATACTGTGCCCGCCGTTTACAGCGTTGCACGCAGTACACACAGCACTCGAAGCATCAAAAGTGAACGTCGGACGAACCGCAACATCGACGTCCGGTTCGATATCGCTCGGAGCGCAGAACTGCCATCATGATGATAGTGGTGCCTATACAGGAGAGATAAGCGCCGCGATGTTAGCAGACCTTGGATGTTCGCATGTGATTGTTGGGCATTCGGAGAGACGTCGGTATCAGTTTGAAACGGACGAGTTAATCGGACTCAAAGCTTTGCGGGCTGTAGCCCATAACCTCACGCCGATTATTTGCATTGGAGAATCGCTTGACGAACGCTTGACAAAGCATACTATCGATGTTTTACGCTCACAAATTGATGGCGTGGCTTCGACTGCGGGCCTCGAGACCCTTACCAAATGCATCATAGCTTACGAGCCCGTGTGGGCCATTGGTACGGGGCAAGCAGCGTCCGTTTCACAGGTCGACGATACACACAATGCCATCAAACGCCATCTTCTCTCGACACATGGCCTTGACCTGCGAGTGCTTTATGGTGGCAGTGTCACAGCAGAAAATGCTGAGGACCTCCTAAAACTATCAAGTGTTAACGGTGCCCTTGTTGGTGGTGCATCGCTTAAAGCAAAACAATTCGCAGACATCGTGCGATCTGCTGCGGTGCGTGCATGAAATTCACTCTGGCGAATATCCTTACGCTCGTCCGACTATTCCTAGCACCGTTGTTCCTCGTGTTCTTGCTGACGGGTTCGCCCTGGTCGATAACGACAGCAGTGATCCTGTTTATCATCGGCGCATTTACTGACTATCTCGACGGATACATCGCCAGACGGATGGGGGAGTCTTCTGAGCAAGGGGCTTTTCTCGACCCATTGGCAGATAAAATCTTAACAACATCTGCATTTATCGGGTTTTATTTTTTGGATCTCATGCCGTTGTGGATGCTCATCGTGATTGTGGTACGCGACTTTGGCACAACTCTTTTACGAACTATCTCGTCGAGTGCCTTTCCATTGCGCACATCTGTGAGCGCGAAGTGGAAGACGTTTGTGCAAATGGGCTTCATCGTATACACGCTTGCCTTGTTGTGGGCTGCAGAAGCGTCGCCATCGGAAGCGATTCGCACATTCGGGCGTAGTTGGTTGTATTCGGACGTAACCTATTACTGCATCCTCGCGATAACGTTGTTTACCTTGTGGACATTCATACAGTATATCATTGTTAACCCAGGGCTTCTAAAACGTGGCTCACAAAACTGAACGTCAGCCCCTTTCCAGTCCAGCAGCTTGGATAGCTTCGTTTGGTGGAATCGGACTCTTACCAATCATGCCCGGAACCTGGTGTAGCCTGCTTGTAGCCTTGCCTGCATTGCTGTTGCCGTATGAGTGGGAGGAACTAACGCGTCTAGGCTATTTGATATTCTTTTTTACAATCGTCAGTACAGGCTGGTGGAGTATCACTCGAATTCAGTTGCGATGGGGACACGATCCGAGTATCGTTGTTGTAGATGAAGCCATGGGTATGGCCCTGATTCTTGTGCTGCCGTATGCCTACATGGGATGGTGGTGGTGGTGTGGAGCAGTACTGTTGTTTCGCATTTATGATGTAATGAAGCCATGGCCTATTTCATGGATGAATGCACGTACAGAATCGTGGGCAGTGTGGGCTGACGATGTGCTTGCAGGAGTGTTTGCGATTATTACACTGGGTGTAGGATTTTACATGCTACAATTATTGACCATCGGGATGATCGGATTATCAGGTCAAAACGCTCCTTGATAGGTTAGGGTTTAAGCCGTCTAGCGTCCATATTTTCCGTCCAAACCGCATGAAATCAGCGGTTGTGGATAACTAGTGCTTGCCAAGGCTGATAAACACTTGATATTTTCGTGCCGCAACTAGTATTTCTTAACAGCTCTTTGTGGGGTAATTCATGAATAAGACAGAGCTCATTGAAGCAATCGCAGCTGAATGCGGCATGACCAAGGTCCAAGCCGATTCAGCTCTAGCAGCTACGCTAGGCGCGATCAAGGGTGAAGTAGGCAAGGGTGGAACAGTTGCGCTCATCGGTTTCGGTACGTTCAGCGTATCGAAGCGTGCAGCGCGCAAGGGCAAGAACCCACGTACAGGCGAATCGATCAAGATCGCTGCACGTAAGGTTCCGAAGTTTTCTGCCGGTAGCGAACTGAAGGCAATTGCCAACGGCGAGCGCAAGGCAAATGCTCCTAAGAAGGCAGCAGCTCCTAAGAAGGCAGCAGCCAAGAAGAAGAAATAATCACGTGATTAAGGCCCGCCATTCGGCGGGCTTTTTTTTTATACGTTAGTTTTGCCACATGGTGCGACACCTGCTGAACACGAGCGACCTGTCAACCGACGATATTCTTTCAATCGTCAAGAAGGCTCATTCGTTTTTGGTAGCTCGCGTTAGCGAACAAACCACGTCACTCGTAAACGAGCAAACCACGCCGCTCTTACGCGAGCAACCGCCCTCCCTCTCTCACCGCCGCATCGTTCTGGCGTTCTTCGAACCTTCTACTCGAACCCGCTTATCGTTCGATATGGCCGCACACCGCCTTGGTGCGAAGACGATGTATTTTCAGCCGAGTGGAAGTAGTGTGGAAAAGGGGGAGTCACTTCGTGAGACAATTCTGACAATCGAAGCAATGGGCTTCGATGCAATTGTCCTTCGGCACCCCGAGGATGGTATCGTCGCAGACGTGGCTACATACACCAGCATGAAGGTAATCAACGCTGGTGAGGGTACACTAGCGCATCCAACACAGGCATTACTGGACGCTTCGACACTCATGGAACAGTATGGGTCGATGAAGGGGCTACGAATCTGCATCGTTGGTGATGTGCGTCACTCTCGTGTTGCACGATCCAACGTCGATGTCTTCAAACGACTTGGGGCCGAGGTGGCTATATGCGGACCTTCCGCTATGCGACCAGAAGAGAACCTCGGAGCAGTTCAAACATTTGACAGCATAGACGACGCGTTGCAATGGGCCACGGTCATCAACCTGCTGCGCATACAACGTGAGCGAATGTCAGCTGTAGAACTACCTTCGATCGAGGAGTACAGAAGCAAGTATGCACTAACGTCTGAACGCCTGACACGACACCCAGGCCTATGTGTAATTCATCCCGGACCCGTTAACGTTGGTGTCGAGATCGACGAAGCAGTTCTGAATTCAAAGCAATCCCTCATTCATCGTCAGGTAACACACGGGGTTGCTGTTCGCATGGCAACCCTCCTGCACGTACTTCATTCGGAATCTTAAAAGCCCCTTATGCCCCGTCGCAACGATCTCAAATGTATTCTGATAATCGGATCGGGTCCAATCGTAATTGGTCAGGCCTGCGAGTTTGACTATTCGGGTACCCAAGCCTGCAAGGTATTGATGGAAGAAGGCTATCGTGTTGTGCTCATCAACTCGAACCCGGCAACGATTATGACGGATTCGCAGTTTGCACATGCCACGTATGTCGAGCCTATTACACCAGGATTCATAGAAGAGGTGATTAAGAAAGAACGTCCCGAGGCCATTCTGCCCACCATGGGCGGACAGGTTGCACTTAACGCCGCTGTGGCATTGCACAACACAGGAATTCTGGCGAAATACAATGTCGAACTCATCGGTTCGAAGGTCGAGTCTATTCACAAAGCCGAAGACCGTCAGGAATTCACCGAAGCGATGAATAAAATCGGAATGGAAGTTCCGGTGGGAGGCTTCGTGCATGATGAGGTCGAAGGCCTTGCTATGATAGAGCAAATTGGCTTTCCTGCCATCATCCGTCCCTCGTTCACCATGGGTGGTACCGGCGGCGGGATTGCGTACAACATCGAAGAGTACCGCGATCAACTCAGGTCCGGACTCCTTGCAAGTCCGAGTCATCGAGTGCTCGTCGAAGAGTCTATAATCGGCTGGAAAGAATACGAGCTCGAAGTAATGCGCGACACAAAAGACAACGTCGTCATCGTTTGCTCGATCGAAAACGTCGATCCCATGGGTGTGCATACCGGAGATTCCATCACCGTTGCCCCTGCCCAGACCCTTACCGACAAAGAGTACCAACGAATGCGCGATGCGGCGTTAAAGATCATTCGTGAGATAGGGGTCGAAACAGGGGGCTCGAACATCCAGTTTGCCATCGATCCGAAGGACGGACGAATGGTTGTGATAGAAATGAATCCTCGCGTATCGCGAAGCTCAGCACTTGCATCGAAAGCAACAGGGTTTCCGATTGCGAAGATTGCTGCGAAGCTGGCCGTTGGATACACACTCGATGAAATAGTAAACGACATTACAAAAGCTACACCAGCCTGTTTCGAACCATCGATAGACTACGTCGTTGTAAAGGTGCCGCGGTGGGACTTCGAGAAATTCCGCGAATCAGACAACTCGCTAGGCGTTCAGATGAAGTCCATTGGAGAAGCCATGGCGTTCGGCAGGACATTCAAAGAAGCCTTGCAGAAGTCGCTGCGAAGTCTTGAACAGGGTCGATTTGGTTTAGGGTTCGATAAGATCGAGCATCTCAACATCGATGCACCTGCCGACGCAGACCTCGCGCCTTTACGCGGTCGTCTACGTTTGCGCACATCGACGTCCATTCATGATTTGTTCGACGCGTTGCTGTATGGTATGTCAACCTCTGAAATTCATGCGCTAACGAAGTACGATCCCTGGTTTATCGAGCAGTGCCGAGAGATTGTCGACGAAGGGCAAGCACTTCAAACAGATGTTGCTGTATCGGGAATTACAGTGCTCGATGCTGCACGCATGTTTAGGCTCAAAAGCATAGGCTATTGCGACGTACAACTGGCGTTACTTACGTCGACAACTGAATCGTCTATACGAGCTCTACGCAAGCGCCTTGGCGTAACACCTGTATATAAGACCGTAGATACGTGTGCTGCAGAGTTCGAAAGCGAAACGCCGTATCACTTCTCGACCTATGCGAGTGAGAACGAAGCAATCCGTACCGATAGAAAGAAGATTGTCATACTTGGCAGCGGTCCAAATCGAATCGGGCAGGGTATTGAATTTGACTATTGCTGCGTACAAGGTGTGTTCGCAATTCGCTCACTTGGTTATGAAGCCATCATGGTGAATTGCAACCCCGAAACAGTATCTACCGATTACGATACCACGAACAGGTTGTATTTCGAGCCACTGACATTCGAAGACGTGATGAATATCATCGATGTCGAACAACCCGATGGTGTAATCATTACGTTCGGCGGACAAACACCGTTGAAGCTTGCACAACAACTCGATGATGCTGGTGTTAATCTGATTGGTACTTCGCCTGAAGGCATCGACCTGGCGGAAGACCGCAAACGTTTTGGAGATCTACTGGCCCGACTTAGCATTCCGTGTCCTCCGTGGGGCACGACGTTACGTGTCGACGAAGCAGCTGACATAGCAGATCGCATCGGTTACCCAGTGTTGGTGCGTCCATCCTACGTCCTTGGTGGCCGTGCAATGCAGATCTGTTACCGCGAGGAGTCGCTGCGATCCTATATGCAAAACGCCTTGGCACAAGACCCTACACGTCCGGTGCTTATCGATCATTTCCTAGAGAACGCATACGAGTTCGACGTCGACGCTGTAAGCGATGGTACGTCTACGATGATAGGCGGTCTGATGCAACACATCGAAGAGGCTGGTGTGCACTCGGGCGATTCGACAAGTGTACTGCCGCCATATAACACCGCCCCCGCGATTGTCGAAAAGATGCTTGCATACACACGCGAGCTTGCACGCGAGTTGAACGTAGTCGGACTTCTAAACATTCAGTTTGCAGTCCAAAACGACGTTGTATACGTTCTTGAGGTAAATCCGCGGGCTTCGAGAACTGTACCGTTTGTTTCGAAGGCAACAGGTACAAACCTTGCAGTACTTGCAACACGTGTTATGCTTGGAGAAAAACTTGTCGATATGAACGTTCGCGACTTCAACATGGATATGGGAAGAATTGCAATCAAAGAATCGGTCTTTCCGTTCGCGAAGTTTCCGAAGGTCAGCGTTTTCCTTGGACCCGAAATGCGTTCAACCGGCGAGGTCATGGGTATGGATGCATCGTTTGGCATGGCAATCGTAAAGGCACATCTATCAGCAGGCAATGCACTTCCGACACAAGGAAGTGTTTTCATCTCGTTAAGTACGCATGACAAAACTCCTCGTGCTGTTGAGATTGCACGAGGCTATACTGAACTTGGTTTTGCACTTATGGCAACGAGAGGTACGGCCGCATTCTTCGAAGAGCATGGTTTACACTCAGAGCAGGTTCTGAAGCACTATGAAGGACGTCCAAGTATTATCGATCAAATTGCTAACGGCGAGGTGCAGTTGTTAATCAACACCCCGTTGGGTGAGAATGCTCGGTATGACGAATTCATTATGGGTCAGACCGCAATGCGATATAAAGTCCCGTTCTTCACAACACTCGCTGCTGCCGAGGCGTCTCTCGTTGGCATCAAGGCTGTGCGTACAGAGACAGTTTCGTCTGTATCCCTGCAGGAGTACTATGCGGCGGACGCCACCCGCGCTTGAGCAGCTGTGGACTGTAATTGACATCGTGCGATGGGCTACAGACTACTTCGCTCATAAGGGTGTAGACAGTCCTAGGCTAACCATCGAACTAATGTTGTGCTCTGTACTCGACGTTCAGCGTATTCGGCTATATACCGAACATGAACGCCCTCTACTCAAAAACGAGCTCAGACAGCTTCGCAGCATGATTACACGTCGTGCGCAGCACGAGCCCCTTCAATACATTCTTGGCAAGGCAGACTTTTACGGACTCTCGCTGAAGGTGTCGCCGGATGTCTTAATACCACGTCCAGAGACAGAAATTCTAGCGGAACGATGCATTCGAATACTGAGCACAATGCCTGATGCTCGGTGCCTTGATGTCGGCACAGGTTCGGGGTGTATTGCTATTTCTGTAGCAGTACACGCCGTTCATTCTATGTGGGTTGGTATCGATATTAGTACGGGTGCAGTAGCAGTTGCGCAGGAAAACGTCACACAACATGATGTAGCAGCTAGGGTTCAAATCATCCAGGCTGACATTAGAACGTATGCTCCTGACCAACTTTTTGATGTACTCGTGATGAACCCCCCATACATACCGTCGGCAGAGGTACCTACACTCGAGCAAAATGTGCGTGATTATGAGCCACATGTTGCTCTTACCGATGACTATGATGGACTAACGTTCTATAGAATTATAGCCGAAAGGGCAGCCGAGATCATGAAGCAGGATGCTACCATACTACTTGAAATCGGTCACGGACAGAGCGAAGATGTAAAAGCGATTTTTCAGGAAAGGGGCTATGGCGTAGACGTACTAAACGACCTAGAGAACATTCCCCGCGTATGCATCGTCCGTCGACGCCCGATTACGATCTCGTAACAACCATGGGACACCCTGTGTCCCTTAGCCTCTATTTTTCGTAGTTTCGGCCCGCTCCGTATTTGAAGGTTTTAACAAGAGAATGAAAGTCATGGAGCACGAGCAGATTCGGATTCGAGTAGAAGAAGGCTTCAGCATTATCGAATTGGCGGGACAATTTGTGGGTGGTGACGAGACCGACGCTCTCCAGGAGGTTTTACAGGATGTCGCAAATAAAGAGACACAGGTTTTCATTGACATGTCGGACGTTTCATTTGCGAATTCGTCATTTCTTAGCGCGTTGCTTTCAGCACATGCACCCATAACTCGGCGAGGAGCTCGATTGGTGATCGTGGGCATAAGTCCAACAATTGCCCAGGTTTTCACTATCACGAAGCTTGATCTGATTTTCACGATTTACGACACAATCGCTCAAGCATTTGAGCACAACAACACAAACGACTAATCATTACACATCTGTTTTATTTGGGTGAAGCATGAAGAACTGGACCAATACGATCATCGTCCTTGCCAGCATAGTTGCGGCTTACTTGGTATTCTATCTCGTGCTGGGAGCAGCCGGGAACTTCACCGACGCTAACGGGAAGTATGATCCACACGTTCCAACGAATGCGCTTGGTATGATCTTTACAGGCGGTCCGCTTGTTGGTCTGCTTATAGCGTGCATCCTGTTGGCCATTACGTATATCGTAGAGCGTATGCTCTCGATTGGTAAGGCACAGGGTAAGGCTGACATGCATGCCTTCGGTAAGCGCGTAGTCGACCTTGTTGCAAAGGGCAACTACGACGCTGCGTTAAAAGAATGTGATGCTCAGCGAGGTTCACTTGCAAACATCCTTCGGGCTGCAGTAGAGCGTTTCAAGGCAGTTGAGAACGATGTCACGCTAAATGCAGACCAAAAAATGCAAGAAGTGCAAAGAGTAATCGACGAGAACATGAACCTCGAAACTCCGCTCCTTGAAAAGAACTTGGTTATTCTGTCGACTGTTGCTTCTGTAGCAACGATGATTGGTCTTCTCGGGACTACGGTCGGTATGATTCGTGCCTTCCAAGCCTTGGGCGCGGGAGGAACGGTATCTGCCCAGTCGCTCTCTATCGGTATCTCAGAGGCGCTGTACAACACCGCAGGTGGTCTCGTAGCTGCTATTCTTGCAATCGTGGCATTTAACTTCTTTACGACGAAGGTTGACTCTTTTGTGTATACGATGGACGAAACCATTCTTGACCTTACTGAGACGATAGCCGTACGCACAGGCGTGAAGGTCTAAGCACTTTTCTAAGGAAGAAGACATGTCGAAGGTCAAGAAAAAACGTGTTGGATTTGTGCTGGACATGACTCCGCTCGTGGACATTACCTTTCTGTTGCTAACGTTTTTCATGTTTACTGCAAAGTTCAAATCCGAATCCGAAGCCGATCAGAAATACACGATCAGACGTCCACAGGTCTTGCCTGATACTCTCGTGTTGCCAGACAAAGACCTGGTTATGATTAAGATCGGAATCGACAGCGTTGCAAAAGACACTGCGTACTGGTTCTCGATGGTGAACGAACAGGATGTAATAAATCTCCGCGATAAGATGCGTGAGAAGTCATTTCCTGGGATATCTCCTACGACTTCGTCGTATAAGATTACAGACACTACGTGGTTAGGCACAGCCGTCATGTTTGCAAGACAGGTGAACACGAGTAACCAGCTAAAGTTTGCAATCGACGCCGACCGAAACGTCAGGTACAAATGGGTTGAGCGTGCGATCGATCAGATGAAGAAGTACAACGCTACTGCCATCAATTTCGTCACCGAGAAAAAACAAGGATAACGTTATGTCTGGTGGAGGTGAATCCCTTGGCGGTGGCGGAAAATCTAGACGGGGCGGTAACAGCAAGCGCAAGGTAAAGAAGCGTTTGGGGTTCCGTCTTGACATGACTCCGCTTGTGGACATTACATTCTTGCTTCTGACGTTTTTTATGCTCACGACGTCGATGCTCACGCCTCAGACGCTACAGTTGAATGTCCCTCGCGAACCCGAAGAAATTGACGTGAAGTGTTCAGAGTTGATGACAATTCGCATTCGTCCAGATGGCGCAATATTTTATAATGTTTGCACAGACGAACCTACAAGGGTCGATCTAAAAGGCCTTCGCAAGGTTGTTACCGAACAAAATATTGCTCTTAAGAACAAACTAATTGTGTCGCTTAAAGCTTCACCCGAAGGTGTGTACGGAACAGTCGCTCAGGTTCTAGACATCCTTCGAGCGTCAGAGCCTGACATCATTGCTGGTCTCAACAAGATTGGCATTGATAAGCGGGACCGCAAGTTTACTGTTGCTCCGTGGACAGAAGAAGACACGAAGGAGACAAGCGGACTATGAGTACTGCAGTTGCTACAGCACCACTTAGATATGGTGCAACCGAGCTTAAAGAGCTTATTGCAAGAAACACCAAGCGGGCATTCTATTTTACTGTCTCGCTTCTGCTTCTGTTGTTTTTGTTCAGCTTTGCGTACAAGTTGATCAAGGACATCATGTTTCCACCGCCGAATGTAGTTCGAGTTCTGCTTACAAAGGCAACACTACAATCGCTAGCACCACCGCCAGTAGACAACGCGCCTCCGCCCCCTCCTCCGCCCCTTGCCCCTCCACCACCAGGTCCAGCCGCACGTGCAGGAACGCCTGTTGCTGTTCCAGATGCCCTTATCGCACCCGATGAAAAAGAATTTGCCAACATCGAAGACATCAGTGCGGCAAATTCTCAGGGTGGCGGCGATGGTACCGGATTTGCAGAGGTTGGCGACCCAAATGGCGGTCTACAAATCGAGCAGCGCGAAGAAGAACTTGGAATCGACGACTTCATTGCCGTCGAAGTAGAAATAAGATTTGATAACGAAGACTTGAAAAAACGAGTGGTGTACCCGCCAATTGCTCGGAGCAGTGGATTAGAAGGATCGGTTACCGTAGGTGTGTACGTAACCAAGACCGGTAAGGTCGATAAGGTTCAGATTATTCAATCCGACAACGCGATTTTTGACGCCGCTGCTATGAAGGCCGTCAGAGAAACGGTATACGCACCAGCTATACAAAACGGTACACCGGTTGGCTCTTGGATGAGAATCCCCGTAAAATTTCGTCTTCGCTAACTACACATTACGCTAGTGTTTGCTGTCAACGTGGGTATCCGAATTCTCGTTGTGCTCGTTGGCATAGCAGTACTCTTACGTCTACCTCCGTTTGACGGAGATGTAATGCAATCACCAATTCAAGAAATATTTGGTGTGATTGTCATTTTGTACGGATGCTACCGTGTCTTTTCGTACGTGTCCCTCAGACGTCGTAAACATGAGAACTAAGGCACCTTAATCGATAAAGGCAACGCTATGAATAATACTACGTGGGCTATTGCAACATTGGTGATTGTAGTGATTTGTAGTGGTTGTAACAACTCTACTCCAGAGACTCAAGACCAGTCGGCAATAAGTGGTAACGCTACCGTAATGTGCGATGTGCAAGTGGTCGAAATGATTCGCACTTCTGCAGCAGGCTTTAGTGTCGATTACCCTAAGGCCACAGTCAGTTTTTCGCCAATGCCTGGCCGTGATGCTATTCGAGAACTTTTGGCAGGTCGTACAGACGGAATTATCGTGGCCAGAAATTATCTCGCTGACGAAGACTCGGTAATAAAGGGGAGCGGCCTGACATATCCGAGAACCCTCCTGGCTAAAGATGCTCTAGTCTTTTACGCGAGCAAGTCCTTCCCGTATGACACAATGTCGAGTGTACATATCAAGTCCTGGTTCAGCGGCGCGATTGCTGAGAAAGAGATGAAGACTCTCTATCCTAAGCTGAAAGGTGTTCCCCCTGTGTTTGTTGTGCCAATGCCGTCGTCGATTTACTCAAACATTGTGAACATCCTCGGAGCTCCTCCGTTGAAGGGTCGACTAACTGCGCTACCATCAAGGGATTCGATACAGAAGCGTATGCTGAATGGTAGCAACGGACTTATCGGATTGGGATACCTCTCGCAATTCGCAAAAGATAGTTCGGTGAAAATGTTGCGTCTTAGCTACAACGATTCCACTGGAACGTATCAGCCCCCAAAGGTTGTCCATGCTGCCAACCTCATTCAAGGCATGTACCCGTTTCCAGTTCCCATCTACTTTGTACTGAAAAACACACCAAGTCAGCATAGTCTTTCGTCTGGTATGATGCAGTATCTGTCTAGGGACGCAAAAGCACAAGCTGTGTTCTTTAATACAGGCATCGAACCTGGGTACGCAAAGATTGAACTCATTCTCCCGGAATAACACGTATATGCGGAAATCAATCGCCACGATCGTTCTTACACTTCTGCTGACGATTACCCTGGCAGCACAGAACGATTTCAAAGAAGCGCAACGCCTAGTCTCTGATGGAGACTACGCCGCTGCGGTCGTTTACATACGTAAGGCAGTTCGGGCAAATCAGGATGATGCAAAAACACTTGCACTAGCGTCGCAGATCTACCTTGAGCTCGACCTAGCAGATTCTGCTGTGATGTACGGACGTCGTGCGTTCGACGAAGACAACTCAAATAGCGACTACCTTCGCGTCTACTCTCGGGCTCTCATCGATGCTGGTAAAGCATCTGAGGCCGTTCCGATGTTACGTGCTCGCATGAAGAAAAAGGATGAGGTTGGCACGTCTTTGCTTCTGACCGACGCACTTTTGGCAGCCGATAGCGTTTCGCAGGCAGAAATTGTTGCGACTGCTGCTAAAGCAAAACATGCGAAAAATGCCGAAGCGTGGCTAGCACTCGGAAACCTCTACTTTGATTACAAACCGCAGCCCGTTCTTGAACTAGCAATTCAGAACTTCGAAGAGGCGACCAAACTCGACAACAACCTAATTCAAGCACATTTTAACCTTGCCCAGTCTTACTGGAAAATGGCAAATCGTGAATCGGATAAGGACCTTGGCAATGAGCTATTCAAACGTTCGCTTCAGGCGTGGAACACCGTAACCGATCTCGATCCGAAGAATGCTAGAGCTTGGTTCGAGCAAGGCAAGATCTTCTATTTGGCCAAACGTTATACGGACGCAAAATTTGCCCTTGGCAAATACCGCGAGCTACGTCCGGTAGGAACCGGCAACCCTCTCGCATCATGGTACCTAGGCAACGCATACTACGAACTGCGTCAGTGCGACTCTGCACAGCAACATTTAAAGGATGCCGCTGCACAAATCGATTCGGTGCGCAATAAAGCGTCGCTCATCATGGCTCGTTGCCTTTTCTTTGCCAAAGATTTCCCTGGCAGTGTTGTACGCTTTACCGAAGCTAAAAATGCCAATCTGCTTGAGCCCACCGATTTCTGGTATTACGGTGCTGCATTGGTTGTTGCCGGAGATACGGCGCAGGCGATTGCAACGATGGACCAGGCGTCGAGGCTCGACCCTAAAAACTGCGGACTGATGTTCAAATATGCTGTGCTGTTAAACAGTAAAGGCCAGAACGCTGCATCAAGTCGCATCTACAACCAGCGACTAGAACACTGTAAAGACTCGCTCGAAGCACGCATTTACGCGCTGATTGGCAATAACTTCTATGCCGACAGCCTTGTAGACTCAGCGTCTTTTTATTACGCTAAAGCTGTCACAACAGAACCTACAAACCTGTACTTTTTGAGCCGTCAGGCCGAGATCTATAACGTTCGAGGCGATGTAGCCAATGCTAATGCGATGTTCACAAAAATCTACGAAATGGGCAAAGACCGCGTGGGTGAAGACCGCATTCAGGCCGAACGAGCAAGTGTCAGACTGGCTGCGATCTGTCTTCAGGACAAAAACTATGCTTGCGTGATAGAAAACGCTAAGCGTGCTACGGCTCTAAATCCTAAATCTCTCTCAGCATGGATTTATTTAGGGGTCGGAAACCAAGGGGCCGGAAATAAGGAAGAAGCATGTAGGGGATATCGCGAAGCACTGAAGCTCGACCCGTCGAGCAAGGTGGCGAGAGACAACATGAAGTCACTCGATTGTCCGTAAGTCGTTTGGCAAATTGACATTACATCCGTAATTTTGTAGTCTTGTCTACAGCACCCAGGGCAGGTAGCCATGATTGGCATTGACATAACGGGGATGCGAGACGGACAGCACAACGTCGAAACATCACATCCAGTATCAGATATTACGGGCCTTGGCCCGGAATACACTGGTACGGTCGACATCACGGGTGTTGTGGTTCGTAGAGGTCCAAAGTTTACGGTGATTGTGACATGTGACGCAAACGCACACCTAGTGTGTGACCGTTCACTTGAAGAGTATGATGAGCCGATCACCTTCGACCTGGATCTAGACTTCGTAACCGATTCGTCACTGGCCAGTACACAACGGAAAGTCCCCGAAGCTCTGGACGACGAAGCGGTGCGAGCAATTCGAGACGAAGACAACTACATTGATTTAACCGAAGACATTCGTCAGGAGTTAACGGTCGCACTTCCGATGCGCCGAGTAGCTCCGGCTTATAGAGACAAGAATTTGGAAGAAATTTTTCCGGCAATTGCGGAAAGCGACAAGGGTCCTTCCGATGAAACTGCCGATGGACGATGGGAAGCTTTGAAGAAATTGAAACGACAGTAGGAACGAGAACATGCCAAATCCAAAACGCCGTCACTCTAAACAACGTAGTGCTAAACGACGCACGCACTACAAGGCGTCCGCGCCAGCAGTGATGAATTGCCCGAACTGCAGCTCGGTAAAACAGCCGCACATTGTCTGCCATACGTGTGGATACTACAACGGCCGCAAGATTCTGTCTGTAGACTAAATCCTTGACCACCTCAGCGATCCCGGACGAACGTAGAATTCGGGTCGTTGTGGACGCCATGGGTGGCGACCACGCGCCGAATAACGAAGTGTCCGGTGCACTGCTTGCACTCCAGCAACTAGGTGCACAAGTGGACATAACCCTAGTTGGACGTTCCGGCGAAATAGCACCATTACTTCCTGCTACCTCAGCTTCTATACGCGTTGTTCATGCAGAAGACGTTATTGGTATGGGCGATGAAGCATCGTCTATCCTTAAAACACGACAGCAATCCTCGCTTTATATCGGCCTCGCGCTCATGCGCGATGGCCATGCCGATGCATTTGTATCAGGTGGTAACACCGGTGCAGTTATGGCATCTGCCACCATGATGTGCGGTCGCATTAAGGGCGTTAGCCGTCCAACAATCGGCTCGTTCTTCCCAACTAAAAACGTACGTCCGAGCCTTGTGCTTGACGTTGGCGCCAACGTGGAATCGAAACCACGGTTCATGGCGGATTATGCTGTAATGGGAAGTGTTTATTATAAACTAATCATGGGTGTCGATAGACCGACAGTAGGACTGTTGAATGTTGGAGAAGAAGAGGAGAAGGGTACCGAGGCCACAAGAGAAACCTATGCTCTTCTTAAGATGAAGTCCGACTTGAACTTCGTCGGCAACGTGGAAGGACGCGACATCCTTAGCGGCGGAGTCGATGTAATCGTGTGTGATGGTTTCGAAGGCAACATCGTTCTAAAGTTCGCAGAGAGTGTGCTTGTATTTCTCAAAGCACGCTTCCGCGCCTTCGCGGAACGCGGCCCCTTACAGAAGCTCACAATGGCTGCGTTCAGACCAATTCTTAAAACTGTGCTGCGCGACATGGACTATCAGGAGTACGGTGGCGTACCACTGCTTGGAATTAACGGCGTGGTTATCATTGGCCATGGCTCGTCGTCACCGAAAGCAATTGCAAACATGATACGTCGAGCCGTAGATGTTGTTCGACTCGATGTTAATGGTCACATACAACGTGCACTTGCCGCACCACAACCCCCGGAAACAACATGAAGGCAGCAATCACGGCTGTGGCGCACAACGTGCCACCTGACGTATACGACAACAAGTGGTTCGAAACACGCATCGATACAAACGACGAGTGGATACGATCGCGGACTGGAATTCGCGAACGTCACTTTTTAAAAGAAGGCGGCGTTACCGACATTCTACTACCTGCTGCGCAGGAGGTGCTACGTCAGCGCGGCATCACCGCAGAAGACATCGATATTATCGTGCTTGCTACCGTAACGGCAGACCGCATCTTCCCATCGTCAGCCGCAATTCTGCAACGTAAACTCGGCGCAACGAATGCCTGGGGATTCGACCTCGGCGGTGCCTGCAGCGGATTTCTATATGCATTGGCAACCGGCGCATCGCTCATTCAAAGTGGTGCAGGAAAAAAGGTGCTTGTGTGTGGTGGCGATAAAATGAGCGCACTTCTAAATTTCGACGACCGCACAACTGCAGTACTCTTTGGTGATGGAGGGGGCTGCGTGTTGCTCGAGCCATGCGAAGACGACTCGTATGGAGTTGTCGATACAATCTTGCGAATGGATGGAAACGGCGAGAAGCATCTGTTTCAGAAATCGGGTGGATCGATGCATCCGCCGACGATTGAGACCGTGACAAATAAAGAGCACTACGTGTATCAAGAAGGCCAGACGGTGTTTAAGTCCGCAGTAAAAGGTATGGCTGACGTTTCGTTCGAAATCATGCAGCGCAACAAACTCACAGCCGACGATGTTGCGTGGCTTGTTCCTCACCAGGCAAATCTTCGCATCATCGATGCTACTGCAGAGCGTATGGGCTTGTCGAAAGACAAGGTGATGATAAACATCGATAAATACGGCAACACGACGGCAGGTACAATTCCGATTTGTCTTTCTGAACTCTACCTCGAAAACAAAGTCAAGCGCGGCGACTATCTCGTGCTCTCGAGTTTCGGTGCAGGGTATACATGGGGTGCGGTGCTTATACGCTGGAGTATGGCCCCACATCAATGACAACTGCATTACTACAATGACACCTGCATTACTACAATGACACCTGCATTACTACAATGACACCTGCATTACTACAATGACAACTGCATTACTACAATGACAACTGCATTACTACAATGACAAAAGCCTTATTATTTTCAGGTCAGGGTTCGCAGTACGTAGGAATGGGACGCGACGTTTGCGAACAGCTTCCGGCAGTCGAGGAATTGTTCGAACGTGCAGATATGCAGCTCGGATACTCGATTACTGGCATCATGTTCGACGGTCCAGAAGACACACTCAAAGAAACACGCAATACCCAGCCGGCGTTATTTGTGCACGAAGCAGCGCTTCTTGAAGCAACGGGCTTGCATAAAAATGCTGATGCTCTAGCGGGACACTCCTTGGGAGAATACACAGCGCTGTATGCTGCAGGCGTTCTTTCCTTCGCCGATGCACTTGCACTCGTGCGTCTTCGCGGTACACTTATGTACGACGAAGGTCTACGAATACCAGGCACAATGGCAGCCGTCGTAGGGCTTACTGACGAGCAGGTAGTCGAGCTGTGCAGTACGCTTAACGAAGGTGGCGAGAAAATAATCGTACCTGCAAATTTCAATTCGCCAGGTCAGATTGTTATCTCAGGCTCAGCCGAATATCTGCGAGCATCGCTACCGCAATTCAAAGCTGCTGGAGCGAAGATTGTTAAGGAGCTAGCAGTAAGTGGCGCATTTCATTCGCCATTACTGCAGGGGGCATCGGTTGCATTGTCTGAAGCGCTCGACAATACACCGTTCAACAACGCACGCTGTGATGTGTATGTTAATGTCAGTGGCGAACCAATGCGAGACGGTAGTGCTTTACGCGAAGCCGCGAAGAAGCAGTTGACCTCACCTGTACAATGGACGCAGACCTTGCTTGCGATGAAAGCCGATGGATTGACAGAGTTTATTGAGGTCGGGCCTGGATCGGTTTTGCAAGGACTTGTAAAACGAACACTCACCGATGTTGTAATGCAAGGCGTGGATAAGATTGCAGATGTTCAACGCCTAAACGCCCTAGCATAGGAGTAATGTATGTCAGCGTTCGATCACACAGGTAAGCTTATTGCTGTAACCGGCGGAACGCGTGGTATCGGCGAGGCAATTGTGCGCCGGCTCTGCTCTGAGGGTGCAATAGTGTTTGCCACGTACAATGCGCAAGTTGAGCGTGCTGCTAATATCACCGCAGAAATTGAAGCCAAGGGTGGTAAGGTTACCTATCAGAAGGTTGACGTGGGGAACGAAGTACAGGCGAAGGCATTCATCGAGTCGGTTGTTCAGCAGGGTGGGCGAATCGACGGACTCGTAAACAACGCAGGCGCAACGCGCGATGGCCTCATCATGCGCATGAGTCTGGCTGATTGGGAAAGCGTGCTGAACACAAACCTGACCGGAGCCTTTCTTACCTGCCGTGCAGCGTGCAGACCTATGATGTCGCAGCGGCAGGGTCGCATCGTGAACATCGGCAGCATTGTAGGCCTATCGGGCAATGCTGGGCAGGTGAACTACAGCGCAGCAAAGGCCGGACTCGTTGGGCTAACCCGTTCACTCGCAAAGGAACTGGCTAGTCGTAACGTTTTAGTAAATTGCATCGCTCCGGGCTTTGTAGACACGGACATGACGGGAAAACTCAGTGACGAGCAGAAGAAAACATACTATGAGTCAATTCCCGTGAAACGTCCGGCCACACCTGAAGAAATTGCAAGTGTCGTTTCTTTTTTCCTCTCCGAGCATGCATCGTACATAACAGGTCAGATTTTGAATGTCGACGGTGGACTGGCTATTTAACTAACGAAGATCATCAACTCAACGTTTCCTGAGAGGGTTGCACATGTCGACAGTGTCACAGAAGGTCAATGAAATTATCGTCAACAAGCTTGGCGTCGAAGAATCTCAAGTAACGCCAGCAGCTTCGTTTCAAAACGATCTGGGTGCGGATTCGCTTGATACCGTAGAACTCATCATGGAATTCGAACGTGTGTTCGACATGACCATCGATGATTCCGATGCCGAAAAGATTCTCACTGTTGGTGATGCTGTCACCTACATCGAATCGAAGAGCAAGGCCTAAGCACCAACACGCATGTCACGTAATCCAGTGCCCCGCATCGTTGTAACAGGAGTCGGAGCCGTAACGCCCATAGGCAATACGGTTCAAGACTTCTGGACTGGTATGATGGAAGGCCGCAGTGGCGCCGCTCCTATTACGCGCTTTGATGCGACAGAATTCGAGACGCGGTTTGCATGCGAAGTCAAGGATTACGACGCCACCATCCACAGCTCGCGTAAAGAAGTTCAACGTATGGACCTCTTTGCACAATTCGCGATGTCAGCCGCTGTTATGGCGGTTGAAGATTCTGGTATCAACTTCGAGGAAACCGATCGTAATCGAATCGGTGTAATCTTTGGGTCAGGTATCGGTGGAATGTGGACGTATCACCATCAGCAGCAGAATCTTTATCAGCGCGATGGAAAGCCAGATCGCATTTCGCCGTTTTTTGTGCCGATGCTGATTTCTGATATTGCTGCTGGATTGATTGCAATTCGATACGGACTTAAGGGTCCGAACTACGGTACTGTTTCTGCTTGTGCAACATCGTCGCACTCACTTGCAGATGCACTTATGATTATGCAGCGTGGTATGGCCGACGTCATGCTAGCAGGGGGATCAGAAGCCGTAATCTGTCCGATGGGTGTAGGGGGCTTTAACGCCATGAAGGCGCTCTCGACGCGCAACGATAGTCCATCAACTGCCAGCCGTCCGTTCGACAAAGACCGCGATGGTTTCGTCATGGGCGAAGGTGGGGGAATGCTTGTTCTTGAGACGCTTGAACATGCACAACGTCGTGGCGCTAGCATTTATGCCGAATTAGCTGGCATTGGTCTAACCGATGATGCCTTCCACATCACGCAACCCGCGCCAGGTGGCGAAGGTGCGGTTAGGTCGATGACAATTGCAATCGAAGATGCAGGCCTTAAGCCTGAAGACATAGACTACGTTAATGCACACGGTACGTCAACGCAGTTTAACGACCGCTCAGAGAGTGCAGCGATTCGCACGGTGTTCGGAGAACATGCGAACACACTTGCCGTTAGTTCAACCAAGTCAATGACCGGACATCTTCTAGGTGCAGCAGGTGCAATCGAAGCAATTGCGACAGTGCTCGCAATCAAAAACAGCATGTTGCCACCGACGATCAATCAGATTACAGCTGATGCCGATTGCGATCTGAATTACGTTCCCAACACTCCGCAGCAACGCACGGTACGTGCAGCAATAAGCAACACGTTCGGTTTTGGCGGACACAATGCTACCCTTTGCTTTAAAGCGGTAGAAGCTTAGGACATCACGTCTATGGACGGCAACGGCGTGAAAGACATCGTCCGGCAACTCTACGCCAACCTTAGAAAATTCACCTCAGGCAGGGCGGCCAGTAACGCGATGTTTCGCGAGCTGTTTCCCCCGATGAATCTTCTACCACCTGAGCGTATTGCAGATCTCGAAAAAGTAATCGCCGTTGATATTCACAACGCAGCCCCTTACGAGCAAGCCTTAACTCATCGATCGTACTTACAAGTTGTGAATAGTCCAGGCCATCGTTCCAACGAACGACTGGAGTTCCTCGGAGATGCAATCCTCGGTATGGTAACGGCAGAGTACTTGTTTTACAACAACAAAGAAGTGCTTGAGGGCGAGCTGACAAAAATGCGTTCGTGGATCGTGAACAAGAAGTCTTTGGCTGTTTGTGCACGCGCATTAACGCTCGACCAGTATCTCTTTCTCAGCTATAGCGCAACACAGTCGCTTGAACGCGGAAACGATGGTATGCTTGCCGATGCGTTAGAGTCAATCATTGCCGCAGTGTATCTCGATCGTGGATTTGATGAAGTACGCGCCTTTATCGTAGATAAACTGCTTCCGATAATGGTGAAGGAGAGCTTGGTGCACGACACCAACTACAAGAGCCTCTTGCTAGAGTCGGTGCAGGCAAAAGGTCATTCAGCACCCCGATATGTTGTGGTTCATGAAGAGGGACCCGATCATGAGAAGCAGTTTACTGTCGAAGTGCTTGTCGACGATCTAAGTCTCGGGTCGGGTTCCGGTCGGAACAAAAAGGAAGCAGAACAGAATGCTGCTGAGGTAGGACTTGTGACTTTTATGAAGGGATCACGTCCTAGACGTGCCAAGGACCACTAAAAACGAACTGCGGCCGTCCCACGGCCATTCAAATGGATCGATCGCATGCGGCAAACAGCACTGCTCTTACTTGTCTTAGCTGCCTCACTTGTAGCCGCATCCGCCCAATATGGCGGTACGTTGCCTTTTGGCAAAAACAAGGTGCAGTACCACAAATTTGGCTGGAAGTACATTCAGTCTGAAAACTTTGACGTGTATTTCCATGAGGGAGGGGAATACGCTGCAAAGTTCACCGCCTTACGAGCCGAGATAGCCTTACGCGAAATTGAGAACACCCTTTCGTATTCCATTTCGAAACGCATCTCTTTTATTATTTACGGTTCGCACAACCAGTTTCAGCAGACCAACGTTCTCGAAGAATACCTAAGCGAAGGAATCGGCGGCGTTACAGAGTTATTCAAAAACCGCATTGTGATTCCGTTTGAAGGCGATTACAAGAAGTTCGGACATGTAGTCCATCACGAACTCGTACACGCCGTTCTGAATGACATGTTCTATGGTGGCTCGATTCAATCGTTGCTGAACAGCGGTAGTAGAGCGATGATTCCGCTTTGGATGAATGAGGGCTTCGCAGAGTATTCTGCGGCTGGTGGACTTGATGTCGAAACCGACGAATTCATGCGCGATCTGGCTGTGAGTGAATACCTGCGCGGACTAAATCAACTCAATGGATACCTAGCCTACCGTGGTGGACAGACGTTTTGGTGGTATGTGGCGGAAAAGTACGGGAAGGGCAAGGTTGGCGAGGTCTTTAACCGGTTTCGATCGCTTGGCGATATCAACCAAACGTTTAAAGCCGCATTCGGAATGTCGTATGAAGAGATGTCTGAACAGTGGTCAAAGGACATTAAAAAGTTTTACTTTCCGGACGTCGATCGCTACGAGTATGTAGAAGACTACGCATCGAGGCTAACCGATCACCGTAAGGATGGCAACTTCTATAACTCATCACCTGCTATTTCGCCGGATGGTGAAAAGGTTGCGTTCATCTCCGATCGTGATGGAGTGTTTGGTTTGTTCCTCATGGATCTTACCACGAAAAAGGTTCGCCACCTTCAGACGAGTGGCAGATCTACCGACTTCGAGCAGCTCAATATTCTCACACCGGGTGTTTCATGGAGTCCGGACGGTACAAAACTTGCCGTGGGCGCCAAGTCTGGTGGGGAAGACGTTATCTACATTATTACGGTCGAAGATGGTGACTACGAAAAGTTCTCTGTTGGCTTTCAGACAATCGGTGGTGTGTTATGGTCGCCTGACGGAAACAGTCTATTATTTGATGGGGCTAGAGAAGGGTCTCAGTCCGACCTGTTCTTGTATGATATTCCATCGAAGTCCGTACGTCAGTTAACAAACGATGTATTCACAGACCACTTCCCGGCGTGGGCACCAGACAGTAAGACTGTCTACTTCGTATCTGATCGAGGAGGTAATCTTACATCAAATGCAACGACAGACAACTTCTTCGTTTGGAATCATGCTTATAAGCAGCGTGACATTTTCAGCATGGACGTCGCTTCGCAAACAATAAAACGCCTTACGTTCGACCCAACGATAGGAAAACAATCGATTGTTGTAGCACCAAATCAACAGTCCATTCTATTTGTTGCCGACTATAATGGCATTGGGAATCTCTGGGAACTCAACCTTGCTGCCGGTACAAAAAAAGCACGTACCAATTCACTGCAAGAGGTTAGTCAGATAACGGTGTCGAAGGACGGATCGAAGCTTCTGTTTTCTTCGCAAAATCGTGTGGGCTACGATCTCTTTCTGTTGAAATTTCCATTCGATCTAAAAGAGCGCGACACGTTGCCCCTTACCAAGTTCCGGCAACAGCAACTCACGGCACAGAATTCTCTTGCGACCATCTTGGGAAATGCAGACACAGTTCGCACTGACACAACACAGCCTTACGGCTCGTTCGATGTACAGTTTGGTGATGCGAATACTGTTCCTCCGAACGAGGATGTACCGTCAATCATCAGCTCTGACACCACAACAAACGTCGATGGCACTTCATTCGTTGCCAAAGACTACAAAGTAGCATTCACGCCAGATGTTGTTACAGGCGCTGCTGGTTATAGCAACTGGTTTGGTGCCCAGGGTACAGCGCAGGCGTTGTTTACTGATATGCTTGGTGATCATGAAATATATTTTCAGGCAAATCTCTTTCTAGATCTAACGAACAGCAATTTCTATCTCTCGTATGCATACTTACCAGGCATCGTTGACTATCGTGTAGCGGCCTTCCATAATGCAGGATACACATACATCAATGACGCCAGTGGCCTACCGTTACTACATCGATTGCGTAACTACGGCACGATCATGTCGGCATCGTATCCATTCAGCCGATTTGCACGCGTTGATGTTATGCTGCAGACCATGGCTATGTCTCGTGAGAATATCGAATTCCCGAATGAACCGTCGTTGAACCGATTTGTGATGGTGCCAGGGGTGTCTTACGTCTTCGACAACACACTGTGGGGCTTCTGGGCGCCGATTGCTGGTACACGATATAACCTAACTGTCGAAGGATCGCCGAAGCTATTTGACAATGGACTTCAGTTTGCTACTGTACGAACAGACATACGTCAGTACATCCATTTGGGCGGTGACTACTGTTTTGCGTTACGGGGTACAGGCGGTTTGAGTGTTGGTCCGAATACGCAGAAGTTTTTTATCGGCGGAACGGATAACTGGATTAATCGCACGCTTTCGAATAATCAGTTGCCCTTCGAGAATCCAGAGGACTTTGCGTTCACACGTCCTGGTTGGCCTCTGCGCGGATATGCAATTAACGAGCGGAACGGTTCGAGATATTTCCTCGGAAACGCCGAGTTCCGCTTCCCACTGTTGTTTGCGTTCCAGGCGGGACCGTTACCAGCGCTGTTTCAAGGTCTGCAAGGCAATATCTTTTTCGACATCGGTGGCGCATTTAACGATCATAACGAGGCACTCGATGCATTGGGACGTGCAGTCGTTAATCCAATACTGTACAGTACTGGCATCGGCATTCGTTCGCTAGCACTTGGACTTCCATTACGAATAGACATCGCATGGAGACGTGAACCATCGGGTATCTTTTCGTCACCTGTGTATATGTTTTCGCTAGGTGGAGATTTCTAGAATTTTTGATGTTATTGACTGAAGTTTTTTGAAAATCCAGCGCGTGCATTTGTGCGCGTAACGATTTCTTGCTCTACAAATGTCATCAGCGAAGCTGGAATCATTGCGACAAATGTTACGGCATCTGAGTAATGTGGTTCGAAGGTTGCATTCACTTCCTGCAATAGCGAAGTTATTCTGCTTACGTCATCGTATGTACAGAAAATCGAAAGTGCTGCCATCGGTACCACAGCAACACGTTCGCACTTTTCGAGAGCAGCTTGTGCAGCTTCTGAGTAAGCACGAGCAAGCGGACCTACACCGAGCTTAATGCCACCGAAATACCGCACCACAACTAACGCAACATCACTTAGTGCAGACCGCTGTAATGCGAACAATAATGGTTTTCCCGCGGTCCCAGATGGTTCACCATCATCCGACATCCTGTATTCCATGCCTTGAGGCCCAATTCGATATGCATAACAATGATGTACCGCATCCCAATACTCAGTGCGCAAGCCTCCGAGATACGACAATGCATCTGTTTTTGTGGCAGCAGGTGCAACACATGCAATGAAGACAGATTTCTTGATGGTAATTTCGGCTCGTGTTTCATGGGCGACAGTCGTGTAGCCCTCAATAGATTCATTCAATAGGACATCCATGCGGATTGGAATGGTATGCTACCCGACGTACGGCGGTAGCGGTGTACTGGCAACAGAATTAGGACAATCGTTAGCTCGTCGCGGACACAGCGTGCACTTTATCACGTACGCCCAGCCAATGAGACTCGATCGCTTTCAAGACAACATTTTCTACCACGAAGTAGAGACACCTGGGTATCCGGTGTTTGAGTTCAATCTCTACACACTTGCACTTGCAGGTCGAATCATAGACGTTGTAAGATATGAAAACCTCGATGTGCTTCATGTGCACTATGCAATTCCACATGCCATCAGCGGATATTTAGCTCGAGAAATCCTTACTCCTATTCGTCCGCTGAAGCTCATCACAACCTTACACGGCACAGACATAACACTTGTTGGACTCGAGCCGTCATTTCATCCACTGGTGAAATTTTCTCTCGAACGCTCTGATATTGTGACAGCAGTATCAAGCGACCTTCGTGAAAAGACACGTCAGAACTTCGGCACCGAATTGCCAATACGCGTTATTCCAAATTTCGTAGACACAACTATCTATAAGCCCGACACATGTCAGCCCCTTTCCAGACAACTACGAAAGGACGGCGAATTTATCCTGATGCACGTATCGAATTTTCGTCCCGTAAAACGCGTAAGCGACTGCGTTCGCATCCTCGCCGAAGTACGTGAAAAGGTTCCGGCAAAACTTGTTTTGGTTGGCGACGGACCAGATCGTGCTGAAGCAGAGCGCCTCGCACGGGAACTAGGGATTGCAGAATACGTTGTATTTCTTGGCAAACAGTCTGCACTCTCAGAGATCCTGTCTATTGCAGATATATTTCTACTGCCGTCACAACAAGAAGCCTTTGGCTTGTCAGCACTCGAGGCAATGAGTTGCGGCGTACCAGTTGTCGCTACAAACATTGGTGGCATACCGGAAGTGGTGTCGCACGGAGAAACAGGATATATCTCTGAGTTAGGCGACGTTAGCCGGATGGCGCGTTATTGCATCGACTTGTTAACAAATCCGAAGAAGCTTGCCATTTTTCGTGAACGTGCAAGAACTCGTGCAGTAGAAAAATTCGACATCGATCTTATTGTCCCCATGTATGAGTCACTCTATAAGGAAGTAGTAGCCGAATGAACGCCGTCCTGCAATACCTAACTGCACATCACCAGCGTTTTGAAGATGAGTTGCTTCGCTTCCTTTCGTTTCCGAGTGTAAGCACCGACCCAGCACAAGCACAGGCTGTTCGCGAATGCGCCGAGTGGTTACATAATAATCTCGAAGCCATCGGCATGCCGACGGTAACGACGTATGCTACGTCTGGGCATCCCATCGTGTATGCTGAGCACCTAGGTGCTGGACCCGACAAGCCAACGGTATTGTTTTACGGACACTACGATGTGCAGCCAGTCGATCCGTTGAATCTGTGGACGAACCCGCCCTTTGAACCGACCATTCGTGATGGCAAGGTGTACGCTCGTGGTGCGACCGACGATAAGGGACAGGTTCTCTTACACATAAAGGCAATCGAAGCGATGCTAGCTGTGAACTCATCGCTTCCAGTAAACATTAAACTCCTTATCGAAGGAGAAGAAGAAGTTGGAAGTCCGAACCTTGCAACGTTCGTACATGCAAACAAAGACCTGCTTCGTTGCGACGCTGTAGTTGTTTCCGACACACCAATGTTCGCTCGTGGCGTTCCTGGAATAGTTTATGGTCTTCGGGGGCTAGCGTACGTGCAGATAGACGTCACGGGTCCAAATCGCGATCTACATAGCGGTTCATACGGCGGTGCTGTAAACAATCCGCTAAATGCACTCTGCTCCATCATTTCTTCATTGAAAGACGCAACCGGACACGTGCTTATCGATGGCTTTTACGATAGCGTAATACCACTCGGCGAATCAGAACGCAACGAGCTTGCAGCACTGAAGTATGATGAAGCAGCCTTGCTTACTGATGTCGGCGTACAAGAACTCTTCGGCGAAGCAGGGTACTCGGCTGTAGAATGTCTCTGGACACGTCCGACACTCGACGTTAACGGTTTGTTAGGGGGCTTTACGGGCGAAGGGGCTAAGACTGTCCTGCCTTCGAAGGCTATGGCAAAGGTCAGTATGCGATTGGTACCCGGACAACACCACGAAGACATTGTCAAAAAGATTAAAGCACACATACAGGCTATACACATTCCCGGAATCACCGTTGCCGTACGAGATTTACACGGTGCCGATCCTGTGCTCGTACCAAAGGATACACCGGTAATGCATGCGGCAGTTAAGGCACTTGAAGACACGTTTCAGCAACCTGTGCGATTTACACGCGAAGGCGGCTCAATTCCTGTGGTGCTTCTATTCGATACGGTACTTAAAGCACCAACGGTGCTGATGGGATTTGGTCTGCACAACGAGAATGCACATTCTCCAGATGAGCACTTCGACCTGAATCACTTTCATATTGGCATGCAAGCAGCAGCACGTTTTTATACGAACATTGCCGCAATAGCAACTGACAACTCCACCATGCCTAATGGATAGCAAGGAACAGAAATGGGAACTGCGCAGAACTGCACTTGAACGCCGAACGCAGTTATCGTCAGAAGCTCGTGAGCTTGCAAATCGTCAGATTTTCGAGCGCGCGCATAAACTCGATGCGTTCCAATTAGCAACAACCGTCCACATCTATCGATCACTCGTTGATGAAGTGGACACATGGCCATTCTTCGAATACGCATGGGGCATTGGCAAATCGGTTTTCGTTCCGATTAGCACTCCGTCTGGTTTACATCACGTGCAGGTAACGCGCGACACACAATGGACACTCGGTGCCTACGGCATCCCTGAGCCCCTTACCGACCCTTCACAGATAATTATGTCGGGACCTGCTGAAGTTACTGTGGTCATTGTTCCTGTTGTTGCATTCGACACCGATTGCAATCGCATTGGATATGGCAAAGGGTATTACGACAGATTCCTTGCGTCGACCAACGTCACTTCGATGGGACTGGCATATGAGTGCCAGAAGGTCGAGCGTATTCTCAGCGAAGAACACGATGTTGCATTGTCTTGCGTCGCATCCGACCAACGATGGTACATTGCATGAGGCACATATTCGCGAAGTCGACATTAACTGTAAAGCGCATTCTGTTCGTAATAACATTTATAATCGGTACGTTGCACATTGCGTGTGCGGCAACCGAGCCCGACTTGATGTTATTGGATAACACGGAAAAAATTGTGCAATACGGACTCGATTCAACAGGGTCGTGGTGGGCTATAACGCAGCCGTATGAGCAGTTCGTTCATGTCTACATCAACGGCAAACGCTACGGTCCGTACTCGTCTTCAACATTGCCTCGTTTTTCAAACGATGGGTCGACGTGGGCCTTTGCCTTTGTGCGAGACCTTCAGGCATACGTACGCACGCCGGAGGACGAAAAGCGCATAGCTGCTGAACGCATCAATGGCGTGGTGTTTGGTTCGCAAAGCCCAATACCCTGGGTAGAATTCAGCGTCTCTGATATTCGAACGATAACCGATGGCTCAACCACGTATTCGACGACGGGAGCAATAGGTCTTGCGAAGCTCGATCCGAGTGGCACTGTCGTCTGGCATGTTGCACGCCGTGGATCGCAAATGGCACTAGTGCGCAACGGCGTAGACAAGTATGTGTACGACGACATAGAGTTAGCAGGCGTATGGTCTGATGCGCGTCCAGTGTTTTCAGCGCGTATCGGTGCTCTTTGGACCGTGTTCTTAGGGGAGCAAGAATTGGTCGGCAACATGCAACGTGTTTTAAACCTTACGGTAAACGCGTTTGGCACCGTTGTCGCATTCAATGCATCGAGTCCGTCGTCGTTTATCAACTCGTACATGTATACCGACGACTATCGCAACTGCTGGGTCGGACCTAATCTCGACGAAGCGCGCGATTTGGTGCTTAGTCCGTGTTGCGATCTCATCGCAGTACCAGGTAAGGCTCAAGGGGGCTCTCGCGTTGTGCTATTTAATAGCGCGGCTTATCCAGCCGGAACTGCTACCTCTCGACCTGCCTTCTCCTTTGATGGTGCACACATGGCCTTCACCGGAAATGATGGTGAAAGTTTTATTTCGATGGACGGACTTCGGCACGCCGTGAGAGGCGGGGTAGCTTTAAGTGCACAGTGTGCTCTTTCACCATCGGGATCTACAGTTGCCTGGACGAGTAGTACAACACTTGTTGTGTATGACCTTGATCGAGAAAAAATGACGTTAAATAAAATGTGCGATACAATGAGTCTGGATGTCATCTATAATCGACGTACATCCGAGTACCAAGCCCTTGGCTTGTATGGTGCCAGGCTCTTTCTACTATCGAGTCCGGCCCGTTAGGGTATCTTCGCACATGCGATACATCGTCACAAACAGTCCCGATTCTACAGATACTCCTGTACGTCTCAACGCAGACGGAACATGCCAAATCAGAGATGTGTCGCTTCGCGTCGTTGCTGGTAATCGTCCAGGACTCTACCACGTCTCGCTTAATGATACCGAACCCGTCCCTATCATGTTAACAAGCGACGGTATAGACTTTGTAAGCATTAGCATTCGCGGTTATACATACGATGTCAAGGTCCTAAAGGAAGGACATCACCGTTTGTTTGCAATGCTGAACGCTTCTCCTGCAGCGCAACATCGAACAATAAAGGTAACAGCGCCGATGCCCGGACTACTAAAGACTGTGTTCTTTGCAGAACACGCTCACGTTAGGAAAGGCGATACACTGTTTATTCTCGAAGCAATGAAAATGGAAAATGCAATTGCGTCGCCTGTATCCGGCATCCTGCATTCTGTTGCCCTGTCGGAAGGATTACCCGTTGAAAAAGGATCTGTACTGTGTATTGTGGAGCCAACATGACCTCATCTATCTTTTCGTCCCGACCAATCAGATTTCTCGCATCATTGCGAACGATCGGATGTTTGGTAATTGCACTCCTCGCATTTGGCTTGGTAGAATCTGAAGCACAAACATGGCGGAGTCTTAGCGGTGCAAACCCATATGTGCATAGAATAAAAGTTTGGCAGAATCCTACGATGCTCATCGCATTGGCAGATTCGGCTCAACCATTGTATGAAAATGCCAGCGCTCAACTCGAATTCTATTCAGGTGAAGGGTATCGCATCAGTCTCGATGACGGTGCAACATGGAGTCCGTCGAAGCTCCATAGTTTCAGCGTCCGCGACATTATTCGCATGCCGGGTGACGGACAGACTTGGATTGCGGCTGTAATAAAACCATTTGTTTTTACTGGTGGCACGCTGCGCTCCGACAATGCAGGTACAGATTGGCCCCCGTTTGCAGATAACGATATTCTTTCGATAGAACAATTACACGTTCGTTTAGCAGATTCTAACGAAGTGTACGCAGGTGTGTTCAGCACCTCGCAGGGGTTTCAGGTTTCAAGAGATTCGTGCAGAACATTTGTGGACCGCTCCGGACAACTGCCGATTTCAACTCGTGTAATAGCATTCTCGTCCTTTAACGATTCACTTGTGTTTGTAGGGGGCGATGGAAGGGGTCTGCCTGGGGTACTACATTCGACAAACCTAGGTCTCTCGTGGATGCAGGATACAGTGGGTATAGACAACAAACGAATCCTGTGCATTCTACCGTCAAAATTCTTTGCAAATGTTCTTTACTGCGGCACAGATTCTATTGGTGACAATGGAGCAGTTGGTACGGGTATCTTTAAAAGCAACGACTCGGGCAGTACGTGGTTCCGTCTCGAAGGATCTGAAGGAAAGCGTGTGTGGCATATTCTCGAGCATCCAACTAACCCTGCTGTGTTGCTCGCAGCGGCCGACTCTGCGGGCGTAATCGCAAGCGGCAACTGGGGCCATGGATGGGAACCATGGAACGATGGATTGCCACAAGGTGCAGTGGTGCGTACGCTTGAACTTGTCGCAGATGTACTTCCTCATCGCTCTATTGCAGCTTATGCGGGCACCTACGGTCATGGCGTGTACAAATCCTCGCTTATCACAACCGACGTAGCAGAGGACGAACCTTCAGCCAATCAGCACATACGCATCTCACCAAATCCAGCATCCGATGATGTTGTGGTCCGCACGTACAGCACTGCACCGTCAACCAGTCTTGTTTTGCTCGACATCACAGGACGAATGGTACTGACTGTTCAAGCTTCAACAACAGATGGATTCGAGAGCACGTTTAGACTTGGCATCTCGGAGCTCCCCATTGGCTCGTACCGAATCGTTGCAAGTGGTGGACAGCACCAAACCGTTGGAATGCTTTCGGTCGCTCGTTAAGCATACATCGATAAGCAAGCATTACATCGCGTATTCGATTACGTGCTGTGAAGTAGCACTTGCCATGCATCTGCGACACCGCCTTGCTGAATAAGCTTTTTTGCAGCAGCATGTGCGCTTACAGAATCGACAACATTTTTAGGCATTGCGAAATCTGATCTTTTCTCGGGTATCGACTCGAGATAAGCAAGTTGTGCTAGGTCATTGCCAGAAAGCACATCACTGTTTCTTATTCTAGCTGGTAAGGCATCCATACCAATGCAGATATGTGAGGGCTGTGTGGCTTCAAAAATGTCCGTTGCGCGACAGTAGTACGAGTGACCCATGCGTGCTACCAAATCCATCTTTCGCGGATCGATTCTTCCGTCAGTCATTACACTATCAGAAACGTGAAAGCACACTGCTTCTAACAGAATCATGTTGCCGTTGCCACCGATGTCCCTTCGCAACTCAATGTGGTCTATCATTCTGCATTCCATCACATACGGCGACTCAGCGACCGATGGGGGGGCAACCTCTACCGATGGACGTTTTGTAAAGCCTGCCTTCACAAACTCGTCGACACCTCGGGGATAATCGGACGATGCCAGATTCATCTGATGTATCATCGAATAGGTCACGGCGCTAACAGTGCATTCTTGGGTCTCCATCAGGTTCAGCCATGTGTCCTTTTCCCTGCCGGTTTTTGCAGCTACTGCCGGCCCAATGGCCAGGATCGGAGGCTTCGACGCAAAGGCATTAAAAAAGGAAAAGGGGCTCAGGTTGGTGTTTCCAATGGCGTCGGCAGTTGCCACAAAGGCTATTGGCCGTGGCGCAACACCTCCGAGAACCAGTTGATGTCTGTCACGATGCGAAAGCTCGTCAGGAAAGAAGGTAATCATGCAGCGAAATTGGCCCCTTTCGGCCCCTTTGCCAAATAGTGCCCGTAAACTTTCTCAGCCGTGTATATTTGCGGCTCACCAACATCGAACTTCTCACCCTCTCGGAGCTCAGTTATGACGTCACGCGTGTCAAGCCTTACGGGCATTCTCTCAGCTACGCTGCTGCTGTCCATTGCACTCGTGCTTACAGGATGTCCCAGCAAGCGATCGGGAGATCCCAACGACGTGATCGTTATTAAGAACACTTGGCATAAAATTGACACGCCTCCGGGCGCAGACCCTTTGGTAGCTGACTCATTAGGAGGAAACGGCTTCGAAGCAAAGGCTGCCTCGATGGGCTTCGAAACCTACACGTTTGCAGAAGAAGACAAAAAGGTTTTCGAGGTAGAAGGCGTAAAAACTGGTGGACAGTTCACATACATCGAATCGCAATTCCCCGCGACATTTCGGCCTGTCGGTCAAAGCTCGAGTTTTACGCAGGTCAATGACGTTGCTTCGCTTGTATACGAAGCGCTCATCGTCCAACATCCGATAACGCTGGCATACGCGCCCGGCCTGGCAACACACTGGAAAATTTCAGCAGACAAAAAAGTGTTCACGTTTCGCATCGATCCACGTGCGCGTTTCAGCGACGGATCGCCAGTCACAGCGCGTGATGTTGTTGCAACATGGAAACTGATGATGGACGAGTCGATCGGTGAACCTTCCTCACAACTTGTATACAGCAAGTTTGAAGAGCCGGTTGCGCTGTCGAAGTACTTACTCGAAGTCAAGTGCAAGACGGTGAACTTCCGTAACCTTCTTTACTTTGGCACTTCGTTGATCATCATGCCTGAAAAGCAGATCGGCAGCATCACCGGTAAAGAGTTCATTGAAAAGTATAACACCGAGATGCCGATGGGTACAGGAGAGTACATTCTCTTGGAATCCGATATCAAATCCGGTCAGTCGTACACTCTAACTCGCCGCGACGATTACTGGGCAAAAGACGACTTGATGAACAAGTCGACAGGTAACTTCGATAAGATTACCATCAACGTAGTAAAGGATAACCCGACGCTCGAATACGAGAAGTTTAAAGCAGGAGAAGCTGATATTCTTCGCTTCAATATGAACTCGACCGAAAACTGGGTTAACGACACAGCGTATCTTGGCATCAAGAACAGCTGGGTACTCCGCAAGCGTATCTACACGGACGGACCGATGGGTACTCAAGGCATCACATTCAACATGCGGAAGCCACCATTCGACGATATACGTGTTCGTAAAGCATTCATCCTTCTGTTCAATCGCCAACAACAAATCGAGAAATTGTTGTACAACGAATACGAGCCGTACGACACGTACTATCCGAACACCGTGTTCTCAAACCCTAAGAATCCGGTAATGAAGTACGATCCGACAACAGCGCAGCGACTCCTTGCAGAAGCTGGCTGGTCTTCGAGGAACTCCGATGGTCTTCTCGTAAAGAACGGCAAGCCGTTCGTACTAGAGATTGCAATTCAGAAAACCCTTGAGCGATTCTTAACGCCGTATCAGGAAGATCTGCGTAAGGCCGGCATAGACTTGAAGATCAAATACATGGATTGGAATGCGGTTATCAAGAATATCGACGAACGCAATTTCCAGATCTTCGCGTTTGGGTACGGTGGTCTTATTACACCAAATCCGGAGACTTCGCTGAACAGTGAACTCGCGGACAAAAACGACAACAACAACATCCAGGGATTCAAGAATCCACGAGTCGATCAACTGTGCGATGAGTACGACTCAACATTCAACATCGAGCGACAGATCGAAATCATCCGTGAAATCGATGGCCTTGCGTACGACGTATACATGACGGGGTTCTGGTGGAACCCACGTGGTATGCGCGTGGCCCACTGGAACAAGTTTGGTATGCCCGAATATGGTCTACCGCGATACGGTCAGTTAGGTTATGTTCAGCGTACTGCCGCATCGTATTGGTGGTACGAACCTGCGAAAGCATCTGCTCTTGTTGAGGCAAAGAAGAACAACACTAAACTCGCTGACCCTTCAGCAATTCAAACGCTTCGCTTCTGGAAAGACTACTCCAGTGCGGCAGGTAAGTAATCGATGTTTCAGTACTTTGTTCGACGACTGCTACTTGCTATTCCTACCTTCATCGGTTGTACGATGGTGGTGTTCTTCATCGTGCAGTTTGCTCCCGGTGGCGCGTATGAGCAACAGCTTAACGCGCTAAAGAAAGGTGGAGCTGGGGGCGAAGGAGGCGCAGCAACTGCTATTGGTGCAGAGGCATCAAATATTCCTCCAACGCAGCTCGAAGCGCTGCAGCGCTACTATCAGGTAGACCGTCCGATTTGGGAACGCTACCTTATTTGGATGGCACTCATGCCAAACAAAGTCGATGATTACCAAGCACAAATAGGCAAGCCACGCAATGTCGGAAATGACCAGCGTGTACTCGTACGTAAGGATGCCGCCGGACAGCTTGCGGTGTACGACGCCGTTGATACAACAAAGCGTCTCGAAGAGTGGCATTGGGATGTTTCGAAAACAGAAGGAACTGTGTGGGTGTATCGTAAGCAGCCATCTGGGTTGTTGACGCTGGATTTGGGTAGATCGTACCAGTATCGAAAACCTGTTACCGAGCTAATTGTTGAGCGTATGCACGTTTCGATTCAGTTCGGACTTATCGGCTTCATTCTCAGTTATGTCGTGTGCTTCTACCTGGGCACCCAGAAAGCGCTTCGTCATGGAAGTACATTTGATGTTGTTACCTCGAGTGCCGTGTTCATTGCGTACTCAATTCCAGGTTGGGCAGTTGGTGCGGTGTTACTCGTCCTTCTCGGCGGGGGGTCGTTCCTTGCACTGTTCCCAACGGGCGGGTTTCAATCAAACGACTACGATACACTTTCCTTCTTCGAGAAAATACTCGATCGCGCATGGTATTTCGTGTTACCAACCATTGCATATACAATCGGAGGGTTTGCATCGCTCACCATGTTGATGAAAAATTCGTTGCTCGACACCATGGGTCAAGACTACATCCGTACGGCGTATGCAAAGGGCCTTCGAGAAAATCGCGTCATCTGGATGCACGCAATGCGTAACTCCATCATACCATTGATGGCCACGATTGGTAACGTCATCGCAATCTTTCTAGCAAGCAATTATCTGATTGAAGTTGCATTTAACATTGAAGGCATCGGCAAGCTTTCTTTTGATGCAATTGTGTACCGCGATGTGAACGTCTTTTTTGCCTTCACCGTAATCAGCGTTATTGTGACGTTGGTAGGATCGATCATTTCCGACTTCATGCTTGCGGTTGTTGACCCTCGCATTCGATTCAAGTAACTATGTCAACGAAGCCCAAGAAACACCTATCGATTAACGAGCGCCGCTGGAAGAAATTCAAGAGTCTGAAGCGCGGATATTTTTCGCTCCTCATTCTTTTGTTCACCTACCTGGTGTCGTTTTTGTTGCCGCTGCTGGTTAGTGACAAAGCAATTGCTGTTCACTACAAGGACGAAACGTCGTTCCCTGCAATCCGCGACTTCGCATCATCTCTCATACCGTTCGATAACCTGAAGCCATCGACATTTCGCAGTGGCACAGAATTCGGACAAGTCGGGAATGATGGCGAAGCTGATTATCGACGCCTTGACTTACAATACGAGGCTGCAAATGGTGACGACTGGGTCTTTATGCCTATCTATCCATTCGGTCCCAACGAAGACATCGGTGTAAACGGCAACGAGAAGTTCATCGCACCATTTACTGCCGATGCGAACGGCTTCACCCGATTGTTCGGCACCGATGATCGCGGACGTGATGTGCTTGCGCGTATGTCGTACGGATTCGGCGTTTCAATTTCGTTCGCACTCCTTGTTGCAATTCTGGAGTATCTCTTTGCGATACCTCTGGGTGCTGTGATGGGGTATTTCGGCGGATGGCTCGACGTTGTACTGCAGCGTTTCATCGAGATCTGGCAGTCACTGCCGTTCCTGTTCCTTATCATCATCGTCGTAAGTATCATTGGTCCGAGCTTTATGCTGCTGGTGCTCTTCCTCGCACTATTTGCGTGGATTGGCATTGCAATTCAGATGCGCGCTCAGTTTTACCGCGAGAAGACAAAAGACTATGTAGCTGCTGCCGTTTCGATTGGTGTGCCAACGTGGAAAATTCTTCTCAAGCACATCTTTCCGAACACACTGGTGCCTATCATCACGTATTTCCCGTTTGCTGTGGTTGCCAGCATTGCTGCACTGGTTTCTCTCGATTTCCTTGGGTTTGGTCTTGCGCCACCAACTCCGTCGTGGGGACAAATGATTGGTGTCGGTCTAGCAAACCTTACGAAGTACTGGCTTGTACTCGTACCGATGGGTGCAATGTTTGTAACACTGTCGCTTGTTGTGTTCATTGGTGAAGGCATTCGCGAAGCATTCGATCCAAAAGTATTCTCACGGCTACGCTGATGACCCCCGAACCACTCGTACAGGTCATCGACCTCAAGACACACTTCAACATCGAAGGCACATGGGCTAAAGCCGTAGATGGCGTTACGTTCGACATCCTCAAACGCGAAGTGTTGGGCATCGTGGGCGAGTCTGGTTCCGGCAAGTCCGTGACTGCACTCTCCCTCATGAAACTCATCCCCGATCCTCCGGGCAGGATTGTAGGGGGCAAGATTCTCTTTAAGGGGCGAGACATCGTGCAGCTGTCCTACGAAGACATGTATGAGATTCGTGGCAGCGAGATTGCAATGATTTTTCAAGAGCCGATGACGTCACTCAACCCGACGTTTCCTATTGGCATGCAGATCGCAGAAGTAATTCAGACGCACGAGAAAGTGTCGAAGAAAGAAGCGCGAGCCCGTGCCATCGAGATGCTCGCATTGGTTGGCATTCCCGACCCTGAACGACGCTTGAACGAGTACCCGCATCAGTTCTCCGGTGGTATGCGTCAACGCGTGATGATTGCTATTGCCTTGTCCTGCAATCCATCCGTACTTATTGCGGATGAGCCGACTACAGCACTCGACGTAACGATACAGGCGCAGATCCTCGATTTGATGTTGTCGCTAAAAGAACGACGCCAGGATGCTGCAATCGTCCTTATCACCCACGATCTTGCAGTCGTTGCTGAAATGTGTCACCGTGTAATTGTTATGTACGGTGGTAAGATTCAAGAGATTGCTTCAGTTAATGACCTGTTTGATAGTCCGTTGCATCCGTATACTGTTGGCTTGCTCGAATCGATTCCAAAGCCTGCACACGAACGTGGCAAACATGAACGACTAAAGGCAATTCCCGGTAACGTGCCGAGCATCATGAACCTTCCAATCGGCTGCAAATTCTCTACGCGGTGTCCCGTAAAAATTGATCTCTGTGAAATGCAGGAGCCACCGTTGCGAGAAGTATTGCCTGGACATCATGTACGGTGTCATCTTGTAGAATCGGCGCCCCATGTACAGCCCCCTGTAGAGGTAACGTCATGAGTGCGCAACCACTACTCGAAGTAAAAGACCTAAAGGTGTTCTTCCCGGTGCACGGGGGAATTTTGCAGCGCAAGGTTGCCGAGGTGAAAGCGGTCGATGGTATTTCGTTTACACTATATCGTGGTGAGACACTGGGGCTCGTTGGTGAATCTGGATGTGGCAAGACTACGGTTGGACGTGCCATCATCAACATTCTGAAACATGTTGCACCAGATGTACATGTGTCGGGTTCGGTAGTGTACATAGACAAGAAGGGGAATCGCACCGATCTTCTTGCACTTTCGAAGAGCGACATGAAGGACTACCGACGTCAGATACAGATGATTTTTCAGGATCCGTATTCGTCGTTAAATCAGCGTCTCTCCGTCAAACAAATGGTGGCCGAACCACTCGAAGTCCATCAACCGGAAATGAAATCGAAAGAGGTTGACGACAAAGTGCATTGGCTTCTTGAGAAAGTTGGATTACAACCGGAGTACGCAGCTCGTTATCCGCACGAATTTTCTGGTGGACAACGTCAGCGTATTGGCATTGCCCGAGCACTCGCAACAAATCCTGAGCTTATCGTTTGCGATGAACCTGTATCGGCGCTCGACGTGTCGGTGCAAGCGCAGGTTATCAATCTCATGGATGATCTGCAGGCTGAATTCGGAATGTCATACCTGTTTATTGCTCACGACTTGAGTGTGGTGTATCACATCTCTGAACGTATTGCAGTGATGTATCTTGGGTCGATGGTTGAAATTGGAACAGCAGAGCAGGTGTACTTCAACCCGACGCATCCATACACGCGTGCGTTGTTGTCGGCTGTACCTGAGCCCGATCCGCATCGCACGGACAAAAAGCGCATCATCCTAGAAGGTGATATTCCAACACCGCTCAACAAGCCATCTGGTTGCGGGTTCAGAACGCGATGTCCGATTGCCCGTCCAGAATGCGCCACATTCAACCCACCACTAGAACCAAAGCAAAGTGGTGCAATAGTGGCTTGTCCGTACGTCGCCTAACGTTTCTTTCCTGTCTTTGCAGCAGGTGCCACAGGCGCAGGTGGTGCAGGTGCTGGCATCCAAGAACTGCGTTTACCGCCCAGCACTGGCTCGACGATAAAGCCCCTTTCTGCGAAGCCCCTTAACATGCCTACCTTACCAGGAAGGTGCAGTGCACCAACTGCGATAAAGACATCGCCACGTACGAGTTCTTTCGACAAGCGGTCGACCATGATGGTGTTTCGGTCGGCGTTAATGCTACGTTCGAAATCCTTGAATTTCGACAGCTCCTTACTCAATTCTTCAATGGCACTCAATCGCTCGTTGGAATACATTTCAATGAGTGCTGACATCATTGTATCAACTTCGTGAATCGACTTTGCTGCTTCGAGCAGTGCCTCATTAGGAATTTTGTTAAGCACTTCAATTTGTTCTTTTGGAGATTCAACACCACGACGTGGTACGTTTGCTTGCGTAACAACCTCCCATAAAAACTCATCGATACCGTACGGAGCTGTTGACTCCACTTCGTCCATCATTAGCATAGCCATGATAAATGGTGGACGCATGACTTCGACCATCGGAGCCATTACTCCAAGTCTCTTTCGAAGTGCTGTACGGATAATCACCAGTTCTTCGGGTGTATAGAGTGAAGCGATCGTCTTGCCTGCAGGCAACATGGCAACCGATGGGTCTATAGCCGTAGCCATTGAATCGAGATCGAGCTCGCCATAGAACACGCGTGACTTTTTAAGAAGTGTTAGCACTGTATCGCGCTGACGCATGATGGTAGAGTCGCGAAGGTGCATCGTACCAAAGATGTGCGAAACAGCTCCGTTTGGAGCTGTTAGTCGCCAGAGCAACGAGTTTGCGGTGGTATCCAAGGCAGGAGAATGTGCACCCAGAGTAACACTAACAATTGCAAAGAAACCGATGACCGTGGTAACAGTAACCGAGCAAAAGCTTAATGTCGTCGAGCAAAAGCGTTTTACGACGAGTTCGTTCATTTTTTGTTTGTCTTTTTCCATTGTTCGTATTGCGGGTATAACGAAACATGGCTTGTATCGATTGCCGTGACGGAATTCTCTAAAGTCATTGTTGTTGCATTCGAAGGCCAGAAGACAACAGGCATGCTTTCACCGCCGTGTGTTCCGTTGCTCTCTGAATATGTTTCTGAATTCATCGAGTTAAGGGCCATCATATAAGGTGAATTGTTGTCATACTTATACATTTTCAACGTGCTCAGACTGTCGAATTCGAAGGTCAGTTCGGCGTTGAGAACCTTGCCTTCGGAGTACAAGCGCTTTCTGACGTTGCGTGCGCCCGGCATATCGTCTTCGGGTTTAGTACCTTCGAGATAGTCTGTTATAAGCTCGGCAAACTCTTTAAACGATATGTCACGTCCATCGTCCTTGGTCGACACGATGTTGTGATAGGTAATGGTGCACGAACCGCTAGTTGGTCCCGTCATCGTAATCTTGTAACTCTTCCGCTCAACCGTGAGACATCCAGCAAGCGTTAACCCAATCAAGCACAGCAGGATAGAAAAGGACAGGGTGCGTGTCATGTGTTTCCCAAATTGATTCAAGACAAAAGATGACAGAAGCCGCAAATTCGGAAAAAAAGCTACTTGTATTCCTTTTACTTGTTGCGTTCGTGTACTTCGCACCGCTATCGCAGGCGCAAGAAGCAGTGGACAGTATTCAGATATACGCTCAGATGGCGGTTGACAACATGGACAACAACCAGCCCGAGGCTGCTATCGTTGCGTGGGAACGTGCCCTCGCATTGGCACCTGATAATGTCCCATTTCGATACGAATTCGCACTTGCAAACGTAATGGCCAAACGCTACGATTCTGCAATTGCTCTACTAGCACCGATCTATCGTAATCCACAATTGTTAGACCGAGGTTACCAGCTGCTTGGGAATTGCTACGACATGTTGAACGACTCAGCTAGGTCATTGCCGTATTACCGTGAAGGACTTGTTGCTTTTCCCCAATCAGGACGGTTGCACTATGAAATGGGTGCTGCAGCATTGATAGACGGGAACCCGATGGACGCAACTGAATGGTGGAGAAAGGGAGCACAGTTCGAGCCAGCATTTGCAACAAATTATTACTGGCTTGCCAGAACCCATGCCGGCACGCGAGACAGGATATGGGGTGTGCTCTATGCAGAGGCATTCTTGAATCTCGAGCGAAACACACAACGCACGCGCGAGATTAGCAAACTGCTGTTTGATACGTGGAACGCATCGATGATGCTGGGCGACACGACGGATCCGATTAACTTCTGCACGGACTCCTTACTCGAGATTCTGTCTCCGAACGGTCCGAACGTCATGAGCTTTCCAGTTGCGTTCGAATACACCATTGCAACGTCTGCGGAACCTCTTATCCCAAGCGTCGGGGTAACCAAACGCCTCACAGTAGCTCAGATGGTAGATGTGCGCATCCGGATGGTAAAAGCTTGGAGTAAGGCCGGCTATGACACGTTGTATCCGAACGATGTCTTAACCTGGAACGTTCGCTATTTGAAATCTGGATGGTTGAAAGAATACTTATGGTGGGTGTATTCGTACGGTGATAAGAAGGAAATGAATGAGTACTTCAAGGCAAACGAAGACAGGTACGATAATTTTCTAGGCTGGTACGGACAGAATAGTCCTTCGTTCAAGAATCCTCTCTGCATAGACCTTCGTTGCCAGTAAACCGCCAATTCCGTAAGTTTGGGGTCATATTCACGTTAACGAACCGAAGATCTCATGTATACACTGTTAATGATTTTGTCAGGCATCATGGCCGTCCTGCTGGTCCTTGTGGTTCTTATTCAGCCTGGTAAGGCAGATATGATTGCAGGTATGGGTGGTTTTGGTGGTCAGATGTCTAATCTATTTGGACATCGTCAGTCGCGTAACCTCCTTCAAACAATTACCATGTCGCTAACTGCTGGCCTGATGTTTTTTGCAGTTGTAATTAACAAGACGGCGCTACCTGAACGTACTTCAGGCATACGCGGTTCGGTGCTTGAAAACGTTGATCCTTCGTCGCTTCCACCAGCGTCACCACAACGTCCAGCACAACAGCCACAACAAGCCCAACCACAGCAAGCTCAACCAGACCCAAATACTCCTCCTGCTGGCAGATGAAAATAGGTTCTGAGGTTGCGAAAGATCTAACGTTTGATAAGAACGCAGATGCGAATCGTAACCTTTTTCGCATTTTCGGTTCGAAAGCCGATCAGGTTAGAGAAGGTGGGGGTAAGAAAGCCACCGAGCGTCATCACGCAAAAGGCAAGCTCACTGCTCGTGAACGTATTCATGCGCTGCTTGATGAAGACTCTGGATTTCTTGAAGTTGGATTGTTCGCTGCATACGAGATGTACGTCGAGCACGGTGGTGCACCCTCAGCGGGAGTTGTAACTGGAGTCGGCATCGTAAGCGGACGTGAGTGCATGATCGTTGCAAATGACGCCACAGTCAAGGCAGGTGCGTGGTTCCCAATGACTGCGAAGAAGAATATGCGGGCACAAGAGATTGCGCTCGAGAATCATCTTCCGATTATCTATCTCGTAGACTCTGCTGGTGTGTTCCTGCCTATGCAGGACGAGATATTTCCTGACAAAGAACACTTCGGACGTCAGTTCCGCAATAACGCCATCATGAGTGCTAAGGGTATTCCCCAGATAGCAGCCATTATGGGTCCGTGTGTTGCAGGCGGAGCCTATCTGCCCCTCATGAGTGACGAAGCGTTAATCGTGAACGGAACTGGAAGTGTATTCCTTGCTGGTCCTGCTCTTGTAGAAGCAGCAATTGGCGAACAAACGGGTATCGAACCACTGGGTGGTGCCACGATGCATAGCACGGTGTCTGGTATTGTGGACTATAAAGTTGATTCCGACGAAGAGGCGCTCCTCCTCATTCGATCGTTGGTGGATAAATTTTCTCCGACGAAGGGCAAAAAGTCTGTGTTCTCGCGCATAGAGCCGCAGGTACCCGCTTTTGACACTGCGGAAATCGATGGCATAATGCCATCAGACAGAAGCAAACCATACGACACACATCAAGTACTTGCTAGGTTGTTAGACGCATCGGAATTCGATGAATACAAAGCTTCTTATGGGAAGACGATTGTTTGCGGCTACGGACGCATTGATGGTTGGGCAGTAGGCATCGTTGCCAATAATCGTGCAATCGTTCGCAATGGAAACGGCGAAATGCAAGTGGGTGGTGTTATTTACAGCGACAGTGCCGACAAGGCAGCGCGCTTTATTATGAACTGCAATCAACGACGCATACCACTTGTCTTTCTTCAGGATGTAACAGGCTTCATGGTTGGAACCCGTGCTGAACAGGGTGGCATCATCAAGGATGGGGCTAAAATGGTGAATGCTGTTGCAAACAGTGTTGTACCTAAGTTTACTATCATCATGGGTAATTCTTACGGTGCCGGTAACTATGCCATGTGCGGTAAGGCTTACGACCCGCGCCTTATCTACTCGTGGCCAACATCACATATTGCCGTCATGGGTGGAGGTCAGGCCGCAAAGACCCTTTTGACGATTAAAGTTGCTACTCTCGAGAAGACCGGCGAGGCCCTTACCGACGACCAGAAGAAAACAATGCTGCGTGAGATTCAAAAGAAATACGACGATACAACAACACCCACGTACGCCGCTGCAAGATTATGGGTTGATGGTATCATCTTGCCTACGCAGACACGCGACGTTATCTCGCGTGGTATTGCAGTAGCATCGCATAACGACGAGATTGCTGACTTCAAGACAGGCGTGTTGCAAGTGTAGTATGCCGTTTCGGTGGTAGTATGCCTAGCAGTTGGTATACTTGGTTAGAATAACCTATGAACGAACTCTCGCAGATCGTTGGTGCAGAAAATTCATCAGTACGACTGATCGACAGGCTTGCGTTCGCGCGTGATGCCAGCCTTTATCGCCTCGTTCCAGAAATTGTCATCCGCCCAGCTACATCCGCTCACGTCCGCGACGTCATGGCATGGTGCGTTGCAAACAAGAGGCACCTGACATTTCGTACGGCTGGCACGAGTCTTTCCGGACAAGCCGTTACCGACGGCGTAATGGTTGACCTTACTCGGCACTGGAAAGCTTGTAAGGTGCTTGAAGAAGGGGCTCGAGTACGGGTTCAACCCGGTGTTACCGGCGGAAGAGTAAATGCCATGTTGCGTCCGCATGCGCGTAAGCTGGGTCCGGACCCCGCATCGCTCACTGCTTGCATGATAGGCGGCGTCGTCGCTAATAATGCAAGTGGAATGTGCTGCGGCACTTCAATGAATTCGTACCATACCATTGAGTCGATGGTATACATGCTCACCGACGGCACACGCGTTGATACAGCATCGGATGCGTGCGACTCAGCCCTCGCCGAGGCGAACCGCCGAGTGTACGAAGGTATTGCGCTACTACGTGATGAGATACGATCGGATGATGAACTTTGTGAACGCATTCGTCGCAAGTACAGAATAAAAAACACGATAGGCTATTCGCTGAACGCATTTCTGGACGAAGTCGAACCTGCACGCATCTTAGGACGATTGATGATTGGAAGCGAAGGCACGTTGGGTTTCATCGAAGAGGTTATGTTCAGGACAGTGCCAGATGCGAGATACAAACTCACCGCCCTCATCATATTTAGTTCGATTGACGCTGCCTGTGAGCAGATTGAAGAGCTTCGCAATGCAGGAGCTGCGGCAGTAGAGTTAATGGATGATGCATCGCTACTGTCGTTTGCAACCCTTAATACAACGCCCGAAGAGTATTGCATTGATGTACCAGGTGCAGCAGCATTGCTAGTTGAGTTTCATGCTACTTCGATTGAAGAATCTGCCGAACAACAGTGTTGGGCTGATGCATGGGTGTTGGGTCTGGATGTGTTGCGACCCGTTGTGTGGACTCATGACGCAAGCATACAGGCAACACTCTGGCATTTGCGCAAGGGCCTCATGCCAACGCTAGGCGCAATGCGTCCGTCCGGCACAACAATGATTAACGAAGATGTTGCTGTGCCTGTTCACCGGTTGCCACAATTGGTTCGTGATGTTCGCAAGGCGTGTATTGCACATGGCTACCACGATGCAATCATTTTTGGCCACGCGAAGGACGGAAACATTCATTTCGTTGTAAATCAAAAATTCGTCACGACCGAAGATGTTCAACGATACAAGTTGTTCATGGACGAGATTGCAAGGATTGTTGTAACGGTTCATGACGGATCGCTGAAGGCAGAGCATGGTACCGGACGGAACATGGCACCATTTGTAGAAATGGAGTGGGGAGAAATTGCAACGGGTGTAATGCGAAGGCTAAAACAGCTTGTCGATCCACATGGCATTCTTAACCCGGGAGTAATTCTCAGCGACAACCCAACTATTCACCTTGAAAACATAAAGCGCGTTCCGGAAGTGAACGCCATTGTAGACAAATGCATTGAGTGTGGTTTCTGTGAACATGTCTGTCCGAGCCGAAACATCACACTAACTCCGCGGCAACGCATAGGTATTCTTCGAGAGCTGCACGGTGGGTTGTCAGCGCGCGATCGCAAGGAGGTGCTTGCCGATTATCAGTATGACAGCATTGACACCTGCGCTGCAGATGGAATGTGCGAAGCTGTATGTCCGGTTTCGATAAACACCGGTACACTTGTCAAGCAGTGGCGGACAAATCATACATCGTTCGCAGCACGTGCCGTTGCCCGCATCTCGTCGGCATCTTATGGTACAACGAATGCGGTAATGCGCATTGCAGCCCCCTTGCTTTTGACCCTTACCAAAAAGTCGAACGCGCTTCACTGGAAGAGCGCACAACCGTTACAAGGCAACGGCGATGTCGAGGCTCCGATGTTTCTGTATTCGCCAGGATGCGGCTCGCGATGGCTTGGTAAGCCTCCTGGTGAACACAGTGTCGTTGATGCTGTGTTGACGTTGGCCGAACGTGCCGGCATTCGCATGACTGTAGCGAACAATGCAAATGCACATTGTTGCGGACAGATTTATGATTCAAGGGGTCTGGTGGAAGCAGCTCAGGAAGTGTGCATAAAGTCGCTGAATAGCGATCGTGGCAATGCACTTATCCCATGGGTAGTAGACTCGTCAACATGTGCTCATACATACAAACAACACGCGAAGGATGGACGTTCGATTATCGATCTCGTAACCTTTCTTACAGATACAGTTTTGCCGAATGTACCTATATCTAAACGCTTTGAACATGTTGTGTTGCACCCAGGTTGTGGTGCTCAGCATCTGGGAGTTGATGCTTCAGTGCGTGACCTTGCATCGTTATGCGCAAAGAAGGTTACTGTTCCAACGAGTGCAGGTTGTTGCGGAATGGCTGGCGATAGGGGGCTTCGATATCCAGAACTTATTGCCAGTGCGATTCTTGATGAAGCGTCAGAGATAGCTCAATTAACCAATGTTGATGGCTGGTTTAGCATGAACACAACATGCGAACTTGCATTGTCTGAACAGACAGGACAGTCTTTTCGGTCGATAGCAGTAATGGTCGAACACGCAACGCGCTAACGATACACAAGCACCTTGTTACGATGGCTTGAAGGTCTGGCCTTTCCAGACGATGCGCTTCTTTAGCACAAGAAAGGGCAGAGATATTTCTGTGAGGAAGATTAGACAGAACGCTGGCACTGCGTATCGATACAATGATCGACGGTTTATGCGTTCCGCTGCCATGGCAACCATACCGAAGTCACCTGCAATACGAAGTGCGACGAGTGCGACAAATCCGAACCAATTAGCGGTGATTAGAGCGAGTCCGAGTCCTGACCATAATGCAACGGTTGTAAACACAAAGAACAATGCCGTATGTCCAAGCTGAAGTCCACCGCGTGCCCAACGATGACGCTGCCGTATGTACTCGAGCATCGTTGTGCACGGAATAGTCTCGACAGTTGCTTCTGGCTCGCATAAGTACTTTACTTTCCACCCAGCTTCATGTACAGCTTGCAGAAGGGCAAGGTCTTCTGTTATGCTGAAAGCGATGTTCTCGTAGCCACCAAGGTCCTCGTACACAGTTCTCCGAATACACATGTTGTTGCCAAAACAACCAAGCGGTACACCGTTCCCGACACCGCCGCGCGCCAGGGCCTGACTGAATACCCACTCAACGTCCTGGACGTTTTCAAGGAATGTTTCGCTTCGAATGGTCGTAAAGCCAAGGCTTAGTCCGACTGCCTTGTCTATATGCGGCGCGGCCATTGCACGAATCCACTGCGGATGCACTTTGCAATCGGCATCAGTCATTAAAAGCACATCGCCCGTCGCATGATCAAATCCGAATTGCAAGGCTCCAGGCTTACCTTTAAGATTCGGGTGCGCATCTCCTTCGGTCTTACTCAAAACCAACAGCGTGGGCATTGTGGTTGCAAACCGCTGCAGAATTGCAAGTGTGCCGTCACTACTTCTATCGTCAACAACGACGATCTGCAACAGGTCTAACGGGTAGTCTGACGCTTCGAGAGATCGAAGGCAACGTTCGATGTTATGTTCTTCGTCGCGAGCAGGAACAACGACAGTTACGCGAGGCAGTGCATTGGTGGTTGCACGCAACATTCGTCCATGACGAAGGAAGCCAATCCAGAAGAAAGCAATGCGAAAAGAATATAGCGCGGCGCTCGAAAGCAACACGACCGTGATGATACTATCCATACAATGAGCGAATTTAGCCAACAACACACAGAGTATACTTTCTACGACGGAACCATGCGAGATAGAGTAGACCTTCTTAACGATCCAATTGACAGCTCTCTGAGAAAGTTTGCCATCCCAATGGCATTCAGTTTTCTTATCAACATCATCTATACACAGATCGATCGTTGGTACGTAAGCCGACTCGGTGATACAGCGATCGCCGGAATTGGTGCAGCCGATCAGGTTGCATTCTTTTTATTCACCGTCGCCAGTGGTTTTGGAGTTGGTACTGGTATCATCATCGCTAGACGCATTGGTGAGGGCAACAGGAAAGAGGCTTCTCGTATTGCTGCACAGGCGGTTGTGGCTATGGCACTAATCGGCCTTGTGATAACGACGGTGATGTTGTTGTTAATGCCAGAACTGCCTTCATTCCTTAATCTGAACCCTGAAGTCGGACCACAAGTCATCTATTACCTGTCCGGGTTGCTTCTTGGCTATACTGCTAACCTCTTAAATTTTCAACTGTTTGCTGTTGTTCGTTCTATGGGCAATACGATTTATCCCATGATCGTGCTTGTCGGTACTACCATTGTCAACGCAGTAGTAGCCCCATTCCTCATTTTCGGAATTGGTCCATTCCCCGAACTCGGCATGTACGGAGCTGGTTTGGCCACGGCATGTGCCCAGACGCTGGGATGTGTTTTTTCGATATGGGCGCTGATTGCTGGTAAATCGGACATGAAACTGGATTTTTCGGGCTTTAGACTAGACCTTGACGTCATTTGGCGCATCGCTAAACAGGGCTTTCCAGCATCACTGCAGATGCTCTCGGTAAGTGTGAACCGGTTGTTTCTATTTGGAATCGTAGCGGGGTACGGAACTACTGTTACTGCTGCATTCACACTAGGACTGAACATCGACCTTGTCATCTATATGATCGTGTTTGCTATGGGAATGGCCATAGAGGTGATTACAGGGCAGAATCTGGGCGCAGGTAAGGTTGAGAGGGTATTCGCCTACCACCGGTCAGCTGTTAAGCAGCTCGGAACTCTTATGGTTGCCCTGGCTATATCGGTATGGTTCTTTGGGGCGTCGTTCGTACAGCTTTTTACAACGAATCCCGACACTGTAAGAATTGCAGTTGCCTACTTGCATACGACCGTTATTGGCTATCTCTTTTTCGCTATTGGTTTTGTCACTGTTCGAGTAGTTAGCGGTGCAGGTGCCGCGCTCACGAGCATGGCGGTAATTGGTGGTAGCCTACTTGGCATTCAGTTCCCGTTAGCCCTCCTTTTTTCGCATGTGTTCGCATGGGGTCCGCAAGGCGTTTGGTACGCAATCGTAACGGCAAACGTCTGTTTCTGCATAATTGCCTTGTTGGTGCTGCGATCACGCAGGTGGTTACACGCAAGGGTTTAAACCCACATCCCTTGCTTAGGTACCAAGTGGCGTAATTTTCAGTGGGAAAACAGTGAGTACGATTGCCTTGAGCTTGGACTCGGACGCACAAATCCTTGAAGCGTATCGCTCCGGGGCGACTGAACAGGCTGCAACTGCCTTTGTTCGTCGCAACCAGCGGTTTGTGTACTCTGTTGCAATGCGTCAGCTAAACCACACAGAAGACGCCCGAGATGCCTCACAGGAGGTGTTTATGCGCGCGCTAAAGGGTCTTGATGGCTTCAAAGGCGACAGTACGTTGCAGACATGGTTGTACCGGATTACGATCAACGTGTGCAACAACATGCGTCGCAAGAAAAAAATCGTGTCCTGGTTTACGATTGGAGAAGGTCCGGAAGAGCGCGATGTTGCATCACAACACGATCTATCGCCGGCTGAAACCAGCGTGCAAACAGACTTCGAACGATTCTTTGCTACTGTACTTGCCAAACTGCCTGAGAAACAACGTGAGACGTTTGCTCTACGTTATTACGACGAGCTCTCCTATGAAGAAATCAGCACGTTGGTTGGCACAAGTGTCGGAGCACTAAAGGCGAATTACCATTGGGCCATAAAGAAAATTGCTGTCCATCTACGTGAAAGCGAATACTACGAATCATGGCGAGAAGCTACCAATGAACACTAATTCGAATCTTATTCCTCGCGAAGAACTTGAATTGCTTCTCTCAGAGTATGCCACAGGCATGCTCGATAAGGGGCTCGAAGTAAGGGTCGAAACCTCGCTGTTGGAATACCCCGACTTACACAAAGAAGCCGAATCACTTCGTAACACGTTAGCCTTAGTCGATAGAGATGCATACAAAGCCTCAATCGATTACCAGGTGCGTAATCTAAGTGTGCACGTTGTGAACGCCATGAGCCGTCCAAAGCGTAATCCATTACGTCACCTCGCATGGCTGGCTCCAACTGTAGCTACGGCGGTTTTAATTGTCGTCATGAACATCAATCCGCAGACGCAGGGTCCAGACCAGCTAACCCAATCAACCACTGGTACGCAAGAGGTATCAGTTGGGTCACCATCTTTAGCAGATAGCCAACCAGCAACTGCAGAGCAAACAACCCTTACGTCACTCGACACGGCAGGCAATCGCCACGTTAACTCTAAAGTTCCGCATACCAACAACAAGCGGCTTGTTGCCCAAGAAGAGGCGATTGTTGACGATCTTGTCGTTGATCAGATCGTATATAAGATGGCGATAGACGCTTCCGAAGACGCTAACGAAACAGTGACGGGCATTACAGATAGTGAAATCGATGTACTACTAGCGGCAGTGATCTCCAATGAAACACTATAAGTTTGTTTTTGTAATTGCGATGCTTGTATGCGTCGTATGTGCTGCACCGCCGCTGTTTGCTCAGCGCAAAGGCATGGAAAAACTTCGTCATCGCATTGAAGATCTGCGCAAGGTAAAACTCATTGACCTTCTTAATCTGCAGGGCGATCAGGTTGAGAAGTTCTTTGGTGCATACAATCGGTTGCAGAAGAATGTCATTGCGTCGAAGGAAGCCATGGACGTAGCATCTAATGACCTGCATGAGGCAACATTGTCTACGACGTCGGAAGCTGATCTAAAGGCAAAGACCGAGACCGTGCTTGCCAGAATGCAGGACTTCGAGCGAGCAATTAACGCTCGGCATGGCGAAGTGAGACCCATTCTTAGCCCCTTACAATACGCGAAATACATTGCATTTGAAGCTCGGTTTCAAGAAGAGCTCCAGCGAATGATTCTACAGCGGGCAAAGAAGCGCGGCGGCCCCATCGACGAATAGGTACAGAAAGTTGTCTCGTACAGTACTACCTGATGTTGTTTTGCAAACTCACCCATCCTCCGCCATTGTGCACATCTACAAAGCCATTTGCTTTCAAAATGCTCTTTGCTGAAGCACTTCTCATCCCTGATGCACAGCAGGTGATGATCGGTTTGTCTTTATTAATTTTAGATAAATTACTATTCAAGCTATCTAGCGGAATACTCATTGAACCTTTGATATGTCCACTCTGGTATTCTCCCTTTGTCCGCACGTCAACAATGGTTGCACCGTTTCGGAGAAGTTCCTTGTAATCTACTTTTGGTTTTAAGCCAAATATACTTTTGAGAAATTGTATCAATTCGGATGTTCCTCTTTTGATTTCGTCTTGCCTTTTGTAAAACTGCTCAAGAGCAATCCGCCCAACGTTGCACCATACAAAGAGCTGGTGAGTGGCTTAGATGTTATTGGGCATGTGCCGCTGGCACAGCCTACCATAGAGTAGTAGAGATAGCCACCCAGTGCTCCCACTGCAACACCAATGATGACGAGCTTGTACTTAGTTATAAAGTGCATGCCTGTGAGACCGATAATGACTGCTGCGTATTGCATGCGCAGATCATTTTTGTGTCTCACGCGTGGAAATCTTGAATGGCAAATACAGCGGGCAAAAACTCATAAAACTTGTAAGGATAAAAACACCCGCAAGAACTAGAAGAATGATTGCTGCTAAGCCAGATACCTGGCCTGAAAAATATAATACTACGATTACGACAGCTACCAGTATTCTGATAATCTTGTCTGCTGAACCCATGTTTTTTGTCATTGTGCTTGCCTATTCCATGATAAATAAATTCAGACGTTCTCGATCACCTTTCTCAGTTTTTCTCCTACCTGCATTGCCACGTTACCAAGAGAATCATTTTTAATTGCCATCATTGAAGCAACCGGGTTGACAGCACTGACTTCAACTTCCCCGTTTTCGTGCTCTTGCACAATTACATTGCAAGGAAGCATTGTGCCGATCTTATCCTCTGCCTGCAATGCCTGATGCGCTAAATGCGGATTACACGCACCGAGAATGCGGTATTTATTGAAATCGATGTCAAGTTTCTTCTTCAGGGTTTCTGTCACATCAATTACAGTAAGTACACCGAACCCTTCTCTTTCAAGTTCTTCGGTGACTTTAGCAATGGCCGTGTCAAAATCATAACTGACAGTTTTTGAGAAATGGTAGCTCATGTTATTCTTCCTGTTGAGCGGATGGGCATTTGACGGTTCCGTAACTGCAATAAACACAACAATCTCCTTGCTTTGGCTTCAACACTGTTTGACAGTTTTCACATTCGTAAAAGAACTGGCAACCATCGACTGGCATAGTTTCCACTTTCATGTGTCCGCAAATTGGACAAGTAATGGTTGATTGCAACTCAGGCACCAGTACACAAATGTAACTCGATTCCGGCCAAATTGCTCAGGTATACGTTCATGGGCTAACTGTCGATGTCGAATAACACGTTCGACTCGCCGAACGTATCGATAAGAAAGGCAGTCATTTCTTTCGATGTTTTTGTACGAACCATTGAGTTGTATTGGGCACGTCCGTCTGGACGCATTACGTAGAACTTCAGCGACTCCGTGGCGTCGGTAACATTACAACGATCACGAAGCATTTCGAGCTGTTGTGTTTGCACTCGATCGGGATTGATACGCAACACATATCCCTTTGTGAGTTTCTTCGATGCTTGCTCGAGTGTAAGCACTTCATCGACGATAATCTTTACGGTTTCGCCACTTACGTCGGCCTTGCCACTAAATACGAGCACAGCATCGGGTGTAAGTAGCTCAACAAACTGTTTGTATTTGTCACTCCAGAAAATGCACTCACAATTCCCAGCATACTGTTCGACACGAACAAATGCAATTGTTTGTTCGCGTTTGTCAAGTCGAGTACGAATATCCCCGACAATTCCACATAAACGAACAGTCTGTCCGTTACGCGAAGCATCGACATTGCCCAACGTAATCGATGAAAACGATGCAACAGCAACAGCATGTGCCTGTAGAGGATGTCCGCTTATGTAAAAGCTCAACGTTTCACGTTCTTTACGAAGACGATCACGTTCGGGCCACTCCGGTAATGGGGGCAGCGTTGGTTCTGCAGGTTTTACAAGATCTGCCTTGTCGAACAGACTTTCCATTGCTCCACCATCGCCTGCATGAGACTTGCGAGCGTATTCGAGCGCGGTCTCGATTGCACCATAAAGTTGAGCACGGTGACCATTGCGAAGAGAATCGAATGCGCCAGAACATACCAGTGCTTCGAGTACACGCTTGTTCACCACTCGAGCATCAACTCGAGCTGCAAAATCATAGATGGATGTGAAGGGGGCTTCGTTGCGTGCAGCAACGATTGCATCAACAGCACTTTTACCAACACCTTTGATGCCCGCCAAACCAAAATAGATCATGTTGTTCTCGGCTGCGAAGCCAGCAATCGAACGATTTACATCGGGCGGGAGAACAGAGATACTGAATCGTTTTGCTTCGTCGATCAGCGACACAATTTTTGGTTGATCGTTGAGTTCGGCAGTCATGTTGGCTGCAAGGAATTCAGCAGGGTAGTGAACCTTTAGCCACGCTGTCTGATAGGCGAGATAAGCGTATGCAGCAGAGTGTGATTTGTTAAAGCCGTATGAAGCAAACTTGAGAATAAGCTCGAAGATTTCTTCTGCGACTTTTTGTTCGATCTCAGCAAACGTCTTCGCACCCTGAATGAACATTTGCTTTTGCTCATTCATCAGCTTTTCGTCCTTCTTGCCCATCGCGCGACGCATGATGTCCGCTTGAGCAAGCGTGAAGCCTGCAAGCGTCTGCACGAGTTGCATCACCTGTTCCTGATACACGATGATGCCATACGTGGGGTCGAGGATTGTCTCCATCAAGGGGTGCAAGTAGGTTCTGACTTTGCGTCCATGCCGTCGTTCGATGAACTCGGGGATGTTGTCCATCGGACCCGGTCTGTACAGCGCGTTCATGGCAATGAGATCGCCCAACGACTGCGGAACGAGCTGACGCATGGCCTTCTGCATTGGGTCGGACTCGAACTGGAACACAGCTACCGTAGAGCCCTGTGCAAATAGGTCAAACACCTTCTTGTCGCTGAAGTCAATTTTGTCGAGATCGGGTTCGACATTATGATTACGCTTAATAAGTGCAAGAGTGTTATCGATTATCGACAGGGTGCGCAAACCAAGGAAGTCCATCTTTACTAGACCAGCTTCCTCGAGGTCCTTCATGTTGTACTGCGTTGCGGGTTCGGTTTGCGGTGTTTTGTAAACCGGAACAAAGTCTTGTATCGGACCCGGTGCGATAACAACACCTGCTGCATGTAACGATGAGTTACGCGCAAAGCCTTCGAGTACCATTGCGTATTCGAGGAGGTCTTTAAGGCGTGGGTCTTCGGTGTCTTTTAGCCAGCGAAGTTCAGGCAGCTCGATTGCTTCCTTAAGCGAAGCAACCTTGCCCATGACCGACGGTATTTTTTCTGTTATGGAATTAATTGTAGCTAGGTCGATGCCAAGCACGCGTCCTACATCTTTTAGTACTGCCTTCGAAGACAGTGTACCAAACGTAATAATCTGTGCAACGGAATCTGAGCCGTATTTGCGCTTAACGTAATCGATCACCATTTCTCGTTTGTCGTCAGAGAAATCAACGTCGATATCGGGCATTGAAATGCGATCCGGATTCAAAAAACGCTCGAACAGCAGATCGTACTTCAATGGGTCGATGTCATGTATACGCAGAGCATATGCGACAATCGATCCTGCCACTGAACCACGTCCCGGACCTACTCGCACACCCATCTCACGCGCTGCGCGAATGAAGTCCCACACGATGAGGAAATACCCCGCATACCCCATGCGCTTGATAACATTGAGCTCGAAAGAGGTGCGATCGAGAATCTCCGACGTCATTGTCGTATATCGCTCATCAAGCCCCTTCATCGTCAACTCTTCGAGGTAGTCCTCGAGCGTGGCTGCACCAGATTCCGGCGGAATAGGGAATTGCGGTAGTTGTAAATCAGTTGGGATTTTTAGATCGACCTTGTCAGCAATCTCAAGTGTGTGGTCTATGGCATCCGGAAAATCTTTGAACAACTCAATCATGTCGGCTTGAGTTTTCAGATACATTTCGGCGACATTATATCGAAGGTCTTTACGGACATCAAAGCCTGACTCGCGTACTTGCGAAGTGTCTTTGTTGATGTGGAGCAACACATTATGTGGAATTGCATGCTGCTTCTTGATGTAGTGCGCGTCGTTCGATACAACTAGCTTGATACCTAGCTCTCGTGCGAGGGCAGGAGCCTGTGCCATTACAAGTTTGTCTTGCGGTAGGCCGTGGTCTTGTAGCTCGACGTAGAAGTCATCACCAAAGATCTCTTTGAGGAGAATTGCATTGCTGCGGGCAAGTTCGATGTTGCCGGCGAGGAGGGGAGCGTTAATCGGACCCGCCAGGCATGCCGATGTCGCAATGAGTCCTTCGTGATACTGCCGCAATAACTCAAAGTCGATGCGCGGCTTGTAATAGTAGCCCGAAGTATGCCCAATCGATGTCAATCGAACCAGATTGCGGTACCCCTGCTCGTTCTTCGCAATAAGTACGAGGTGATAATAGTTGCGCTTTTTTCCAGAGGTGTCGCTTATGCGTTCTCTGTCAGTGTGCTTATTGATTGCGATGTACGCTTCGCATCCGATAAGGGGCTTGATGCCCGCCTTCTTCGCTTTTTTATAAAACTCGAAGCAGCCAAACATCACGCCGTGATCTGTAATAGCTAATGCTTTTTGTCCGTCTGCAACCGCTGCGTCGATGAGCTGCTGCGGTGTACACGCTGCATCTAGTAACGAGTAATGTGTGTGGTTATGTAAATGAACGAACGAGGACATGGGTAGACTAAACGTAGATAAATGTTGGCGGGATAAATATTTTCGAGGTCAGGATTTCAGTTGTCCGAACTTCTGTTTTAGCGTCGATTCGATTGTCCCCTGCGCAGCAGATCCAAGTATCGTTAGCTCGATATCGACGACTACCTTGTTGTGCTCGAGCGTTATCGTGCCGTGACCAAGACGTCCCTTCGCATGCAGAACATTCCCATCCCAGTGATGCTCGTCGAGTATAAATCCAACATCGGTGCGAGACAGAACGTTGTTGTCGATATACGATCGCATCTCCAATACGCTCTTCTTCGTTTCTATAGTTTGTTGTATTCGGCCCATTTCATTTCCTCGAAAAAATTTTGTGCCAACATGAAAGATTCTAATCGGGTTACTTCAGTGCTGCGCGAACGCGCGCACTAATCACGTCAAGAATCCACACAACAAGTGTTATGATGATGATAAGCGTACCAACTTCATGGTACTTAGACAGACCTTGGTACTGCGTTAGCAGATAGCCAATACCACCACCGCCTACAATTCCTATAACAGTGGCCATCCGGACATTGATGTCCCACCGGTATATCGTAAAACTCAAAAACGGAATGAGACATTGAGGTACAATTGCAAACCAAAGTACCTGAATTCTATTAGCTCCTGTTGCACTAATTGCTTCGATTGGTCCATTGTTAACATCTTCTATCTGCTCGCTGTATTGTTTACTGAGCGAAGCGATGGTGTGGACAACTAAGGCAAGCATGCCGGCGAACGGACCTATTCCCACCCACACGCTAAAAATGATTGCCCAGATTATTGGCTCCATGCTACGCATGATGTTCAAAACAGCACGCAACAGCACATAAATCGTCTTGCCTGTAGGTGATGTGGCCATAACGTTTCGTGCCGCGGCAAAACTTATCACAAAGGCAATGGGCACAGAAATTATCGTGGCCATAAACGCTGTGAACACCGTCTCTGTCATTGCCGCAAGCGCTTCTCCAACAATGGCGAACTCAGGCGTAAACAGAGCACTGAAAATTCTTCCAGCCCCTTTCACCCCTTCACCACTTAGAAGCTCAATCGGAGAAATCTCTGTGACAATCCAACCCGACCACACGGTAATCGTTAACAACATCCATGCTTGGATGGCTAGCGGATTGCGATGAGGACCTTCTGGCACCTTTCCAGTAAGTAGTGTGAGTCCAAGTGATGCACGCGTAACAAGACCAATAGTGCCAATGGTAAGCGCATTTGCAACAATCCAAAAGTAATCGTTGGTAGTTAGCGGGTCTGCGCCTTGTCCGAATACCATCTCGGGTATTACAATGAACACAAACGCCGCATAGAGATACGCACCGATGCAAGCATCAATGAGAAATGCCGGAATGCGTACACGCATTGGTGGTTTTGGCAACTTCACAATCTCAGGTCGAGGAAAAATTGCAGTCATCGTATCTCCACCTGTACTGCATCGTCGCCATAAATGGCTTTGAACCACTCTTCTGTTATGGCGTCGGGCATGCCATCGAACACAAGTTCACCTGCACGTAGTGCAATGACGCGTGTTGCATACTCGCGTACGAGCGAGAGGAAGTGAAGATTGCAAATAACGGTTGTGTGCATCTCTTTGTTAATGCGATCGAGGTAACGCATCACAGAATGTGACGTGGCAGGATCGAGACTTGCAACGGGTTCGTCGGCTAACAACAACTGTGGTTGCTGCATGAGAGCACGTGCAATGGCAACGCGCTGTTGTTGTCCGCCCGACAGCGAATCGGCCCGATTGTTTGTCTTTTCAGGAATACCTGTAATGGTAAGGTTGTGCTGAGCACGTTCACGTTGCTGTTGCGTAAAGGCGCCTGCAACTGATTTCCAAGTTGGAGTTTCACCTAGTGCACCGTACAGAACATTCTGGATTACAGTATGCCTGCCAATAAGATTGAAGTGCTGGAAGATCATGCCAATCGACGCACGATGTTTGCGAAGGGGCTCACCGACTATATGTGTTACGTCCTGCTCGTTAATTACAACCGCACCCGAAGAGGGTTCGATAAGGCGGTTGACGCACCGTAGGAGGGTTGACTTTCCGGAACCGCTCAAGCCAATAATTACGAGAAACTCACCGGCCTGCACGTCGAAGCTGACGTTCTTCAGGGCTTGGTAACCGTTAGGGTAGGTGTGACTGAGATTGCGGACAGAGAGGAGCGCCATGCGGGCAAAGATAGGTCCGACACGACCCAAACATATTGCGGACTAAATGTACTGGTCGACCCACTCCCACACAGCCAGACCGGCGATCACGACCAGAATGATGCCCACGGCCATAAACGTCGGCGAATCGCTTTGTATGCTTACATGCGTTAGAGTATTGAGAGGCAGTTGGGAAGCAGACAGCACAATTGCGACAACAAACACAGCAAGTCCAGACCAGAAGAAAATGGTCGCCCTGCGACGGAAGAATTGTATCGATGAAACGGTAAGGGGCCGTCGCGAAGGGGCTTGGGCCTTTACTGTAGCCGTTTTTACGTCGTGAATTACACCGAGCATTACCTTCTGGGTAAAGTCTTGTGAAGGCGACATCGCGGAAGCAGCTCGTATACGATTACGAAGCCAAGCCTCATGCTCTTGATCTGTATTCATGATGTTTTTGTCCATGATTCAAGCTCGGGAATTTTCTTGAGTAGTGCTTGTCGAAGCGCATGTCGTCCGCGGTTGAGCCTCGTTTTAACAGTGCCAAGTGGCAGTCCTGTAATCTTCACGATGTCTTCATAACTACACTCCTGCACGTAGAAGAGGTCCATCACAGATGCATACAAGGGCGACATCTTTGCTAGCTCTTCACGTATTGTTTCTTCGACAAGAGTATCATCAAGCGACGTAATGTCAACATCAACAAAGCCCCTTACCAACGTCTCTTCATCCAGCCCTTCGTGGACAAATGCTCGCTTCTGCTTTTTTAAAGCATTCAGGCATGTGGTGTACACGATACGATAAAACCACGTTGCAAATGTTGCGTCGTTACGAAACCCACCTAGTGCAGTGTAGGCTTTTATAAACGATTCCTGCAATGCGTCATCGGCCGCGTGTTCGTCTTTCAGCAGACGGACGGCTAATGACAGCGCTTTTTGTTTGTATCGATCGACGAGGAACCGAAACGCCGATGCGTCGCCGCTGCGAACTAGTCGCACCACGTCTTCATCACTGGCAGTTCGTTGGTCTTGCATATGCGGTTCTTTTGACAACAATACCACGTCAGGGTTTCGGTTGAAACTCATGATTACCACGACGCGAGTATTTCGTTTGAAACCCTGGTGATGAGCTGTTGTCAAAAACCACATACGAACCACTAGAAGCCTCAATAACCAATCAGGACAGACAAATGCCAAAATCAGACACCTCTACGTCAGCGCAGAGCGACAGCGCAGTCGCACAGCTCAAAAAAGAATACGAACTAACAGCAACACACAAATTTCAACTAGACTCGATGACTCTGGCGAATAGGGCGGCCGTCGCAGAATTCGAACTAAGGAACGAAACCCATACAATCGAGCCAATCATCGCAGTGTTTATTCCTGTCATTGCCATTGTCGGCGGACTCTTTGTGGCGTACAAGGCCATTGAGGCAAATCGGGCTGTAAAGTTGGCGCTCATTGAAAAGGGCTTGGATGCAGCATTTTTAGCAGAGCCTGTAAATGAAAATTCAAAAAAGTATGGAGCGTTGAGATATGGACTGTTACTTGGTGGCATTGGCCTTGGACTTATAGCAGGCGTAATTATAAACGCAGCTTTCTATCTTGATGACCGCGGTAGTGAGTGGGTGACCGGAGGAACGGCAGCACTGTTCGGTGGAATCGGCATGGTTGCATACCATTTGATGGTGAAACGTTCGGAACTAAAGCAGTAAGGGGTGCATAGCGTATCTTCATTACGCAATGCGCCTATTACTATTCGATATCGACGGTACCTTGTTGCGTCTCCGAGGAGGCATTGGCAGGCGTATGTTTATAGACGCGTTTGAGTCTACACTCAGCGTGAATGTGGCTCCAGCACTAGAGAACATGTCATTTGCAGGGCGTACAGACCGACATCTGGTAACCGATATTTCCGATCGGATGGGACTCGACCCTGTGGTAACCGCAACGGCCTGGCCATCGATACGCGATACAATGATGTCGAGGGCACAATGCCTGATTGTCCCGGATGCGGTAGAAATCTTGCCCGGAGTGCACGACCTTCTCAAAAATCTTAGTCGAGAGGCAGTCACGCTGGGACTCGTAACGGGCAACATTCGAAGCATTGCCTTTCGGAAGCTGCAGGCTGCCGGACTCGACTCCTACTTTACCGAAGGAGCCTTTGGTTGCGAGGACCCCGATCGTAATCAACTGCCGCCACGAGCCGTAACACGCCTGAATTCGTTGAATGGCACTACCTATGCGCATTCTGATGCAGTGATTATTGGCGACGCTCCACAAGACATTGAATGTGCTAAACACAATGGAATTCGCAGTATAGGTGTTGCTACCGGACAGCACTCGTCGAGGGAATTATCTGCCTGTGGTGCTGATGCTGTTCTAGAATCGTTCCGAGACGTGAGCCACTCTTCGGTCACGATTCTCGCATAATCGCCACGTATCTTTGTGGCAATGGCAAAGCTGATCATCGTTACCATCGACGGACCTGCTGGTGCAGGGAAGTCTACCACCGCACGTCGTGTAGCAGAACGACTGGGCTACCTGTATATCGACACAGGGGCCATGTATAGAGCCGTTACGCTTGCTGCCTTGCGCAGCAACATCGAGCTTGACAATCAACACCTTGATGTACTTGTACATGAAGCTGACATCCAGCTTGTGTACACACCGCTCGGACAGCGCACAATTCTCAATGGCGAGGATGTAAGCGAAGCAATCCGTCATAGCGACGTTACAAACAAGGTCAGCGCTGTTAGCGCCCTTCCAGCCGTTCGAAACATCCTCGTTGCAAAACAACGTGAGATGGGAAGGGGCGGAGGGGTCGTCATGGATGGGCGTGATATTGGCTCGGTTGTATTTCCCCATGCCGAAGTCAAAATCTATCTCATTGCTGCTCTTGAAGAGCGTATTCGCAGACGCACAACAGAAATGCAACGCAACGGCCACGCACTGACTGAAGATGACGTTCGTCATCAGATTGTCGAACGTGACGAAATGGACTCACAACGAGCAACGAGCCCCCTGGTCAAGCCCCCTGATGCAATCGAAGTGGATACTACATCACTGGCAATCGATGAGCAGGTGGACAGAATTCTTGAGTACGTCGACAAGTATCACCGCACGTACGACATCATCTCTACGTACGGAAATTTCTAACGGCTGCGCCTCGGTTTCTAACGAACGCAACTAGCATGCACGCTAACAACAATGAATGTCACCATCGATAAAAACAGTGGTTTCTGCTGGGGCGTTGTCCGCACTGTCCGCATCGCAGAAGACCAGCTTGCTGCCGAGCGAGAGAATCGCAATGTGTATGTGCTCGGACCCATCATTCACAACCCAAAAGAAATTGAAAGGTTAGAAGCCAAGGGGCTAAAGACCATTACTGTGAATGATTTTGAGGGGTTGGCAAATCAAGGTGTCAAAGTCATCGTACGCGCACATGGCGAACCACCCGAGACGTATCGTCAAGCCTGGAAAAACGGTATTGAGATTATCGACGCAACATGTCCTGTCGTTACAAAGCTTCAGGAACGAGTCCGCAAGTTCTACGACCAAGGCTTCCAGGTTGTAGTATTCGGGAAAAAAGACCACGCTGAGGTTCTTGGTGTGCGCGGTGTTGTGAACGATGAGGCCATTGTTGTGAAATCCGTTGATGAAGCGATGGCACAGGTCGACGTTTCTCGACGTACCGTGCTCTTCTCGCAAACGACCATGGATAGGCCAACATTTCTGCTCATTCGCGACGCTCTTAAAGCACGGGTAGCTGAGTTAGTAGTTGACACAATGGAGAATATTGCTACTGAGTTTCATGCAAAGGATACCATTTGTGGTCAGGTCTCTGGGCGTGAAGACCAGCTTGCCGCCTTCGCCCGTGCAAACGATGTTATAATATTCGCCGCCGGTAAAGCCAGTTCGAATGGTAAAGTACTTTATGATGTAGCACGCGCTGCCAATCCACGCACTTATTTTATCGAAGACATCTCAGAGATAAAGTCCGAATGGCTTGAGAGCGCTATGAATGTTGGTATTAGCGGGGCTACGAGCACACCACAGTGGTTTATGGAGGAGATTCGCGACCACCTTCGTAATAATTTCGTAAATTTGTCGTCTATGGGCATATAAAGCACGAAGAAACACGGGGATGTACCGGTTTCGACGGAGTGCTGATGATCTCGAAGACTCGTGTCGAGCTACGCTGGTGGAGCTCGTTAATACAACTGGCGAACAACAACAGGCGATAACTTCGGTTATCGCATGGCTGCTTAATTAAGTAGCCATGCCATCGGACGGATGTTTGCCTATCGGCCTCCTCTCCGGTGACGCACTCAGATAGGCTGGCGCAACGTTGTGCATCAGGGCAACGCGCGAGAAAGTTCTGATGCTGGCAATTGGGCACCTGTCGATCGGTAACCCCGACTGCGAGACAAAGTTGATCGAAGACACACGTGATATGCTTCGGTGATTCCACTTCGGACCCGGGTTCGACTCCCGGCATCTCCACAACGCTAGTCGAAAGCGAATCTTAAAGGGCCCCCCACCCGGGTCCCTTTTTCTTTTCCTACAACTCATATGCGCATCTGGGACATTCATCCGAAACTCCTCTGCCGACAGCACCTCTTAGGTGAACACCGTGAGTTACACGGACTTTGGAACATTCTCACAAAACATGACGGTGTTGGTGGCTACTCGCGCCATCCCGAAACTCTACGCTGGGTGGGAAAGCTGCGTGCTCTGTACAACCGACATGAGCTCTTAGTGAATGAGATGACATTACGCGGCTATAACCACAAGTCGCCACTTGATGCCAGCCTTGCCACAGGTGATGCAACACAATCCACGTGTATCGACACACCCGCCAGACAACAAATAATACTTGCAGAAAAACCATGCCCTTGTTTTTTACGTAAGGATTCCAACTGACGCAGGTTCAGGTTATCTTTATCGACCAGAACAATAGGGGTCTGACTTGCAATCATTTCGAAGAAGCGATTGGGCATGAGAATATCTCCGCGAAGGATGAGAGATATCTCGGTTACAAAAAAACTGTACTTCATTGTGGGCACAATGGCAGTACTGATTGCGGCCGAATTGGTGACGCTGTGGTTTTCGATGGAAACCCTGTCGTCTGTGCGTGCATTCGTGGGGGGCGAAGGACTCTGGTCGAAATCACAAAAAGATGCTTCGTACCACCTGCGCGAGTACAACATCACGCATGATGAGAAACACTATAGAGCGTTTCAGGGCTTTATGCAAGTGCCGCTTGGCGATCATAAAACTCTCGTTGAATTATCTAAACCCGAGCCCGATTTAGAAATGGCAAGGCAGGGTTTTCTCGAAGGCCGAATCCACCCGGATGATATCGATGGAATGATAAACCTCATCCAGCGGTTTCATTCAGTTTACTACATCAATGAGGCGGTTAAGATCTGGACGAAAGCTGATTCTATCATTGGGAAACTGATTCCGCTTGGTGAGAGAATGCGCGCAGAGATCAACAGCAACAATCCTTCACAGGCACTTCTCGACAGTCTCCAACGGCAAATAGAACCAGTTAATGCAGAGCTTACAGTGCTCGAAGATAACTTCTCCTATGTCTTAGGAGAGGGATCGCGCTGGCTAGAAGATCTAGTGTTAAGGCTGTTACCAATTGTGGCGTTCACAGTTGAAATCTCTGGCCTTCTGATGAGTATTTCTGTAAGCCGAGGAATTAGCCGTGGATTGAACGCAATTAACAGATCTGCAAAAAGGATTGCAAAGGGTGATTTGTCAGATCGTGCAGAGGTATTTGCGAATGATGAGATTGGCCAGGTAGCAACGGCCATGAATATGATGACAGAGAATCTCATTCAGCGTAACAAAGACCTCGAACAGTTTGCGTACATCATCTCACATAATCTGCGGGGTCCAGTTACCAACGTCCTCGCACTGGCATCCATCCTCGAAGAACCCGGACTCGATGAGAATACTCAACGAGAGTGCATCAATGGACTTGTATTTTCTGTCCATAATCTCGATGAAACGCTAACGGATCTCACCCGCATCCTGCAAGTGAAAAACGAATTGCATGAACGCACCGAAATTGTACGATTTGAAGACCTCATTCGCGACATTTCAATGAACGTCAGCGAATTGATCAATCGCGAAGGTGCGACGATCGTTATAGACTTCACCGAAATCGAACAGATACAGTCAGTGAAAAGTTATTTTTATAGCATTTTCTACAATTTGATTATAAATGGCATTAAGTATCGACGCTCTGATGAGAATCCAACCCTACATATCAAGAGCAGTAAGGTCGATGGCAAGGTCCGTCTTACGTTTGCAGACAACGGCTTAGGGATAGATTTAAAACGTCAGGGTGACAAGGTTTTTGGACTTTACAAACGCTTTCACTATGGTGTAGAAGGAAAAGGCATCGGGCTTTTTATGGTCAAGTCACAAGTCGAAGCCTTAGGCGGTACTGTTAAGATTGAAAGTGAAGTGAATAAGGGTACGGTGTTCACAATCGACTTCTAATGTCCACCATCGCCTCCTAAAATCCACAATCGACTTGTAAAGAATAAGGCAATTTCGTCTAATGCACCCACTACGCATTGCTTTTCTCTGGCATTTCCACCAGCCAGACTATCGGTCCCAGCATGGTTTCACCTTGCCGTGGGTTCGCCTGCATGCTGCAAAAGACTATGCATGGCTGCCCGACTTGTTTGCAGAATTCCCTGCAATTCGACAAACGATCAATATCGTGCCGAGCCTTATCGATCAGCTTGCTGCGTATTCTCACGGCACGACCGACGCACTTCAGCGCGAGGCAAAACGTATCGAACAAGGACTTCTGCCTGAACATCCCAATACATACGCACATGCGCTTACCGTCCTACATGCAGAGCGCATGATTGCCCACAAGCGCCACGATGCTCTGCATGTTCAAGCAGTGAGCGGCGAATGGCATGCGTGGACAATACAGGAGTGGATTGACTTAACAGTGTGGTATCACCTGGCCTGGTGTAGCCCTCATCTTCGGCGTCAGGACGCTGTTGTTATGGGGCTCTTGAGCAAGGGGCAGAACTTTACAACAACCGACGTGCAATCATTAATGCACGTACTCACTGATGCATGTGATGATGTTGTACCTACACTACGACGGCTCCATAAGCTGGGGCAGATAGATGTTTCAGTAACGCCATATCATCATCCGATTCTACCGCTCCTGTGTAACACCGAGTCAACGCGTGATGCACTTCCAGATTCTGCGCTGCCCATTCCAGCCTTTGTTTTCCCCCAAGACGCTTCCAGTCAGGTAAAATCGGCCAAGACCGCTGCACAACATGCCTTCGACGATTCAGTGCACGGCATGTGGCCTGCTGAAGGCTCGATTAGTAACGAAGCACTGAAAGTGTTCGCAAGACACGGCATCCGTTGGGTAGCATCTGACGAAGGAATACTCGCCAATTCACTAGGTGAGGAATACTCTGCCACGTCGAAGTACCGAGCGTGGGCTGTTGGGGAAGGCGATGAGACAGTGTCCGTAGTTTTTCGCGATCGTGCACTTAGCGACGCTATCGGCTTCACATACTCGAACTGGGATGCGAATCGTGCCGCCGATGACTTTATTCGACAGCTCGAAGAGCGTCGCAGACTTATCGTACAGAATGAAGGCACAGATGCTCTTCTCGATTCTGTTGTAAGCATCATCCTCGACGGAGAAAACTGCTGGGAGTTCTACGAGAACAACGGTGAGTCGTTTCTGCGAGCACTTTGTGCTCGGCTTGCCAACACGACGTTATACTCTTGCATTGGCATGAATGAGGCCACCCGTCCAACGCGTTCCATTCGTTCAATCGTCGCCGGATCTTGGATAGGTGCATCGTTCGATATATGGATCGGCAGCCCCCTAAAAAATCTTGCGTGGTCACTTTTACGCGAAGCGCGTTCAGCCGTCGATTGCCTGCCGTCGTTTCCGTCCGATGTTAACGTAAAGCGTAGTAACGCATCAATTTTAGACGACATACTTTCAGCAGAATCGTCCGATTGGTTCTGGTGGTACGACGACCGGCATCAGGCTCCAAATAAACGCGACTTCGACATGTTATTCCGCGAGCGATTGACAACGATCTTTAACGCATGTAGTGTCGTGCCAAGCATTGATCTTTCAATCTCGCTCTATGACCACGTAGATGTAATGCAAGGGGCGCAGAAAGGGGCTGTGCACGTGTCGTATGGTAGTATGGCCATGCATACTGGCAACCAGATTGTGAGAAGTGTTGCTATGGAATCGAATGATTCTTGGCAGCGCCTCACTATTCGACTGGAGCGAAAACCCGTGAACGATGAGCAGGTAACCCTTATCCTGCGCAACGAAAGTCAGGCACAACGTCTTGTGCGTGTGAACAGCAGTGGACTCACCTGGTCGAGCGAGCAGGCAGATGAATCTGCTCGGTTGACAACCGAACTCGAACTTGAAATCTATGTGCAGTTCCGCGCTGTATGGACAGTGGAAATCGAAGAGGTAAACGATTCTGGTGAACACCGAACCGCAACGATTGAGTTAAGAGCCTAACACTGCGTGCCTGTCACAGCCTACCAATAGATGCGTGGTTATTCATGGAGGTCAACGTTGTGCGGGAAAAATGTCTACGCGTCTACTAAGTGGATTTTCTGAGATGCCACTTGAGAGACCGAGCGTTTCAATGCCACGTCCGGTAGATTGCACGCGCGCCTTGTCGACTCCCAAGCGAACGAGTTCCTCAGAAATAGCATTTGCTCGTTTTGAGGAAAGCGTCAGGTTGAACGGACGTGTCCCGATTTCATCGGTGTATCCTACAACGTTGAATGCAATGTTTCGCACTTCGTATTTCGCAATCATCGAGTCAAGCGTTGCACGTTGTATCTCCGATACGTCAGACGATCCACGGTCGAAGTACACCGAAGCAAGTGCCTTTCGTGTGTCGAACATTCGAATCGTAAGCGTCAATGGTGTGATGCTATCGATTGTACGAATCCCAAGAACCTGCTCGTGTGTTACATACTTGCTTGAAGTTGTGCGAATCGAATATCGCGATAGCGCGGGCAATGCAATCGCTGCCAAGCCATCAATTACAGACGCGCGCATGGCTTGCAAACACTTCGCTGAAGAATCGGTGAACACCATTTCAGCAGCGGTAATTTTATCATTACTTACAGCATCGAGCACAATGGCTGTGAAGACTACGTATGGTTGCGGAGGAATCTGACTTGGCATCTTGACAGATACAATTGCCGGGCGCTCAGCCTCGAAGTCCCACGAAGTAATAAGAGCAGTGTCCGATGTGCCTACAATAGACAGCGAGGTTTCGTCTTCTGTCGTGTTGATGCATGGCCCAAGATTTACGGGCGTTGTCCAACGTGTCCACGTGTCGCCAAGACGTCTCGTCATGTAGAGATCGGACTTACCACGTCGATCGTCACGTCCGCTCGAAGCGAAATACAACGTCCGATTGTCTCTACCAAGCCATGGCGAACCTTCAAACGAGGTCGTGTTCACCTCGTTACCTAGAGATACAGGTGTTTCCCATGTGCCTTTACAATTTGATGCTGCATACAGATCGAGGTCGCCTCGCGAGTCAGGTCTGTTAAGTGCAATCACAACAGTTGCACGATCTTCCGAAAGATGACCATAATAATTTTTACCAAGTCCCTTATCACCCGGCAGTATGATAGGCTCGAGTCGCGTGAAGAGTCCCGTGTCGGCATCTCGTGACATAATTGCAAAACATCGCAGCGTATCACGTCCCTCAACCCTGTACTTTCCTACAACCAACGCATGTCTGCCATCCAGCGTAAAGTTGAACAACGCATCGGGTCTTCGAAATGTGGTAAGGGGCTCCTGAACGGGGCTCGACCACTTACCCGAAGGCATGCGACGTGAAATCCAAATGTCATCCGCATCCTGACCCCCTTCAGAATTATCAGGATGCAGTTTGCGATCGATATAGAGTATGGTGCCATCCGATGAGACAACTGGCAGTGTTGTCGGCTGGTATCGATTGATCGCGGCAGATAGTGTGCGTCGTTCACATGTAGATGTCAGTTGGGCACTCGAGGGCGTAACGTTTGGTTGTGCATTTGAGGGTGTAACCATTAAATAATGACCAACAAGAACAAGACTAAAGACGACAAGCGCAACGCTAATGTGCGAACGCAGTAGGTCGTCGACTACCGAACGAATAACGTCCCAGTTAAAACCGCGGTATTGCATGAACCGAACCAGCTTTTGTTTCCGCTCTTCGTCTGACGTTGCTCTAATTACGCGGAGTTTTTTGTCAGCAACACGACGTGCAACCTCCAGGCTTACTTCGTCGGAGTACTCGGTGTTAAGGATGCTTTCGATCATCTCTTTTGCGATGCCCTTTCGCAATAGCGCGGCCTTCGCAGCGCTGCGTGAGAGTGGCTTACGTTCTTTGGACGCGGCCACAAACCGTTCGGCGTATCCTTGATCGTCGACAACGCGAAATTCGCGCAGCCATGTCATGAGTGGTTCGATTTCCTCTGGTACACATCCGATCTTTTCGAGATGGTCGAGGATCTGACGTTCCGTACGCGGTTTGTAGGTAGCAAACCGATACGCTTTTTGTTTGAAGACCATACGGCGGTCTTCAAGACGCAGTTGTCGCTCCATCTCCACAGACAGTTCGAGCCCCTTTCGGAGCCCCATAGCCAGCGCTATGTCGATTGGACACGCAGCCAGAAAGGCATCGTCGACGAAGATGGAGCAACGCGCTGCATTTTTTACGTTCCGACGTATGGAGGTGATAACCGGCATACTCTCGGTACGGACATCGTTAATTTTTCTTGCTCGTGCCGTTTGTTGCGGCCTTCGCAGTTGGCATTTTCAGTGCACGCTTAACATCGTCTTCAAGGTCGGCAAATACGGCTGGTGTATCAGTGAGCATCTTACGCATGCCGTCACGTCCCTGGACGCGTTCTTCCTTGTACGTGAACCACGAGCCTGATTTTGTAATCAAACCGTTCTCAACAGCAACGTCGATGATGTCGCCGACCTTCGATATACCTTCGTTGTAAAGGATGTCGAATTCTACTTCCTTGAATGGGGGAGCAACCTTGTTCTTTACAATCTTGGCGCGAACACGATTACCGATAATTTCCTGTCCGTCTTTAATAACATCCTTACGACGCACATCGATTCGTACCGAAGCATAATACTTCAATGCATTACCACCGGTTGTCGTTTCTGGATTGCCATAGACAACGCCAATCTTATTGCGCAGTTGATTCGTAAAGATGACGGTTGTGTTTGAACGTCCGATTGCGGAGTTGAGTTTGCGCATTGCCTGACTCATCAAGCGTGCTTGCGAGCCCATCTGAGCGTCGCCCATGTCGCCTTCGATTTCTACGCGAGGCGTGAGAGCGGCAACTGAGTCGATAACCACAACATCAATTGCACCTGAACGCACGAGTGTTTCAACAATCTCGAGTGCCTGTTCGCCAAACTCTGGTTGCGACAACAACAGATTGTTAAGATCGACACCTAGTCGCTGTGCATAGTTGATGTCGAGTGCATGTTCTGTATCAACAAATGCCGCTAATCCGCCAGCTTTTTGTGCTTCGGCAATAACTTGGAGACACACCGTTGTTTTACCTGACGATTCAGGTCCGTAGATCTCTACGATTCTTCCGCGTGGCACGCCGCCGATTCCTATCGCGGCGTCGAGAGAAAGGCAACCTGTTGAGATAGCATCAATTGCTTGTGCACTTTCATCAGTAAGGCGCATAATCGATCCCTTACCAAATGCCTTTTCAATTTGGTCGATAGCGGCTTGAGCAGCCTTGATTTTTGCATCAGCGAATTTCGTTTCGACCTTTGTTTCGGTCTTCGCTTCTGCCTTCGAGTTCTTCGTGTCAGCACTCATTATCGTGACTTTATTAGAATGAAAAATTTGCCTTATAGGGGGGACGTGACCAGAGGGAGGTCGACTGTGACACCAAAAATACCCAGAGGCTAGCGGGGCGTTAGGGAGAGTTATCAACAAGGACCATTTTTTAGTCGAGCTGCCACTCGTCACGCTCTTCAGACCGTCCGCCACTTACAACAAATGACATCCATGCCCGCACTACGGCTGTGCCTTGTGGTGATTCTGGGGTATGTGGCTGTGGTTCACTCGACACCCATACTTATCCCTTTGGCACCGTTTATCTGGTGCGGACTCCTTGTCCTCGCATGCATACAGGCCGTACGTGGCAAATGGTCAAGCGTCCGCACCTGTGCCTGCGCAGCCCTTGTCTTCATGCTCGCTTCACGTGTGACATCAGAATACGTCCCCAGCACACTACACACATACGATACAGACCAACCAGCACGCATCGAAGGAACTGTCGATCGTGTTATGACGGTGCGCACCAAGATGGCACGCCTGTTAGTTGACGGCGAAGTTGACTGTCAACGTCTACCTGCGGTGCGCACCCGAGTGTTATTGACGGTGTTCTGTGATAGAACTTCAGTAATTCCAGAAAGCGGAGCTCGCATCGTGATGTTTGCGCGAGTACGACGTCCGGACCCCGCAACGCTTCCCAACGAATTCAACGAGCAGGCGATGTGCAAGAGCCTGCATGTTTCGTTTGTCGGAACTGCTGCCATACGCGACGTAGACATTCGTGGAAGGCCATCGTTAACACGCAGGTTCGTCGAAAACACACAGTCAGCAGTCAGCTCGGCGCTCCACGCACATTGCGATTCAGCTGTAGCAGCGGTGCTCAGTGCTGTAATCATTGGTGATGACTCCGGTCTGCAGCGAGACGCACGACAAGCGTATGCTAGGAGCGGAACGGCGCACATGTTTTCTGTAAGTGGTTCGCATGTATCGGTACTGCTCGCACTTGGCCTAGCAATTACCGTCGGCATTCGCAACAGGTGGTTACGTGCGATTCTCCTAATCACCCTCATCATAACCTATGTTATCGTCAGCGGCGGATCATCTCCAGCCTGGCGCGCTGCTGTCATGGGGCTGCTGGCGCTATGGGGCCGCAATACTGAGCGCGACGTCATCGGACTAAATGTGCTTGCTGTTGCAGTGTTGTGTATGATTATCCTCGATCCGTTACTGCCATGGTCTGCCGGTTTTCAACTAAGTGTTACTGCGACAATTGCCATTCTCGCTCTCGCTCCTCGTTGGAATTGTTTACTAAAGCAGTGTACAATGCGTGACAGCGCGGCAAAACAGTTCCTAAGAGTCAGCTGCGCCGTCTCTTTAGCTGCAACGGCCGGTACCTCACTTCCTTCCGCACTCATTTTCGATCAGGTGCCTGTGTGGTCAGTCCTTGCAAACCTCTTTGTAGTTCCAATCCTAAGCATCGCCATGGTGGCAGGCTGGGGTTTGGTACTGGTGCACCACGCTGCCCCCTGGCTTGCCCCCTCCCTTGCATGGGTGTGTTCTCTGCTTGTGTATATGGCCGATGGTATCGCCACGATGTTTGCGAGCTGGCAGCCAGAGATGGCGTCAGCTGGACGCACCGTTTGCCTTTCAGTGTTAACGATGGGTATCTGCATCTGGCCGCTTATCGCAGACTCGTGGCGGGGGATTCTTGCGCGGCAAGCAGTGTGTGTAGCATTCATTGTCGCCGTTGTATTTGTGCCATCGCCTCCATGCAGTCGTGTTCAACAATTTCAGCGGCGATCGGGGTATGTCGTTTTGATGTACAAACTCGACCAGACCGTTGTGTTAACTGCCTTGCGCAAATCCGATAGGGGAGTAGAGCAATTTGTCAGGGGGCGAAAAGGCAAGGTCGATGTTGTTGCCTTGCCGCGAAGTACATTGCACCATGATTGACTGGATTCCCGCCATCATCGATGAACAACTTGTATGTGGTGTTACGACACGCATGCTCTCGGATGATAAGGTTGCTCTCGCAATAGCCATTGCACGAGAACCACAATTGATTGTTGGATTGAAGCAAGTGCATGGGAACGTCATCCACACGATTGATGATGAATGGCATGCAGATGCTGAGGTGTTAATCGGGGACGGACTAATTACGCGTCGGCGTGATGTGGTGCTTTCAGTGCGAATTGCAGATTGTGCTGGCGTGCTCTTATGGGATTCTAAAACTGGTACTATTGCCTCAGTACATAGTGGGTGGAGAGGCACAAAGGAAGACATCGTAGGTAGTTGCATAGAACGGATGATAAACGAGTTTAACGTCAATCCTTCGTCCATCCGTGCCTACATTTCACCATGTGCATCGGGTGAGCGGTACGAAGTACGAGAAGACGTTGCTCAGTTTTTCCCTGAGGACATCGTTCGGTCTCCGAATTCGAACGATGTGTGGTTGTTTGACAATCGTTCTGCTATACGCACGCAGCTAATAAAGGCGGGAGTCGAACAGACACATATATGTGTTGATCCTGCTTGTACGATGGCTGACGACCGATTTCACTCGTATCGGAGGGATGGGGCTGCAGCGCTCCGATGTGTGGCTTTCATAGGATTGCGTAGTTTTGAAAACCTAGTACCACAATAGAACGTCATCTAATTATGATGTCGATGAACAGCGCATATGTCGATGATCTTTATTTCGACTATCTGCGCGACCCGGACTCCGTCCCTGCCGAATGGCGCGAATTTTTCAAAGACTACCAGCCTGAGAATGGTGCACCTGCAAAGAGCAGCAATGGCAACGGTTCTTCTTTAAAAGCTCAACCAGCGCAAGCCGGACAATCGATGCGAAGCACACCGGCGGATCCTGCGGCAAAAGCAACGCGCATTCCGTATATGAGTGGCAACGACGAGCTCATACCGCTATCGTCTATTGCGGGCAAGATTGCGGAGAACATGGAGGCTTCGCTTCGTGTGCCAACGGCTACTTCGGTACGTGCAGTTCCAGTTAAAGCACTCGAAGAAAATCGACGCATCATTAACAACTTTCTGTCGAAACGACGGCTGCCTAAGCTGTCGTTCACGCACATCCTTGCGTGGGCTGTTATTCAGGCAACAGAGAAATTTCCACAAATGAACGACTCTTATGGTGTAAAAGACGGTGCACCAATGCGCGTACGTCGAGGTGGAATTAATCTAGGCTTGGCTATCGACACAACGCGAAAAGATGGTTCACGCATTCTACTCGTCCCGAGCATCAAGCAGACTCAGGACATGACGTTTGCAGAGTTTGCCTCGGCCTACAACAATATCGTTGCAAAGGCACGCACAAATAAGCTCGCTCCGGAAGACCTCTCAGGTGCGACCATCACACTTACAAATCCAGGTGGCATTGGTACGGTGATGTCTGTACCACGACTTATGGATGGACAGGGGACAATCGTGGCTTCGGGTGCCATTGAATACCCGGCAGAATTTCAAGCGATGATGCCCGATGTGCTCTCAACACTTGCGATTTCAAAAGTGGCGGCGATTACGTCCACCTACGATCACCGTGTGATTCAGGGAGCGGAATCAGGAGAATTTTTACAGTTCATCCACCAGTTGCTCATCGGCGAACACAGGTTTTACGATCAGATCTATGCCTCATACGAACTGCCGTTTGAGCCCATTCGCTGGGTAATTGAAACGGGAAGCAATCCGTTCCTTCCTGCAGACACTCCTGAAGTGATTGACAAGGAAGGCCGAGTTGTTCAGCTCATTAACGCGTTCCGGGTACGAGGTCACCTTCTAGCAGACATTAATCCGCTTGGACTTGAGGCCTATTATTATCCCGAGCTAGATCCCGCACATTATGGATTTACAATCTGGGATCTCGATCGTCAGTTCGATACAGGCGGGCTCGGTGGTGTCAACCGCTCAACGCTTCGCGACATTATCGACACGTTGCGAGATACGTATTGCGATCAGATCGGCATCGAATTCATGCACATTCAGGATCCGGTTAAAAAAGGTTGGATTCGCGACTTTGTAGAATCATCACATCTAAAAGCAGAATTAAGTGTCGAACGTAAGGTTGATACTTTTAGGAAGCTTACTCGCGGTGACTTATTGGAGAACTATCTGCATACTAAGTTCTTGGGCGCAAAGCGTTTCTCGCTTGAGGGCGGAGAATCTGCTTTAATTATACTCGATGAAATACTTGAAAAATCAGCAGAAAAGTCACTTGAAGCAGTAGTTCTTGGCATGTCACATCGAGGTCGCCTCAATGTTCTGGTGAACATGATGGGCAAGCCGTTGATAAAGATTTTCAATGAATTCGAGGGACAGATTGATCCAGAATCGATTCAGGGTTCTGGTGATGTTAAGTATCATCTTGGTGCAAAAGGTGTGTATAGTTCATCAATTGGCAATGAAGTACCAATTGTCCTAGCACCAAACCCAAGCCATCTCGAGGCGGTGAACCCTGTTGTTGAAGGTATTGCACGAGCACTTGACGATGAAATTCTGGACGAAAACCACACCCAAGTTTTACCGGTATTACTGCACGGAGATGCTGCCTTTGCTGGTCAGGGAGTAGTTCCTGAAACTCTAAATCTTGCTCGACTTCAAGGGTACTCGACTGGTGGCACAATACACATTGTTATCAACAACCAAATCGGCTTCACAACCTCGCCTGAGGACGCCCGCTCAACACATTATGCTACGGGCATGGCAATGATGTTGCAGGTACCAATCCTTCACGTTAATGGCGACGATCCAGAGGCGTGCCGAGCTGCAGGGATGTTTGCATTTGCGTACCGTGAGATTTTTAGAGACGATGTGGTTATTGACATGTACTGTTATCGTAAGTATGGCCACAATGAGCAGGACGATCCAACGGCGACGCAGCCACTCCTGTACAAGCGAATACGAAACATGATTCCAGTCAGGAAGCTGTATGGATCGCGACTCGTAACAGAAAAAGTTGTGTCCGCTGAGGCACTACAGACCATACTAGAAGAAGAGCAGCAAAGGCTCGATACAGCTTATGACAATCGAGGTCCGAAGGTTGGTTCACATCTTCCGCCAAAACTCGAATACAACATGCATCAGCCTGTTGAAACGCGGGTGGAGAAAACTGTTCTTGATGTGATTGTTGATGCGACGTGTAAGGTTAACGACGACTTTCACATCCATGCAAAGGTCAAGGCAGAAACCGACAAGCGAAAAAGTCAGTACGAAGAGGGTAACGTGCAATGGGGTATGGCCGAGGCGCTGGCATTTGGCACGCTCTTAATGGAAGGACATACAGTACGTGTTTCCGGACAGGATACAGGACGTGGTACGTTCAATCACAGGCAAGCCATTCAACGAGATATTACAAACGACTCAAAACACATACCTCTCAACACACTTCCGAATGCGCGTAAACTGCACATCTACGACAGCCCACTATCGGAGTTTGCTGTGCTTGGTTTTGAGTATGGATATAGTACCGTTGCTAAGAACGGCATCACGGTATGGGAAGCGCAGTTTGGTGATTTCGCGAATGGTGCACAGATTATTATCGACCAGTTTGTGGCGAGTGCCGAAGAGAAGTGGGGACAACGCTCGAACATCACGATGTTACTCCCACATGGCTACGATGGACAAGGTCCAGAACACTCAAGTGCCCGACTAGAGCGATTCTTACAACTGTGTGCACAAGACAACCTGGTTGTCTGCAACTTCACATCGCCTGCGAATTACTTTCATGCTCTTCGTCGGCAGGTGAAAGCAGAGTGGCGGAAGCCCCTTGTCATCATGACCCCTAAGGGATATCTGCGCATTTTTTCGTCAACGATCGAAGAGTTTACAACCATTGGTTATCGTGCGATCATCGACGATGACATTCAGAATGTGCAAACCATCAAACGAGTCGTCATTACCAGTGGCAAGATTCACTATGAGCTGAAAAAGAAACGTGGCTCTACTGAAGATTCAGGTGTTGCACTTGTCCGCTTGGAACAGGTCTATCCGTTCGACTCAGCAGCGATGCAGGCAATACTTGAACGGTATCCGAACGCCAGTGACGTGGTCTGGTGTCAGGAAGAACCGAAGAACATGGGAGCTTGGTTCTGCGTGCAGCCTTTTATTACAGAGGTGCTACGAGCTGATCAGAAACTACGTTATATAGGAAGAAATGCTGCGGCAAGTCCTGCCACAGGTTCTGGTAAGGTGCATGAATCGGAACAGGATGTTATACTCGAAGGCGCTATTCGGTAGGGGGCAGCGTTGTTGACTGTTCACGCACGAGTGTGGCTGACGCAGTGTAGTGTAAGGTAGGGTTATCGTTTTCCAGACGATAGGCTTTCTCTTGTAGAACTACAACAAGTCCTGAAGAGACATCACGTTGTATTGTAGAAAACGCAACAAATCGTGATCCACCAGCATTGTGTCGTTTAGTTGTTAACGACAGATAACATTGTTGCCTACCATTCTGCATCCTAACGGAGTCTACACGTGTTGTACGAACCAGTGTGTCCTTCGTAATAACAGGCGGAGAAGTCTGTCCCTGTCTGATAGATGTTACAAACTGGGTTTTTGACTTTATAGTCAGCGTGTCTATCCACACTGCGCCTTCACTAATCGAACTAGTAACAGAAGATGTTGGAAGAATAAAGTTCATTAGCTCTGGTGTTGCCGGAGTCTCTTCAGGTGTATTTGTGTATTGCGTTGCTCTAGCCGATAAAGGTTCGGCTTGTGCCTCACTAACATTGCTTGCATTCTCGTCGTTATACACGATAACTGTACTAGCCAGAATTCTCCCTAGGGCATCGAGTACTGCTTCGTATGCTTGTTCCTGCACCCAGCTTCGATAACCTGCAAACCGTTTATGGCGCTTGTCGCCGGTATGCATAGCTGACGAGTCACGAACAGGGTCGCTTGAGAGATTAATCCTGCAGCGCGTGTTACCACGTTCATCCCGGTCAAGTGCACGCAGATTAAATGTAGTCTGCAATCTCATGGAGTGATCATTCACAACAATTTGATCAGTAATCAATTTGTAAGCAAAGTGATCACCTGGGGCAAGATTGTATCGCAACGTTACTACCGATTGCAGCGAGTCGGGGTGGATCGAGTTCGACGCATCATTTGTCATGGCAGCACAATTGAACCCTAAACAAACGACTGCACACATTACGATCGTCAAACGAAGTATGAGATGTGTAGAACTGAGCATGAGATATATAGAACTGAGCATGAGATGTATAGGACTGAGCATGAGATGTATAGGACTGAGCATGAGATGTATAGGATTGAGCATGAGATGTATAGGACTGAGCATGAGATGTATGGGACTGAGCATGAGAATCTGATATTGAGACAAAACTGTTCATCGCATCATAACACCGAACCGAAGACCCTTTACACTAACCAGACATCTGTCGTAATCGAGATCGCGTAGCGACTGTTCGAGTATCAATGCTCCTGCTGGAAGAATATCAACTCGATTAGGATCTATTCCGGGCAGGGTCGAACGTTCTTGCCTAGACATTTCCAACAAACGCTCTGTCCAGTATGATATAGCTCCCAGCTGCAAAACGTGACCGTCAACTTTTTCTTTCTCGAACTTGGTCAAACCAAGATCGAGGATGGCCAGAGACGTAGGCGTGCCCGCTACCGCGATTAAGTCCTCATTTGGGTAACTTCTGAGCGTGACTTTCACAGAAGCCAATTCCCTTTGTACGAAATCCCGAGCCATACAGACGTTTTGACGAGTGGGGAGGTCTCCCAATCCAAAACGCTCAGTGAATCGAACAGCACCAAACTCAACACTATGAGCTGAATAAACTATACGGGAAAACCCTGATATGTACTCTGAACTGCCGCCACCTATATCTATTACAGTACACGGCTTGCTGAATTTACCTGCAACACCGGCAAATGTGATATTGGCCTCCTCCAGCCCTCCAATGACGTCTATAGGGACTCCTATTTGGGTTTCTAGGAGCTTTCTGACTTCGACACCATTATTTGCATTACGCAATGCAGAGGTGCCCACGGCCGCGATTGACTCTACTCGTAGGGCCTCGCATATTAGCTTGTAATCGCGCAGGATGGCAGACGCTCTCTCAACGGCACCTTGATTTATTGAGCCAGAGGCATCGAGACCTTCACCAAGTCGTGCAATTCTGTGCACATCTTCCAGAATTGTCCATTCACCATCTGGGGCATTGAGCACACCAACAACCATCAGAATGGTATTGGTGCCTATATCAATTCCCGCGCGAATCACGTGATGTGTTGTTTCTAATACAATCAAGCACAGTTGAGGCGGCATCGAGGATGTTCGTCCCTGGACCAAAGATGGCACTTACACCGGCTTGCGTGAGAAACTCGTAGTCCTTAGCTGGTATGACACCACCGGCTACAACCTGAATGTCAGGAGCACCTTGCTCATGAAGTGCAGCAATAAGTTGTGGGATAAGTGTACGATGCCCTGCAGCCTGACTAGAAATGCCGATAACGTGTACGTCGTTGTCGATGGCTTGTCGTGCACATTCTTCGGGAGTTGCGAAGAGCGGACCGATGTCTACATCGAAGCCTATATCAGCAAACGCTGTTGCGATGACCTTTGCGCCCCGATCGTGTCCATCCTGACCCAACTTTGCAACGAGCATACGTGGACGACGTCCGTTTTTCTTTTCGAAAGCGTCTACATCCTGGCGCAGCTGTATAAATCGAGGATCTTGCGCATACTGTGCCCCATACACACCTTCAATTGTCACAGTTGTAGCCTCATACCTCGTAAACGAATTCGCCAATGCTTCAGAGATTTCGCCAACCGTTGCACGCGCACGAGCACATCGAATACTATGCTCGAGAAGATTCCCAGAGCCCGATGATGCTGCTTGGGAAAGTGCTCGCAGAGCATCTTCAACTGCTGGTGCATTGCGTGAACTGCGCGTGTGTTCGAGGCGTTTAATTTGTGACTCGCGCACCGCAGTGTTATCGATATCCAAAATTTCGATAGGCTCGGCTTTGCCGTCTGTGTAACGGTTCACACCAACGATAACTTCCTTACCCTGGTCAATCAAAGCTTGGCGACGAGCAGCTGATTCTTCGATGCGCATCTTTGGTATGCCTGCCTGAATGGCCTTCGTCATACCACCATACGACTCGACTTCATTAATGAGCGTCATCGCCTCGGCCACTAGCGAAGATGTTAGAGACTCAACGTAATACGAACCTCCTAAGGGATCGACTACGTGTACAACACCACTCTCCTCAGCAAGTACGAGTTGTGTATTGCGTGCTATACGTGCAGATGTGTCTGTTGGCAGTCCAAGCGCTTCATCAAATGAATTCGTATGAAGCGACTGCGTACCACCAAGTACTGCTGCAAAACCCTCAAGTGTCGTTCGGATGATGTTATTGTAGGGGTCTTGTGCAGCGAGCGACCAACCCGATGTTTGGCAATGTGTGCGAAGGATGGACGATTCCTTTTTTGCTGGCTCGAACTGCTGCATCAAATTGTACCACAGAATACGCGCAGCGCGAAGCTTCGCAACTTCCATGAAGAAGTTCATTCCGATAGCAAAGAAGAACGACAGACGTGGTGCGAACGTGTCGACACTCATGCCACGTGCTAACACCGTACGTACATACTCTAGTCCGTCAGCAATTGTATACGCAAGTTCCTGAACTGCAGTCGCACCAGCCTCGTGAATATGATAGCCTGAAATCGAGATCGAATTGAATCGAGGCATGCGTTGCGTGATGTATTCTATGATGTCGGCCACAATGCGCATAGACGGGGCCGGTGGATAGATGTAGGTGTTCCGCACCATGAATTCTTTGAGGATGTCGTTCTGAATCGTTCCACTTAGCAGCTCTTCTGAAACGCCCTGCTCTTCGGCTGCGACGATAAACATTGCAAGTATTGGAAGGACGGCACCATTCATTGTCATCGAAACACTCATGCTATCGAGCGGGATGCCCTCAAACAGAATCTTCATATCCTCGACAGAATCAATAGCAACCCCAGCCTTACCGACATCGCCAACGACTCTTGGGTGATCGCTATCATAACCGCGATGCGTCGCAAGATCAAATGCTACGGATAGACCCTTCTGGCCGGAGGCCAGACCCCTACGATAAAAAGCGTTTGAAGCTTCGGCCGTTGAGAAGCCTGCATACTGTCTAACAGTCCACGGACGGTTTACGTACATCGTGGCGTATGGTCCGCGTGCAAAGGGCGCCATCCCTGGCAGTGACTCGAGCTGTCCGTCTAAATCTGATGACGTGTAAAGGGGCTTAATCGGAATACCTTCTAGCGACATCCGCTCTGAAATGATAGGGGAGTCTGCACGAAGTTCGCGTTGAGCCAGGGCTTGCCACGGTGTGATATCTATTGCCATGGCCTAAAATAACCACGGGGCGACCGTTTGGCCGCCCCGTGAAGGACAATCTATTTACGACCTGTGCTTATTTACAGGTTTCGGCGATTTTTACAGCAATGCGACGATTCTGTACACGAGCTGCTTCGATTTGTGCAGCTGAACCCTTCTTAGGTTCTTTGATGTTCGGACGTGAGCTTCCGTAGCCAACGGTATTTGTGACGCGAGAAGCGCTAACACCTTGGCCAATCAGCCAGTTCTTCACTGCTGTAGCACGCATGTGAGAGAGTTCATGATTACGGGCTGCTGGACCTTCGCTGGATGCATGACCTTCGATTTCAACCTTCAGGTCTGGGCACTGTTCGATAAGGGCCTTGATCTGATAGAGGTTGTTAAGCGTGCCAGGTATTTCCATGTTGAAGTTATCTGTGTCCACGATGAAGAGTACACCAGGGAAGTTCGTCAGTGTACCAACCTTTGGCTTTGGAGGACATCCATCAGGTGCAACGCCAGCGATAAGTGGGCAACGATCTTTGAAGTCGTTGTAGCCGTCTCTATCTGTATCTGGGTCAAGAGGATTTGTACGTGTTCTCTTGATTTCATCACCATCAGATAGACCCTCGCCATCTGTGTCTGCCTTGTTAGGATTGGTCTTGTAGATGCGAACTTCGTCGCCGTCATTCAGGCCATCGTTATCTGTGTCGATGTTCTTAGGATTTGTGAGGTAGGTCTTTACTTCTTCACCATCCATAAGGCCATCAGAATCTGTGTCTTTTTGACTTGGATTGGTCTTGTGCACGTTCACTTCTTCGCCATCATTCAGTTGATCGGCGTCGGTATCCATGTTTGTTGGATTTGTGTTGTGCTTCTTGATTTCATCACCATCAGACAGTCCGTCAGTATCGGTATCTGCTTTGAGAGGATCTGTTCTGTGTGTGTTTACTTCGTCGCCATCAATCAAGCCATCGCTATCGGTGTCTGGCTCAAGTGGATTTGTTTTGCGAGCAATCTCTTCGCCGTCCTTGAGGTTGTCTGCATCTGTGTCAGGATTGATCGGGTTGGTCTTGTACGTAACAAGTTCTTCACGATCGTTCAGTCCGTCAGCGTCAGTATCTGCCTTGAGAGGATTTGTGCGGAACGCAGTTACAGGAAGAATATCGACTTGAGAAGCATTCCAACCTGTTGGCACCTTACGCGACCCATCATGTTCGTAGCCATCAGGAAGGCCATCGCCGTCTGTGTCGGCATTACGCTCGTCTGTACCAATGCGGCGTTCGTCGCTATTGCTTAGGCCGTCACCATCATAATCGGATGCGCCGAAGACGTAGAATGTAACACCAAGGCCGAGGGTCAAGAACTTGTCTGTCTTGCCTGGATCGACTCCGGCTGGTAGGGGAGCAAGTGTGTTGGAGTATGGCTGACCGTTCAGTGGATCTGAAGCGAACGCCTTCATACTACCTGGGTTGTAATCATCGAGGTATTCTGTGGTTGTTATGCGGTACAGCACCTGAGCATTCAAAACGAAGTTTTCGCTTAGGTACCATTCAAAACCACCACCGACAGGAATTACTAAACCAGCATTTTTGTCTTGATCGTACAAGCCTTGAGCTTCGCCTGGCAAGACGCCTACCGCACCACCAGCGCCAAGTCCGGCACCACCAGAAAGGCCTGGACGAACTTGGAACGACATCATACCAATACCACCACCGATGTATGGCACGAAGGTTTCACCGGGGATAAGGTTGATAAACGCAAGAAGCTCATAAGCGAAAATGCGCGTGTTATTCCGACGTTCTTCGCCTTCGCCAGAAATCTGCGTTCCGTTTGGAAACTGATCGCCAGGTTTCTTTCCTACACCAAAATAATCGGTGTATCTGAGATTGGCATCTTCTACGTCTATGCGAAACCGTGGGTTCGCATAGGTGAACTGTGCTTGTAGTGCTAACCAGCTCATGACGTTATACCGAAGGTGGATATCACCACCGATATACCACGAGTTGTCTGAAAAGTCGCCAAATAATTTGGAGCCACCGACTGTAGCACCAAAACCAGCGCGACCAGCCAGAGCCTGTGCCGACGCTGTACTCGAAATTGTTAAGAACGCAAGTAGGATTGTTATCCAACGCGTAGAGTTAAGCATTTGTCTCTCCCTGCTGTGTGTTTAAGTAACCGAAGGCCCATATAAAGGCGAGCACCATGTCATGTTCCATCCTAACAAACACTCACCATGAGATTACTCTGCTACAACAATGTCCGCAAACCTGCGTTGAGGAAGGCACCGTCTAGGTGTAGAGGGGATGGTTACTTGTACGGAGCGTGCACAAATCGCTTGGCTTCGGCATGTGAACCTTGCACATCTTTCCAGGAAAGTACCTTTTCATACTGCGTTAACGCCATCTCACGTTTGCCCTGAAGGTCAAGAATCTGACCAATCTTGAGATTTGTCTTCACCATGAAACCAGAAGGATCTTCATCTATCGCCCTGCATGCCTCGTCAGTTTTAAAAAAGTATGTGAGTGCGAGTGGCAGGTCTCCTCGAAGCATGCGTACTACCCCTACATAGTATAGAGCTTCTCTAGCCGCATATTTATCGTACCCAAACTTCTTGTCAAGGACTTTAACAAGTACGTCGCGCCAAAGTACTTCAACGGAATCTAATGTACCAAGAGAGACCAGGCACCGACCAAATGCACGATGGAAATATGGGTTATTGGAAAATCTAGTATAGAGACCCCGAGCATAAGGCATGGCTTCTGACGGCGATTTTTCAAAGTCGTAGTAGACTTGATAGAGCACACTTGAGCTTCATAATTCGCGTATCTAGCTTTTTGAGCTGCAGCCTTGAGTTGAAGGATGCCCAAGGTTTTGTCACCTCGTGGAAAGAATACCATTACAGGTTTTAGAATAGGGTATGCTTCGGGAAACACGGCAGCGAGGTAGTTGTAAAGTCCCGTCCCGAGCATGATATCATGATTGCCAGGAGCAATTTTCTGGCACTCGGTAAGAAGGTCTAGAGCCTCTCGAGCATCGTTTACTGCATCGATCAGTCTTTCACGAATTGTGTAGTACCTGCCACGAAATCCAAGAGCTCCACCTTTAAAAAAAAGTGCAGTGACATTTGTCCTATCGGTTTCAATAATCTTATTACAAACCTCTAATACGCGGTCAATTTTCGCCAGAAAAGCAGCGTCGTATGCCTTGTTCCTACTCGACAGGTTAATCTTCCACCACTCAATCATCGCGTCAAGATAATATCCTGCAGGATGATCGGGATACATTGCAATGACACTTTCAAAGTTCTTGTGTGCCTCTTCAAACTGTACGTTGTAAATATTCTGTATGCCTTGCTGTAGCAACGTGTCACCATCAGATTTCATAAAAATCCATTGTGCACGTAGGGTTGTGACAGAACACGTCATCAATAGTAGTGCAGTTATCAGAAGAGAGCGTTTCATAGGTACCTTACGTCGCTGCGTGTGTGGTTGATAAAAAACTTCGACGGTAACGGGCAGCACGCGTCTCTGCATCGAGTGGCACAGTACGAATGGCAACTACCGAAGCAAGCACAAGAAGCCCCGTTGTGAGAGCCCCTTCCTCGATGCCATATGTATTGCCAAATAGCCATCGCTGCGATACAGACGACAGATCGAGCCTCAATAGGCCAATGCCCAGGTCTATTCCGCTGACGTTGCCGACGAGCAACCCAACCAGCACGTTCCAACTTGCATGAAAGGAGATCGCGGCGTAGAGAGAGTGGCTCTGTGTAACTAGAACACCGATGAAAATTCCGGCTAGGGCAGTGTTCATTATTGACCAGGTGTTGGCATCTGGATTCATGGCGTGCATGACACCGAACAAGGCTCCAGACCCGAGCACTGCTACTGTTGGCCCCAGTCGCTTACGAGCAAACTCAAAGATCGGTCCACGAAAAATCAGTTCTTCAATGGTTGCCCATAATAACAGCAATGCTATCGCTGAAATCATGGAATCGACGGTTGGAGTATGTGGTATAAATCTAGCACCAAGTGCAAGGGCTATAACAGAGACAATGCAAATCATACAGATAGCCATGCCAATGCCATATCCAACGAGGCGCAGGGTGTTCGTATGCCAGGCGAGACCGCTACGCTTGAACGTTTCCATTCGTCCTGATTGACTCTACGTGTGCACGAACGTGATCTTTCATTGCTTCCTCGACCTCTTCATGCGTTGAGCCCTTGATCATGAACGTTAGTTGTGGACAATACGAAGCGTAGTCCGACTCACCCCTGCGTCGAATCAGTATCTCGTAATCGTCTAGGTTAATGCTTGTGGGTGTATTCATATTGATTTCTTCGTTTAATAAATTCTGTTCGTTCAATTCATCTCTCGTGGCTTAACCCATCAAATTCACCTCTCGGACCTAACCCATCATCGGTATCTCACGAGTTTGTTTTGCACGGAGTCTCGAGACGGATCTAAAACCAGAGATTTTCTCCATGCTTCGATAGCACCATCGAGGTCGCCGAGTTGCTCAAGGATGTCTCCAAGATGATCGTAATGGGTTGCGTTGCCACCCCACAACACAGCACGTTCGATGTATGTCCGTGCTTTTTCAAACTCGCCAAGCTGAAACAGTACCCACGCGAACGTATCCAGATAACTCGGGTTCTTCTGTTCTTGCTCTACTGCACGCCAGGCCATCGTACGTGCCTGCTGCAAATTCTTGCCCCGCATGGCCAACGAGTATGCGTAGTTGTTGTTTGCCATAGAATTATTTGGGTTGAGGATCAGCGTACGGTCATATGCCGAGTCAGATCGTACACTATCATCTTGGGAGTCGTACAGCATACCTAGACGCATCCATGCATCCTCAACAGTAGTGTCTCGCTCAATGACGCGATTGAACCATACAATGGCGTCGCGTACCAATTCCATCTGTTGCGCAACAGATCCCAGCATCATGAGAATGCGAATATCATTCGGATGTTTCGCAAGACCTCGTTGCAGCACTTCAAACGCACTATTGGTCCGTCGGACCGACAAGTTTGCCGCAGCAACTTGCAGATACTGCTCAGCTTGACTCGAAGTGGGTAAGAGTGCAGATTCGAACAACCGATCGGCAAGGGAAGTGTCTTCAATCAATAGCGCCACCATCCCAGCAATCGCTGCAAGCTGCCAGGGTTTAGCAGGTTCACGTTCCAATTCGATGAGCATTACTTGTACTGAGTCTTTGTTCAGCTGCAGTACCAACGTGTCTTCTATGAGTCTACCTAATCCAGCCGCCCAAATCTGTGAATTGCGTTCTGATCCTTTCCAAGCATTTACGAGCGTATGTGCTTCAGCAATTCGACCCGACGTTACATAGGCATCCATAAGCTCCGAGGCGATGTCGGCATCGCGCGTGTTTAACGCAGCAGCACGTGCTAACGCATCAATGCGCGCTTCTGTATTCCTAAGTCTGCGATGCAGATCTGCGAGACGCATATAGATCGACTCATCAGGATCTCTACGCACAAGTTCTTCGAATACTTCTACTGCTTTTGCCGCATTGCGAGGTTCGTACAAACGACCCAGGGTATACAGTTGTCGTTTTGTTGGATGAAGGCCGCGAACGTGTTCATACGATGCAAGCGCCTCGTCGTACTTGCCGAGATCAACAAGAATTTCAGACTGTAGTTCCCACGCGTCCACTAACATCGAATCGCGCGCTAGAGCATTCTGTACATACTCCAAGGCAAGGGCATTCTTATCCATTGCTGCATACGACCGGGCAATGGCGAACAGAATCGCAGCCGAAGAATCGTAACGCAAGGCTTGTTGAAACTCTAGAATGGCTTCGGCTTGTTTGTCCGGACGCATCTGTAATGCTGCACCATTTACAAATGCTTCCTGCGCACGCCGCTTCATCATAACACTGTCCGGCGCTGCTTGAATGTACAGCGCGCAGAACGTCATCGATAAAACGACAGTGGCAAGGGTCTTGATAAAGGGTCTATTGAGCATTTTTTCTTAGACGAACATGCACAACATTTCATGAGATACACATACGAAAAAAGGCCGCACGCGGCGGCCTTTCACTATCGTACGGACAAAATTACTTTTCTAGGCGCTTCATCATCGCTGTGTAGCCAACCTTATCGAGCGTCTTTAATGCGCTCGCAGTAGCCTTCACAGTAATCCAGCGGCCTTCTTCAGGAACCCAGATACGTTTCTTCTGAAGATTAGGAAGGAAGCGACGTCGCGTCTTGTTATTCGCATGCGAGACGTTGTTTCCATAGGTCGGTCCAACACCAGTTAAATCACATCGACGGGCCATGACAGCACTCCAAAGGGCAATTAATTTCAGACAAGACTTCAAATTTACACAACTTATCCCCCTGAAGCAAGGCGCGTGCCACATATTGGCACTCTTACACTATTCGACGGTGGGGTGAGGCTTAAGTAACTTGACTTTCTGCCGTTGACGTGCCAGGATGTAAGTAACGAAAATGAGCGCCTCAATCACAATAATCACGTCCAATCCAACAATTTGGGCCATCCCAATAGCATTGATAACATACATTTGGACGGCGACATAGGTTATAGCGGTGGCATAGAACCAGTTTGGCCGACTAGACCTAGAATTACCCATATAGTTAGGACGGCGAAAAGTAATACTTGCATCCTCAATCCGGTTGATATGACGTCATCGATACCATATACCAAGAGCACCGATGGAATTAGCGCTCAATTTATATAGGTGCGTCGGAATTGGCAGTGGTAGATTTGTGGTTATGTAAAAACCAATTGAATGCAATTGGCCGAAATACTTTAGAGCCCCATGTCGCCCCCTACAAAGCTTAATTCGGACCGAATAACCACGTCACCACCGGCACCGCCAGCACGAATCATTGCTGTCCGAGGTGCTCGCGTGAACAACCTCAAGAACGTCGACGTCGACATTCCGCGCAATACGCTGACGGTAATTACAGGACTTTCTGGCTCGGGGAAATCGTCGCTTGCGTTCGATACACTGTACGCCGAAGGACAGCGCCGATTTGTGGAGTCGCTTAGCGCATACGCGCGACAATTCCTCGATCGCATGAATAAGCCTGAGGTCGATAGCATTTCAGGCCTCCCGCCAGCAGTAGCAATTGAGCAGCAAACGTTTTCAAAAAACCCACGTTCGACTGTTGGCACCACGACTGAGATTTACGATTATCTGAGGCTACTTTTTGGTCGGGTTGGAGTAGTGGTTGACAAAGACACCGGTGAAGTAATTCGAAAAGACTCGGCGGAGTCGGTGGCCGATGAAATACTAAAGCTTGCAGAAGGCACACGCATGTACGTCATGTATTCGCTGCCTGTCGAGCATGCTTCGGCAGCGGATGTAAAAGAAGGACTCTTGGCAAGGGGCTTTTCGCGTGTGGTGTTTGGAAGAGATAAAACACCCACGGATATAGCCGATATCAAAGAACTGCCAACGGTCGATGATGTGTTTGTGCTTGTAGACAGGCTCGTCATTTCGAACGACCCGGAAATGCGAACGCGCATCACCGATTCGCTCGAGACAGCGTTTGATGCGGGAAACGGACGTTGTATTGTTCGCATACTCGAACCCGCACAAGACCATTGGTATTCTTCGCGCTTCGAAAGTGCACGCACGCAAACGCAATACATCGAGCCTGAGCCACGATTGTTTTCGTTTAATAATCCATTTGGTGCATGTCCGACGTGCCAGGGTTTCGGACGTAGTGTAGGTATCGATGAAAACTTGGTGTTCCCTGATCGCGGCATCAGCATTAGGCGCGGAGCCATTCATCCATTTCGCGGTGAAACGTTTGGACTGCATTTAAAATTTCTATTGCGCGAAGCACCAAGGGTTGGTATTCCAATCGACAAGCCCCTTCATTCCTTAACAGATGATCAATTAACATTGGTTATGAAAGGTGTGGGTGAATACATCGGCGTTGAAGGATTCTTCAAGATGCTTGAAGATAAATCGTACAAAACGCATTATCGGGTAATGCTCAGTCGGTACCGCGGATACACACGGTGTCATGCGTGTAATGGTGCGCGACTGCGTACGGCTGCGCGGCAGGTGTTTGTAGACGGACATAACATTCCGAAGCTAGTGATGATGACGCTCGAGGATGCTCGTGACTACTTCGACAGCATGTCGTTGTCTACACATGACGAGCAGGTTGTCGGACAGATCGTGCTTGAGATTCGACGACGTCTGCACCTCTTGTGCGACATCGGACTTGAGTATTTAACGCTCGATCGGCTCTCACATTCGTTGTCGGGTGGTGAGTCACAGCGAATAAATCTTGCAACGTCACTTGGCTCGGCCCTGGTTGGCACACTGTACGTTCTCGATGAGCCGAGCATTGGTCTGCATCCTCGCGATACAGAACGACTTCTTACGATTCTCCAACGCCTTAGAAGGCTCGGGAACACAGTCGTAGTAGTCGAGCACGACCTCGACGTTATACGCACGGCTGGTCATATCATCGACATCGGACCGAAGGCAGGTGAACACGGAGGCGAAGTTGTGTTCAGTGGGGGCATTGAAAAGATGATCGATGTTGGCACTTCACTCACTGCCGACTACCTGACGGGCAGGAAAGAAGTCTCGGTGAAGACCACCTACAGAAAAGGTAATGGCAAACATGTTGTTGTTCACTCTCCAATGCATCACAACCTTAAAGGCGACGATACCGCCATACCTCTTGGGTGCACAACAGTCGTAACAGGAGTTTCGGGATCGGGCAAGAGTTCTCTCGTACACGATGTTCTATATGCCGGTTTACAACGGTTGATGGGTGGCTACGCAGGTGAAGTAGGTGCTTGTACATCAATCGAGGGTACCGAGCACATTCAGAGCGTAGAGATGATTGACCAAAGTCCGATAGGACGTTCATCAAGGTCTACTCCAGCAACGTACACGAAGGTTTTCGATGCCATCCGTGATGTGTTTGCTGCAACGCAGTCTGCCAAGCAGCTGGGTTGGAAAGCGGGACATTTCTCGTTCAATGTTGCTGGTGGACGTTGCGATATCTGTGAAGGTGAAGGTGTAGTCACAATCGAGATGCAATTCCTGCCAGATATCGAACTTCCATGCGAGGCTTGTAATGGTACACGGTATAAGCGTGAAGCACAGAGCATTCAGTACAAAGACAAGTCCATCATCGACGTGCTTGGGATGACAGTAGACGAAGCACACCAACACTTCGCGGGTGTGCAGCGCATTGTTTCGAAGCTGCGTTTATTGCAGGCCGTTGGATTAGGGTACATCAGGCTGGGTCAGCCGTCGACGCACCTATCGGGTGGGGAAGCCCAACGTGTGAAGCTGGCAACACACCTCGAGTCGTCTGGTGACGGACACACTATGTTCATCTTCGATGAACCAACAACTGGTTTACATGTACATGACGTTTCAGCTCTCTTAAAGGCATTTAATCAACTAGTTGATAAAGGTCATACATTAGTCATCATCGAACACAACGTCCATGTAATGGCCGACGCCGATTGGATTATCGATTTAGGTCCAGAAGGCGGCGAAAAAGGTGGACACATCGTGGCAACGGGTACACCCAAGCATGTTGCTAGTATAGAAGGTTCCTACACTGGTCAGGCACTCAAAGCATTCTATGCCCAACACGGTGTGAAGGTCGTAAAACGCAAAACCGTATCGTCGAAGAAACTATCATGACAATTCGTTCTGTCATCCGACTGATGATTGTTCTCGCAGTACTCGCTGTGGCAATCTGGTTTACTCTTCGTTCTGTCGATCTAACAAGTCTCGGAAGCAGTCTCGACAACATCTCGTGGCCCCTTGTTTTTTGCGTCATCCCGATTATTCTACTGTCGCATTACGTTCGAGCACTTCGCTGGACAACTATTCTGTCGCCGTCCGTTCCTGTGCGCCGCGTATGGCCAGCTTTGTCGGCAGTACTCGTTGGGTATGCATCAAGCGTTATCATTCCCCGCAGTGGCGAGGTATTGCGTCCGTGGGTGTTCTCTCGTCGAACCGGCATTCCACTTGGTGCCACACTAAGCAGCGTTGTTGTTGAGCGCATCCTCGATGTGTTAACACTGTTGTGTGGTTTCGGTCTGGTGTTCATTTTTCAGCAGGATAGAGTACTGCAAGCTATTCCTAGTCTTACTCCAGAACGGTTGCTCGTCGCTGTCGTAATTCCTGCATTCTTGTTACTTGCTGTCATTGTTGTCCTAACATTTACATCCGCTGGATTGTCCCTCGCAGATCTGATCCGCAAGAAAGTCCATGCACGTTTCGGTGTCTGGTTGCATGGTGTCTTGATGCAAGTGCGGCAGGGGACTGTTGCAATTCGTACACCTGCATTATGGTTTCGACTTACACTCGAAACAGTTTCGATGTGGCTCCTATACACCATTCCGCTGTGGTTGCTATTCAAGGCAATGCCAATAGCATCATTGAACGCTCTTGGTTTTGCTGACGCCGCGTTTATGCTCGTAATCGTTTCAATAGGTGTTACAATAGCCCCGACTCCGGGAGCAATTGGCGTGTATCAGGGATTTGCTCAGACGGCACTCGTTCAGGTATACGGCACATCACCAGCCGAAGGTCTAGCATTTGGTATCGCTGCTTGGCTCGTGAACTACGGCGTTGCGTTGGTATCTGGTGCCTTGTGTTTGGTACTTGAGGTTCATGCTGGACTTAAGATGACGTCGTTCAAGCAAGTACGTCAAGAGATTCACGACTCGACATCGTAGCATCCCTGACATTGACGACTCGACATCGTACCATCCCTTATCTTTGTTGACTATGCCAAACCACCACACAACTGACGTTATCATTATTGGCGCCGGACCTTGCGGACTGTTCGCAGTCTTCGAAGCCGGTATGCTTAAATTGCATTGTCACTTAGTTGACTACCTGCCTACACCTGGTGGTCAGTGCGCGGAGATCTATCCGAAAAAGCCCATCTACGACATCCCTGCGCATCCGAGTATCATGGCTGGCGATCTGATTGCCAACCTGGTGACACAGATTGCACCATTCAAACCACAGTACTCGCTTGGTGAACGCGCAGAATCGCTTGAACACCTCGAAGACGGCACGTTTAGGCTTACGACGCTAGGTGGCATCGTAATCGAAGCACCAACTGTACTCATTGCCGGTGGACTTGGGTGCTTCGAACCTCGTAAGCCCGTGCTTGATAATCTTGCCGCGTTCGAAAACGCTGGCGTAGACTACATCATTAAAGACCCAGAGAAGTATCGTAATAAAAACGTCGTTGTGGCAGGGGGCGGCGACTCTGCTCTTGACTGGACAATTGTGCTTGCAGATATCGCTGCAAGTGTAGCGCTTGTGCATCGCAGCCAGACCTTCCGCGCAGCTCCAGACAGCGTCGAGAAAGCTCACGCATTAGCTGAATCAGGAAAGATAACCTTACTTACAGATTCTCAGGTGACGGGTTTGCATGGCAACGGACACTTAGAGAAGGTGACGATTGCGTTCACCGACAACTCGACCATAGAGCAAACTGCTGAGTACTTCATACCGCTTTTCGGACTCTCTCCAAAACTCGGTCCGATAGCGACATGGGGTCTCGGCATGGAGCGCCACGGAGTAAAGGTCGACCCGCTGACGTATATGACGTCCGTCGCAGGTATCTACGCCGTGGGGGACATAGCTGAATACCCTAACAAGCTCAAACTCATTCTTAGCGGATTTCACGAAGCTGCTGTTGCACTTCACTCAGAGTATCAGCGCCTTCACCAGGGAAAAAAGCACATCCTGAAATACTCAACCATCACTGGTATCACAGGATTTGAAAGCTAGTTGTTCAGTTACGCCCTTTGTCGTGTTGGTGAAACCGCGAAGCCACGAGCAAAAACAAGCACAGCGGTAAACAACCATGTCGACAATAGCAGGTTCACAAAGAAGCTTCCTGTACCTGCCTGGTCACGCGAGAAAATCAAGCCTGCTTCGTAACAAGCAACGAGGCCAGCTGCATTCATTGGGTACATCGTTCCGCCAGCCCAAACACCGAAATTCGAAATGATGAAGAAAAGCACAGATGCGAGTGTGCCACCACCAAGAACTTGCGTTAGGCGTGACGATGTCGTCATAAACTTGCCAATCAGTACACCTAGAATCACGGCTCCGTATACATACAACGTCGTGTCATGAATCATCCAACCAGAGCCAAGCACGAGTCCGAGCACAACGTCACTGATGATCATGGCGGCAATCGGAATAACAAACTGAAGCACTCTGGACTTCAACGCAAGGCCGGCAAAAAGCGCAATGGCCATCACGGGTGTGAAGTTTGGCCAGTGCGGAATAAGCCTGCTAAATGCAACAAGTGCGATCAATAGAATCGGAGTCCAGTCTGTGGATCTGATTGCATTAAAATTGGAAGAGCGGTTGTTGTTCATGTTGTCACCTACAGAATGATCGTCGTTATTTGCGTTAGTTTACATAATGCAGATTATATACCATTCTGCAAGGGTCTGCGAAGAGGTCTGGAAGCCCCTTAACCAATTACATTTTCAACGTCTTGAGCTACATTTGTCAACGCTTCTGTAACCTTGTCTGAAGCGTCCTGAAGTGTTGCTGCAATCAAGAAAGCAAGTCCGGATTTCTTGAGAATTTGACGTGCTTCTTCGGCATTTGTACCGTCCAAACGGACGATAATGGGCACGTTTACCTCGACCTGTTGGAGGGCTTGTAGGATGCCATTCGCAACCCTATCACAGCGCACAATGCCACCAAAGATGTTCACGAGGACGGCTTTGACGTGTGGGTCTGACATCATAATTCGAAACGCATTGGCAATGCGTTCGACGTTTGCCCCACCACCAACGTCCAAAAAGTTTGCAGGTCTGCCACCAGCAAGCTGAATGATGTCCATGGTTGCCATTGCAAGCCCGGCACCATTTACCATACATCCAACATTTCCATCGAGTTTGATGTAGTTCAGATTGTATTTGCCAGCTTCGACCTCAAGTGGGTCTTCCTCTTCGATGTCGCGCAGTGCAGCATACTCTGGATGACGATCTAGAGCGTTATCGTCGAAGTTCACCTTCGCATCAAGGGCCATGAACTCGCCATCTGCGGTTGTTACGAGCGGATTGATTTCCATCATACTGCAGTCCATGTCTTCATAAGCCTTGTACAGCTTCTGAATGAACGATACAAAGCTTTTGAACGACTGACCACTAAGGCCTAGACCAAAGGCCATACGGCGCGCCTGATATCCGTGAAGGGGCTGCCCTGGCAGAACATGCTCGCGTATGATCTTTTCTGGTGTGTGTTCGGCAACATGTTCGATGTCCATGCCACCTTCTGTCGATAGCATGATAACGTTGCGCGACTTCTGACGATCGAGCAAAATGCTACAGTAGTATTCGTGAGCAATGTTCGCGCCTTCTTCGATAAATACGCGACGAACGATCTTGCCTTCGGGTCCGGTCTGAATAGTAACTAGCTTATTGCCAAGCAGCCCATTCGCAACCTGATACACGCGGTCGGCGATGTTACCTTCGTGTATGACAGTAACGCCACGAAGCGGTTTGCCTGTCACAACAATTGCCTCGCCAGTGTTCGGATCGTGCACGGTGCCTTTACCGCGTCCACCCGCATGTATCTGTGCTTTTACAACAACAACAGAAACTCCGCGCTGAACAAAGTCATTGTACGCAATTGCGCCTGCGTCCATGGCGTTAAATACAGCCTTGCCGGTTGAAACAGGAACGCCGTGTTGTCGAAGTAGATCTTTGGCTTGATACTCGTGAATATTCATTAGAGTCCTCTGGTGCTCGTCGTAAGTTTGTCGGATAGAAGAGCAAAACTACGAAATGCCCAACCGTCATCAGAATTAAGTCAAGGCATCATATGCGTCGGGTATTGATCTTTGGTGTTGTGACAGTACTGGGCCTGGCTTGGCTCACGATACGTCCCCTGCTGCACGACCGCTCGCTCGGCAGCGAGGAAAATCCTGTGCGTATCATGCTTACGCCCTCGGTCGACGCCCGCACGATCATCCGAAACGGCGATTCACTGGCAAGCTTTATACAGCAACGCACAGGCTATAACGTGCGCGTAACGGTACCGAGCGACTATATCACCGTCGTAGAAGCCTTTGGTACCGGACGTGCCGATGTGGCAATCATGAACACGTTCTCGTACCTTCTGGCACACGCCAAGTATGGTGCAAATGCCCGTCTGCGTGTTGTTCGCAGGCAGGGAGAACTCACCTATCGCGGAGAGTTCATCGTCAGGGACGATAGTGGTATTAACTCGATACGCGAGCTGCACGGTCGGTCTATAGCCTACGTGGACCCTTCCTCGACCTCGGGCTACATCTACCCGAAAGAAATGCTTCGTAGTGCAGGGGTCGTTCCGAAGGAAGAGATGTTTGCGAAGGGACACAATCAGGTTGTGCTGAAGGTGTACCAGGGTGATGTTGATGCAGGTGCTGTGTTTTATTCTCCACCCGACACACTAACCGGAGAACTGCTCGACGCTCGTTGTAAAATCGTGAACGAACACCCAGACGTATTTCAGAAAGTGCGTGTTCTTGCACTTACGCAAGAAATCCCGAACGATCCTGTTGTTGTGCGCGCAGACCTTCCAAAGGATATGCAGGATAACATTGTTGCGGCCCTGTTGGAATTTCAAGCAACAGAAGCAGGTAAACGAGCGCTAAATGCTATTGCGAGCGTAGAAGGCTTTGTTGTTACATCAAACGATGCCTACAACGACGTGCGACGCCTCGTCGAGCGCTATGGCATCGATCTCGAGGCGTCGCTTAAAAAGAAAAGGTAGGTTTTGGCAATCCGCACGTTTCGTCTCTACGACTGTCTAGGGTGCGAAGAGCTTTCCAACCCGCAAAGAGCTTTCTATCGTGCAAAAAGCTTACGAGCAAACGTACTGATGCCCTTCATGGCTCCGTTAACAACGCTTGTTACGTCCTCTAGCGGGCCTTGAATGCGGCTCAGTACCGATTGTTCGAACCGACGAATGTCTTCGGCAATCGCGATAAACGTATCTGCACCTTGACCAATTTTCTCTAGCTCGATGTCTGCCTGTTCGAACGTATTCGATGCATGGTAGAGCATTGTTTTTGCTTCGTCGAGAACAGGCAACAGCTTGGATTTTATTTCCTGGACATCACGTCCAGCAGTATCCATAATAACAACCGTTCGCTGGACCTGTTTTCTTAAATCGATAATCCACATCGTTGCTACAACACATAGAACGGTTACTGCAACTAGGGCAATTACGCAGAAGATGAGCAGTATTGGATCCATGGTTACTTCAACTCAGAACGAAACGCGTCAGCACCGGCCTTAGCTGCGTCTGCAACCTTGTTCGAACCCGCTTGCACTGTATCGCGCAGTTGTTGTGCACGACCTTTAGCATCGCGAAGAACCTGATCTGCATTCGACAGCAGCGATTCGGCCTGATCCTTTGCGCTGCGAATCATGCGCTCAGCTTTTTCGCGACCTTCGTTGATAAAGTCTTCGAGATTCTCTTGCTCTTTGCGGAAATACTTCGACGCTTTGTCGTAGATCTCTTCGCTGCGTTCAGCGATATCGCCACGAAGCTCACGTCCGCTTTTTGGAGCAAGTAACAATGCTACGATTGTTCCAACTGCACCACCTACAACGGCCCCGATAACGAGTCCCTTCGTGTAGGCACCTTGTTGTCTGTTCATTTCATCCTCCATGGTATTTGTTTCTAGTGTGTTCATTCTATTTACCAGTTTTCAGATAAGGTGATGGCCTTACCCTGTCTCGTCAAAATAAATTCTGCAAACTCCCTCACGGCTCCATTGCCGCCGAACGCAGTACAGACAACGTCGGCAATTTGTTTCACGGCTGCAACAGCATCGCCAGGGCAGGCTGTTACTCCACATCGCTTCATGACGTGAATGTCATTGACATCGTCGCCAATGTACGCCATGCGGTTCAAGGGTATCGACAGCCGTGCTGACAGTTCGTTGAGTGCCGCAGTTTTATCGTGTGATCCAAGGATTACATCCTCTATCTGCAATTTCTGCGCACGCTTCAGAACAATCTCCGATTGCTCTGCAGTAATGATTGCCGGACGTATCTGTCCGCGTCGTAACAGATTGATTCCCATGCCATCGCGTGTATTGAAACGCTTAAGTTCTTCTCCCCGAACGGAATAAAACATGGCTCCATCGGTTAGCGTGCCGTCAACATCCATAACGAAGACTTCAATAAGTCTGACTCTTTCATCGAGATTCACGTGACACCCCTGTCATAGTTTGGGCGGCAAAGTACGAATGATGCCTCATGGTGTTGTAATCTTGTGCCCATGCCAACCAATTATGTTCTCATTACGTTCGCCCTTCCAGAAGAGCAGAACGACCTCGCTATGGGCGTTTTGTCCGCCTATCCACTCATCGGCGTCGAGGAAGGCGTTGACGTCATTACTGCTTGCTTCGATCAAGATCTATGGCAGGATGAATGGGCCACCCAGATCCCGGCTGATCTTAAGGAGATGGGAATCACGACCTCGGTGGTTCACCAAGACGTCATTCCGGAGCAGAACTGGAACGCCGAATGGGAGCAAAGCATCGACCCTGTGGTTGTAAACGAGCGCATCACGATCGTCCCTGAATGGCGAGTAGACGAGGTCGATGCACCGTTGAAATTAATCATCACTCCGAAGATGTCGTTTGGTACCGGACACCATGCAACCACCCGCATGATGTGTATTCTGGTCGAAAAGTATGTGAAAAGGGGCGACGCATGGGTCGACGTCGGCACCGGTACAGGCGTCCTTGCAATTCTCGCAGCGAAACTCGGTGCTCGCGAAGTATTTGCATTTGATAACAACGAATGGTCGATCGATAATGCACGTGAAAACATCGATCGCAATGACGTAACTGCGCAGATCAGGCTCGAACAGGCAACACTGCAAGACATGCAATTACCACACTGTGACGGTATCGCTGCAAATCTGTACCGACACCTCGTTATTCCCTACGCATCTGCTTTTGTGAGCGCAGTACGTCCTGGCGGTACGATTCTCGTATCCGGCATCCTCAAGTATGATGCACAAGAAGTAACCGAGCCATTCCTCGCACTAGGCTGCACCCTTCTTGAGACCCTTACCGAAACAGAGTGGTGTGCTATTGCCTTAAGGGTACCGTGATCACGGACCCGCCAGTGCCCGATAAACGGAACAAGCGCATTGTGATAACAACAATGACAATTGCGTTTGCAGTGACGTTCTTTTTTCTCGTCGGGAGAGGTTCGACGTGTGAGCGTTACGAGAGAAAGATGGAGGGTCAGACCCTCATGCGTAATTACATCGACAGCATGAGAATGGAATCGGATAAGAAAAAGTCTAAAGAGTAGCGAGGGATAAGAAGAAGTCTAAAGAATAACGACGAACTGCACTGCGAGTGCTAGTTATACCAGTACTGCTGTCCGAAATAGTATACATCGTAACCATTTCTACCTTGTGTCACAAATGCAACGTCGCGTTGCGAACGACGTTCCAGATGGTCGCGCGCATCGTCCTCAGAAATCTCAGCAAATCGAGCCAGATCTCCAACAACCACACGTCCCCCATTCGAACGTATAAGTGCTCTTACGATGCTGTCGACACGTGACCGCTCTGACCGGAATTCCTTCAGGCTTGACACAAGCAGCCATCCACCACCACACATGTGCAGTGATGCGAGTACCATGCAGGTAAGCACGTCTTGAAAAGTAGCATCTCCACGATACCAGCCTGCTCCCCCAAAAAGGAAGTACACAAGACTGAAGATCGTAACCATGCTTCCGAGCAGATATTTGATCCGGTACATCATAGATACGCCTCAAACTTACAACGAGAATTCACTCCGTAACTTTGTGTTACAACAGCCTCCCCTAACCCGTGCACTCCATACAAACCGATTATAGTCGCCTGCTTCGCGCTCTTGCAGGTTCGCCGCAAGTTCTTCAGACAGCTGCTGCATTGACACAGGGAACGTCTGTAAGTGTCAAATCACTTCATGGTTCGGCCCTGTCTGTATTTGTGGCTTCTGTGTGGAGCATGGGGAATGCCGCATTCGTCGTCGTTACGCCCGACGATCGTTCGTGTTCCGAGATAACGCACGATCTGGGCATTCTTGTAGGAATTGACAATGTAGCAAGCATGCTTGCCGATGTGCGCCACAGTGCCGTTCAGACAGCCAATGCCATTCGACACGAACATGTAGACGCTCTTCAGCGATTCGGAGGGCACGCACGGTTGCTTCTTGTTGTGTCAGCGCCAGTGCTCACCTACCGCATTCCGTCGCAGGCTGACATGTCCACCGCATCTGTATCGTTAACGACGGGACAAACCGTCGACTTCGATGCGTTTGTCACCGAGCGATTGCTTCAGGGCTTTGAGCGAACAGACTACGTAGCAAAACCTGGTGACATTGCAGTACGTGGTGGAATCGTCGATCTTTTTCCAGGTGGCTGGGATAATCCTATCCGTCTTGAGTTCTGGGGTGATGCGCTCGAATCGATTCGCGAATTCGAACCAATGTCGCAGCGTTCAATACGCGAGCATCGTGATGTGCGCTTTCTCGGCCGCATTTTTCATCACGACGATGCCATCGTAACACAACACCTCATCGATCACCTTCGAGCCGATTGCATTATCGTGCGAGACCAGGCCGAGGTGATCGACAGCACAGTGCATAGCCTAGATGAGTCTATCGATCTTTCGTTGCTTTCATCACGTCCGTCACTTTCGATAAACTCCATTGGCGAACCCACGATTTCGATGAAGTCTAATGCGCAGCCGCCTTTCGCTGCAAGTATCGAGCAATTGTTACGGACGTTCAGAACGCTCGACAATAAGGGCGTCGAGGTTTTTATGGGCGCAGACGGACAACAGAATGTGCGCCGTATTCGCGAATTGTGCGAAGCTGTAGCTGAACAGATCGAAGAGGACAATACGGGATCTGCCGTTACTCTTCAGCGTGCACTCGATGACGTGCGATGGGTGTCGACGACACTTTCAAACGGCTTTGTGTGGGATGACTTTCAGATTGCGTGTTTTACCGAACACGAGGTATTTGCGCGCCAACGTGCGCAGGCCCGAGTTCGAAAAAGTAGCGGTGGAATTTCGATGCGCGAATTGCATCAGTTGCATCGCGGCGAGTATGTGGTGCACGCCGACAAAGGCATTGGACGTTTCGAAGCTCTCGAGACCATTCAAATCGGAGGCAGCGCGCAAGAATGCGTGCGTGTTGCATTTGACGGTGGCGACCTGCTCTACGTACACCTCAACTACATTCATAAGCTCAGCAAGTTTGCCGCTGAGGAGGGGGCTGTCCCCAAGCTCTCCAAGCTTGGGTCCGGGGAATGGGAACGCAAGAAGGCGCGCGCCAAGAAACGCATCAAGGACATTGCTCGAGAGCTTATTGCACTCTATGCAAAGCGCAAGGCGCAGCCTGGTTTTGCATTCGGTCCGGACACCGTTTGGCAGAAAGAATTCGAATCGTCGTTCCAATACGAAGACACACCAGACCAGGCGCGAGCAACTTCTGACATCAAGGGCGACATGGAGCTTGCCACTCCAATGGATCGACTCATTTGCGGTGACGTTGGATTCGGCAAAACAGAGGTTGCAATTCGAGCTGCCTTCAAGGCAGCTCAGTCGGGTAAACAGGTTGCAGTCCTCGTCCCTACAACCATTCTCGCGCAACAGCACTTTCTAACCTTTTCCGATAGGTTGCATCGGTACCCCGTGAAGATCGCAGTGCTCTCACGCTTCAAGAGCAAGGCAGAACAAAAGGTCGTGCTTGAGCAGCTCGAAAAGGGCAACGTCGACATCATCATTGGCACACATCGTCTGCTCAGCAAGGATGTAGTCTTTCGAAACCTCGGGTTACTTATCGTCGACGAAGAACATCGCTTTGGTGTAGCCGCAAAAGAAAAACTGCGTGCAATCAAGGTAACCGTCGACACACTTACGCTGACTGCGACGCCAATTCCTCGGACCCTGAATTTTTCGCTCATGGGTGCGCGCGATCTTTCGGTTATCGAAACTCCACCGCGCAATCGACTACCAATACGCACAGACATTCTTGAATGGGATGACGATGTCTTAAGTACGGCCTTGCTTCATGAACTTGAGCGATCGGGTCAGGTATTTATCGTTACCGACCGAATAAGCGACATCGAGAAGATCAAGCGACGCGTAGAAATGCTCGTGCCTGCGTTGCGTGTTGCTATGGCGCACGGACAGATGGAAACATCCGTACTCGAAGACACAATGGAAGCGTTTCTCGAGCGCAAATACGATGTGCTTGTCGCGACGAAAATTATTGAGTCCGGACTCGACATCCCCAACGCCAACACCATCATCATCATTAACGCCGACAACTTCGGCCTGGCTGAGCTTTATCAGTTGCGTGGTCGCGTTGGACGTTCGAACATTCAAGCCTTCTGTTTTCTTGTCATCCCCCCAGTGCATACGCTTTCGCGCACATCACTGCGCCGGTTGCAGGCTCTCGAAGAATTCACAGACCTAGGTAGTGGCTTCCAGCTTGCTATGCGTGACCTTGAAATTCGTGGGGCAGGCAATCTTCTTGGGGGTGAACAGAGTGGCTTCATCATGGAAATGGGATTTGAACTCTATCAGAAAATCCTCGAAGAAGCCGTCGGTGAACTCCACGAAGAAGAATTTGGCGATCTATTCAAAGGACGTCCAACCTCTCGAGCACAATTCGCAAACGACGATGTTGCAATCGAACTCGACGTCGACGCACTTCTTCCAAAGTCGTACATTCCAACCGACACTGACCGATACGACGCTTATAAACGACTTTACAATGCCGATAACGACCTCGAAGTCGACACCGTCTTCGGGGAATTGCGCGATCGTTTTGGTGCCCTTCCACAGGAAGGCGAAGAACTGCACTTTGCTGTCCGACTGCGTATTGCCGCCCTGCCACTCGGATTTGTTCGAATCGCCCTTAAAGAAACCACGTTGTTACTCGAACTGCCACCCGATTCCCAAGCCGCTTACTACGAACGTGCCTTCCCTCGCCTACTGGCCGCAATCACTGCTATGCCCAATGCACGCTTCACACAAAACGGAAAACGCCTCTTTGTAAACGTCGAACTCGGCCGCAGAGAAGAAGCAGTTGCTGTTCTTCATCAACTCACAGAGGCTCTACATGCACCGGGCGACGAGGCTCCTTCATTAGGAGTAGAGTCTCATCCATCGGGAGACGAGTTGTGATACGCATGTTGTCCGTCGAAACTTCGGGTGCAACATGCGGCGCTTGTATCAGCATCGACGGTGTGTTAACAAGCATGTCTGAAGTGTACCGCATAAACGTGCATGAAGAGCAACTCGAACGATGTGTTGCCAACGCTCTGGAGACTTCGGCACTGTCCATTAGCGACATCGATGTGATTGCGGTGTCAGCCGGACCCGGCTCGTTCACCGGACTCCGCATAGGTGTTTCGTTCGCTAAAGGCTTGTGTTTTGACGGCTCAATAAAGCTCCTCGGAATCGACACGTTAGAGTCGTGTGCATGGGCTAGTCGTGAAGTGGCGATTGCTACAGGTAACACTACCATCCATTGCCTGATACCATCACACCGTGACCTCTTCTATCTAGGTTCGTACGCTGTCAGCGATAGTGGACTCATTCCTTCGCATCCCAATGCTGCACTGCTTCCTACAGATGCTGTCGTCGAGTTACTTCCGTTAGTAACGTGCCGTGAACGAATAACTGACGGTCTTTTGTGTGGTCCGGGAGCCCCTTCGCTTGCCCCATACGCCATCAGCGGTCTTACGCGATTGTCATCGCGCTTCGTTGCTCTCGCCGCGTGGAAACGTCTCGAAACGCATCCGTCTGTGTTTGACAATGCAGGCACCTTCGAACCTATGTACAGACAAGAGTGGGTGAAGCCGTAAGTTTGCGGCATGATTGAACGCTACACCCGTCCGGATATGGGGGCCATCTGGTCCGACCAGAATCGCTTTTCGATATGGCTTGAAATTGAAGTACTTGCATGTGAGGCACAGGCCGAGCTTGGTGTTATCCCGGCCGAAGCAGCCAGAGAGATTCGCGAGAAAGCAAACTTTGATGTAAAGCGTGTGCTCGAAATCGAAGAGATTACAAAACACGATGTAATTGCGTTCACGACAAACATTGCCGAGTATGTTGGACCCGCAGCGCGCTACGTGCACCTGGGCATGACGTCGAGCGATGTACTCGACACGGCACTAGCTGTGCAGCTCAAGCAAGCCGGTGAGCTGTTACTCGCCGATCTTATTACACTGCGTGATGTGCTTGCTCGCAGGGCGAACGAATTCAAATACACGCTGACGATTGGTCGCACGCATGGCATCCATGCCGAGCCAACAACGTTCGGATTAAAACTTGCGCTGTGGTACGAAGAATGTAAACGCTGCATCGAAAGAATGCAACGCGCAATCGATACCGTCGGCGTTGGTATGATTTCCGGAGCCGTTGGCACCTATGCGCACATGTCGTCGGATGTCGAAGTATATGTGTGCAAACACCTCGGCCTTAAGCCTGTTGCTGTAAGTACACAGGTCATTCAGCGCGACAGGCATGCCGAATACATGTGTACGCTGGCAATCGTAGGATCTTTCCTCGAAAAGATTGCTACCGAAGTACGACACTTACAACGCACAGAAGTGCGCGAAGCAGAAGAGTTCTTTTCTAAGGGGCAAAAAGGGTCTTCGGCAATGCCGCATAAACGCAACCCTATTGTAAGCGAGCGTCTGTGCGGTCTCGCGCGATTGCTTCGTGCAAACGCAATGGCTGCTCTCGAGAACAATGCATTGTGGCACGAACGTGATATATCGCATAGTTCGGTGGAACGTGTGATTTGTCCGGACTCTACAATAACCCTCGACTACATGCTCCATCTTGCTACTAACCTTGTTGATAAACTTGTTGTATATCCAGACACAATGCGTACGAATCTCGATGCGTCGAACGGACTCTCCTTCTCACAAACCGTTCTGCTCGCTCTTGTACACAAGGGTCTTTCGCGCGAGGATGCGTATGCACTTGTGCAACGCAACGCCATGCGCACATGGGAAACCTCGGTTCCGATGCGCCTAACGCTCGAAACCGACCCAGAAATGCTTGCCCACCTAAGCCTCGTGGAACTCGACGCATTGTTCGACGACGCCCACATGCTTAAGAACGTCGACGCCATCTTTGTCCGTTGCGGCCTCTAACATGCCGGTAATCTCAAACCAGTGACGGTATTCTCAAGGATCACAGAATGACACTTGTCCTGATAGTTGGCTGCATTGTGTCGGCTGTATTCACTTTTGGTTTTTTTTTCAGCCCCGTGCCGGAGGCGCCCCTTACTAACGTAAGCGGTAGGCAGATGATGATTAAGAAAGCGCTGGACGGCAAACTGCTTGCAGGACAATATTGTCAATCGTGCCACTTGCTGCCCGAGCCCGAGATGCTCGATAAGGCGACGTGGTTGGCAAAGGTGTTTCCGATGATGCGGACGTACATGGGAATGGATCCAGTTGCAAAGCGCGAGACTTTGCCGCACGACCTGCAGGCATTTTATCCGACGTTTCCGGCAATGACAGAAGACGAGTGGTTTGCCGTAGCTTCCTATTTCATTGATAGCGCACCTGCAGTGCTGCCAAGGCCAGCACACGAACCGATTAGTCCGACACTTGCATTGTTTACAGTCGACACAAACACCGTGCATGTTCAGCCGCCGATGACAACAATGGTGATGATTGATGTGAAGCAACACCGATTAATTATTGGCGATGGGTCGTTGAATCGACTACTCATTACGAATGAAGCCGGTAATCTTGAGCAGGCTATCGAAATGCACGGTCCACCATCGAGCGTTGCGTTTGGAAAAGACGCATGGTATGTGTCCGATATGGGTAAGCTCTTGCCGCACGATTCTGCAATAGGCTCGGTAATGAAAATCACATGGCAAGGCTCGACGCCTACCGTCACCAAGGTGCTCGATACATTGCGACGTCCGAGTCATGTTGCTGTCGCAGACATGAACGCCGATGGACGCGAAGACCTCATCGTGTGTGAGTACGGGAACCTCATTGGACGCTTTGGGTGGTATGAAATTCCGGCTGGACGCAAGCCGCGATATCATGAACTCATTCCGCGTCCAGGCGCAATACGGTCTGTCATCCGTGACATTAATGCCGATGGCAAGCCCGACATCATTGTACAACTCGCCCAGGCACGAGAGTCGATTGTGGCATTTATGAACAAAGGCAAGGGTCGGTTCGAGGAACAGGAGCTACTTGCGTTTCCCCCGTCCTACGGCTCGAGTGGGTTCCGCTTTGTAGATGCAGACGGTGACAATTTTCCAGACCTGCTCGTCACGTTCGGCGATAATGGCGACTACGACTTGCCGCCGTATAAGCCGTATCACGGTGTTGCCTTATACTCGAATAGCAGAACTACGACGTTCAGTCGCACGTGGTTTGTACCGATGGACGGGGCTTACGGAGCAGATCTTCGAGATTTCGATGGTGATGGCGATAATGACTTGTTTGTACTGGCGTATTTCGCACGCTTCGATGACGGACCCGGAGCAACGCTACGCATTTACGAAAATCAATTAGGCAAATGGAGCGCTTCGACAACACGAGAGGCAATGCTCGGACGCTGGATGACGTATGATGTCGGTGACTTAGACAACGATGGTGATGAAGACGTTGTCCTAGGCAATGTCTCACTGGGTCCGGGTATAGCCTCTGAAGAACTCACCAATTCGTGGGTTGCAGCGGGACGTACGTTTCTTGTATTGCGAAATCATCGCAGTCGCTAGCGGAATCCTCGAACCGAAACTAGCCGTCGATGCATTATCGTAACCACAACACCATTGTGCGTGGCATACCATGCGCCATAAGTGTCAGATACAGTTCTCGTGCTGGTTTTGTTTTCAGCGAAAGCACTGTTGTACCTCTTTCATTTGAAAGCGCAGTAACACCCGTTTCATATGAAAGTGCTGCGTCGAGCCTCTTGCCAACCATATCGAACGCGCCAATCACTACTGCACTTGTGTTAATTCGGAACGTAACGTCGTCAACACGCTCGATGCTGATAACACCACCCCAGGGGTCGAACAAACGCGATCGTCCGCCTGCAACACAGACCCCAGTCAGCCGGAACACACCACGCCGTTCGACAACAACATCTGCTTCATCTGCATGCACTGAGTCGAGTACCAGTTCACTTGTATCAGCATCACCAAGCACGCATCGATAACTAATGGACTCTGAGGTCGATGCGGGTTCACCCAACGATAAAATAAACGCTACCGATGATAATCGCTTCGAGTATTCCGCTGTGAGGGTGTTGGGTACCAACAATGACGCCCGTGAAGTAAGTCTGCCTCGTAGGTTTACAGGCTGCGCAAGTGTGTCGTACGTGTATGCACGCACGACGATGTGCACGTTCTCGCCTGGACGTCCCGATGCATCGTTCACTGACAGAAAAATGCGTGGACGCTTTCCGGGTGTACGTCTCACGTGTACATGCACCGAATCGGCGTATGCACATCCATCGGCGGACCGCAATTGAAGTTTAATCCATGTCGATTTGTCAAGGGGCTGCGTTAGTAACGTATCAGAGCCATGTATGATAGAGGCTATGTCGCCTGGACTAATTGGATTCACTAGTACACTTGCAACACTTGCCCTTCTTTCATGCATTGGTTGTTCCGAATAGCGTTGCATGGCAAGGTGTCCGGTGCCACCCTGTGCTCCATCATGCATACTTTCACACGGGCTTACAACACCCGATTGGCCTCTAACACTAGCTAGGCCTGCCACTCCACTACGAACATCTGTAATAGTCGTGGCCATCGGTGTAGTGTTTGTAAATCCAACACGTCCTCCTGAACCGCTACCACCAGCACCAAAACAGTAAAGACGTCCGAGTGTATTGCCACCGTCTCCTCCATGCGCTTCTACATGCAGACTACCAATAATTGTATCGGTATCAATCATCACTGAGCCCCCTGCTC
>JAWXBR010000063.1:0-45298 GCA_034440235.1 bacterium
CGTCGAGGAGCACCTTTCCGCCCCTTGCATAAATCTCGTGATCGCACATAAACGGTTGTACGATCTGTACGCTGCATAGAAAGCATACAAAGGCAATCAAGAGAATATCAAGCCAGTTCAGCTTGATTCTGCTACTTTCTGAGGTGCTTGGCAAGTTGTTCATCTAGTTCCACGATATTAAGACCACCAGATACCATGACAATTCTATTGTCTGGTCCGACCAGTAGGGTAAACGGAGCGGCATTATCGAGCAAGACTGCCGGTGATTGTTGTGAACCGTCGCTATAAACCGTAGGCCAGGCGTACTGTTGCATATTGGATGCCAGCCATTCTGGTTGCGTGCTGCTAGAGCCTGCGAATATCCCCACTACATGTAGTCCAGCGGCAGCATACTTCGCCTGCAATCGTTGTAGATCGGCGAGCAGAGTTGTGTTTTGCTCTCGTGCGCCCCAAAGGAAATAGAGCGTGAGATTGCCAGCCTGCGAACTCGATGATATGCGTTGCGGAGGGGTACTTGCAGACATCCATTCGAATTCGGGCATCGGCTTTCCTACTTGAATCGGACGGTTCCGATCTGCCAAGCGACGACTTTCGCTCGTTCGCTCATGATTCGGAAACTCGCGCTGTAGATCGGCAAGTAAACGCTGACTTCGTTCGGGCATGCCGAATCGGAATGCATATGCAGCGGCGGCTGCCTGCATTGGTGGTATGATACGACGCACCTGGTGGGTAGCAAATAACGTGTCGGTGTAGTCGAGCACATCCTGCTGTCCACCTGCCTGAAGAACTACATTAAAAAACGCATGTTGTCCAATTGTCCACGCCATAGACGTCGGTGGCACGATGCTCTTAAGTGAATCCCATTGAACCCCGTAGGCCAATGCTGCTACTTCGCGGACTCTGTTGCTGCGCAACGCATAGTTGGAGTATGAGCCAGGCATTGCAGCGAGTGGGCTAGGTGCTGGACGCTGCACGCCACGCATCGCATTCGGATTTCCCGCAGGTCGTACTTGATTTCGTTGTTCGATGTGCATAATGAGTGTATCGAGTGTCGCGTCGTCGGTACTAAGAAAGGTTAGTTTCGATGGCGCATTCGATCTTAACCAAACATTTGTATTTACTATGACGCGGGCAATGCCATTGGTACTGCGCACAGATGACAGATAGATACCATTTGAATCGCGTGTACCATCAACACCTTGCGACCCTGCAGCCATTTCAGAATGATGAACACCACGAATTGAAGTTGCAAAATCGTAATGGATTATTGAATCCGTCGTTGGGATGTTAACCGCGTAAAGCCCCTTCCCAACACTTTTCAATGAATAAATTGTATCCATGCGTTTTTCGGTTAGCCGCCAGCCATCGGTTCTTCGAACCGGACCTGGCGTCAGGATGTTAGTTGGCATGAACTGCGTTGTTGCAATGGCGTCCACAAGAATTGTATGTCCACCCGAACAAAGCACGCTACGTTCGATGGGCTTGTGGTAGGGGGCTGTAATGCGGAGAACATGATGTCCCTTCTCGGTCGTCGCAATACGAAAACGTCCGTCTGCGCTAACCGATGTTATTGCAAAGGGTTTGCGTCTGTCCTCTGCTCGAGGTTCGTTCAGCGGCAAGTTGACTGCAGGTTCTACGAGCATGGCGTGACCGATGAGTATCGGGCGTTTCGTGACGCTGCGTATGGTGCCTTCAATCCAGGTTGTGTCTGCAGAGTGTGCCGATGATAGGAACGTTAGCACGAGGGCTATAGAAACAAGCAGTCGTCTATAGACAGACCCTCTCGCATGTACGTTCGCTGTTACAGCCGTTTGTGTAGTCATTGCTTTAAAATACGACGAGCACCAAAGAAGCGTGCTTTCCAGTATGCTTCGTTCATCGACGATATCATAACACCGCTAGAGGTAGAGGAGTGTACGAATTTGTCATGCCCAGCATAGATGCCTACATGCGATATGTCACGTCCGTACGTAATAAAAAATACCAGGTCACCTGGCACGAGGTCTTCAATCTCTACCGAAACACCAGACGAGTATTGATCTTTCGACGAGCGGGGTAGGGTAACTCCTGCCTTGGCATAACACCACGAAGCAAAGCCAGAACAGTCGAAACAGTCGGGCGTAGTGCCTCTAGAGCAATAGGACGTTCCGATGAGGTCCTCAGCCTCGATTAGGACTCTATTTACAACTGGATGCGACGAGCGTTGCACCTTGGTCGAGGCGCATGAGGAAAGGAGAAGGATGAGGACAATTCCCCAAACCGCGATGTGTTGATTCCGGGGATCATTATCTCCCGGGATCATGCGCGTAAGTCCTTTATTATTTAGCGCGGCGCTTGGCAATGATCGACGTCAGAATTGATATGCCGAGCACGCCAACGATAACTCCTAAAGCAACCTCGACGTGAATATGATACCATGCCTGAATGAACATCTTCACGCCAATAAAGCAGAGGATGACGCTTAAGCCGTACTTCAGATACTTGAAGTGGTCCATAGCGCCGGCTACGGCGAAGAACAGCGATCTCAGGCCCATGACTGCGAATACGTTCGACGTGAAGACGATGAACGGGTCCTTCGTAATTGCGAAAATGGCCGGGATAGAATCGACAGCGAACACGAGATCGGTGACCTCGACCACGAGAACCACAACAAACAGCGGCGTGAAATAACGAAGCCCATCTTTGCGCAACGTAAAGGCATCGGCATGGTAATGCTGCGTGATGCGCAGGAATTTCCGCGACAAACGCACGACGAAGTTGTCGGCCAGGTCGGCGTCTTCTTCATTATGGTAGGCCATGCGGATACCGGTATAAACCAGGAAGGCGCCAAACACGAAGAAAATCCAATCGAACGAGTTAATAAGAGCTGAGCCAAGTGCGATCATGGTCCCACGCATCACGAGGGCACCCACGATTCCCCAAAAGAGGACCTTGTGCTGGTACCTCGGGTCGACCTTGAAATACCTGAGAATCAGGATAATCACAAAGATGTTGTCGACCGAAAGCGACTGCTCTAACAGGTATCCCGCAAAAAATTCCTTCGCAGCTACAGCTCCCTTGAATTGCCACACAAAGGCGTTAAAGGCCAATGCAAGTCCCACCCAAAATGCCGTCCAACCCAGCGCCTCGCTTAGCTTCACAACATGAGGCTTGCGATTCAAAACGCCAAGGTCTAGGGCTAATAGGAACAGGACTAGGGCAATAAAGCCCGCGTAAAGCCAGAAATCAGGAACAGCTGCCAGCATGCGTATTCAACGGGTAGGTCGTATTCAAAGAGTAGGGTGTTTTCAACGGGTAGGTCGTATTCAAAGAGTAGGGTGTTTTCAAAGTGTAGGGTGTTTTCAAAGTGAAGGTCGTATTCAAAGAGTAGGGTGTTTTCAAAGTGAAGGGCGTATTCAAAGAGTAGGGTGTTTTCAAAGTGAAGGGCGTTTTCACAGGGTATGGTGAATTCAGAGCGCCAGACGCACTCAAAAGGAGAGTCAAACGGTAACTGTGAGCCGAACGGACGTTTATTGTGACTGGAACGAACGGCAATAATACGGTCCGTATCTTTGGCCCTTCTAATGACCCATCCCCTGATCCTTATCGACGGTATGTCGCTGGTTTTCCGTGCCTATCATGCACTTTCGAAAACCGGGATGGCCTCGCCATCGGGTGAGCCCTCGTTTGCAGTGTTTGCCTTTGCCAACATTCTGCTACATCTTTTGGAGCGTCACGCGCCCGAGGCCATTGCTGTGGTGTTCGATACACCTCACCCGACGTTCCGGCACTTGATGTACGACAAGTACAAAGCAAACCGCGATGCATTCCCCGATGACCTGGTTCCACAGCTTGCCCGAATAAAAAGCATGATCGGTCTGCTGGGCATGGAGTGCGTAGAGATGCCAGGCTTCGAGGCCGATGATGTTATCGGTACGATTGCGAAGAGAGAGTCGGCGGATGGACACGACGTGCTTTGCGTTACGTCGGACAAAGATTACTTCCAGCTTGTAAATGACAAGGTGCTCGTGTTGCGTCCCGGACGCGATGTTGGCGTCTACGATATGTACGACGCCGTGCGCGTAAAAGAAAAGTTCGGGGTGGGTCCGCAGCACGTTGTCGACGTACTTGCCCTCATTGGCGACGCATCCGATAACGTACCTGGCGTAAAAGGTGTCGGAGAAAAGACTGCCATTCCTCTTATCGAGAAATACGGCAGCGTAGAAAATCTCTACGACAACCTGCACGAAATCGAACGCGAATCTCTACGTACCAAATTCGAAGTCTCTCGCGACATGGCCTTCTTGTCGAAGAAGCTTGTAACGATGGATCTCGATGTTCCTGTCGATGCAAAACGCGTTCGGCTCGTTCGTAAACAAGTTGACTATCCTTCGCTCGATGCATTTTGTGGTGAACTTGGCTTCCACACATTGCGCAAACGCTTTAACGTCATGTACGGTGGTGGCGCAAGCCTGCCAGCCGACGGAGCTAACAGCGCTGGTGGTTCGACTGTGAACGCCGATGGCTCGATCGATTTCGGCGCCGCAGAGAATGCAGCCGATGGTCCGCCATTGCAAACCGTAAACGACGTCGAGCATACGTACACGCTTGTGCATACGCTAGGCGGACTCGACGATATGGTTAAGGGGCTGAAAGGGTCTTCGATTCTTTCCGTCGATCTCGAGACTACATCGCTCGATTGCATGTCGTGCCACGTCGTTGGTGCATCGCTTAGTAATGCCGAAGGCACTGCGTTTTTTATCGCAGTCGACGACTCCGATGCCGACCCGTCATCAACGCTGTTCGACACAGACCATCGTACCGATAAAGAACTACTTCCTATTGCAGATGTCGTGCGTGCATTAAAGCCCCTTCTCGAAGACCCCTTAACAGGAAAAATTGGACAGAACATCAAGTTCGATGCGTTGATTTTGAAGCGATATGGGATTGACGTCGCACCGATTGCGTTCGACACGATGCTTGCGAGTTATTTGCTGGATGCAGACAAGACACACGGACTCGATGCGTTGAGTGCACGATGGTTGAACTATAAGCCCGTGCCGATTACAGCGCTGATTGGCGAGAAGAAATCGCAGCAGCGGTCGATGCGCGAAGTAGACCTCGCACAGCTAACAGAGTATGCTGCTGAAGACGCCGATGTTGCCCTGAAGCTCTCGAACATCTTACGTCCGAAGCTCGAAGAGAACAATCTCATCGATCTCGCACAGAACGTCGAGTTTCCTCTCGTGCCCGTGCTCGTGACGATGGAGTTCAACGGTGTGCGCATTGAGCCATCGGCGCTGAGCGATCTGGGCGACTTCATGCGAACCGAAGCTGCGCGATTAGAAAAGGAGATATGGGCGGAAGCGGGACAGGAGTTCAACATTGCTTCGAATAAGCAGCTTGGAGAAGTGTTGTTCGAGAAGTTGATGCTTCCAACATCGAAGAAGACGAAAACAGGTTTTTCGACGGACTCAAGTGTTCTTACAGAGCTCTCCGAAGCATTTCCGATAGCTCAGCTCATTCTCGATTATCGTCAGGTCGAAAAGCTTCGCTCGACATACGTCGAATCGTTGCCGAAGCTCATCCACCCACGCACACAACGCGTGCATACGACATACAATCAGACGGTTGCTGCAACCGGACGGTTGTCGTCTACCGACCCTAATCTTCAGAACATTCCCATTCGCAGCGAACTCGGATTGCGGATTCGCAAAGCATTTGTGCCGCAGTCACCCGATGCAAAGATTTTTTCTGCTGACTATTCGCAGATCGAGTTGCGCATTATGGCAGCCATCTCTCAAGACCCGAATCTCGTTGCTGCTTTCAAGAGTGGTGAAGACATTCACACTGCTACTGCTGCAATTCTTTTTGATGTGCCAATTGCATCTGTTACACCAGACTTTAGACGTGTTGCGAAGACTGTAAACTTTGGTATAATGTATGGCCTAGGTGCATTTGGTCTTGCTCAGCGTCTCGGCATTCCTCGAGCAGAAGGCGCTCAGATTATCGAAAACTATTTCACCAAGTACGCAGGAATAAAGCAGTACATGGAAGAGACCATTGCCGTTACGCGGCAGCGCGGATATGCCGCCACGCTGCTCGGACGACGCAGGTTCTTCCCGCTTATTAACTCTGCAAACCGAGGCTTGCGAACAGCAGCAGAACGTGCGTGTATCAACATGCCCATTCAGGGCTCTGCTGCAGACATGCTAAAAGTTGCCATGATTCGCATTCATGCCGACATGAAGAATCGCAACATGCGCTCACTCATGATGCTGCAGGTACATGACGAACTGGTGTTCGAAGTGTACAACGACGAGGTCGAAGAATTAACGGCACTCGTCAAAGAAGGAATGGAGCAGGCAATGCCTCTGAACAACGTTCCCGTTGTTGTAGACACAGGCATCGGCATATCATGGTACGAGGCACATTGATGGTACGAGGCACACTGATGGTACGAGGCACACTGATGATACAAGGCACATTGATGATACGAGGCACATTGATGATACGAGGCACATTGATGGTACGCGGCACATTGATGGTACGAGGCACATTGATGGTACGAGGCACATTAATCGCATGAGTTTGTTGACCGCAATCCTGCTGGGAATAATTCAGGGGCTCACCGAGTTCATTCCAATATCGAGCACTGCGCATCTAACGATTGCTGCGGCGTGGTTTGGTGTCATCGATCCCAATAATCCGCAGTCGTGGACTGCCTTCATGGCGACGATACAGCTTGGTACGCTTGCTGCCGTGGTTGTGTATTTCTACAAAGACATTGCATCGATGACCAAGGCATTCTTTTCAGAAAATTTTGTTGTACGACGTCCATTCCGCGAACAATCTGCACCATCGCGTCTCGCATGGCTTGTAATTATCGGGTCGATTCCGATTGTTGTTGTCGGATTTCTTTTCAAAGACTTTTTCGAAGGTACATTTACGAAGAGCCTCGAGGTCATCGGAACAAGTCTAATTGTGGTTGGTGTTCTGCTTGCAATCGCAGATCGGTTGTCGTCGTTTAAGCGCACTACAGATCAGATGAACATCATCGACGCACTCATCATCGGCGCATCACAAGTTCTGGCGCTTATCCCAGGCTCGTCTCGCAGTGGTACGACAATTACTGCTGGACTATTTAGGGGGCTAACTCGGCCAGAAGCCGCACGATTTTCATTTCTGCTCTCGTTGCCCGCAATTTTTGGCGCTGGTGTGTTAGAGTTTGTTCAAGAGGCACCAAACCTCTCCTGGGAAACTGGCGGAATGCAGGTTTTGAGTGCAACTGCCGCAGCTGGTATTACGGGCTACCTATCGATTGCATTCCTAATGAGCTTCCTTAAACAGAGGTCGTTGATGCCATTCGTCGTGTACCGCGTTGGACTCGGTATTGTACTGTTGCTCACGTCGTGTACACCTGTGAGAAACGAACCGGCTTCCGAAAAACACATCATATCGGAACGTTTAGACTCAGTCGAACCCAATGTTTCTGTACCCGCCGAAACCTCTATTACAGCCGCTGATACGGCCGTTGTAACCCATGTTGCGACAGTGCGGACATCGAAGGGAATAATAATAATTGGACTCTATGGTATTGATGCACCGAAAACTGTTGCCAATTTTGTAGCGTTGGCACAGCGAAGAAAGTACGATGGCGTGCTTTTTCATAGAGTTGCACGCGGATTTGTTATCCAATCAGGAGACCCACTGACGAAGGATGCGAACTCGAAGACCGAGTGGGGCAAGGGTGGAACGACTGCTGATGGGAAGCCTCTAGTTGATGAGCTTGACCCGCTTACTGCTTCTTCTCGAATTGGATATCAGAAAGGTGTTGTAGCCATGGCAACTGTGCTGGCGACTGGACGTAAGCCCGCCGCGAACTCAGCTACCAGTCAGTTTTTTGTCTGCCTTGACCGTGCAGCCTCACTACCTCACCAATACGCTATCTTCGGCCGCGTCATAGACGGACTTGATGTTGTCGAGGCTATTTCGAAGGCTGAAGTCGAGCCGGGTCCGTTGGGTGACGCCGACGGGATTCCGAAAAAGCCAATTCTCATAAAAACCGTAACTGTTAAATCACTCTAACCTTTTTGAATTAAGCATATGCAAACTATTTTCTCGACAGTTCTTCTAGCTGCCATGAGCGTTTTGCTCTTTACAAACTGTTCAGCCCAGAAGTCCGCAAAAACGAAGGATGCCATGTCTACACCAACAGAAAAGCACTCGGCTACAACGAAGTACGAGTACACCATTACCGTCAAGCAGGGCAATAAAGAACTTGGCAAGATGGTACTGAAGCTCTGGCCAGATGTTGCTCCGTTGCACTGCGCGCATTTTGATGTGCGTGTTCACGAAGGACATTACAACGGCACTGCATTTCACCGTGTCATCCCTGGCTTCATGATTCAGGGTGGAGACCCGAACAGTAAGTCTGGACCTCGCACATCATGGGGTAGTGGTGGTCACAGTGATCTTGTGAAAGCTGAATTCAGCAAGACGAAGTCACACGTACGTGGTGTTGTTTCAGGCGCTCGTACGAACGACCCAAACAGCTATAGTGGACAATTCTTCATCTGTGTTGGAGCTCCGACATTCCTCGACGGCCAATACACAGCGTTTGGTGAAGTATTAAGCGGAATGGAAGTAGCTGACGCAATTGTGGCTTCTCCACGCGACGCGGGCGATAACCCGCTCGAGAAGATAGAAATGACCATCGTGCACAACCATTGATTAACAGTTCACAAACATTGATTAATAGCTCAATAGTTGCGGTGATTGTACTGAAGCCGGTACGGATTGTAGTGTTGACGCTTTGCATCGGTGCCATGATGACCTTCATGGCGCCGTATGCAGTAGCACAAGGCACATCGACGTTTGGTGATACCGTTGGTTTGCCGCAAAATCTTGGCTTGAATGTAAACAGCGTCTACGACGACATCCTTCCGGTCATTGCACCTGATGGTAAGACCTTGTATTTCTGTCGCAGTAACAACCCAGACAACATAGGTGGGTTTGGGCAGGATATCTGGTTCTCGGAACTGCAACTCGATGGTAAATGGGGCTTTGCGAGGAATATTGGCATTCCTTTGAACAACAGAGGTAATAACTACCTGTGTTCGATTACCCCTGACGGAAATACCATTATTGTTGGAGACGCGTACAGCAATCCGGCTAATAAACAACGTGGCTTTGCAGCATCGCGTAGAACCGCTACAGGATGGGCAGTTCCTCAGCCCGTCGTAATTAAGAACTACTACAACCTTAACGTACACCACGAATTCTCACTGTCCAATGATGGCAAAACCATCATCATGGCTGTGGAGCGCAGAGATTCTCGTGGTGGCCGCGACCTGTATTTCTCAAAGAAGCAACCAGACAGTACATGGTCTGAACCAGTGAGCCTGGATACTGTTGTTAATTCCTTTGGACATGAAGCAACACCGTTCATCGCATCGGATAATTCGTCGTTGTATTTCGCATCCGACGGACATGGCGGATACGGGGGCTTCGATGTGTTTGTAACGCGACGTTTGGATTCTACATGGACAAACTGGTCGACACCGGAAAACCTCGGCCCAACCATCAATTCAAGTGGCTGGGACTTGTACTACACAATTCCGGCATCGGGTGATTACGCTTACTATGTATCGTTTGCCAACAGCCACGGTATGGGTGACATCTTTAAAGTCCGTCTGCCTGAAAAAATGCGTCCACGTCCCGTTGTCCTCATCACAGGCCGTGTACTAAACAAGGTTACTGGCGAGCCAATCGAAGCAGACATTTTCTACGAACTTCTGCCGCAAGGCGTCGAAATTGGTTCTGCACGAAGTACTCCTACAACGGGTGCCTACAAGATTGTGCTTCCTGCCGGAAACAACTATGGCTTCCGCGCCTCTGCGTCTGGCTTCCTTTCTGTTAACGACAACATAGATCTCACGTTGCTCACAGAGTACACAGAAATAAAGCGCGACCTCTATCTCGTGCCTATCGAAGTGGGTAGCGTTGCGGCACTCAATAATATCTTTTTCGACTATCGTGTGGCGACGCTCCGTGGCGAATCATTTCCGGAAATCGACCGCATTGGAAAATTGCTGAAAGAGAACTCTGCTATTATAATCGAAGTGGGCGGCCACACAGACGATCGGGGCTCATCCGAACTCAATCAAACACTATCAGAGGCTCGCGCTCGAAGTGTGTACGACCGACTGCTGCTTTCGGGCATTGAGCGAGATAGGCTCATTCTTAAGGGCTACGGCGAGACACGTCCAATAGCTAACGGCACGTCAGAAGAAGCACGCCAACTAAACCGCCGAGTTGAGATTGTCATCCTTAAAAAATGACGAAGATCCTTCGTTCGTGAGCATGCAAGAAATGAATACTGACCTCATCGATCGTGAAAAAGCAGTTCTTTTTCAAACGTATAGACGCTTACCACTGCAAATAGAGCGTGCAGAAGGGTGTAGGGTATACACAACAGACGGAAGTGTGTACCTCGATTTCCTCGGTGGTATTGCTGTAAACGCTCTTGGGCATTCACACCCAAAACTTGTTGAGGCTATTGTAGAGCAGACGAAGCGATACATGCACGTATCTAACTTCTTTTATCAAGAACCGCAGATACGACTTGCCGAACAATTACAGGCAGTTACAGGTTACCCTCGAGTCTTTTTTAGCAACTCTGGTGCAGAGAGTACAGACGGTGCATTGAAAATTGCCCGCAGGCATGGGTCGAAGTCCGGACGTTACGACCTCATCGGCTTCTCTGGCGGCTTCCACGGTCGAACCTACGGGGCGCTGTCGATAATGGACAAGCCGATCTACAAAGACGGCATGGGCCCCTTCTTGCCCCATACCCTTGTATTGCCCTACAACGATGTCGATGCCCTTCGCGCTCGTGTTGATGCACAGACTTGTGCAGTGATGCTCGAGTTCATACAAGGCGAAGGCGGAATTACATCGGCCACCGACGAATTTGTGAATGCGCTCGAAGAGCTTCGTCAGGAATTCGGCTTCTTTATCATCGCCGATGAAGTTCAGACTGGTATTGGACGTACAGGCACGTTCTTTGCATTCGAACGCTACGGCATCAAACCCGACATTGTAACGGTTGCAAAGGCTCTGGGAGGGGGCTTGCCTTTGGGGGCTATCCTAGCCACCGATGAAGCAGCAGGCATGCTCGAAAAAGGAATGCATGGCACAACCTATGGTGGCAATGCACTTGCTTGCGCGGCAGGCTCTGTAGTCCTCGATGAACTATCGAACGGGTTGCAAGCACACCTAAACACAATTGGCGCGTATCTGCAACAACAGCTCGAAGCTTTGGCGCAACGCAACCCCGAACACATAAGGGAACTACGTGGCAGAGGCTGCATACAAGGCGTTGTGCTTACCTCTGAAGCCGCTCCGGTCGTCGAACGCCTGCTCCAACGCAAGATTATTACTAACGCTACATCGGGCAATGTGCTTCGTCTGCTGCCCCCGTATATCATACAACGTGCAGACGTCGACGAATTGATTGAAGGATTAGAGCAGAGCCTATGAGTGCTAGAACAGCAGAGCCTATGACCATTCTTCTTACCTGTGCCCGCGCAATTCAACCACATCTTCGCAAAGAAGTGGAAGCGTTGGGTTATGATGTTGTGTACGAACACCCTGCAGCGATCGAGATAGTGGGGACGTTTGCCGATTGTATGCGCCTGAACCTGTGGATTCGCACAGCGCATCGTGTGTTGCTGCGTCTGGGTTCGTGGTCGGTTAACGATGCGAACGCCATGTATGAAGTAGTGAAGACAGTTGCATGGGAAGACATTATCGATGCCGATGGATATGTGGCTGTTGTATCGAGTGTAAAGACTGGGAGCATAGACAACACACAGTATGCGAACGTGCGGTGCAAGGATGCAATTGTCGATCGTATACGCGAGAAGAAAGGACGACGTCCGGACAGCGGCGCTGCCACCGACCGAGCCGTTGTGTTTCTGTTCTGGCACGACGAAACGTGCATGGTATACCTCGATACATCAGGCACTCCATTGTCCGAGCGTGGTTATCGTATACACCCCGGCAAGGCACCCCTACGTGAGAGCCTGGCCGCGGCAGTGGTGATGGCACTGGACTGGAAGAGCGGACAACCCTTTGTAAATCCGATGTGTGGCAGTGGTACCCTTGGCATTGAAGCGGCGATGGTGCAGGCTAACCTCGCACCGGGGTCTATTCGCACCAACTTTAGCTTTATGCATACGCTGTGGTATGATGCAAATGCGTGGAACATCATGCGCGATGAAGCGCGTGCCGGACGCAAGACGGTTGAGCGCGATCAGTTTATATGTACAGATTATGATAAAGTAGTTTTAGAGTTCGCTCGCGAAAATGCACGTCGCGCAGGAGTTGCTGCCTTCATGCGTTTCTCGCAGTGCGAATTCCGTCAGACACCCCTTCCTGAGCCCCCTGGCATCATCATCTTTAATCCGGAATACGGATTACGCATGGGCAATGAAGAGCGGCTTCGAACCACTTACCACGACATTGGCGACTTCCTCAAAACCGAATGCAAGGGCTACTTCGGTTATGTCTTTACCGGCAACATGGACCTCGCAAAAGAGATTGGTCTGAAGACCAAACGGCGCATAGAATTCTGGTCGGCCGATATCGAATGCCGGCTACTCGAATTCGAACTCTATGAAGGGTCGAAAAAGGGGCTGAAGCGCGACGTCCCTCAAGGGTAAACGGTCTATAGCAGCGATAGGGCCTGTGCTACGGCGATAGCGATAGGGCATGCCGCAGCGGAGTTACCTGTGCTCTTGTCGGCATTCCGTAATTTTCCGAATGAACATTACTCTACCGAACGGCGACGTGCGCGAGATGCCGTCCGGATCTACTGGCATGGATGTGGCGAAGGGTATTTCTGACGGACTTGCCCGTAACGCCCTAGGCGTGATTGTGAACGGCGTTCCGTACGATCTGTCGAGGCCAATTACTGCCGACGCAACGGTACGCATTCTTACGTTCGACAACGATGAAGGACGCAGCATCTTCTGGCACTCGACTGCTCACCTGATGGCCGAGGCGCTCGAAATGTTATACCCTGGTGTGAAATTCGGAATTGGTCCGCCAATCGAGCAAGGCTTCTACTACGACGTCGAACTTCCCGGAAGTGCAAAGCTGTCCGTCGAAGAACTACCTGCAATCGAAGCAAAAATGCAGGAGCTTGCCAAGCGCGATGTACCATACGAACGTGTCGAGATTACATGGGATGATGCCGTTGCATACTTCACTGCCAAAGGCGACCAGTACAAACTTGAGCTTCTCGAGGGCCTGAAGGGCCAAGAAGTAACGCTGTACAAACAGGGTGGCTTTACCGATTTGTGTCGGGGTACACATGTGCCGTCGACCGGACTCATTAAGTATCCAAAGTTACTAAGTGTTGCTGGTGCGTATTGGCGCGGCGATGAAAAGCGCGCGGTGTTAACACGCATATACGGCATTGCATTCCCGAAGAAAACACAGCTCGAAGAATTCATCACGCAACGCGAAGAAGCAGAACGCAGAGATCATCGTAAGCTCGGACGTGAACTAGAGATTTACATGGTTACGCCGATCATTGGTGGCGGACTCCCCGTGTGGCTCCCGAACGGAACGGTATTGCGTCGTCGGCTCGAAGCCTTCCTGCGCGACGAACAAACCAAGCGTGGATACCAGGAAGTAATTACGCCGCACATCGGAAATCTAGAGATGTACAAAACCTCTGGACACTACCCGTATTACGCAGACTCGCAGTTCGCGCCCATTACAATCGACGACGAGCAGTATTTGCTCAAGCCGATGAACTGTCCGCATCACCACCAGATCTACGCATCGAAACCCCGCTCGTATCGCGATCTTCCATTGCGTCTTGCAGAGTTCGGCACAGTGTACCGCTACGAGCAATCGGGTGAACTGAACGGACTGTCGCGGGTAAGGGGCTTTACGCAGGATGATGCACACATCTACTGCACACACGACCAATTGAAAGATGAAATCAGAAGCGTTGTAGAACTAACACAACTCGTGTTTTCTACGTTTGGAATGGAAGTAACAACTCGTCTTTCATTCCGCGACGACAACGAAACCAAGTATGGTGGCGACATCGAATACTGGGATCGTGCGCAGAAAGAAATTCAAGAGGTTGCAGACGCCATGGAGCTTCCGTACTTTATTGGCCTTGGTGAAGCTGCGTTTTACGGACCGAAGATCGACTTCATTGTACGCGATGCAATCGGACGTAAATGGCAACTAGGAACGGTGCAGGTAGACTACGTTATGCCCGAACGGTTCAATCTCGAATACGTTGGTGCCGACAACGCAAAACACAGACCAGTAATCATTCACAGAGCGCCCTTTGGCTCGATGGAGCGGTTCATCTCTATCCTTATCGAACACTATGCAGGCAATTTCCCGTTCTGGCTCGCACCTGTTCAGATAAGCATTCTGCCGATTGCCGATGCACATCACGAGTTTGCGCGAGAGCTTGCGAAAGACCTCGAATTGATGGGCTTTCGATTCAACCTCGACGTGCGCAATGAAAAGATTAGTCGCAAGATTGCAGAGAGCGAGCAAAAGAAAGTGCCATTCGCTCTCATCATAGGCACAAAAGAAATAGAAGCGGGTGGCGTCGGGTTGCGCAAGCACGGCGAGGGTGACAAAGGACTCGTTTCGCTTACAAACCTCAAGGAAATGTTTGTGGGTCTCAATTCGCCAGGAGCGTCGTAACATTTTCACTACTCTAGGTAAGCCTGGTGATGATATAATGGTTGTAGGTCGTTGGTTCGTTTTGTACTCAACACTTTTTTTGTTGAGTACGCAACTGTACGCTGTAGTACCAGTCGATCGCACTACTCCGCGCCAAGCGTTAAGGACGTTTCTAACTAGTACAGACGAGCGTGTTGAAGACTACAACACAGCAGCCCTTGTACTGCAGAATACGGGCATACCAAGCGCCGAGGCAGTGCAACGAGCCCGGCATCTGCGCGAGATAATTCGGGGAAAGGGTCTGTACGTTCGCCTAGAATCGGTTCCGAATAGCCCTGAGTATCTCGACACTACGACGCAACTCTCAGAATTCAGACCTTTCCCGAAAGAACCCCGCATCTCCTTAGTTCGAGACGGCGAGAACTGGGTATTCTCTGCGTACACGGTACAGAGCGTACCCATGATGTATGACGCTTTGTACCCGTTTGGTCTTGAATTTTTTGCCGACCTAACTCCCGCAGAAGGAACCACGTTCATTGGACTGTATTTGTGGCAGTGGCTTGGCATTGGCATTCTACTTATCGTGGCCTTCCTCTGCCTTAAGGCTTTGCAGCCCGTTGCCGCATGGTTTGTAGGCTGGTGTTTCAGACGATTTCGGTTAAGTGAACCTGAGGTTTCGGTATACAAGCACATCGGACGCTCACTTGCATTGTTAGCTACATCCTCAATCCTGGCTCTGTTACTTCCTTTGTTGCGACTACCCCTTCACACATCGCAATACGCAGTACTGGTGCTGAACGTCTTAATACCGCTGTTCGCAATCATAACAGCGTACAGACTTGTCGATGCCGTCGTAGAGCACATTGCGTGGAAAACATCGAAGGGTAGACATACACACACCCAATTGCGTCCGTTAATTCGACGCGCGCTAAAACTTGTCGTTATCATTGTCGGTATTGTTGCCATTCTGCAACAATTCGATGTGAACCTTACTGCTGTTATCGCGGGCCTTTCAATTGGTGGCGTGGCAATTGCTTTGGCTTCTCAAGACACCATTCGTAACTTTCTGGGTGCGATAATGATTTTGACCGACAAGCCTTTTGTTGTAGGCGATCACGTCATCGTGCAGGGGGCGGAAGGGGTCGTCGAGGATATCGGACTTCGAAGTACACGGCTGAGGTCGCTTTCGAACTCGATTGTTTACATTCCGAACGGACGCCTTGCGGACATGACCGTCGATAATCTGGGCCTCAGGGTGATGCGTCAGTACAAGATTACCCTGAACCTTGCGTATGATACCGACCCCGAACAACTCTCGAAATTCATCGATGGATTACATGCCATTATCCGGGAACATCCGCATACTATCAAGACTCCAGAGACCGCTTCAATTGCTTTTTCCGAGTATGGAGACTACTCGCTGAAGGTGCTATTTCAGTGTTACTTCGAGCCCAGTTCACCTGATGAGCAGCAAAGTAGGATGGACATCAACGTAGCAATCCGGAAGTTGGCTTCAGATTTGGGCGTGTCGTTTGCCGTACCACCACACACCATCATTCAAGCAGGCAATACATTATGATCGCGATAGTTTTACTAGTATGTAGTGTGTTGTTAGCATTTCCTTTAGAATTGCCAGCGTTTGATTCGAATTCTACCACTGTTCGAACGAAGAGTAGAAAGAACACCAAGGCATTTGACCTACCAATAGGGAGACTGTATGTCGACCCGAATACATGGTCGAAAATAACAGAAAACCTTGTACCAGGTTCGACGCTTGAACTTGTACACAGTGAAGGCGACGTATTTCTCGCTGTTGTAACAAGCCCAGACTTCGTTCCTGCCGTTGACTTCATCTCCGCCTTTGTAGAAGGAATGGCAAGTGCTGCCCCGGAAGTAAAAGACCCAAGGATTTCAAAACAAAGGACAGTGCAAGTAAATGGTAAACAACTAACGGACGTTTCCATTACTTCTCTTGTCGCCAAACAAGTGTTTGTCTACAGGGGCTATTTGTATACTGGACGTAAGGGCATGTGCTTTATAGTCACGTGGACTCATGGCGATCTTTACCAAGAGCTGAAGCAGGTCATCGAACAGGTACTTGACGGCTATGTTGTGAAGTGAAGAAACTAAAAGAAAAGGCATTAGAACTACAGGTCGGAACGCACGATCGACACATCTTTCTGTGTGCAGATCAGTCTAAACCTAAATGTTGTTCTATGAAGGATGGCTTGCAGTCGTGGGATTACCTCAAGAGACGTCTGCACGAACTAGAACTCGATGTTCCAGGTAAAATTTTTAGAACTAAAGCAAACTGTCTACGCATTTGCGCAAGCGGTCCGATTGCAGTCGTTCACCCCGACAACGTTTGGTATCACTCTTGCGACGAAGAAGTGCTGGAACGCATCATTCAAGAGCATCTAATTAGGGGCAACCCAGTCGAAGAGTATCGAATTACCCCCGAGCTGTACTAGCGCTACGTAACAAGTGATATTGTCGACTACAATGTAAAAAGCACTTCTGATACGGTTCGTTCGGACACGATCTTTATACCGTAACGTTCTTTATGATCGGCCTGAAGTGCAGGCGCGAATTCGTCTCTATAGTGTTCATACGACTCCATTGAGTCGCATTCATATCGTACAACGTAGATGGTATGTCCCTCCCAGACAGGGTCTACAACACGCTCTAACGTAGCGTTAATAAACAGACCTGTCTTCAACACGTCAGGGATGTGCACATCGCGCATCCACTGCGTCCAGTTGTCAAGTAGGTCAAATTGTACGGCAACGTTTACAGTGTAGATAATCATGAGTGTAGTTTCTTGTCCGATTACTGAGTAGGCAACGGTGATTGGAGTTTCGGTAGTCTACTTAATGCAATCGAGCCTAAAACCGCAGCTAAGACAGAAGCCGCCAAGATGCTGATTTTTGCAAGTGCAAGATCGGACTCCACGTCGAATGCAAGATCGGCTACAAATAGAGACATCGTAAATCCAATACCACACATAAGACCTGCTGCAATGATGTGTTTCATGGCTATGGTCTTTGGAAGCTCTGCAACACGCAGCCTGAGTGCGAGCCAGACAGCTCCGACAATTCCAAGCGGCTTTCCAAGCAAAAGTCCTGCTACAATACCCAAGGAAAGAGGCTGATTCATCGCCCCAAGCAGAGAGGCGTCAATAGCAACGCCAGCATTAACAATAACAAACAGTGGTACGATGGCAGCGTTCACAACAGTCTGCAAGCTGTGCTCAACCTTTCGAAGCCCAGAGCTGGCAGGCAGAACAAAGGCCATCGCAACACCTGCCACCGTTGCGTGAATACCAGAATGTAAAACGCATAGCCAAAGGGCTAGGCCAGATATTACGAGCAAGACAACAGATGAGAAGGAAGAGCGGCTTATGTAATAGACGAAAACAAGAATTGCAACCGCAACAGTAACCCATACTACATCGATGGGCTTTGCATAAAAAACGGCAATGATAACAACAGAGAATAGGTCGTCTGCGATAGCTATCGCAGCAACGAGAAGTTTTAACGCAGGAGGTACACGACTACTAAAAAATGCAATAATGCCCAATGCAAAGGCTATATCGGTTGCAACCGGCACTGCCCACCCTCTCGCCTGTGGAGTACCTATGTTGAACACCATATAAATGAGGGCAGGTATTAACATACCGGACAGTGCTGCTACAATAGGCAGCATCAGATGTTTGCGTCCGGCTGCCGAATCATCCATCAGCTCGCGCTTAATCTCGAGTCCAACAACAAAGAAGAACAGCACCATCAAACCATCATTTACAATGTGATGGATGGCACCTATGGCCTCGTAAGAGGCCCTAAATGGAGAGTTTGCCCACAGTAATGCAAGCGCAGTACACGCAATGATGACTGTGCCAACCGTTTGCTCTTTCACGTACGGATCCTCGTGCAACCCTTTAAGTAGTGCATCTCGTTACCGTAAAAGTTGTTCGCAGTAGGTGCGATAAGAGCTCTGTGGCAACGACTCTACGACGCGACGGTAGCCGTCGTCGTCTATGAAGCCCTGACGCCACGCTACTTCTTCGATGCAGCCGATCTTCATGCCTTGACGTTTTTCGATTGCATGAATGAACGTACTCGCCTCGAGCATGCTCTCGGGCGTGCCGGTATCGAGCCACGCAATGCCACGCCCCAATTGCGTTACGCGCAGGCGATTGCTCTTGAGATATGCGTGATGGACATCTGTTATTTCAAACTCGCCGCGTGCACTGGGTGAAAGCGCCGATGCAATGTCGCACACATCTTGGGTATAGACGTAGAGTCCGGGTACGGCAAGGTGGGAACGAGGGGTAAGGGGCTTCTCTTCGAGAGAAACAACGTCGCCTTTGTCGTTCAACTCTACTACGCCATACCGTTCTGGGTCCTGCACGTGATACCCGAAGATCGTAGCCCCTTCATTCGATGCTATGGCATTACGTAGGAAGTCGAGCTTGCCATAGAAGATGTTGTCGCCCAGAATTAGGCAAACCTGGTTGTCTGCTATGAAGGAGCGTCCCACTCTGAAGGCATCGGCAATACCACGTGGCTCATCCTGCACTGCATACTGCAACTCAACGCCCCAGTTTTTTCCGTCGCCAAGAAGGCGCTGAAAGACAGGTGTGTCTTGTGGTGTAGAGATAATCAGGATTTCGCGAATGCCAGCCATCATCAGTGTTGACAATGGGTAGGCAATCATTGGCTTGTCGTAGACAGGTTGTAGTTGCTTCGAAAAAGCAGCAGTCATTGGATACAACCTGTTGCCGCTTCCACCTGCGAGTACAATGCCTTTTGTTGACGTCATAGGCTGCAAACTACGAACGGTACACCAGTCTCACCGAGGGCTTAATCTGGGTCGTTGTCGAGAATGCTTGAGTTATGAATGTCCGAAAGATCGATGCCGTCTTCGTTCACAGCGCGGTGACGAACAAGTTTGGCATGGACAAGAAAGATTACGTTCTCGGCGATGTTCGTTGCATGGTCGGCCATACGCTCCATGGTATGGAGTGCGATTATAAGGCTGGCGCCATCGGTTACCGTCGAGGGTTCGGCATTCATTACAGCAACAAGTTCTGACTGAAGATGCGAGTATAGTTGGTCGACTGTTGCATCTGACGGGAGAATATGTGTTGCAAGCTCGGGGTCGTTGTTGATGAAAGCGTCGAGGCTAGACTTTACCATGCGATAGGTTGCCGAAGAGAGGCGGGCTACGTCGATGCGTGTGGCAAGCTCGACAGCGCCTGGTGCACGCATAACCAGAGTTGCAATGTCGTGTGCCATGTCGCCGATGCGTTCGAGTTCGTTATTAATCTTGACAGCAGCAAGAAGCAGACGCAGATCACTTGCAACAGGCTGATTTAATGCAAAGATGCGCTGGCATTGCTTGTCGATTTTAAGATCGAGCTTGTCGATTTTATCGTCGCGTTCTGTAACGATACGAGCAAGTTCGAGATTGCCTTCGCGTAGAGCACGTAGCGCAAACTCAACCTGTTCTTCGACGAGCGAACCCATGCGTATAAGTCTGGTGCGCAATTTGTCTAGATCTTCTTCGAACGTTCTATTCATTAGCTGTTTGCCTGTTCTAGTATCAACCAAATCGTCCGGTAATATAATCCTCAGTTTCCTTCTTGGTTGGACTTGTAAATATTGTCCTAGTGCGGTCGAACTCGATTAGGTTGCCCATAAGGAAGAATCCGGTGAGGTCGCTAACGCGTGCAGCCTGCTGCATATTGTGCGTTACCAGCACGATCGTGTACTGCGATTTAAGTTCACCAATTAATTCTTCAATCTTGCCAGTCGATATAGGGTCAAGCGCTGAGCACGGTTCGTCCATTAACAGAATTTCGGGGTTGACGGCAATGGCTCGAGCAATACACAGCCGTTGTTGTTGTCCACCCGATAGGCTGAGGGCAGAATGATGCAGCCTGTCTTTCACTTCATTCCACAATGCAGCACGTTTTAGACTTTCTTCGACAATAGAATCGAGTTCTGACTTTGAACGACGTTCAGTAAGCGTAAGTCCGTAGGTGATGTTTTCGTAGATACTCTTTGGGAACGGAATGGATTTCTGGAACACCATCCCAATGCGTCGCCGAAGTGTTACCACATCAACCTCACGACTGTAGACGTCGATGCCGTCTACCACCATGCTGCCCGTCACGCTTGTGCCGTCGATGAGATCGTTCATGCGATTAATTGCACGAAGGAAGGTCGATTTGCCGCAACCCGACGGACCAATGAAGGCCGTGACTCGCTGCTCTGGCAGATCTAAGTTGATGTCATACAATGCCTGTTTCTGTCCATAAAAGACCGAAAAGGCTTTCGCACGAATCTTTGTGGTGTTATCCTTAGACATTAAGACTTACGCAACCGTGAACGAATGTAGATGGCAGTAAAATTCAACAAAAACGTCAGGCCGAGCAGAACGAGTGTCGTCGCATACTGTAGTGGCAGCGCTTTCTCGACATCAGGAGACTGTGTCGCTAACACATACAAGTGATAGCCCAGGTGCATGAATTTTTCTGTAACGCTGCCTGGTAACGACTCAGTAGAATAGACAACTCCCACAAAAAGAATCGCTGCTACTTCTCCTGCTCCTCGGCCTACAGCAAGAATCGATCCAGTGAGAATGCCCGTAACAGAATTGGGCAACACGATTTTCCAGATCGTCTGCCAACGTGTAGCCCCCAGCGCAAGCGACCCTTCGCGAAGATCGCGTGGTACAGCCTTAAGCGCTTCTTCGACAGAGACGATAACAACAGGCAGTGTAAGTACCGCGAGTGTAGCAGAGGCCCACAGCAACGATCCGTCGCCAAACATAGACGACCCGGTTGCCGTGTCGATGCCCTTGCCCAGAAACTGCACAAAGAATCCAACACCAAATAGACCGAACACAATCGAAGGCACACCAGCCAACGTGTTTACCGCAAAACGAACTGAGCGTGCGAAAACGGAGGTCTGACGAGCGTATTCGGTGAGGTAAATCGCTGTGGCGGTTCCAATTGGAACACCTAGAATGCTCATCAGCAACACAAGGAGCGTCGTACCGGCGAGCGCTGGCCAGATGCCTCCCTCGGTGTTGTTATTCTGTGGGAACTGCGACAGAAACTCCCACGAAATATGCGGCGCACCTTTGTAAATGAACGTACCGAACAGACTAAGCAACAACAACACAATTGCGGTGGCTGCAGTTGCTGCCACAAGCACAGCAAAGAACCCTAGCAGGCGTTTCGGATACGATTGATGTCCGGTGAATGTACTCATATCATGCGCCCTGGAATTTCTTCATCAGGCGCTTTTTAACATAGAGTTCGGTGACTGCATTTAACCCGAAGCTCACCACAAACAACGAAGCACCTAGTAGAAACAATACACCGTAATGTTCAGAGCCCCAAACAACTTCACCCATTTCAGAGCCAATGGTTGCTGCAACCGTTCGTGCGGGAGCGAAGATCGACCACGAACCAAACGGTGCGTTGCCTGTTGCCATGATGGCAATCATGGTTTCGCCGAATGCTCTTCCTACACCGAGTAACACGGCAGCGAAAACACCCGGAGCAGCAGCAGGTAGCATTACACGGTAGGCTGTTTGCCACTCGGTAGAGCCAAGGGCAAGCGATGCTTCTCGCAACGTCCTCGGTACAGCCGATAACGCATCTTCTGCAATAGTAAAGATGATCGGAATCACGGCAAGCGAAAGTCCAATGCCACCGACAAGAGCATTTAATCGGAACTGCGTATCAAATGTGTCCTGGATGAACGTTGCAACTGTCGCTAGACAGAAGAAGCCAATAACAACCGAAGGGAATCCGGCAAGAAGTTCGATGGCAGGCTTAACAATTTCACGCAACCAACGTGGAGCAAAGAACGCAGAAAACATTGCTGCAAGAATGCCGAGCGGCGCGCCGATGAGGATTGCGATAAACGTAGTCTTGAAGGTGCCAATCAGAAGTGGTCCCACACCGAATTTTGGAGACTCGCCCACTGGCTGCCAAACACCAGCGAATATGTTTTCGGACAGTGGTGTCGGTGCTACAGCCTCATCCACGCGTGCAACAACTACGCTGCCAGGATCTGGGCCAGAGTCGGGATTGTAAATTTCTGGACGATCTGGATCGGTCTGCACCGGTGTAGAGCTTGCGGCGTCGATACTGACAGCTGTCAGTTCAGTGTCTTGGCCGTAGGTTTCTGGCCCGTCGCTGCTCGGGTTGTAGCCTTCGGGCTCGTCGGTGGCAGTTGCATCAACGTCGGACGTTTGCGTTGTCGGCGTAGCTGGTTTTCCGTAGAAGAGGCTCGCAGCTTCCTTAAAAACAAAAATGAAAATGAGGAAGATGACAACAATCGAAAACGATGCCACAATGCGTATGGTCCATTCGATCATACGCTCGCCGATGTGCCGGTTCTTCGTTGTGAATGGATGCACCGGGATTACAGAGCTTTGATTGGGTAATAACCGACGTTTTTAACGACTTTTTGCCCAGCAGGACTAATCACCCAATCGATAAACTTTTTGACTGTGCCCTTCGGACGCTGATTCGTATAGAAGTATAAAAATCGCGAAACGGGATACTGACCATTCAGAACTGTATTCTCGGACGGTGTGATGTAAGCCGATTTAGCGTCAGCAGCGACGGAAAGTGCAGCGACGTTTGATGCGTATGCGGCGCCACCAAAACCGATGCCAGCAGGGTCTTTAGAAACGGCATTGATTAGCGCAGCCGTGCCAGCCATGTGCTGTGCTTCAGCAGTAAAGTCTTGTTTCAATAACACATGCTCCTTGAAAAATTCATACGTGCCAGAATTGTTTTCACGGCTGTACAGTATGATTTTCTTATCAGCACCACCTACGTCTTTCCAATTCTGGACCTTACCTGTGAAGATCAACCGTATCTGTTCTACGGTGAGCTTACGAACGCGATTAGATTTGTGTACATAGAGGTTGATGCCATCGCGAGCTACGCGGATTTCCATTCCCTTGTAGCCGAACTTGGCTTTCAGCTGCTGTACTTCGGATGACTTAATTGGACGCGATGACGCACAGATATCAGTCGTGCCATTTATTAGCGCCGCAATACCAGTTCCAGAACCACCACCCGTGACTTGAAACTCAACACCGTTCTTATGAGGAAAAACCTCTGCCCACCGCTGTGTAAGAATTACCATGGTGTCTGACCCCTTGATCGTTACTCGTTTCTGATGTACGAATCCGACAACAAGGGGAAGGCAGACAAAAATCGCCACGACACTAACGTATTTGCGAATTGATTTCATACTGGTATTCCGGGGTTTCACGTTACAGACATGCAAATTACCATGCTTCAGGGGGCTAGGTAAGGGGCGTCGTGTTACGGTTTCGTAACACGAGGTACTAGATGCCGAATTCTAGGTTCAGCCTGGCGTAGAATGTCTTTTCTTCTTTGTTGGCGAGGTTGTAAAGCGTGGCTCTATTCAGTCCAGACTCAAGCTGGGACTTGATTCGATGCTTATTGATGAAGTAAGCCAAACAGACAGCCATGTTCTCGTCCTTTTTGAATTCCGATCTGCCAATGAGGTCTTCATGCGCGTCAGTTGTTGCGTAACGGAGTCCGAAACCCCAATTCGAAGGAAGAACATACATCGCTTGAGCAAGAAAACCACTCCCCACAAATACAGCCGAGGTCTTTGTTGTGTCCTTTGTGTCACGTGTAATCGGATCTTCGGCACTACGCTGTGCCCACTCGCCATAGAAAGAGAACCCCGACCATTTCAACAAAGCATCCGTGTAGATGATCTGTGTTGTGCGCTGCTGGAACAGGACGGGTCCAAGTTCACCACGTGTACGCGTTGTTTTATCATTGTATTGGAACGATCCACCGATGCTGACCTTTGGTGACGACTCTCGCGCAAGATCGCCTTCTGTGTAGTCTCCGCCATCCTTGAATGCACCAAAAGGCAAGACCTCGAGACGCCCTGTATAGGCAAAACCATCACCGACGATGGTGCCCTGGTTGCGACCATCACCACTCGATACTGAGGCGCGTAGATTTACAATTACATCGGATGCAATCGGACGCCAGAAACCCTGTAGACCAAAATCTCGATCAAGATTATACGCCCCGTTAAGAATACTTCTGTCGGGGAAAAACTGATCGCCCGATGATATCACGCGCTGTCTGTTGCCTGGCAGCTTGGTTTGTCCGAACCCCACTTGTAGCGTTTGGCTGAAATTCCAATACACCATTGCATCACGAATGAGGTTTGGAACGGGCTGGTCTGTAGCGTCGAGATCTGCGCGCCCAAAGTTTAGCTGTAGATTGAACGTCAGACGCGGGTCGAACACATGGCCACCGAGACGAAGCCTTAGGCGACGCACTACCAGGTCTGAGCTGATAATTTTAAAAGACTCATTCATGTTCACAGTCGCCCAGTTCTGCATTCGAAAGCGCATAATAATTCGCGACGTCGTATCCGCAGTTGCGAATACAATTCCTTCTGTATTAAAGTCAAAGCTTCCGCTCGACTGAGTTGTGGCCTGAGCGAACATGGGGCAGTGCACTAGAAAAGACAGTGCTGCGCAAGAGACCAGAATCGCGATTTTGGGCATAAGAAGCCCCTTGCAACGTGGCATTTAGAAACCAGATCGTGAACAGAACGGCCTAAAGATAGCCGACAAGAGGTATTTTCGCGCCCGATGAAACGAATTGCTGTCTTTACAAGCGGGGGCGATGCCCCCGGTATGAATGCCCACGTACGGGCTATTGAGCGAACCGCTCAAAAGCGGGGCCTCGAGGTGATTGGCATCATCGGCGGCTATGCCGGAATGATTGCCGGACAGTTTGAGGTGCTCGATAGAATTCGCACGGCGAATATCCTCGACCGTGGCGGCACTGTCTTAAAGACAAGTCGATGTCCGGAGTTCATGGAGCCCGACGGACGCAGTCGTGCTGCAGAACAACTGCACGCACACGGCATAAACGGCGTTATTGCATGTGGTGGTGATGGTACGTTCCACGGCGCGCACTTGCTTTGGCTCGAACATCAAATTCCAATCGTCGGCACCCCGGGTACAATCGACAACGACCTCTGGGGAACCGACTATACACTTGGGTACGATACTGCAATTAACACGGCAACAGAAGCAATCGACAAGATTCGAGATACCGCTGATTCGCACGGACGTCTTTTCTTTGTCGAGGTAATGGGACGTCATGCGGGCTTCATCGCCATGGACGTTGGTGTGGCTTCGGGCGCCGAGTACGTAGCCGTTGCTGAGACGATGACGGACATCGAAGTGCTCTATCAGCGCATCCTTGCCCAAGGAATTGACAAGCGCACGATCGTGATTGTTGGCGAAGGCGATGAGGTCGGTGGTGCTATGGTGATTTCGCAGGCGATTGAAGAACGCTATGGACTTCCTTCGAAGGTGTCGATACTCGGACACATGCAGCGAGGGGGCTCGCCGACGGTTCGAGATCGTGTTCTTGGTGCCCGACTCGGCGCCGCTGCCGTTGATGCATTGCTCGAAGGTAGGTCCGACATCATGATTGGTGAATCTGCCGGAAACGTCACCCACATCCCACTCGAAGAGACGTGGCTGACCAAGAAGTCCGTGCCTCCGTATCTTTTTGACCTGTCTACGTTGTTAGTATAGTGTCTCGACCCACACATCTGATCGTTTAAAGCATGGACATTAACTTCCTAACCATTGTGCAGGTGTATCAGCTCGAGGGACTTGTAGCCCTTGGTAAAATGCTGAACCCAGCCACCAACCAAATCACGCGCAGCCTCGAACACGCCAAATACGTAGTCGACCTGCTCGACATCATTAAAAGCAAAACAGTGGGCAACCTAACAGACGAAGAGCAGCGCTTTCTCGATAACACCATTAGCACACTAAAGCTGAACTACCTCGAAGAGTCGGGCACGCAAAACGCCCCCCCGCCAGCGGAACTCGTATGATGCGTCGCATCGCTCTTCTAGCCTTCGCTGCACGTCCAGACGCAGTGTTGTGGGCAATGCACACAGCACTGCGCCTTATCGAAGAGAAGGTAGAAGTATACGTCGATGAAGACCTTGCTGCACTCTTCCCTGCAGAAACGTCCGCCAAGGTTCAGGTTGTCTCGCCACGCGAGTTCGAACGTTTTGCCGACATGGTTATCACCTTCGGTGGTGATGGCACACTGCTCGCAGCTGCACGTCTGCTTATTGGCACCGACATTCCGATCATGGGAATTAATGTTGGCAAGCTAGGTTTTCTTGCAGAGTTCCCGGTGTCGTTTATCGACGACTCTATTATGGATGTTCTAAAAGGCAACTATCGCATAGTTGATAGAACAACCTTGCAGACGACCGTGAAGGGCAAGACGATGTATGCCCTGAACGAAATACTTGTCGAAAAAGCGTCTTCGTCGAAGATGATTGCTGTACGTGCATTTGTGAACGAACACCACGTCGCAGACTATCGTGCAGATGGTGTAATTGTAACGACGCCTACGGGGTCGACTGCGTATTCACTCGCCGCAGGCGGACCCATTATCGCCCCTTCAGCACATGCCTTATGCCTTACACCTGTTAGTCCGCACATGCTAACATTGCGTCCGTTAATCGTGCAGGACACCAGCGAAATACGTTTCGAATTCCCGTACGATGGCCACGATGCGCAACTCGTTGTCGATGGACAGATTGTTGCAACAATGCAAACCGGAGATGCAGTTATTATTCGCAAAAGCGAGCATCTCGTGAAGCTTGTAAAGCGCGCGGATAGCACGTACTACGACCTGCTGCGCGAGAAGCTGTTGTGGTCGCAAGACGCAATCCGTAAGTGATATGGGACTACGTCGCGAACTGACGTTATTTCAGGCTACGGCCTTAAACATGATTGACATGGTGGGGATAGGTCCGTTTCTAACAACGGCCATGGTCGCCGCAACAATGGGCTTCGGTCCGTACGCCCTGCTCGCCTGGATCGCCGGCTCTGTTCTCGCATTCGTCGATGCATGCATTTGGAGCGAACTCGGTGCAAAGATGCCTTTGGCAGGGGGCTCGTATGCTTTTCTAAGAGAGTCGTATGGTGCCGATAAGTGGGGACGGCTTATGTCGTTCCTGTTTGTGTGGCAGACAACGTTTCAAGCGCCTCTGGTTATTACGTCTGCTGCACTTGGCTTTTCTCTATACGCGGGCTACATCGTCCCACTCGATCCAACCCAGTCTCGCATCATCGGAGCTTCGCTAGTAGTGATAATCGTCGCACTGCTATACCGACGTGTCGGTGCCGTAGGCAAGATCTCTGTTGTATTGTGGGTTGCTGTAATTGTTACACTGGTAGGCCTCATTGTTAGCGGACTAACACATGTGCGTCCAGAAGCAGTTGCAGAATTCTGGAGTGTAACAACGTCGGGTGGAGCAATTGGCAATCTCGATTGGAACATGCTCGGCCTCGCCACCATTGGCACCGTGTATTCGTATCTCGGCTACTACAACATCTGTCATCTCGGTGGCGAAGTGCGCGATCCGCAACGTAGTATTCCACGAAGCATGTTTGTATCGGTAGCCGGAATCACGTTGTTGTATCTGCTTATGCAGGTTGCCATTTATGCAGTGCTGCCAATAAGCGAAATAGCTACGTCGAAGTTTGTGGTTGCCACATTCTTCGAACGCTTGTACGGTACACAAGTAGCACAAATCGCAACGGGCCTTGTCTTAATCGTAGCACTATCGTCGCTGTTTAGTCTCATGCTTGGATACACGCGCATTCCATACGCTGCTGCAAAAGACGGACTCTTCTTCGAGGTGTTTGGAAGAGAACATCCAACAAAGAATTTTCCTCACGTGTCGTTGTTGGTGCTCGGTGCACTTGGTGTGTTGTTCTCGTTAACACTTTCGCTCGATGCAACCATAAAGTCAATCATCACCATGCGAGTATTCACACAGTTCATAGCGCAAGCTGTAGGCCTCATGGTGCTTCGTAAACGCATTGGCGCGAACGCGATGCCCTGGCGCATGTGGCTCTATCCGTTGCCCATCATCCTCGTGATTATCGGGTGGCTCGCCATCTTCATTTCTGCAAAACCAGTTGCCGTTGCTGGAGGTGCGTATACGCTTCCACTCGCGCAAATGGCCGGCATTGCAATGCCGATTATTGGTTCTGTTGTGTATTGCATCCTGGCATATAGGCAAGGGGCCTGGCCGTTTAACAAGGAGCCCCTTAACCCCGAATCAAACAGGGGAGGATCGCTATGAAGACATTAGAAGGCAACATCATCGATTTGCATAACAGGCGCATATTTCCCGGACGCGTGCGCATCGTAGGTGGTATTGTTATCGCTATCATCGAAGACGATACAGTTGACACCTCGAAGACAATCTTGCCTGGCTTTGTTGATGCACACGTGCATGTCGAATCGTCGATGCTTCTACCGTCGGAGTTCGCACGCCTTGCTGTTGTGCATGGCACGGTGGCTACTGTAAGTGACCCGCATGAAATTGGAAACGTCTGTGGTGTCGAAGGCGTGCGTTACATGATTGACAACGGATCTAAGGTGCCGTTCACATTTGCATTCGGTGCGCCCTCGTGTGTTCCTGCAACGCCTTATGAAACAGCCGGAGCTGTAATCACAGCCGCTGACATCCGCACGTTGTTCGAAGACAGCCGTGTGCGTTACCTCAGCGAGATGATGAACTGGCCGGGTGTGCTGCACAACGATGCCATGATACTCGAAAAACTGGCGGTGGCAAAGGATTGCGGACGTGTTATAGACGGACATGCCCCGGGTCTGAAAGGCGAGGATGCCAAGCGTTATGTAGCTCACGGTATCTCAACCGATCATGAGTGCTTTACACTGCAGGAGGCGCTAGACAAAGTAAATGCAGGAATGAAAATTCTAATTCGTGAAGGGTCTGCCGCCCGAAACTTCGAGGCATTGCACCCAATGCTCGCACTCCATCCAGACGTTTGTATGCTGTGCAGCGACGACATGCACCCAGACTCGCTGGTGGTCGGACACATCAACCTGCTGGTGAAGCGCGCGCTGGCGTACGGACACGATCTGTACGATGTATTGCGTGCAGCTTGCGTGCACCCTGTCGAGCATTACGGGCTTCCTGTCGGACAACTACGTGTTGGCGACCCGGCCGACATGATTGTCATAGACAACATAAACGACTTTAACGTACTGCAGACCTACGTACGTGGTGAACTCGTTGCAGAAAACGGCACAACGCTTGTTTCTTCTGTCAATCAATCGATAATCAACAAATTTAGCATCGACGCAATAGAACAGAGCGTCCTTAACCTAACCGGGGGACGTCCGCGCATCGTCATCGACGAAGGCAAACCATACACACTGTCCGACAGCAGCACGGCGAATGTCCGTGTAATCGACGCGCTCGACGGACAGCTCATCACCACAGAATCGCGCTCAACACTGCAATGTGTCGATGGTGCGATCGTAGCTGACGTCAGTCAGGATGTTCTAAAAATCGTTGTCATCAACCGTTATGCGCCCGCAACTCCGTCGATTGCGTTCATACGAAACTTCGGACTCAAGAACGGAGCCATTGCATCTAGTGTGGCACACGACTCGCACAACGTAGTTGCTGTCGGAACAAACGATGCCGATCTTTGCAATGCAATCAATGCAGTGATAAGCGCCCGCGGTGGTGTGAGTGTTTCCGCTGATGGCACTACGGACGTGCTTGCGTTGCCTGTAGCCGGGCTTATGAGCAACGACGATGGCTATGCGATTGCAGAGCAGTATTCGAAGCTCGACGCTCGGGCAAAGCAGCTAGGCAGCCCCTTGCGAGCCCCTTTCATGACACTTTCCTTTATGGCCTTACTCGTGATTCCCCAACTCAAGATTAGTGATAAGGGGCTTTTTGATGGGTCATCGTTCAAATTCACGTCGCTAATTGTAGAATAACTATGGCTCTTTCATTGCTTCACGATTCAAGTCTTCTGCGTCTCATTCAGATTGCAATTCAAGAGGATGTTGGCTCTGGCGACATAACATCTGAACTGACAATTCCGCACGACTCTACGGCGGCTGCTAGATTTCTTTTGAAACAAGATGGGATTGTATGCGGACTGCCTCTACTGCCGTTGGTTTTTCGTGAGTTCGCTCCAGACATAAACATCGATTTGAAAGTCAACGAAGGCGATCGAGTGCCGGCAGGTACAATTATCGCAACAGTCGAAGGCGCAGCATTTGCGCTGTTAGGAGCAGAGCGCACAGTGTTGAACTTCATACAGCGCATGAGTGGCGTCGCAACAAAGACACGTCATTACGTCGATCGTATCGCAGGCACTGGCGCGCGCATACTCGATACACGCAAGACCATTCCAGGGTGGCGCATACTCGACAAGTATGCTACGTCGGTCGGTGGAGCCGTGAATCATCGCATTGGGTTGTACGACATGGTGATGATTAAAGACAACCACATCACAGCATGTGGAGGCATACGCGAAGCCGTCGAGAAGTGTCATGCGGAAATGCAAGGCCGCTCGTCATTACACATCGAGGTCGAAGCACGCAATCTCGACGACGTTACAGAGATATTGCAATGCACTGGCGTCCACCGCATCATGTTCGACAACTTCACGCCACAGACAGTGCGCGAGGGTGTGCAAATGGTAGACGGCAAGTTGGAAACAGAAGCAAGCGGTGGCATCACCTACGACAACATCCGCGAGTACGCCGAGACTGGTATAAACTTTGTTAGTGTCGGCGCAATCACCCACAGTGCCGTCGCGCTCGACATCTCAATGAAGCTCTTCGTACCGAAGCAGGGATAGAGTAGATAGAAATCGTGCAGCTAGGTAAGTACTGCGCACAACATAAGGCTAATGCTCTGCAACAATGCCCTGTGCCATGGCATGTACGCGTGCTTTCAGCGACTGGGGTTCGATTACGCGAACCTTACCACCAAAACTTAGAACCCATTGCACAAGCATGTCGTTCACGGGTAGATCCATGTGGATGTGATGTTCGCCAGAAGTCTTGCGCACGACTCGCTGAGTAGGGTGGAGCATCAGTTGCTTGAAATGCTGAACAATAGACTTGTCGATCTCGACCACAATGTGCGTGGGAGGTCCGGCTGGTTCTGGGTCGCCCATGCCTGCTGGCAACGAGAACAGAATCGGAATGGGTCCGCTCAGCACATACGACCTCTTGAAGTAATCGTAGGAAAGGGGCACGTGCAGCGAATTGATGAGGTAGTCTATGTCGCGCGTAACGGTACGCAGAGACACCTCGAGTTGCTCGGCAAGCAAATTAGCAGTGACCTTTTCGCCCATGACTACACGCGCCAAGATCCACTGGATGCGGTATAGGGTCGGACGATGAATGTTTTTCATGAGCAGTGACGGCAGCACATCGCGAAGGATGTACGAGGCTACGGCACTGGGTATGTCATATACTGACATAGTGAGATTTCTAAATGCGTGGAAGTAACGATTCGCGATAAAACGTAACGGTATTGGTTGACGACGTGGTGGTCGTTATGAATGGCGTGACCTACGAATCGGGTACCCCACAAAAAACCAACTCCGAAATTGCTCTCGGAGTTGGATAATTGCAGCCCGTCTATTGCTGTGGTTTTTAGACTTATTTGATGACGCTCATGATGCCAGCGCTGCGTGTGTTACCTGCCTGAAGGACGTACGAGTACATGCCCGAAGGAAGGTCTGACGTGTTAACAGTCAGTGCATTCGCGCCAGCGTCCAGGTGCCGTGCATTGATCGTGTTGACGGCATTACCGCGGGTGTCTACGATTGTAAGCGTAACGTCGCTCATAACCGGCAGAACGAAGCTGATGGTCGTTTGCGTTGCAGCCGGATTTGGATAGTTGGAAACCGAATACCCGCTTGTTGTTGCATCGTTGTCGACCGAAGAGATGACCGTGCCGATTGAGAACGGTGTCGAATTTCGAGTCATGCCTTTTGTGCTCGTAACGCGAATAAACACCGGATTGTAGAAGCCTGTCATTGGCGTAGTCCATGTTGTGTTCGGTGATTCGGACACAAGAACGGTTGCGATGTGCACCCAGGTTAGTGTATAGTCTAGTGAGTACTCGACGTTAACCGATGTGCCGATGTCTGGAGTATACGTCCAGCTTATGCCCAGCGTCTTGTTGTTCCCGATGTTGTTGTTTGCGTCGAGTCCGGTCAAGAACAGTCCGTCGATCGAACCATCGGTAGGAATCGTCGTGATGGTAAAGAGGGCGCTTGTGCCTGTTACGCCATTGGCATCTGTAACACGAACGAGGGCTTGTGTAGTGGCGACATTTGGGACGCTAGGCCACACATAGAACTGATCATCAGAAGATGCGGTACCAATCATAGTCCATGTCGCACCACTGTCCAGCGAGTACTCGAATGTTTTCTGCTGCGTGGTGTTTGTTGCCGTAAACGTGATGAGGAAATTCTGATACCCACCTGTGATTATTTCACCAGGTACAGGGTGAGTAACGACGATGCTACCTGGAACAGGCGCGGTCTTTACAATACTAAACACACCGCTCTGGCCAGTGATGCCATTCTGATCGGTGATGCGAATGATTGCACGAGTCGTGTTTGTATCTGGTACGTCCCACGGATAGGTCAGCGAGTCGTTCATGATCGTGCCGATCATCGTCCACGTTACACCGCTGTCAAGCGAAAGAGCAAATGTCTTCTGCTGTGTTAGCCCAGTACCGGTCCATGGAATGGCATAGTCCTGTGTGCCGCCTGTGAGGACTTCGCCGAGAGACGGGCGTACCACGACGAGTGTGCCTAGTGCCACGTTGCGCGCAATTGTGAACAGACCACTTACACCTCTAAGGTTGTTTGCATCGGTGATGCGAACAAGGGCTTTGCGCGATACAGTGTCGGGTACATTCCAGTTGTAGGTATAACCATCGGTTGATGTACCACCGATCAAATTCCATGTTATGCCACTGTCGAGTGAGTACTCGAATGTCTTCACCGGAGCGATGCCAGTTTCACTCCACTTGATCTGATAATTCTGTGTTCCGCTTCTAACGGTATCTCCAGCTGCAGGCGTAATTACAACGAGCGTATTTACTGGAGGAATGACAGCATTAGGATCAGTTATCACGCTCGAAGCAAAGGTCACAGCACCAACGACTGCGAGGGCGCGGCCCTCAAGAGTCGAACCACCATAAAGGTGTATAGCGCCATTGGCGATGAAAATACCCTTCATGATAGAGCTGTCAAGTACGCTTACAGCGCCATCGACTGCCCAATAGATATTCTTTGCACGCGCACCATTTGCAAGGATGATTTTTGTCCTTGCAGCTACGTTAAGTGCTGCGCCAATCTTTATGATGAAGATTGCGTTAGGATTTCCTAGCGCATCGAACGTAAGGTTGCCAGATAGAGTCGTAAGGTCACCACGGCGGTAGGTTCTAGGCGTAAGCACCTGTCCGTTGCCCATCGTCGCATTCAACACTGTATCGTACATGATGGCATGTGCGGCATCGTTCAGTGAATTGTATGCAAGGGTGAGATCGTCCTTGGCTGCTAGTGATGCTGCATCTGCAACGTGTTTTGCGCCCGTGTAAATTCCTGGCGGAAAGCCTGTAAATGCACCGGCATTTGTTCCGATATCACCGTTGATTATCGTGAGTCCAGTGTTCTCGATAGCGCCAGAACCAGAGAAGGCGCCATAGGTTGCAGCAGTCCCAAGATTAGGTGCGGTCTGAGCAGATGTTTGAATAGTTGCAAGTAAGACAAGAGCCATGCATGTTATGGCATACAATGCTTGTCTTCTTAGGGTTGTAGAGTGTGTCATGTTGTCATTCCATTTGTAAAGAAATTCAAGAACGTAATGGGGGACGCCGCGTCAGAACCGTCAACACCACTTTGGTGCGAAGTTCATTTCGAACGAATTCGATCAGTAGAAAAACGAAACCAAGGAGTCCGGTAACGGACTAGAGGACGAGGACGAGGACGTGGGGACGTGGGGACTATGGGATGCGAGGACGAGGGTCGAGGCTGGTGGGGTTAAAGCGCGTTGCTTGACTCAGAGTTTATCCCAAGAGAGGGGCAAAACCAACACATACACAATTTGGTTCACTCCGCAGGTACGTATTCTGCTAAGTACCAATAGCCTATGGTATACAGGCAATCATAATGCCGCCGGAAAGTGCGGGATTCTACATTAAAGCTCGCGGCGAAGCCTTGCAACAGGTATTCGAAGCTGCTCGCGGTACTTGGCGACGGTACGGCGGGCGACGTTGTAGCCAATCGTTTTAAGGTCTTTGGCGAGCTTGTCGTCGCTAAGGGGTTTGTGCTTCGACTCGACTTCGATGAGTTCTTTGATTTTCTGCTTAATAATGCGGGTTGACACCTCTTCACCCTCGTCGGTGATGAGCGACTCGCTGAAGAAGTATTTCAATTCGAACGTTCCGAATTCGCTGAGGACATATTTGCCGTTGACAATACGACAGATCGTAGAGATATCGAGTCCGGTTATCTCGGCCACATCACGATAGATAAGGGGCTTAAGAAAGGTTGGTCCGTGAAGCAGGAACTGTTCCTGTAGACCAGCGATGGCTGTCATTACCCGCAGCATGGTACTCTTGCGTTGACGGATTGCCTGCATGAGAAACTTTGCGTCTTCATACTTCTTGCGCAACCATTCGCGCGTTTCTTTGTTGAACTTGTGAAACTTCGCTTCCTTCTTTAGGCGCTCGTATGCGTTACTTACGCGCAGCGTCGGCAGACGACTGTCGTTAACGGTAATTAACAGCTCATCCGAATCCTCTTCACGTTCGATGATGAAGTCGGGTACGACGGTGTTTATTTCTGGACCGAACGTTCCGCCACCCGGACGCGGATTTAAGTGCCGAATTACTTCGATGGCTTCACGCAAGTACTCTTCGCTGATGTCGAGTTGTTTCTCGATTACATGATAGTGTTTCATTGCGAACGCGTCGTACGTTTCGGTGAGAATCATCAAAGCAAGTTTCTGAGCAGCATTTGGTTTACGTATAGAGCGTAACTGACAGACTAAACACTCTTGCACTGTTCGCGAAGCAAATCCTGGCGGGTCGAGATTCTGCAACCTCTTGATTACACCTTCAGCTTGATTGGTTGTAATCGCGTTTAGGATGCGATGAATGCCATCGAGCTTTGCTTGGTCGAAACCACTACTTCCCATACCGAGCATTGAAGGAGCTTGTAGTGAGAAGTTGTGTTCGGCAATGAGCACGTTAACTTCGTCGACAATCTCCTGCAAATCGCGACGTAGGTAGCCGTCCTCGTCTACGTTCCCAATGATTTGTTCGCCAAGCAGACGCTCCTCATCTGTTAGAGGAAGGAAGCGAAGCTGCTCGAAGAACTCCTCTTCGAACGATGTAGTTGCTTTGAATTGGAAGGATTCGTCGTCTTCCTCTTCCTCGCGCTGACTGTCCGATGCTTTGCCAGATGAAGGATCTTCACCCCAAATAAGTTTATAAAATTCGAAAGCATCTGTGGGGTCGAATTCACCGGCTTCCGCAGGTGCATTCTCGGGGACATGATCGCTGCCACCGTCATTGTTACTATCCCGAGCAATCGGACTTCTTGTTTCTAATGCATTGTCAGTCTCTGCACGCAGTTCGTTAGAGCCTCCGTCCGCGTCACGATCGTCGAACGCATCGTCGGCTTGCTCTTCGAGCATTGGGTTGTTTTCGAGCTCGCTCTGCACGTGCTGCTCGAATTGCATCGCTGGAAGCTGTAAAAGTTTAAGATACTGTATTTGCTGCGGTGTTAGCGTCTGGTGCAGCGAGGTCTCGAGGTTCAGGCCTAGTTTCATTGGACGTCCTCGACTTCCTCGCCACGTGCTAATGCGGCAATGCGTTCGTACAATTCAATGCCATACGCACGAACCAGCGCATCCTTTGTCGCTTCAACAAGAGGTCGCCGAAGCTTCGCGCCAAGTGCGCGTCCAGGAGCACACTCTTCAAACACTTCATAGTGCAGATAAGCCCCGCCGAACCTCGCAATACGTATCGGAAACAGATGACATGAAAGGGGCTTGCGAAAGGTGCTCTCTCCGTTGTGCCATGCGCGTTCGATAGAACACGTTGCAACGTCACCTTCGTAACGGACGAAGACACAATCTTTGTTGTCTATTACGCCAACTTCATACGAACCAGAAAATCCTTCGAGAGGACCATCTGCTTCGAGCTGCTTGCGAGATCGCTCTGATAGATAAGGCCAGGCTACTTTAACTGCAGCACGTATGTCGTCTACTTCCGTATCGAGTAAGGGCGCTCCCGACCCGCCGGGCAGCGTGCAGCATGCACCCTTGCAAGCAGAAAGGTCGCATGAAAAAGACGCCGTAAGAACGGCCTCTTCGAGCAGCAAGTGATCGAGTGAAATCATCCTGCCGAAAATATAGCACGAAAGTTGCTAGAACGCGCTCTTTAGGCCGTTGGATCATCACGTTAGAGCTTTAGGTGCTCTCGCAGGAACGCAACCGCAAGGCTCATCGCGTCTGCAGTTGCCACGGGGTCGTGCTCGGAATTGCTTGGGTTAGCAAAGGCATGAGGAGCAGCATACGACTTTACCGTAAGCTTCTTGTCAGCCGACTCCATATCCTTTTCAAACTGTTTGGCTACGGATGGTGTAATCCAGTCATCTTTTGAAGCGAAGATGGCCAGCACGGGTGCTCTCAACGTCTTTAAGCGTTCGACATTTTTCTCGGGCATGCCGTAGTACATTACGACGGCTGCGGCGTTCTGACCAGCCATTATTCCAGCCTGCAATGCAAACCCGCCGCCCATGCACCAGCCGATTGTTGCAATGCGAGCATTAGCTTGTTGTTTGACAATGATTGCATTTATGATTGCCTCGGCGCGATCGTTATTGAGATTCTTCATAGCCTGAGCTGCTTCGTCGCGCGTGTACGCAACGACGCCATCGTATAGGTCAACAGCAATTACTCGCACCTTACCATCCAACGCTGTAAAGAGGGCATCTGCCTCGCGCTTGATGTGTTCGTTCAACCCCCACCATTCCGGGAATACCAGCAGCACGTTAGACGTTGGTGCCTTTGGCTCTACAGCATAGAACACTGCCGGAGAACCGCCTGAAACCTCAATGCTTTGCAGTTCGCCATCGGTGGGGTACTGCATGTGCAAAGGCTCTACGTGTGCAGCCACAAAAGCGTCATTCGAAGCAAGTGATGCAAACGTATTTGGGGCAGTGCAGCACGAGTGTGTCTGCGCGGACATTGTGGTCATCATTGTCATGACAAATATTACAATCGGTAAGAGCCTCATACATTGGCCTTGATAAAGGAAACATGATCGACAAATTTTGAAGTTGTGTGTACCGGGGTGCTTCGTCTCGTGAGGTACATCGAGCGTTGCTTGGAGTTTTATTTCGTTGGCTTCTTTGCCTTGTCGCCAAACTGCTTCATGAATTTTTCGACCTTGGGTCTGACAACAAAAGCGCAGTATGGTTGCGAGCCGTTCTGATTGTAGTAGTCCTGATGATAGTCTTCGGCTTTGTAAAACGTTGTACGCGGACTGATCTCTGTCACAACTGGCTTCGTCCATGTTTTGTTCGAATCGAGTTGGCGTATGTACGCTTCTGCAACTGCTTTTTGCTCTGGAGTCGAATAGAATATGGCGCTTCGATACTGCGTTCCGACATCATTGCCTTGTCTGTTGAGTGTTGTAGGGTCGTGCGAGGCAAAAAATACCTGCAATACTTCATCAAATGATGTCACCGACGGATCGAAGGTGACCTGAACAACCTCTGCGTGTCCAGTGTTTCCTGCACTGACCTGTTTATAGTTCGGATTGACAACCATTCCTCCGGTGTAACCACTCTCGACTTTTTGCACACCTTCGAGGAGTTGGAAAACGGCTTCTATGCACCAGAAACAACCGCCGCCGAGAGTGGCGACCTCAGAAGTGGTATTCATTTTAGGATGGCCTGTAGGAGGGGTGAATGGTTTTGGGGTCTTACCATCGTCGCTGGCGCACGCCACACATACGAATGCAAAAACAAGCGCGAGAACAGGTATCGATTTCATGGATGCGAACATACGACCTCTAGTATGGTGTGAGATATCTTTGCAGAGGCATAGGTATTAAGGAGCATCATGCGGTTTGTTGTCGTTATTGTGGTGTTATGGTTCCCAATCTGGAGCACCTTTGCTCAGAGCCCCTTCCAGCACACGTCTCGCTATGTACATGTTCCAGGCAGCGAGCCTCGTGAACATGTTGTAGACGTGGAGCGGATGAGTGTAGACGTACGATTCGACCCGCCCGCCGGACTTGTAACGGGGAAGGTGACGCATACATTTCGGGTTCTGCGTTCGCGTGTCGACAGTATTGTATTCGATGGCATTCACATCCGCATACGCTCGGCCTTACTTGGCGGCAAACCAGTACGCACAACCACAACCGACACAACAGTTATAGTGCATTGCGAGCCCGCACTTCTTGCGGATCAGGTTGATAGCGTGATGTTCACGTACGAAGCCGAACCACGACGTGGACTGTACTTTATAGGATGGGGTGACTCAACGAACCGAATGCGACGTCAGATATGGACGCAAGGTCAGGGCATCGACCACAGGCATTGGATTCCGATGTACGACGAAATGAACGACAAGATGATCACCGAGACCATCGTGACATTCGACTCCGCGTACAACGTGCTGAGCAATGGCACAAACGTCTCTGTAGTTAGCAACAACGACGGCACCAAGACATGGCATTATTTGATGACGAAGCCCCATGCATCGTATCTGCTAATGCTGGCAATTGGCAAATACGACATCACCGAACGTCGTGCAAAGAGTGGCGTTGTAAACAGGCTGTACTCCTACCCAGAGTTCCCAGAACGCATAGAACCAACGTATAGGATGAGTACCGACGCAATGGATTTTCTCGAGTCTGAACTTGGTGTGCCCTATCCGTGGGAGTCATATAGTCAGGTGCCTGTTGCCGACTTCACATTTGGAGCAATGGAGAACACGACAGCTACGGTGTTCGGCGATTTCTTTCTTACTGATTCTCGTGGCTGGCTCGATCGCAGTTACGTGAACGTGAATATTCATGAGCTCACACATCAATGGTTCGGCGATTACATCACGGCCCGCAGCTCTAAACACGCGTGGTTGCAAGAAAGCTTCGCGACATTTTACCCGCATTTAATGCTGCGTGGTTACGGTGGCGAGGACGCATATCAATGGAGCAGACGAGGCATGCACCAGCAGGCATTGTCCGCAGGCGAGAAAGATCGTCTACCAATTGTCCACCCCTCAGCGGGCACTGCACGCATTTACCCAAAAGGTGCCTCTGTAATCGACATGATGCGATACACGTTTGGTGAACGCGATGTGCGCACGGTCTTTACGCACTATCTAAAGCACCATGCGTATTCGAATGTAGAAACCAGCGACCTGTATCACTCTTTTCAAGACACGCTTGGGATTACACCCGATTGGTTTTTTGATCAGTGGTTATATAGGGGAGGCGAGCCCCATTTCAAGATCAGTACTTGGAACGGCGAGCGCGAAGGGTCGGCTGTGACGGTTGTGAGCGTAGAACAAAAGCATCCTGTCGACGACCTTACGGGTTACTTCCGTATGCCTATTGTTCTCGAGGCGCACTATCCCAACGGCAGACGCGACAGTGTAAGAGCATGGATCGACGGACAGCATACCACCGTAGTCATCCCCAACACGCAGGGTAAACCTCCGGCATTCGTTTTGTTCGACCCGGGTTCGTATGTGCTTAAACGTGTGCAGTTCGACAAGTCGTGGGACCAACGCGCAGCTCAGCTGAAGGCAGCCCCCTACATGATTGACCGCTACGATGCTCTCGAGTCGTTGCGTGCCGACACGTCACGTTCGGAGGAGCGGCTTGTACTGCTAAAAGATGTAATGTCCAAAGAATCCTTTCCGGCTATGCGTTCAGAAGCAGTTCGGCAGGCCGCAGGCATGTTGTCGCCAAAACGGTTCGACATTCTTGCTAAGGGGCTAAAAGATGGGTCTTCGGAGGTACGGCTTGCCGCTATTTCTTCGATGTCCGTCGTGCCGCTGGAGCTTCGTTCCAACGTAGAGGCCCTCCTCTCAGATTCCTCATATAACGTTATAAGTCAGGCACTTACGGTGCTTTCGAACTCGTTTCCCGGGGAACGCAACTTGTTTTTGCAGCGGACGCAGTCCGTACGCGGACCTCATGAGCGCATCCGCATTGCCTGGTTGGAGTCAAGTCTAGCCGAACCCAGTGCTAGGGGAGGCGCGTTGGAGCAGGAGCTTATAGATCTGGGTAGCTCGGCGTGGGAATTTCGTACACGCGTCAACGCTTTCGAGGCTTGGCGGAGGCTGAATATTCTGACTAGTGCGTCGATTCGTAACGCCATGGATGCACTCGTCAACCCCAACGAGAGACTGTCCGAGCCAGCCAGAACATACCTAGACGCAATGCGTGTGCAAACGCAGTTCCGTTCCGAAATTCTCCGACAGGCGATTGCTCTGGAACCTCAGCTAAAAACGTGGCGTAGGGAGCGGCTCCAAGCCTATATGCACTAATGGTACTGGTCAAGTAAAATTCTGGTATGGTTTATGCTGGTTATGGAGTATTCGGCACAGTGATCCGTTTGGAGCTCTGTGTCTGAGTTTTGTGTGCACTTTTGTACACACAAGTTCTACATGCTCGGTCATGGCCTTCTGTCGCGTAATTTTTGCGTGATCAATGCAAAAGGCGTGCCTGATGCTTATTCTATCGATACTTCTGTTTTTAACAAACATTTCATGGGTTCAGAAATGACGCATTTTACAACATTAGGGAAGAGGCTGGCATACGTCATGGTATGCTTGACTCTGTTCGTTGCAACCAATGAAGCCATTGCAGCAACGGCTCCCAACCTACGTACGACAGCGTCTTACGGCGCATTTTCGGGCGCTGGTGCAATCGGAAATACCGGCCTTACGGTAATCAATGGCGACATCGGCACGCACGTAGGTGCGTTTACCGGATTTCCACCAGGTATCTATACCGGTGTGAAAAACGTCGCTAATGCCGCTACCCTCCAAGCCAAAGACGATGTAACATTGGCGTACAATTCAATGAATGATGCAACGAATAGCATCATCTTTGATGAGGCAATCGGCGCGACCATGGGGAACGGCCAGGTTCTTACGGCTAAGACCTATAGAAGGGGCGATCTTACGACGATCTCGGGCACACTTACCTTCGACGCTCAGGGCGACCCTAATGCCATCTTCGTTATTAAGATTGGCGCAGCCCTTAACGTAGCGGCAAATACCACCCTTGTTCTAGCAAATGGCGCTCGTGCGGCAAATATCTATTGGGCAGTTGATGGTGCTGTAAGCATTCTCAACGCCACTATATTCAAGGGTACAATCATTGCGAACGGAGCTATTCACCTCTATGGTGGTTCGAACCTCGAAGGTCGGGCATTATCTGTGGTTGGTGCCATTACGTTTGCGGACGCAACTATTACCGTACCTACGAACGGCGCTCCACCTCCACCTCCACCTCCACCTCCACCCGGCGCCTCTCTCATCGTGATTAGACCAGCGCAAGGCGAGGTAATTAGCGGCTGTACACAGAACTACCAGATTACGTGGTCGGGTTCAGGCATCGCTAACTCTAAGACACTTGAGTATTCAATCGATAGTGGAGCGACGTGGCGAGTTATCGGCGGTATGAATTCATCTGCGATGGCCTATAGTTGGAACGTTCCGGACGTAACATCGACGAGGGCGTTTGTTCGGGTAACCGATGCGAACAACCTAAGAGGCACTAGTGGACTGTTCTCGATTGTTGGGCCAGCTCAGGTAACTGGTTACACGTTTTCGGCAACAACCGGCGCGTATGCAGAAATTTCTGGAGGCACCGTTCATGCGACAGGTACTGGCATTGGTAATACTGAGTATGCGCTCGCCTTACCATTTAACTTTATGTATCATGGTGTGACGTATCCGTCGGGTTCCAACATCGGCGTGAATAGCAACGGCTATGTAACGTTCGCGACGGGTTATGCAGGCATGACCGCACCCCTTACAGAGTTGAGCATTCCAGTGATTGCTGGTTTTGCGAACTACCTAACGGGTAACACAAACGGAGAACTTCGTAGTGAAAGCACGGGTTCTGCTGGCAATCGGATTCTAACGATTCAGTGGAAGAACTTTACACGTGGTCCAATGGCGAACGCCTCAAACGACGTGTTCAACTTCCAGATCAAGATGTTTGAGACAGGCCGTGTCGAAATCGTCTACGGCGCTATGGTTGTGAACACCGAGGTCGGTGGGCAGATTGGTATAAGCCGCTTTTGCACGCGCATGGCTGTAATGGCCCGCGCCACACTCTCTCCATGGGATCGTCCGACGATTACGACGGCAGCGTCGAATATCGAGTCGATTGCAAGTCCAACATGGGTTCCAGGTGCAAACCAGGTTTATGCATTCATTCCTCGTGTCGCTCAGTCGAACGTCACCGACGCTGGTGCATTGGCACTCCTAAGCCCTGCCGGCAAGTTCGCCGCAAACCAGACTCAAGTAATTCAGGTTAGGATTAAGAACTGGGGAACGAACAACCTCGACAGCGTGACCGTAAACTGGTCGATCGATGGTGTTGTTAAGGTTCCAGTACGCTACTATTCTCAACCAGGTCTGGCACCGTTTGCTGAAGCGACTGTTAACCTTGGCTTTGCCACGTTTGCCACGAATTCTTTCAGCGCCTTAAGGGTATGGACAACTGTACCAAATGGTGGTGCTGATGCCGTTCCTGGTAACGACGCCATCGTTCGCTACCTGGCACCTCGTGTCGGTGGTACGTTTGATGTAGCGCAAGGCAGCGGCAACCCGAATACGTTTAGCGACTTCTGGTCGATTATGCGTCACCTTCGTGTTTCCGGCATTTTTGGGGACGTAACCATTCGTGCTAATGGTGACGTGACGTACGATGGCCAGCTGTACCTTGCTCCTATCGATAACGCTTTTGCAGGCGGCCGCATTTCTATTGTCAATCGCGCTCCTGCAACTCCTTCTATTCAGTTTCAACCAATTGGTTCGCCTACGCTTTCGTATGGTCTGTACGAAGATGCACACGCCGCAGTCGTCATTGAAGGCGGCGGGGCACCTTATACCCTCAATGGTTTGACCGTTCGTTTACCGAATGGCACAAACGCTGGTGGATTTGTTTACGGAGCTGCAAACTGGCTTACCGGTGTTACGATCAACAACCTGCGTATCCTAAACAGCAACTTCGTAGGACCTGATAATTGGGCTACGATGACGCTTGCTAGTGATGCTATCTACCTGAACAACGGTACTGGTACGAACAACGAAATCACCCGTAGTAACATCTCGAGCTTCCCTAACGGCATCCGTTGGGATAATCGCGGTGGCGCTAACACGAAGGTTCTAAACAACACTGTTCGGGGTGCTCGTTTTGGTGCATATGTAGACGGTGGCTCTGCCATGGAGATCTCTGGCAATACATTCGCTGGAACTTCTGTGTTTAATAGCTTCGTGGGCATCTCTGCATACAGTGCAGGCACGTCAACGATTACGAACAATCGTGTTTCGACAGATCTCACGTTGGCTGGCAGCAACGCTACGGGTATCATTATCGTGCCGATTACCGGAGCGACGTTCACGGTAACGAACAACATGATCGCAATTGGATCTGCAACAACGGCACGTGGCTTTGATGTTCAAGCAAACAATGGTGGTTTGACACGTCTGTATCACAATACTGTTCACATCACGGGTACAGGCGGCGCGAACAACGTAGCACTGTTCATTAACTCGACTCTGCTTGCTACTCCGTCGGGTGTTGTACACTCTGTGAACAACATCTACAGCAACGCCGGTACAGGTGCTAACGGTGGTTACCTCATTCGTCAGGATGACGCTACCATCGTGTTGAACGCGACAACAAATTCACTTGCGATTTCTGACTTCAATGACTTGTACACAACAGGCGCAAACATCGGCCTGTACGACGGTGTTATTGTTGCAAAGAGTCCGAATCCAAATCCACTCGCAGCATGGCGTCTTGCCACATCGCGTGATTACAACTCGGTTGCCGTGCCTGTAATTTTTGTCGGCGGCAGCGACCTCCACCTACTGACAATTCAGCAGGCTCTCGGGGGCACAACCTTGCTAATTCCTACCGTTCCAACTGACATCGACGGTGACCCACGCGTTAAGCCATACATGGGGGCAGACGAAATCACTCCGAAGATCGAAATCATTCAACAGCCCCAAAGCCGTTACGCATGCCTAGGCGAAAGCTTCAACTTTATCTCTATAGCTGACGTAACGCCAGGCGCTTCGGTGATCTATCAATGGTACAAAGACGGCGTTAAATTGGTTGGTCGCACATCGGCAATTCTGCCATTCACAGGTGTCGGTTATGCCTCAGGTGGAGTATACACAGCAATCGTAACAGCCTCGGACGGCACAACTACCGTTACTGCCGCGACTCTTCCGGCCGTCCTTATCGTTGTTCGCCCGACGCAAATCACAGAGCAGCCAGCTTCGAAACCAGTTGCTCTTGGCAGCACAGTAAATCTTGAAGGTCAAGCAGAAGCAGTTGGTTCACCAACAGATTTC
>JAWXBR010000064.1:0-40448 GCA_034440235.1 bacterium
GTCGGATGCATTGGTCGTGATGTCGTCGCAAAGACTTCCGACCACAAAATTGGAATCGTGCGATGTAACAGGAATTGCACGTTGCGGCACTTTCCATAGGGTCGGGTTTGCTGTAAGAATTGAAGTGGTATCAACATGCAGAACATGTGGATCGAGGATATCGGTGATTCGACCAAGACCGAGCGTATCTGGCAGATTTTCGATGGTGCCGTACGTATTCGCCCAGCCCGAATCCGGAACGGTTGGCGGTATGCCGACAATCGCTTCGCCTAGGACAAGCAATCGTCCGAGGTCGTCGTACTCACGATACATCACAGCAGACCGATCGGACTGATCCTGCGTCTGCGAGAACCGAACGCGACCAAGTTTGTCGTACGCGTAGGATGTGAAGCCCTGATCGGTCTGATACACATATTTAATACGTCCCCACGTGTCGTACCAATACCGCATGAGTTGGCCCGCAGGATTCCACACGTGTGTCGTACGGTTCTGGTTGTCGTAGCGAAAGCGCGTGACGAGATTTCTGTCAGGTACATCTGAATATGTACAGCCATCGTCGAAGTTCGGCTCATGATAGGCCTGCACCGACAGTATGGTACGTCCGAGCGCATCGGTAAACGTTGCAGTTCTCGAAACTCCAGCCGTAGTAGAGCTTGCAATTCCTATCTGCGTAACGGTCCTTGTGCAATGTCCGTAGAATTCGCCTTGCCATGCCGTGGGAATGTTAAAATCGGACGGTGGACCGTCGTCGTAGGTATTTAGAATCTTCGTTGAGTCAAGTGCATTATCACTTGTAGGCGTTGCCGCTATGTTATAGAAACCTAGTGACGCACCACCTGGATTAGTTAATACAGGCCTTCCAACCAAATCGTATGTCGTTGAGGACTGTAGACCAAGTGGATTGATGACAGATAATGTTTTGCCCAAACCATCGAACTGTGCTGTTGTCTTTGAGTCGTAATCCGTAGAGGGTGCTCCGAAGGCACCTACTGCTGTGTCGTAATAATTCCAGCGGTTTTCCTTAGGGAGATAATCGTGATCGAAGAGCGTATGCCGAATGGCACGGCGCGACTTCGTATCATGATATTCGAGTTGCGAACTGTCCATTGTGGTATGCACATCGTCGATCTTAGAAAATGTCGACATCTCAGGTGATGTGCCGTCCTTGTACGCAATGGCAATCGTGAAATCTTTCGCCGGTCTGTTTCCAAAGTTTTTGAATGTTCCATTCAGTTCTAGCCAGACATCGCTGAAGTCGACGCGAGAATTACTTGCATCATCCGCAGAAATTGTAATGCGCACGACGTGCGCCAGTGTGTCGTTGTCACAATACGTATTGAGTGCGCTTGTGACGTCGTATGCGAAATCGAAATCATCCTCCGATTCGGCAGCCCCGCCATCGTCTACAACAATACGCGTCGTGTCGAGTATTTCAGTTTCATCCCAATAAGCCTTTACTGTAAGCTGGGACGATACGCCCTTCAGTTTGCTGATTTTGAACTTTAGAAGCGCACTTGATAACGTCGTTACTTCCCATGGAATTATGGTAATAGCGTTGTCTGCAACAATTGCTTCTTCACTCACAAAGTCCACAACAACCGGAAACGGCGCTCCGAGAGGTTGTCCGTGCCATATGTCCTGTACCTGTTCTGTGTGTTTTCCTGGTCGAACTTCCTGGACTTGTGGGCCCGAGCCATAACTACAGTAGTACGATGGTCCTCGAGGCAGATCGACAAACGAATGGTAGCCAGCAGCGATGCCATGGATACTAGAAGTATCCAGCTGTTCATCAGCTGCGAGGGAATCCGGATAAGGAACAGGCGTCGAGTCGCAGTCATGCGTAAAGGCAATTTCGATTACTGTTTTGATGATTTGCGATGAGCCGTACCGAATAGACATCCGCCGCAGAGTATCAACGCCATCGATGTATGGCCATTCGTATTCGTCTGTAGTAGCCAGCGGATAATCGCCTGGCAGCCAAGCCATCTTCAGTCGACCGATACCATCGTAATCGTAGTCTGTTACATACCCGTTCTCATCAAGGATACGGGACGTAAGGCCGAAATACGTTGCAGCCATCGCACGACGCAGACGTGTTGTGTCGACCGAGACCGTCGTGCTTGAGGTCGGAATAAACTTCCGAACAAGTGTTTCTGTAAGAGTAGGTACTTCGAGGGAACGCGTTCCAACATCGAGCACGCGTACAGTATCGTTAACATTGCGCGCGGAACTGTGAGGCGCATCATTGCGAACTCTTGTACCAACGACCTTACCACCTGTCGCCCAGTCAGGCCACGCGTATGGGTGATGCCAGGTTCTTGAAATGGCCTTAAGGAAATTGGTAGTTTGATAAGGCAGAAACAATCTGCCGTATGGGTTTACTGTTGCTTCGTATTCAATAAAAGTAGTATCAGTCTCTGTTAAATCGCGGTTATAAACGGTTACAGCAAGTGTTTTTCCAAGTCGTGTATTTGTTTCATAGCCCCCTCCAGACATTGTAAATCGATTTGTATCAATGGTATTTACGGTCCTAGCGACGATTCTGTTGGCGTGTAAGGGGTCATATACAGTGGTCGTAGTTGGCACTGAATGAAGTGGTGCGCTCACTGCCCATGCGGTATCAGTCCCGTTCGGATCGGGCACCCAGAATGACGAGTCTGGAGTCATGTTAATCCAAGCTATCTCCAACTCACGGTCGGCTATCCCGCTATTCAGTGCGCGTTGCTCGTGACACCACACAAGAAATTTCTGAAGTGTCGGGAAGTGTAGATAACGAGGATTATCGATAATTACGGTGTCCTCTTGACGCGGGAAGTGTGCAAACTCCTGCTTTGACTTCGTATATGCCTGCCATCCAGTATCTGTTCGAACGTGTCCTGTTTCGGTTGACGACAACACAGCATGACCGAACTTGTGTATGTAACGTGGTCTATTCGCGCTATCAATGTCTGCAAACGCAATCATCGCATCAGGAGTTCTTTCGTACACCCACGTACGCCTAAACGTGCTGTGCGTGTTCATAATAGAGTCCAGACCACGGTAGGTTACACTATCAATCTGCTCTGTTGGTAGATAGATGTTGGTGAGTGTCGTGTCAGATGTGTTCATTCCTACGCAGGCGTACGTCTTTTTAGAGCTGGTTCGCCGATCACCTGCAATTGTTGCCTGCCAAAAGATAACAGAGGAAGTAACCTGCGGGCTTCGCCAGTTCTTCGAAATGCTCCCAAGATTTGTCCGACCGTAAAGCGCATGCTCTTCGGTTGTCGTGTGGTTGATCAGATCTTCGGTTATTACAGAAGTCGAACTGTAGTCTGCTTTGCGTATAGAGTCTAGTGTGAATGGGTGCCTGCTTGTTACCGATTGTACCATTTGGCTTTCACGAGGATAGACGACATGTCCAGGGTCAATGGAGTACGTGTTGACATTAGGCTGTTGTAGACTGTCCTCCCAAAGCCATTTGATTTCTTTGCGAATTGCGTCATCTACAGTTGCTGTGAGGCGCATAGACGTCAACGTTAATGTGGCTTCGTTACTACCGCCACTTGAACGGGGGAATTCTGTATCCAAGTACGCTTTCGTAAACGGTTCATATTCAAACCGTACCTTACGGTTGGCAGCATCGGTAATCTGTGTAACAAGCCCACTCCAGCTCATGTACTCATCGAGCGAATTGACAATCGTTTCACTTGGTCTTGGTCGCCACCCTGCCGCGATAGAAGATGAGTCGACATGACCACCATAAAGTGCACTATCCGTCCGTACGTATGTTCGCTTCCCGAGAGCATTGATTTCCACACCACCAAGTTCCCACTTAAAGGTGTGCCCGTCGAAGCCATTAAGCATAGCACGACCACGCATTGGTGAACCTGTCCCTCTTTCACCCCAACGTTGTCCGTTGTAGTCGAACGTGAGAAGCGTTGTGCCATTATACTTGATCGTGTCGAGATAAAAGGTCGTCGGTCCCGCGACATTTTGTATGAAGTTGTCACCTGGTGATAAGCCTGCTTCCTTCCACCTATAGAAATAAATCCATGCCCCAAAGTATTGGGCATACTTTTCGGAATAGAATTCCGGGCCATACGGAGTAATCCACTCGTGAAAAACAAAACTCGTCCCGTCGCCCGGAAAGTACTCCACGCGTCTCGGCAGATTCAACGCGGGTACATCGTCGAAGGAACCATAACCAGGATTGGATGCGAGCATTACGTATTGCTCTTGGCTAACGATCGTACGGTCAATCGTGACTAAAGCATATGCGTTTGAGTTTGCATCGGTTGTTAGGTATGTACCTGTGACGAGCAATGAGTCGTTTTGCAGACTATTACGAGACGGACTGCCCGACCTATAGGAAGCCCGGTGTAAAACAAGAGTAGATCCATCGGCGCGTAGCAGTCGAATAACGTCCTCAAATGCATTCCCATCAACGCGAAACTCATTGAGTGCATGCATGCGATTACACCAATCCCATCCGTCAAGTGCCCAGACCATATCCTGGTCATCGTAATCAGGCACCATAGGATAAGAACCATACGTACTATCGTCAAAGCGCAGATCCCCATGAATGAATGGGCGGCTACACATGGTTAACGGTTGCACAGCAAAGCCCCCTACTCCAAAGACCCATAGAGGTCTATTCTGCGTGAACTTTCTCCAGTGGTTTTGGACAAAAGAACCATCTCCTTCCTTCCAATCCTTGAACGCAGTATAAGAGGCATTCTGGTTATAGTTGAGTGAAAGACCCAGCTTCACGCCATTCATAGACATCGTGGAGATGTCATAGCTGTACTGCGCATTCCCATTCATTTTCGAGATGATGAGACTACCGTCGGCGCTATATCCCTTGCCCTTCATAAAACCACGGCCATCAGCAAGGTCTGTTGCGGCCTCGAGGTTCGACATAAACGACTCAGACGGTCCGTCTTGAGCACAAATATTATTTGCACTGCACGCGACCATAACGAAGGTTAGTAGTAGATTTTTCATGGACGTGCTCCTGGAGCGGGATAGAACGCTCCACAGGCAGGTGTACAGTTTGGAAAGTTGAGTACATCTTCGTTGTCGTAGTATGAAGGTGGACATGCTCGTGGTGGTGAAAGGACGGTCTCGGTAGCAACTTGAAAATCAGCACAACCAGTTTTCTTTACGACATCCAAGTTGTTCACGCAGCACTCGTCAGAACATGCCGATAGTACTCCTTCATTACTCTGCCAGCAGGCCGGTCGACTAATGCGCCAGTGATAGGTGCCCGCGGCACTTGGCGCCCCTGGTTGGAAATTCATGAGATTTTGATGCACGATCATATTTAGTGCCTGCTGGATTCGTCCGCCCGCGGTCCACAGCGAACATGCTCCAGCATACGAGGCGCTCAACACGTTGAGTTCGTATGTTCCAGCGCAAACACGTTTCTGACATGATAGCGTGACAGTGCAACCAGCGTCAATCATGACAGTGATGTTCACAGGTGGCATAAACAAACCCGAACAGTCCGACGCACAGGGGCCGGGGCTTTGTGCAAAGGACACTGACACCGAAGCTGTAACGAACACTGTGGTACAAAGCACAACACGTATTAATCGCATACCAACCTCATAAATTTATTTATCGTACAATGGCGAAACGACGCACAACACGGTGTTGTGTATCATCGGTGACAACCAACTGATAGGTGCCCGATGAAAGCAGGGACACATCAAGTGAAACTGGTCCACTAGTGCCATCGCGTTTTTCTGAAAGAACTATTCTGCCGCCATCATTGACGATTGCAAATGTCAATGGTCGTGCATTGCTATTGTCAATGCGCATTTCAATCGTTGAACCTGTTACAGGATTCGGATTCACTTGGACATTAAAAGGTTCTTCTACATTCTCTTGGATACGTGTGGGCTGTATTGCCGCTCGTGCAGGTGCAGCGTCTGTAACTGGGACGAGTGCGTAGGTTGTGACACCGCCACCGCGCGATGGACGACGGTCAGTTATTCCGTCATCATCCATCATCTTTCGAGCTGACTTATTGGTAGTTGCTGCCGAAAGCGCGACTACATCTAGCGATTCCGATTGGTCCAAGTCTCTTTTTGCAAAAAGTATATAGACAGCATTCGTATCGTGGACTACGTCGATGGTGTCGTGCATGCGCTTGACGTTGCGTTCCTTCGACGATGTTGTGCGCTTGCCGACTGTGATGCGTCCATGCACGTGCACTACAACATCATAGAACCCATCGTTGTTCATGTCGAGGTTGCTGAAGCCCAGGTCGCGCTTGTCCCACCCGGGTACTACTATCGAGGTTAATTCTTGCCCTTCAGTTTTGCGCTTTTCATAATGAGCAGAATCGCAGTAGGCCGAGCCCTTTTCGCGTTTGCCCCACGCGATTACAATTTCAGATGTCTTGGATGCTTTCGTTGGTTTGTACCGAATCGTATCTGCAATGCAATCTGCATTCAGGTCACAGCGATTCCATGAGAGTCGGTCTTGGCCATGCATCGTCACAAGGCCAAAGCATAGGCTGATAGCAGTAATGTAAACGCGCATAGATCCCCTTGTGCAATGCAGATGAAATCCAGTGGAACCCAACGACTGAACCTACAGAGTTAGCTCGACCAGCCAACGCTAAGAATGCGTAACAGCAGGTTGCCTGACAATAATATTACATGCCATCAAGCAAGACATCCCCATTTATGGGCATTTTCACATCGACGGACGACTTTCTTCAGAGCCGGGTCAATGGCTCGCGAATAAGCTCCAGGAATTTGTCGAGGTCGGAACCGATACACACAAGCGCTGTAGGTATCGTGTACCCAGTTCACTTGTTCTGAACTGGTACATATACAGTCTTGGCATTCGCACTCACGTGATGCACCGAAATCGTCACGTAGCAGCACAGCAATGCTCTCGTACAGTCTAAACCTAGACACCTTGAAGGCTTAGAGTACAATTGGCAGCACTGAACAGCGCGGTATCTGTTTATCGGTTGCGGCTTTCTCATTTATTGTTAGTTCAATGGTCTTGGCACTGCCTATATTTACGGCAGAATCGACGGTAGTCTTTCGACACCGATCTCTGTTGCGTTGTGTTTGAGCCCATGATCTTCGACAACTGCCATACGCCGAGTGCGATTAGGCACATAGCAACTTGTAGGCTCAGGTTGCTTTGCTTTCATATGATGATGCTTGCAGTAAGCGCGTTTACAGTGTTTGCTAGTGATGGCAGTGAAGGGACTCAAGGCCAAGGGGCTGCACAACAGGACACAACAAAGTCTGCCGATAGTAGCGCATTTGTGAAGGTGTCGGGGTCGGTGACGTTAACTGCCGACTTTTACAACTATTCGTCGACTGATAGCACGAGGCCCGGACGTCGTCCTCCGGCATTGTATAGATTGTTAATATCTCCGACGCTGAGTTTTGGCGATCTGATTTCTCTGCCGTTTAATATTATTCTGACGTGGCCCGAAACAAATACGATAACGCCACGGACAATTAGTCCGACCATTGCTCAGTTCCTGGAAAACCCTGCAAACGCATTGGGCCTTTCGAGCTTTACGCCAACCATTGGTTGGGCGAAGTTTCATTTGGGGAGTCACTCCCCCATCTACTCGCCATTAAGTGCCGGCGATCAACAGATATTCGGTGGCGGTTTCGATCTGACGCCAGGAAGTTTTCGAATAGCGGCATCGGCTGGGACATCGCAGAGAGCAATCGAACCCGACACGTCTATTAATGCGGCGGGATCGTACCGGCGCACGATGTACATGGGACGTCTTGGGTTTGGAAGCGAAGACGCTGCACTATTTGGGTTGAACGTTGTGTACGCAACAGATGACACGAATTCTCTTCGCAATAATATTTCAGCAATCATACCAGCACGAAACGACTCTGTAGTTATTCCTGCCGATACTATTCGCTTGCGAGCCGAAGAGGGTTTCGTGACGTCGCTTGATATGAAGGTTCAGTTCACAGAAACGATGTCATTTGTTGCCGAAGGTGCTCTATCGAGCTTTACACGCGACGTGCGTGCACAGGAAGTTGTGATTGATGGCAACCCTCTTGATTTCATTTCAACAACGCGCACGTCGTCACGCGCGGACATCGCAGCGAGCGCTGCGTTCAACATCCGCGAACCCATCTGGGGCATACGACTGAGTGGCTTGTACATGGGCGCGGGCTTTGTGCCCTTGGGCTTTACGTTTATGCAATCGGACCGTCTAGAGTTCAGCGTCGCTCCGAGTCTGCGCTTGTTCGATAACGCGTTCTCGATCAATGGTTCGATTGGTGAGCGCATCAACAATCTGTCGCGCACAAAAGCGGAAACGCAGAGGCAAGTGATCGGCTCGGTGAACCTGAACGCAGATTTCAGCGACGAATTCAATCTTTCAGCACGCTACTCGAATTTCGGAATTCGCAACGATCAACGCAGCGATACACTCAAGCTTCAGACGGTAAGTCAGTCGTTGAGCATCGACCCCACATACACGCTACAGGGCGAGACAATCACGCATATCGTGAGTGCTGGCTTTGCTATCGATGACTACAAAGACTACAACGTTGTGAGTGGTGCAGAAAGTTCGAACGATACCCGTACTTTGCTGGCCTCGTATTCGGCTTCGTTCAACGAGTTTCCGCTGACGGTAAACGTCCTTGGCAGCTACATGGAAAACCGCCTTTCATCGGGCATCCTCTTCATTCGAAGCATTGGTACGAGCATTGGCTATTCGTTTTTAGAGCGTAGGCTGTTGTCGACGTTTTCCGTCACAGCATCGGGAAGCACATTTGGATCGAGCCCGACGGACGGACAGCTCTTTTTTAAGCTCGGACTTCGCTGGAAGGCTACCACGATGATTGATGTCGCTGCAAACGTTGGTAACAATCGTTATAATTATGGAAGTCCGCTTCCAAGCGGTGGCGAGTTTCAGGAATTGATTACGCAACTATCAGTTTCTACACGATTCTGAACAGAAGGCTGCACACATGATGACTTCTATACTAAACTTTGCTTGCTTATCAGTACAGACTCTACTTGTAACGATTTCTGCGCTTACCATGTTCGCAGCATCTGCAGGCACATTGATCGCGCAGCAACTTACAGTCCGACTTAATGTCAGCAGCCGACCAGACCCTTACCTCTCGAACTGGGCACAGAGGAAAGACGTTGTCATAGTAACGATTACAAACCCTGGTGCACAGACGAACGGACGTTTTGATACACAGGTGAGCCGTGATGGAGTGTTGCAGGCGCACACAAAACCTGCGAGCATGCCCGTGCTTGTAATCCCACCTGGTGTTTCGCAGTTTTTCGCCGAAGACATTATTCCTTTCTCTGCTGTGACGTTTGTAGGATCTGGAAAAGAAACCGCATTGCGAACTGGCATGTTGCCAGCAGGCGAATACGAACTCTGTACAAAAATCCTCGATGCTGCTACCCTTGCGCCCATCTCAACGCCCGTGTGCAAAAACTTTACGCTTACAAGTTTTCAGGCGCCTGTTCTGTTGTTGCCCGAAGATGGCAGCATGCTGGCAAGAGGTAATCGTCCGCGGTTTAGATGGACAGGGGTCTCGCCTAAGCCAACATCGCAAGTCAGCTATCATGTAAGGGTCTTTGAAGTCCTGCAAGGACAAACCCCCGTCAACGCTTATCGTGTGAACCGTCCCATTCTCGATGTACCCGGTGTACGCACCCTCGATCTGCAGTGGCCCCCCGATGTCGAGCTGCCACGTCAGGGCATGCGCTATATCTGGTCGGTTCGCGCTCTCGATGAAAACAACAACCCTCTCGGTGAACCCGATGGTTATGCATCGCCGTTTGTGTTTTCGGGATGCTGTGAAGACATTTCAAGCACAGGAAAGAAGTCGACTACTACGGATGATGGGTCACCAGTTAACAAGAGCACTGGCACAACCAACGAGAGTACGACGGGTAAGAAAAGTACTGGTGACGAGACAGGCTCTTCGACAACGAAAAGCGGCGTCACGGTAGATGCCGGTGCATTGGGGACGGGAACGGTAGACGCGACCTCAAAGCAGGCAATTCAGAACACGCCGTGGGTAGACCCCAATCCGCCTGGACTTCCCTGTAATCAGTGCAGTTATGGTGTAGTAATTACTGATACAGCGGCCGGTGCGACGCCGGTGAATACGGGTGATTCGTTGTCACTCGGACGCTTCAAGTTGAAGGTGACAAGTCTAACGGACAGTGCTTCGGCAATGGTGAAGGGCAAGGGCGAGATTTACATTCCGTGGCTGCTTGCCAAAGTCATGGTGACGTTTGACAGCCTGAAGGTGAATGCTGCAAAGCAGGTGGTAAAAGGACAAGCCAATGCAGAGATTGATGCGACAGCACCGCAGTACCCGCAGCAGTGGGCAATTAATCAGGCGACGAGCTGGAATTGGACAAAGCAATCTGTGAAATGGGTAGATGATTTCATTAAGCAGAAAGGCGCTATTGTAAAATCGGTTAACAACATGAATGTGCCGATGAAGCTTCCACTTGGCTTCAACAACGTGAAAGGTTTTACGATTTGCATTTCCGAGATGAAATTCTTAACGACCGACGCTGTGCTGGCTTCGGTAGCGACGGTGCCCCTTGCCAAACTTGACGACACATTGAGTTTCGGACTCAAACAAATTCCAATCTGTCCGCAGGGGTTTGGGAAGTCCGGACGCCTTGAGATCTTGCAGGACATCGACGTCCGCGGTCTCACACAAAACCAACCCACATTTGCAATTGCAGCAAAAGCGCCAACCAATTCGCGTCAGGGTTGCTACATAACGTTCGGGTGTGATAACAACTCAGACACACTTGCTATGGATATCGACGTTACGTTCCCCCGTGCGTGGATGACGCCACGTCCAGACCCCGACTCAACAAAACAATCGATTGCGAACCTCAAAGGCAAGACCATCAACTGGTCGGAGTGGATGTTGGTTGGCAATCTGACGGCAAGCACGTTTGCGAATACCAACGGACTCGGTCTAGTGATAGACACGCTGGCGTTTGATTATAGCGATCTCGAGAATCCGCCGGGCATTGTGTTCCCAGCAAACTACGTTGGCATTACCGACACCACGTTTAATGGTTTCTATGCCAAGCGCATAAAACTGTGGATGCCCGATGGATGGAGAACGTTTGCAGATACCGACGCAGCGCCACAGTTCACTGCAGAAAAGCTCATCATTAACAAGAATGGTTTTACGGGCACACTTGTCGGCTCGAACATCGTGCAGTTCCCAAAAGCAAACCTCAACCGGCTTGCTGCAAGTGTCGACACCGTAAAAGTTGTTTTACTGAACTCGAATCTTACAACTGCATACATGCGTGGGAAGATCACCCTGCCAATCACGGACACCACTTCTGCCAACGGCATTCTGTATAAGGCACTCTTTAACGGCACACAAAAAACATTTGACTTTTCGTTGACGCCAACAGGCACGTTGGACCTCAAGCTCTTTGCAGGTGCTAAACTCACATTGTTGGCTACATCATCGCTGACGATGAGCATCAAAAAAGGTGCGAAGAAGTTCAACATGGTATTGAACGGAGACGTTGGCTGGAATAACGCAGATATTCAGGTTGGACAGAAGAAAATCAACATTGATCTTTCCCCCGATTTTGAAAACTTCAGCTTGGGATACGACGAAGCGGTAAGTCCGAACCTTTCCCTTTCTCCGGGTGATTGGAGTTACGCCAGTGCGCAGAAGAAACTCGCGAAGATTCCAGTAACCATAGATAAGATAAAGTTCACACAACCAGCGGTGCAGGGCGCGGAAGCGTTGCGCGTGAAGCTTGCGTTCGATCTAATCATCAGCCTCGATTCCAATCGCATTGGGGGTAAGGGTACATTCGACATCATGGGATCTGTTGAACGGAATGAGCCGGGCTCGAAGCATAAATTCCGTCCGAAGTTTCTCGACTTCAACGTTTCGAAAGTCATTGTCTTCGCACATCTGCCTGCTGTTAGCATCGATGGCGAACTGAACTTCTACAACGACGATCCGCTGTGGGGAAATGGTTTTTCTGCAACCATTAAAGCAAAGTTTAAAGAACTGCAATTGCAACTCGATGCAGCAGCAATGTTTGGATCGAAGGTCGACAACACAAACACGCGCTTTCGATACTGGTTTGTAAGTGCAAAGGCAATCCTGCCTCCTCCGGGCATTGTGTTTCTACCTGGTTATGCGTTCTACGGCTTCGGTGCAACAGCATGGCGCAGAGTGAATGTGAATATGACCGGAGCTAAGCCCGATGTGAATCAGGTTGCAAATGCTACGTCGAAGGCTGCAAATGCTGTGAGTGGCGCGACCATGGTGCCGGATAAAAACATCGGCTTCGGTTTCAGAGCGCTGGCTGTACTTGGTACATCGCCCGACCCTTCGAAGATGAATGCCGATGTTGCAATTATGGGTCAGTTTTCAAACTCGGGTGGCATGACGAACATTGGCTTTCAGGGTGACATCTGGCTAAAGGCAAAGCTGCTTGAGCGCGCGAATGCTCCGGTTAAGGGAACACTGAATATCACGTATGATTTCACAACAAGGATTTTCGATCTCAATGCGACGGTCACCGTCAACAAGCCCCCTGTCACAGGAAATGGAAACCTTAAGGTCCATCTCGAAGGCCTCACCGGCATCTGGTACGTCAAGCTCGGCGAGCCAACAAACAGAAACACACTAAACGTCAATTTCCTCGGTACAAGCATTAGCGCTAATACGTACTTCATGTTCGGCAAGAATATTACCCCGCCGACTGGTTTTACGCAGCGTACGGTAAACGGCTTGGCCTCGGCAGGATGTTATGGCATGACGCCTAGTTCTGCCGGGACATCTGCTGCAATTTCTGGGAATGGTTTCGCTGGCGGACTCGATGTTGGGTTCGACTCGGGCGAACGCACACGCAACATCGTCGGACGCGTGTATGCAAAATGGAGATTTGCAGGGGGCTTTGAATTCAATGCATCGGTACTGCGCTATCCGAATGGTTCGCTCTGCGGATACGATGGTATGAACTGGTGGTACGTGCAAGCAAATGCCGCTGCGTATGCAATAGCGAGTGCCGGTGTCTGGATATCACCAAAGAAAATCTCTGATGGGTGTATTGTGTGTTGCACCAAAAACCACCCGAGCGGTTGCACATTCAACATTGCACAGATAAAGTTTGGTGCATGGGCACAAGCGGGATTCCCGAACCCGTCATGGGTCGAAGGACAGGCGAGCGGTTCGTACGACGTGTTGGGTGGTGCCTTCTCAGGAAGCTTTAACGCAGAGTTTAGCGTCGGCACAAAGTGCACACCTGCCCCACCGGCTGCAGCAACAGTTGCAGCTCAGGATGTTGCCGAAGAACAAAAAAACCAGCTCATCAAGTCTGTTGAGCCTGCAAACAACACTACTAATTTTTCACACAAAGACGCTGTGAGAGTGTTGTACACATTCGAACCCAATGTTGCATTTGCGCTTCCTGAACAGCAGGGCGGCTCAGCGGGCAATACTGTTAATCGGACGTTTCAAGCGAAGTATACTGTTGCCGTTGAGAAGAACGTTAGTGGTGTTTGGACTGGATTACAAATTCAAAGCACAAAGGATGCGCTCGGCGCTTTTCTCTATCGCAAGAAAGCCCCCTTGCAAATCAGCAATCAGAATTCGAACAATAATGCAATGAACGATCCACCTGCACCGCCGAAAAAGGGACCCCCTATGTCGATTGGCGATGCTGTGATCGTTACGCCGACGCTCGGACCTACTACAACGACGACGACAATGAGTCAGGCGAATGTGAATACATATAGCAACCCGTTTGAGAATACTCCTCCAGCAACAGAAGCCGACAACTTTAGCTTTAACAACACTGCCGCGTTAGCATTCCTCAAGAACACGGCGAACTGGGACAGCTCGGCATCGTTTCGCGTGACGGTGGTCGGAACGCTGTGGGAACTGAACACTAGCAATCAGTGGGTTGTGGCGAAGAGTAAGACGTCGAATCAGGACATCAAACAAACCATTATTCGAGTGTTCAGCACTCCGCTCATACTGATTGCGACGAAAAAGAACACAACAAACAATCAGCAACAAAATTGAGCCAGCTCAACCAAACGGCTACTATGAACATGAAAACCACTGTCCTTTGGTCGATCGCGCTCATCCTGTGTTCGACGTACTTAGCTGCCCAAGATGCTGACGATTTAAAGAAGGCGTTAGAGCAGAAAGTTGTCGGTATTGGAAAGCGCTATGCCGACTCGGCAGTAATTCGTTGGGCACCGAGCAACGCTGCCCTGTGGAGAATGTCGAAGGCGAGCGGCTACAACATTGAGCGTGCAGAGCTTTCGAACGGAAAAGCCGGAGCCTTCACGACTCTAAGCACGCCTGCATTCATGCCATGGACGCCGCAGGAATGGGCTGCATATCTCGAAACAAGTCAGTTTGCCGATACGACAGAAGCACAAGTCGTGATGATTGCTGCTGCAATGTCAGAACAAAGTGCAGAGCCCAACGACTTTCCGGTAAACGATCCAGAGCAGATCGATTCTCTCCGCGTAAACGCAAATCGGTTTGAGATGAATTTCAATTTTGCACTCATTGCGGCAGAGCGCAGTAGAATAGCGGCGAACGGACTCGGTTTGCGATATGTAGATCGTACTGTGCAACGAGGAACGGCATATCAGTATCGCGTTACGCTTCTCGGTAACACAGCGCCATACGTTGTTGCCTCAGCGCTGATTGATGTCTCGGCAAAACCCAATACCTACACACCGCAATCGAAGGCAATCAACGCCAAGGAGCTCGATGCTACTGTTCTTTTGCAGTGGGCGAATACACATGGGCACTCGACCTTTAATGTATACAGATCGTTCGATGGTAAACAATTCGATAAACTCACATTAACTCCAATCTTAACCTTAAAGAACGGTGAATCGGAAACAGATGCCGATGGATATCTCGACACGAGCCTTACGAATTACAGAGTGTACTACTATCGCGTTACCGGCAACAATGCCTTCGCCGAAGAGGAAGAAATCGGCACCATCAAAGCAATGCCCCGCGACCGCACTGCACCGCTCATCCCTAGCGGTGTGCGTACCGAACACGTAGGTGTGCGTCACGTAAAAATCACATGGGAAATGCTCGAGCCCGTCGAACGCGACCTCGTAGGCTTTCGCGTCACCCGCGACACCGTTGACGAGGGAGTGGAAGACGGCATGGGTCAGGGGTCTGGAAAGGGGTCCGGCGCCAAGGCACTACATAACAACGTCCTCCCAGCCTCTTCCCGAGAGTACACCGACACATCTGCGGTGTTGGGTAACACGTACTACTACAGAGTCGAGGCCATCGACACGGCACGCAATATCTCGAGATCGTACTCTGTCTATGTGGCGTTCTCTGACAGCATACCGCCGTCACCGGCGTTCCTCGTGAAAGGCACGATGGACACCAACGGTGTTGTGCGAATTACAGTACGTCATCCAAACGACAAAGACCTTATGGGTTATCGCGTGATGATGGCAAACGACGCAGAGCACGAATTCACAGTTGCGAGTGAGATGTTTAACGAAGACTCTGTGTTCAATCGCAACGACACAGTGTTTACCGACACAGCAGAAGTGCGTACGCTTACAAAGAACCTGTACTACAGATTCATATCACTCGATTACCATTACAACGAATCGGAAAACAGCAACACAATTGTTATACCACGTCCCGACGTCATTCCGCCCGTTGCACCTGTCATTACAGACTATCACATCACAGATTCGAGCATCGTTATAGACTACGTGCCAAGCAGTAGTCGTGATGTACGCAATCATGTGATACTTCGCAGGCTATTCACCGAGAAAGGTGCGGATGTCAGCGACGGTGTTGCTGTCGATAGCAGCGCAATTATTCCGTGGGACTCGATAGGGCGTCCAGGTATTCGCGAGAGTGTCCTCGAAGACCAAAGTCCCCCTCTCTCAAAGAAGTACGAGTACGCACTCATCGCTATCGACAGCTCTGGCCTTCGGTCTCCTCTTTCGAACATCGTTACACTATCGCGCGTTGACAACGGCATACGTCCGGTCGTCACCAACGTCAGTGCCGCCTACGATTCTTCTTCGAAATCCGTCCGCTTGCAATGGACCTATCAGCCACTGGATGAGATACTAACTTTTGTTATCTATAAGTCAACTGGCGGACCACTTCAGTCCTACACGCTTGTGAAAGACCAAAACCTGCGCGAGTTCTTCGACAAACAATCGTTCGCTCCCGGAACGAAATATGCCATCAAGGTTTTGACAGCATCCGGCGCAGAGTCTAGGCTCAGTGAGGGCGTTGAGGTAAGAAGATGATATCAGTTCACAGCTAAAAGCTGTAACTACTGTTCAATCCTAGTGCTTGTACCACTCATCGCGCCATTTCTTCATGAGGTCGATTTCGCGTTGTTGCGCTGCGATGATGTCGTCGGCTAGCTTTTTCATCTCAGGATGTTGCGCTTTTTGCTGGGCATCCTTTGCCATGATTAAGGCAGCTTCGTGATGTGGTATCATCATATCAATAAAGCGATGATCGTATTCGGCGTCAGCCTGACCAAGACGATCGGTCATCATCTTGTTCATCTTGTTCATCTCCTGCATTCCGCCATTCATGCATTTTTCACACATTGCCGGGTCGTGTTTCATGCACGCATCATGATTCATCGTGGCGTCATTCTTCATCGACATGTCGTTATTCATGCCCTTCATGTCGGACATTTCGGACTTCTCTGTTTTCGAACAGCCTATTACAGCTACAGAAAGCAGGACGCAGATCGCTAGTTGCTTTACCATCACTTCTCCAGTGGATTGATCGTGAATCGCACGAAAACTCTAAAATTCTGACCCCTCGACGGCAGGTAGAGTGTTAGGTTCCATAGCACAATCCCGGTGTTGCGTCGCACACTAACATGTTGTTGTAGTATTAATCCATTCCGTTGTAAGATTATCCGGTCGCTCGTTTATTTCGTATCAAATGCCGAATATGTAAGGTCTATGGGTCTAGTTAAACGCCCGCAGAGTTCACCATGGTAGAGGCTCAACGATCATGAAAAGACGATCCTTCGTTCAAGGCATAGCAGCAACAGCTGCCCTCAGCCTTACGTCATCGTTCGGCGTTCATAGGCTTTGGGCTGTTACCAGTCATGAAACGCCAATGATGCTGCGTTTCCCAGCTGATTACGATGGTGCTACGATAGCAGTAGTACTTGCACAAAGCAGTATTTGGCCTGAAGCAACTTCAGAGACGTACCGCTTTGGTGGCTACCCAGGCGTTACCATACGCAAGGACACCGGCGATATACATTCGCTGATGGTGAACAACATGCTAACGACACCGCTAGCCGTGCATTGGCATGGGTTGGACGTTCCGAGTAGTATGGACGGACACCCCATGGATGCCATTACGCCAGGTGCTATGCGAGAATACAGATTCGAAGTGAAGAACAGGGCTGCGACATACTTCTATCATTCACATAGTCACGAGCGTACCGGCAGAGAAGTAAACAAGGGGCTCGCTGGCCTATTCATTGTCAGCGATGCCGAAGAAAAGGCACTGCAACTACCATCGGGAAACCGGGACTTCCCGCTCATGATTCAAGATGTACGCGTTGATGATCAGCATGCGATTCTTTACGGACTCTCTCCTATAGATCGCGCCGAAGGTTGGTTAGGTAATACCATCCTTGTGAACGGTACACCAAATGCATTTCACGTAGTCGAACCTGCGTGGCATCGTGTTCGCATTGTAAATGCGTCGAATGCTCGTATCTATGATTTTAAACTTTCTGATGGTTCTGGTTTTGTTGTTATAGGCGGTGATGGCGGTCTGCTAAGCACACCTCAAACTGTCTCCTTGCTGAGATTGGCTCCATCAGAAAGGGCTGAAGTACTAATTAATTTTAGTGCGTTTTTACCCGGCACTTCTGTTACACTGCAGAGCGGCGTGTTTACTGTGCCGGCCGGACACATGGGCACAAGTCGGTATCCGCAAGGAATTCCGCTCGACATTATCCGATTTGACATCGTTGGCACCCCTGACACCTCTTTCCAAGTTCCCACTGCGCTGGCAACAATTCCGCCGCTGCCAGATGTTACAGGATTTCCTGTTCGTAAGTGGGACTTTGACATGGTAATGGGTCCGATGATGAAGCACACGATCAACGGCCGCGTATTCGAGATGATGCGTACCGACGTCACCATTCCTCCTAATACAACAGAAGTTTGGGAGTTTGTGAATAAAGAAGAGGATATGCTTCATCCGATTCACGTCCATGGCCGGCAATTCCGCGTGTTGTCGAGGAGCAGCGGTCCGATCGCTCCGCATGAATCGTCATACAAAGACACAATCCTTCTCAACCCCCGCGAAACGGTTCGAATCCTAATAACCACAACAGAGTACGAAGGCATGTTCCTTCTGCATTGTCACAATCTCGAGCACGAAGACGAAGGCATGATGCTAAACGTACTTATTTCGAACACAAACGATGTTTTGGATGAAGCTGATGAGAGTTTTCATGTTGCATACGTTCAAGAAGACAATGTCGTTAGGGTGAAGACCGAGGAACATGTTGGAGCACCCCTTGTGATAAGAAATCTCCAAGGGGCTGAAGTGTTGTCGGCCACAATGCACTCTTCAGATGTATCAATCGATGTCGGTGCGCTTACGTCGGGTACGTACTTCTTGTCCATAAACGGATATTCAAAATCATTTCAATTGATTAGATAATGAAACAGCTTCTCCTTGTCTCCGTTTTCTTGATGTCTGCTATAGCGCCAATGTGGTTATTCGCAAACGAACACACATTCCCTTTCGAACCGGTGCACAATGGACGTGAGTATCCGATGCTTGTGAAAGGGGCAAAGGGGGCTCTCGTGTGTACATATTCGAGTCGATTGTCACCGTCCGGACATAAGGTTAGGCTCGCAATTTCAGAGGATGAAGGCCAAACCTGGCGTCACATCGACAGCATAGCGAAGCTTCGCGCATCTATGTTTGGGTTGCAGCGGAGGCCGACAACAGTTCAGACATCCAATGGCACACTTGTGTGCACCTATGAAGACTCGAAAACCTCGGGTGAAATGCCCAAGGTATATATGACTCGAAGCACCGACAATGGCGTAACGTGGACGGCGGCAGTTGCAATCTATTCTGGACCTCAAGCTCCAATGCAGGACTTTTCATCTATGGCAGCCGGCACAGATGGCAACCTTGTTGTGGTATCGGTCTCGAGTGACGCTACAGAGTCTGGCACGCATATTTTTCTTGTGCGTTCCACAGACCATGGTGCAAACTGGTCGTCACCTATAAGAGTAAATCGCAAAGGCTGGATTGGCAAAGCATGTGAGTGCTGCATGACGTCTGTTGCCATTGCTGAGGACGGCACCGTAGGCGTTGCTTTTCGTGCAAATCGCAGCAACATACGTGACGTACATGCAGCGTTCTCAACGGACGGTGGACTAACGTTTGCCGATCCGGTACGCATTCAGGATATGCCATGGACCGTTGATGGGTGTCCCTCGACTGGTCCATCAATTGCCTTCGACGGCAACTCGAAAGCACACATTACATGGCGCGACTTCCGCGATGGCGCGACGCAGGCCGTGGTCTGGTATGCATCTATACTATCAACCGGAACAACCACACCACAGAATGTCGATCTCAGCTCGCTCGCTGCTTCGGACTCAGACTACCCTGCGTTAACAGTTTCTTCCGATGGCCAGTCTATAACGGTAATCCACGAAAGCACAAATGGATTGCGGGCGGCGGTTTCTGCAGATGGTGGTAACACGTTTACGTCGCGCGTAGTCGACGAACTCGTCAAACAGAACTCAAGTGTTCATGGCGTTACACTAGACGACGGTCGTGTTGTGCTTGCATGGATGGCAGGCCGAGATGGTTCCTTTGACGTTGCTTTTTCAGGCCTGTTAACGTCTACTGTTCTTCAAGACCCTTTTCAGCCCCCTACTCCGAAGCATGTTGTCGGATGGCTGCCGATTCAGGAAAATGATGATGTAATGGCTTACGATTTAAGTGGTCGGCAGATTGGTGTGATTATAGACTCATTCGGACGAAAACGTGCGCGACCAGACTGCAGAGGTGCTGCAATCATGGCTATCGTTTCTTCTAACCATCAACATTTTCACCTAGTAATTCCAGAATAACTTATGAAGTCTCTCATCCTTGCCACTCTCTTGCTAGTTATTCATACGGCGACGTTTGCACAAGAGCGCAATGTCGTCTTGGTAATGAATCAAACTATAAATGGAAGTCCCTTTGCACTGAATTCTCCGCAAGAGTCAGGCACTGCAGGCCAGATGTTCAAACTCACACGTCTCGAATATTATGTGTCGGGCATTCAGATTGTGCACGATGGTGGTCAGATAAAGTCGATATCCGATCTCTATCTGCTGGTACATCCGTCGACCAACAACCGGTTTAACCTAGGGATGCACATGGTTAATCAAATCGAGGGTATCCGATTTAGTATCGGCGTAGACCCAGGGCGTAATCACGCCGATCCTGCAACGTACCCGGCGTCACACCCACTTGCTTTAAAAAACCCAAGCATGCACTGGGGATGGGCTGCTGGTTACAGATTTATCGCGCTTGAAGGTTTTTCCGGCCCTTCTGCAAACATGCTTACAACAAATTTTCAAATTCATGCACTGGGTGATGAATTATACAAACCAGTTCAAATAACCACACCGGCAGTTGTGCAAGAAAGTGAGCTCGTAATTACCATCCAAGCGGATTACAAAAAGGCGCTTCAAGGAATTGATATTTCTCAAGGACCAATCAATCATAGCGGAGAGGGCGAAGCTCTAGTGTTGATGCAAAATTTCGGTGCCCTTGTCTTCACCGCAGGTGCGACATCAGGTATACAGTCTGAAGTGCCAAGCAAGGAAGAACTAATACATGCATATCCAAATCCTTCCATCGATCTGGTTACGATTCAGTCGTCGTTTCCTAACAACACTCCCGTTGTTCTAACAGATATGCTTGGTCGCACCGCCGCAACCACTGTACTTGAAAATGGCATTGCAAGATTTACACTCTCAGGCTTTCCTGCTGGATTGTATGCCGCAACTGCTACGGATGGCACGACCTACCAGAGCGTATGTATTAGCCTCGCACGCTAGTTCGTTTGCATCGCGATGGCACCGTGCCACTGACGTGGAACCAAAGCGTTACCGTGACGTCGGGTGGACCTGATAATCTTACAAGAGATTAGCTCTATACTGTAATGCCCTCCATCGAGGATGACGTAGGTTGCGGCGCCTAAAACGCAAAAGTTGTTTTCACACCATCGAGAAGATCCTCACATGCATCGTTTCCTCTTAATAATTTTTACTGTGTTAGCTGTTAGCCTCGTCGGCTGTGCGAAGTCAGAAACAGAAACAGCTAAAGCTTCCGGCGAACTATCCGAAGACCATGCGCACGATGCGAGTCACGCTCATTATACGTGCCCAATGCATCCCGAAGTCGTAAGTGATAAGCCGGGAATTTGCCCTAAGTGCAAAATGGATTTGGAACTAGTAGACGAGTCTGTGCACAATGGCCTGCATGATGCGACGAAATTCAAGATGGACTTCGTAACACTGCCATCGACGGTAGCGCCAACGCAACCTGTAGTGTTAAGATTTACACCTAAAAATGCAGCTGATAACACTTCACTAAAGAACCTGAAAATCGTGCATGAGATGCCGATGCACCTTCTTATGGTGTCACATGACCTTTCATGGTTTGCGCACGAACACCCAGAAGCAAAACCCGACGGTTCGTACGAACTTGCTTTTCGGTTCCCAAAGGCAGACAAGTACCACTTGTATGCAGACATTACACCAGCGGATGCCTCGCACAACCAAGTGTTCAAGCTAGAGAAGACGGTTGGCCAGGCTTCATCTGTTGAACCGAACCTCACACCAAACGTACGTTTTAGCGGTGATGGTTACGAATACGAACTACGAAGTGAACCGACTGCGTTAACCGCAGGTAAGTCTGCGACGCTTACGATTGTTATCAGTAAGGGGCGCAAAGGTGTCACGAACATCGAAAACTACCTTGGTGCATTAGGACACATGGTCATTATTAGCGAAGACCGTGAAGATTTTCTTCATGCTCACCCTGAAGATCATGCACATACAACAGCAGAGATGAAAGACCCTTCGCATTCCCACAGCGGCTCGGGATCGCACGGGGCGATGTCTCACGAAGGCAAGGCCAACGGACCTAATGTCAGCTTCATGACGTTGTTCCCAAAATCTGGGAAATACAAGGTTTGGGCGCAGTTCAATATTGACGGCAAAGTGCGTACCGCGCAGTTTGTTGTCAGTGTAGGCTGAGCTCAGCTTGTTGTCAGTGTAGGCTGATCTCAGCTTTTTGTCAGTGTAGGCTGATCTCAGTTTGTTGTTAGTGTGGGTTGAACCTTACACGCGTCAGTTTTGATGTCAACCTAGGCTCTTTCATGTATCGTTCGGTCGCTTGCATTCTTCTTATTCTATCGGCCATATGCGCTCACGGACAGAGTCAGCGAATGGTGGGTGTTGACGAGGTGATTGCATTGGCGCGCGCTAAAGCGCCTGATAAACTGCGGGCCGAGGCGTTGGCCATGCAAGCTTCGCGATGGCAACAATCGAGCTCTGCAATCTTTCCGTCGCGTCCACAGATTAGCCTCGACTACGATACTGAACGACCGTTCGGTACGAACGATTATCAGTTCTCGGTTGGGCTCTCTCAGGAATTGTCTCTTTGGGGCGCTAGATCGCGTTCGCGCACTGTTGCGGAGAGCTTTGCAAAAGCAGCGGACGCAGCACAGGCTTCTGTAATAACACGCATCGATCTAACAACACGACTCTTGTACAACAAGGCATGGTCTCTCTCTCAGCAGGTTGCACTCGCCGATAAACTTGTTTTATCGTCAACGAACCTAGTAGAAGCATCACGACGTCGACTTGATGCTGGCGACATGTCGCTGCTCGAACGAAACATCATTGTGCTGGCAGCAAACAGACAGCGCATAGAACTCGAACGTGTGAATTCAAAATATGCGCAGGCCATCGGTGAACTTGAGGCGTTAACTGGACTGGATTTGCAGAACTCTACGCTTACTGCGGATACCACGTCGATTGTGTCGTCACCGCTAGATGCTACTGTTGATTACTATCTGCTGTCGCCGGACTGGGTACGTCTCGGCAATGATATACGCATTGCAGAAGCACAGCTCGAGCTAGCTAGAGTTAGCGTCTTGCCGAATCCTACAATCGGTCTTGCGTACTCGCAGGATCGGCTCTCAATTGAGGGAAGCGAAATTCAATACTCTGGTTCCGCAGGGCCGTCGATACGTAACATTGAATCGTTTGGCAATAGCGTAGGGCTGCAGCTTACTATCGCACTTCCAATTGCCATTCCGGGTATTTGGCAACCAAACATGACGTCGATCGCCCAGCGTGAGGCGACGCTGCTTGAATTGCAGGCTAACCAAATACAGCTAAAAATTGAACTTGCAGGCAAAATGGCACGGCTCTCGTCTCAGATCGCGCGCATTCAACGGGCGCTTCGGGTCTATCAAGAGTCGCTCGTCTTAATTGAGCAAAATGATGAACTGTTGTCTAAAGGGTACGAAGGCGGCGAGCTTAGTGTGACGGAACTACTTGTAGGTAGACAGCAATTAGCCGATATGCAATCTGGACAGCTCGACCTAATCCGCGAGTTTAGAGATGCAGAGATATTTCTACGGAGCTTGACAACCAGATGAAGCACATCACTCTTGTTCTAGCGGGCTTACTGATTTGCGTGCGTGTCGTTGCCCATGGCGGCGAAGATCACAGCAAACCTTCAGCAACACCAACAACCTCGATTGGTGGATCGGTTCTTAAAGTTGTTTCGTATCCCGGCAATCTTGAAGTGCTCGTTAAATATCCTGCACCAAAGCTCAATGAATCGGTAACAGCGCGAATCTTTTTTGCGGATTACGCAAGCAATCATCCTGTTAATCCTGATGTAATAGAACTATCGTTTCCTGAGTTAGCAGGCGCAAGCATTGCGAAGCAACCTATAAAGCTTAGCGATGGTGTGTATGAATTTGCTGTGTTGTTTTCTCGTGATACCAGTTACACAGCGGTATTAAAGGTCAAGGTCGATAGCACCGAACTCCTAACAACGTTGTCCCCTTTTTATGCTGGTTCGTCTGCCGATCGGCAGTTGCTCGGTACATCAACCGAAACCGTCAAGTCTGCCGAGTCGATTTCATTAACAACGTGGTTGTTGGTGGCACTCTTTGTAAGTCTCGCACTTGTTGCGTTTTGGCTAATTCGTAAGCGTAAGCGGCATGTAAACGTGGCAATGCTTGCTGTGGTTACCACTATATCGGTAGTTGGAATTTTGGCACACGGAGGCGAAGATCATTCTGCTCCAAACACTTCGGGCACGGTAGCAGCCGATGCAACCTCTGTCGGACACGTAGTCATATCGAAAGAATCGCAGTTTGCTCTCGGCATGCTCACTGAGCGTATCGCCGAAAAGACCCTTTCGCAGACCCGTCGCGTAACAGGTAAGATCGTTGCATCACCTAATGCGCGTGCTGAAGTGTTCGCCCCACAGCCAGGAAGAATTGTTTCGAAACGTGCTTGGAAAATCGGCGACCGAGTAACGCAAGGACAAATGTTATTCGCAGTTGAGCAGACGTTGACAGGGTCTGAACGGCTAGATCTAGAGCGCGCGTTGATCGAGGCCGACCGCGAGCTCGATGATGCAACTCGAGACTATAACCGCAAAGTATCGTTAGAAGGTGTGGTTGCGAAGAAAGAGATTGAGTCTGCGAAGGTTCGAATGGAAAGTGCGAACCAACGTCAAACAGCCTTGAAGCGTGGCCTATCGCAAGGTACAAGGCCAATTCCCGTTACAGCGCCAATAACAGGTACGATTGCAAACTCAGACCTTACGAATGGTGAGTATGTAGAGGTAAGCAGACAATTACTTGAAATTGTTAATACCTCGACTGTTTGGATAGAGGCACAACTGTTTGAAGGCGACTTGGCCTTGCTTCCAAAGGGTGCGGTCGCAATAATCACGAGTCCGTCGTCTTCTGAAACATATTCTGCCACGCTAATTGCGGTAAGTGACGTAATCGACCCAACGAGCCGGACTGCTGCCGTGATCTTTGCGTTAAAGAATCCTAAGGGTACCCTGAGAATTAACTCAAGCGCGGAACTACAGATTGGCTTGGGCGAAGACATCACTGCCATAGCGGTGCCTAAGGATGCCGTTGTTGAATCGGGTTCGAATTCTTTTGTGATTGTTCATCGGTCACCAGAAGAGTTCGAGCCAGTTAGAATCACAAAAGGCACGGGATCGGGTCGTACACATGTGCAGGTGGTTGCTGGCGTAAAGACTGGCGACAAAGTTGTCATAACGGGCCTGACGCACTTTAGAACTGCTCTGCCACAGTAATCACACGCGATTCACTTACTCATCACCGACTAGTCAATTTATAGCGAGACGTGCACAAGAATGTTTGACCGCATCATAGCGTTTTCGCTAAACAACAGACTGCTTGTGGTATGCGCTGCAGGCCTCTTGTTGGTGTACGGTACGTATGTACTTGTAAATCTGCCTGTTGATGTACTTCCCGATTTAAATCGTCCGACAGTAACGATCATGACTGAAGCAGAGGGCCTAGCTCCTGAAGAAGTCGAGGCGTTGATCACACTTCCACTCGAGACTGCAATGAACGGCGCACCGGGAGTGGAGCGCGTGCGGTCGGTGTCAGGAATCGGCCTTTCTATTGTCTATGTCGAGTTTGGTTGGAAGACAGACGTATACCTTAACCGACAACTTATTACTGAGCGGCTTCAGACAACGTCAGCGAGACTTCCCCAAGGAGTTACTCCCGTGCTTGGTCCGATCTCTTCTGTCATGGGACAGATTATGATGATTGGGTTGACGTCGGATAAACAAACCCCGATGGATGTGCGCACGTATGCTGATTTTACCATTCGAAGGCGGCTGCTAGCTATTCCAGGTGTCGCCCAGGTTATAGCGATCGGTGGTGGTGTAAAACAGTATCAGATATTCTTGAATAACTCGGCGCTAATGTCCTTCGGTGTTGGTGCGGGGGATGTTGAAACGGCACTGCAGCAGTCGACACGTAATACTACTGGTGGCTACGTCGAGGCACGCGGAGAAGAATATCTCGTGCGAAATATTGCTGCTACAGCATCCTTAGAAGACATTGCAAATACGGTTGTCAAAGCATTGCCTGGACAACGTCCGGTACTCGTTCGCGACGTCGCACGTGTGCAGTTTGGTTCACAAGTCAAGCGAGGTGATGCAAGCCTTAACGGCGAACCAGCTGTTATCATGTCAATAGAAAAACAACCGGGTGCAAACACGCTTGATCTAACAGCCAAGATCGAACAGGTTCTCGATGAATTAAAGCCGTCGCTGCCTGAAGGCATGACCGTCAATCGCGAGGTCTTTCAGCAGGCACATTTCATATCTGCTGCGATTACGAATGTCGAAGAGGCTCTGCGCGATGGCTCTATTCTCGTTGCCCTCGTGTTATTTCTTTTCCTCTTGAACTTTCGCACAACGGTCATCACACTTACGGCCATACCCTTGTCAATCGTCGTTACGGCTATCGTGTTCAGCCTTTTTGGTATTACAATCAACACGATGACGTTAGGTGGCCTTGCGGTAGCAATCGGAGAGTTGGTCGACGACGCAATTGTCGACGTTGAGAATGTTTTCCGTCGTTTGCGCGAAAACGCACAAAGCGGCACACCGTTGCCGACGTTAACCGTTGTCTATCGAGCATCGAAAGAGGTTCGGAATTCGATTGTCTACGCAACTGTTCTTGTTGTTCTTGTTTTCCTGCCATTGTTTGCAATGCAAGGCATTGAGGGACGCATTTTCGCTCCGCTCGGAATTGCATACATAACAAGTATCTTGGCAAGTTTGGTTGTCTCGCTCACCGTTACTCCAGTGCTTGCTTCGTACTTGTTGGGCAAGAGCGTAACACAAGAGAAAAAAGAGAGCAGGTTTGTTTTATGGCTGAAGCGTCAGAACCGAAAGCTCCTTGAGAGAAATCTGAACAACCCCAAACCAATTTTTTGGGGCGCCGCTGTATTACTTGCTGCTTCGCTTGCTCTCGTGCCTTTTCTAGGCTCAGAGTTTCTCCCGCCGTTTAATGAAGGTAGCCTGACCATAAACGTCCTTGCGCAACCGGGCACCTCGCTCGACGAGTCGAATCGCCTTGGCACACTTATCGAGAAACAATTGCTGCAAGTACCCGAAGTTGTCACTGTTTCTAGGCGCACAGGACGTGCCGAACTCGATGAACATGCCGAAGGTACACACTCAAGCGAAATCGATGTCGACCTCAAAGATTCCGACCGCGACCGCACAGAAGTCTTGCGCGCAATCCGCGAACGACTCGATCTATTCCCTGGCTTGGGCATCAACATCGGTCAACCCATCTCACACCGACTCGATCACCTCTTAAGTGGCGTTAGAGCGCAGATCGCCGTAAAGCTATTCGGAAACGACATCAATGTGCTACGCACACAGGCCGAAGAAATTCGTCGAGTAATGCAAGGGGCAGAAGGGGCTGTTGATGTCTCGGTGGAAAAGCAGACGCTTATTCCGCAGATACCGATTCGTATTGATCGATTGCGCGCAGCGCAATACGGACTCACCCCTGGGTACGTAGCAGAGTATCTTGAAGTGCTGTTGAATGGTAAGGTAGTAAACCAAGTGCTCGATGGACAGCAGACCTATGCAGTTTTACTCCGTGGCGACACAACGCTTCGAGGCTCTCCTGAGTTGATGCGCGATCTCTTTATTCAATCGCCCAGTGGTGTGAGCGTACCGCTTCGCGAAATAGCAATTGTCGAAACCGGACAAGGTCCGAACGCAATAAATCACGAAAACTCGCAAAGAAGAATTGTCATTCAGGCAAACGTTGCCGACCGATCACTAGGCGACGTAGTATCTGAGATGCAAAAGTCTATCGCTGAAAAAGTAAAGCTGCCAGAAGGTTATTACGTCACGTTCGGCGGACAGTTCGAATCGCAGCGCGATGCAAGCAAACTCATTGGCATCCTGAGCATTTTCTCTGTCTGTGCAATGTTCCTGGTACTCTACACTCACTTCAAATCGACTGCACTTGCTCTACAGATCTTACTAAACATTCCGTTGGCCTTGATTGGATCGATCATTGCAATTTCCATTACCGATCGCACAATTTCAGTGGCTAGCCTTGTCGGGTTCATAACCCTTACTGGTATCGCTTCACGAAATGGCATCATGATGATTTCGCACTATCTGCATCTCGTGAAGGAAGAAGGTCACGCCTTTAATAAAGAAATGATCATCAAGGGTTCTCTTGAACGACTCGTTCCCGTGCTAATGACGGCTACAACAGCAGGTCTGGCATTAATTCCTTTGGCGTGGGCTTCTGGCCAACCAGGGAAAGAAATTCTTCACCCAGTCGCCGTCGTCATCCTCGGCGGTCTTATCAGTTCTACCATACTCGACATTGTGATTACTCCCCTGGTCTTTCACCGATATGGCAAGAAAGCATTGAGTCCACGTGTCGAAGCGCTTAAGCTTTAACCGCACGAGAAGTAATCCATGTCTTTTTGTCTTGCTCGTAGATTGCATAAATGACAACAACTCTTCGCATTAAAAACATGGTTTGTGCACGCTGCACACGCGTCGTACGGGAGGACCTTGCCAAGCTCGGACTCGACATTGTCGACGTAAGACTTGGCGAAGCGCTACTTGAGCATGAGACCCCTTTGCCCCTTGAAATAATTCGTGCAACGCTGCAGCAGAGTGGATTCGATCTAGTGGAGGACAAGACAAGCCTGTTGGTAGAGCAAGTGAAGCGCACGATTATCGAGTTAGTTCATGGTGGTGCACTGAAGGATCTCCATATTAAACTTAGTGATTATTTGGAGCAGGTGTGTGAAAAGGATTATAGGTACATCAGCACTGTGTTTTCGTTAACAGCGGGGATGACGGTAGAGAAGTTTCTAATCGCGCAAAAAATTGAGCGTGTCAAAGAGCTGTTGGTGTACGATGAGATGTCACTTTCAGATATAGCATTTGAACTTGGCTATAGCAGCGTTGCCTATTTGTCGAACCAGTTCAAGCACGAAACTTCACTCACACCCACAGCGTTTCGTCAGCAAGTTTCACAAGCACGCCGCGGGCTTGAGTCCATCTGAAAATTTTATAACTAATCTGCGGCGACCTGTAATGCGCCTCGTAAAGTGAAGCCGTAGGTTGCACGTACTATGAAGAACAACAATACCGAACACATCACCGAACTGAATATAGCAGGCATGACATGTACATCATGTGCGCGCACAGTAGAAAATGCGCTGCGTACAGTCGACGGAGTTACGAACGCAACGGTAAGTCCAGTTACAGATAAGGCCGTTGTCACCTCGTCGAAGCCCCTTGAATCGGGCACCCTAACCCAAGCAGTTTCAGGTGTAGGCTACTCGGCTTCTGTAATCGAGCAAGACGCTCCCTCCGATGAGTCCTTCAAACTCGAGGCGCATCGTCGACTCTTGAAACGATTTTGGACAATTGTTCCATTTGCAGCTATTGTGATGATATCGGGCATGCTGATGCTTGTGCCTAGTGTATACGATGTCATTAGCGAATCAGCACTTAATTGGATTCAGCTTGCCCTTACCATTCCTGTAATGTGGATTGGGGGCAGAGACTTTTTTGTAGCGGCATGGAGTGCTACAAGACATCGCCTGGCTACCATGGATACATTAGTTGCGATTGGCACAGGAACGGCGTTTGTGTATAGCATTGTTGCGACGGTTATACCCGATGTATTCCGCAGTATGGGACAGCATCCGCATGTGTACTTCGACACAACGGTTGTGATTATTACCCTTATCACTCTTGGTAAAGTCCTCGAAGACAAAGCGAAGCTGAAGACATCGGATGCTATGAAGCGGCTACTCGGACTTCAACCAACCGTTGCTCGCGTTCGACGCAACGGTGTTGATGCTGATGTTCCGATAAACACATTGGTGCAAGGTGACGTGCTTATCATTCGTCCAGGCGAGCGCATACCCACTGACGCTCGCATCACCGAAGGCGGAACATCTGTAGACGAATCGATGATTACGGGCGAGAGCTTGCCAGTCGAAAAGAAAACTGGTGACCGCCTTATTGGTGCAACAATTAATCGAAGTGGTGCGGTGACGGCGACGGTCGAGAGTGTTGGTAAAGACACCATGCTTAGCCAAATCGTTCGCCTCGTAGAACGCGCACAAACAAGCAAGGCACCAATTCAGAAACTAGCCGATGTTATAAGCTCGTGGTTTGTACCAATAGTTCTCATCATTGCCGTAATAACGTTTGTTGTGTGGTTTAGCGTGATGCCGTATGATCTACGGCTCACCACAGCCCTCATAAATCTGGTATCAGTTTTAATCATTGCTTGTCCTTGCGCGCTCGGACTTGCAACGCCTACTGCAATAATGGTGGGCACAGGCAAAGGCACAGAGTTCGGACTGCTAATTCGCAACGCCGAAGCCCTGGAACTCGCTCACAAAGTAACGACCATTGTTCTAGACAAAACCGGTACCATTACAAATGGCGAGCTTGTTGTCACCGATGTAGCTGTAGGCGATGGCGTTGACAAACAAACTCTTTTATCACATGTTTTGTCGCTCGAATCGCGCAGTGAACATCCTCTCGCACAAGCAATTGTTCGATACGCTAACGAGCAAGGGGCCGCTACGCTAGGGGTCAGCGACATTGTTGTCGAACCCGGACACGGCATCCGTGCAACCATAGATGGCGCCGAGGTTGTTATTGGGACCTCAGCACTACTTACAGTGCGCGAGGTAGCGATCAATGACAGGTTTAATAAACAAATTGAACAATGGCGCGAACAGGCTCAGACTGTTTTACATGTTGCTATTAACGGTACACATGCGGCCGTTATATCCCTTGCAGACACAGTACGTCCGACTTCTGCTCAAGCAATAGCCTCTCTAAAAAGCATGGGCTTAAAGGTAATTCTGCTTTCTGGTGACAATAAAGCAACTGCTGCAGCGATTGGAAAATCTGTTGGCATAGACGACGTACGTGCCGAAGTGCTACCGGCTGATAAATCAGAAGTGATTATGTCTCTGCAAGCACAAGGACACATTGTTGCAATGGTCGGCGACGGGATTAACGATGCACCTGCACTTGCGACCGCCGATGTTGGCATCGCTATCGGTTCGGGCACCGACGTTGCAATGGAGGCTGCTGACATTACGCTCATGAACAGCGACCTACGCAACGTACCGCATGCCTTGCAGCTCTCGAAAGCAACGATGAGCAACATCAAGCAGAACCTGTTCTTCGCCTTCATTTACAACATACTTGGTATTCCACTAGCGGCAGGTGTATTCATTCCCGCTTTTGGAATTGCTCTCGACCCCGCATTTGCAGCGGCAGCGATGGGTCTCAGCTCAGTAAGTGTTGTTGCCAATGCGTTGCGGCTGCGCTCATTTAAATTCAGAGCGTAGAAGTTGACATACTATTCAAAGGCTGAGACTTCATGGACACAATACAAATGGTGGTGCTTTTTGTCGGAATAGCGCTTGTAACAGCCATTGCCATTTACTTTTTCGTTAAGCCCGAGAACGTTGCAATCGATGCGCATACGGTAGACGGAGTTCAGGAGCAAACCATCACTGTGAAGGGTGGGTACAATCCGGCCGAAATACGACTTAAGAAAGGCATTCCTGCTCGACTTACTTTTTTCCGCGATGAAACCACATCGTGTAGCGAAGAAATTGTCTTCCCCGACTTCGGCATCCGACGAATGCTGCCCGCTTTCGAGAACACTGTTATTGAAATCTTTCCCGACGAAGCAGGAACACATGAGTTCGCATGTGGCATGAACATGCTTCATGGAAAGCTGATCGTCGAATAGCCCCTTTTTCCGAGCCCCTTCTCCGAGCCCCTTCCCCGAGCCCCTGACCTTCGATCTGCGTTGCTTACATGTAACCCAACTACCCAAAAGTCTATATTGAGCCATGAAACTCATTACCCTTCTCATTCTGATTTGCATTGCCACGGTTTGCGCAACCGCACAAATGACGATGCCTACGTACCTGTACCCTGTTACGAATACCTTGGGTCGCCATTTCCCTAAGATTACTCGCGCTCCTGACGGAACGCTTGTGCTGTCGTATGCCACCAAGGACCACAGTATGGCGCTCTTCTACGTTACGTTATCGACCGACGGTGGTACGACTTGGTCTGCAGAGCGCAGGTTCATGGACTCTCCGTTCGGTGTTATAACGCTGCAACGTCAGACCTATGCCATCATGGATAACAAGGGCGTTCTACACGGCCTTGGAATGAGCAACATTGGCGGCGTGATGAACCAATTTTATACTCGCTCAGAGGATCGTGGGCTTACATGGACTCCACCGATCAAAGCAAAGTCTGCATCAGATATGCGTCATCAAGACTTCGGTAGCATAGCAGTCGATTCGTCAGGCACGATTTACATCAGCTACATTTCGAACAATACGAACACAGCCGATCAGAACACACATGACTTCGTAGTCCGTTCAACGACGAACGGCACGACGTGGTTGCCCGAAGTTCGCGTAGACAATTTTCCAGTCGGTGGAAGCTGCGAGTGTTGCACACAGAACATCGAAGTCGGACCCAATGGTGAGGTAGCAATTGCATTTCGCTCGAATCTTAATAACCGACGTGATATTCATGTTGCGCGTTCGAACGATGGCGGCAATACATTTTCAACTCCAGTAAACATTCAATCGGCAATGTGGATGATAGGGGGCTGCCCGGCAACGGGTCCGGCACTCAAGTACGACCGTACGGGCATGCTACACGTATCATGGCGAGATGCCCGCAGCCAGTCAGAGCCAGGCACATGCTTCTATGCCGCCTTACCTGCCGGAAGCACGATGACACCCGTGAATATCAACCTCTCAAAAGGTTTTAGTGAAGACGCAGAGTATCCGGTTGTTGCCGTATCGGAAGATGGTCAGGGTATCGCCGTGACGTGGGAGAACCCCATGGGTGTGTACATCGCAACGTCACGCGACGGCGGAGTAACATTTGAGAAAGACACGCTCCAAGCAAACATGAATGCGTATCCGAATGTCAACCCGGTATGGACAGAAAGCGGTCCGTTCGCCGTTTGGCAAACCTCGCGTGGCACAACAACAGACATTGCATTCGAGACAAGCGCCGTTACGTCAGGAGTAGATGATACCAACAACGAATTTTTAGAAGCAGCAAACGCTGGCGAAATTCTCGAGCGACGTATCTATGATGTCATGGGACGTCTTCTAGCCTCGTCGGGGACGAACTTCGACATCGGAACGCTTCTGCCAAATCCACCTGCTTTGTACTACATCGTTGATCTGTCACGAAGCAGTCGTGTGAGCAGAGGAACGTTTCGCTAACGAGTACACTGTACTTTGTCACACTCGACTCAGGATTACACCGTCAGTGCGTACACTTAAACAACCCAAAACGACAGATCTATACTTGAACAAAACGACAGCACTACTATGAAAAAATTCCTTCTCGCGATTCTTCTTGTTCCGACAATGCTTTTTGCTGCCGATCAGGCACTCACCTTCAACGTACAGGGCCATTGCAAATCGTGTAAGAAACGTGTTGAAAAGGCAGCGTCCTCGGTCGATGGCGTAAAGGACGCAACCTGGAACATGAAAACGAAAGTGTTTACTGTCACCATCGATGACACAAAGACATCGGCGGATGTTGTGAAGGCGTCAATCCTCAAAACCGGACACGACGTAGACACTCTCAAAGCCACGGACGCTTCCTATGCGAAGCTGCCAGAATGTTGTCAGTATCGCGACAACAACTAAGCTGTCAATATCGCCACAGCAAGTAAGTGGCCTCAGTGCTTGATTGCTAGATATCCTGCAAACGCAGCGACAACACTTAATACCGTACTCGCAAGTGCATAGAGAACTGCCAGCCAAATTCTATGCGCTTGAATTAGGTTCATCAGCTCTATCGAAAACGTAGAGAACGTAGTGAAGCCACCGCACAAGCCAACAGCCAAGAACAGTACACCCTCGCGGCTAATACTGTTGATTGCCAAGAGTCCTCCTACAATGCCGATGACAAAGCTTCCCGAAACATTTATTAGAAATGTTCCAAATGGAAATGCATCGTTGGTAACAGGCATCAGTATCTGCATTCCATAACGCAATCCGCTACCGATTGCTCCCCCAATCATTACATACAAAAGCGCCATATCTACTCCATTATTGACAAGAACAATTTGCGTTGTTACTGTATGAATTTTGGATGCATAAGATTTTCCAGTGAGAAGACTTCGCTGATTTTCTCTTCGGTGAGCAGTCCTCGTTTTCGAACGATATCAATGATATTCCCGCCCGTTTCGAATGCTTCTTTCGCAATTGTTGCACTGACTTCATAACCTAGTATAGGATTGAGCGCAGTAACAATGCCAATGGAGTTGAGCACCATGGCACGCGTATGTTCTGGATTTGCAGTGATACCGTTAATGCACTTTGTGCGCAGGATGGTGCAAGCGCGCGTTAGTGTACCAATAGACTCGAATAGACAGTGCGCAATAACTGGCTCCATGACGTTTAACTGAAGCTGTCCTGCCTCTGCTGCGAATGATATCGTTACGTCATTGCCAATCACAAGAAAGCACACCTGATTCACAACTTCTGGAATGACTGGATTAACCTTACCAGGCATAATGCTAGAGCCGGGTTGGAGAGGCGGGAGGTTTATTTCGTTCAGACCTGTACGCGGACCCGATGAGAGCAGACGTAAATCATTGCAAATCTTCGAGAGCTTTACTGCAACGCGTTTGAGCACGCCCGATATCTGCACGTAGGCGCCCGTGTCCCAGGTTGCCTCGATGAGATTCAACGACAGCGTCACAGGAATACCCGTGATGTCTGCCAGAATACTAACTGCAATCGGAGGATAGGTAGGGGGCGCGTTGATGCTCGTTCCAATCGCAGTAGCGCCAAGATTTACTTCGGTAATGAGATCGCGCGCTTCCTGCAATCGACGAATGTCCTCTCCGACGTTCACTGCAAACGCATCGAACTCTTGTCCGAGTGTCATGGGCACTGCATCCTGCAACTGCGTACGTCCCATCTTCAACACCTCGGCAAACTCTTGCCCCTTAGCTGCAAAAGCCCCTTGCAATTCAGACATACATCGTGCGAGTTCGTCGATCTCTCGGTATAACGTTATGCGGAAGGCCGTCGGATATGCGTCGTTTGTCGACTGCGAAAGGTTGACGTGATCGTTTGGATGTACGATGTCGTAACGTCCCTTTTCATACCCCAGAATTTCCAATGCCTTGTTTGCGATGACCTCGTTTGCATTCATGTTGGTGGATGTACCAGCACCTCCTTGAATAACATCGACAACAAACTGGTCAGTTAGCTCCCCTGCTATCACTGCATCACAAGCTTTCACAATTGCATTAGCAAGTGTGGCATCAAGAACGCCGCACTGCTGATTTGCTAACGCGGCGGCTTTCTTTACATAGGCTAGTCCGGCGATGAAGGCCGGTGTGTGGCCGATAGCCACACCAGTGATTGGGAAGTTCTCTAGACCGCGTAGTGTCTGCACACCGTAGTACGCATGGTCGGGAAGTTCTCTTTCTCCGAGGAAGTCGTGCTCTATTCTCATATGCGAATCTACCAAGCGTGACGGTTTCCTTAGTTTCGCAGTATGGTAAACGAACGCGACGACGCACCAAAGAAGGTTGACTATCGCCTTTTGCGTCGACTTCTGGCCTTTCTCAAGCCCTATCGGTGGCACATTTTCGGTACGGTTGCGCTAACGCTAACGTCGACAGCGCTCGTGCCGTTACGTCCGTACCTGACGAAGGTCGCCATTGACGACCATATCATGACCGGGGACTCACAGGGTCTACTTTGGTTGATCGCCTTGATGATTGGTGCACTGGCACTACAGTGGGTCTCGCAGGTGTTTCTGGGCATTGCGCTGACGTGGATCGGACAGCATGTGCTGCTTGACATCCGTAACACCCTGTATAGTCACGTGCAAACACTTGCACTTAGGTATTACGACACCACACCAATCGGACGAATTGTTACGCGTGTTACGAGTGACGTCGAGGCGTTGAACGAACTATTCTCGCAGGGTCTTGTCAGCATGATTGCAGACATCATGACCATCGTGTGGATTCTCGTCTTCATGCTCATTGTGAGTCCGACCCTCACTGGCCTCACGGTTATCATCCTCCCCTTCCTGCTCATCGCTTCATTCATTTTTCGTGCAAAGGTGCGTCGGGTCTACAGTCTGATTCGTACACAAGTCGCAAAAATGAACGCCTTTATGAACGAGTTCATCACTGGCATTGGTGTTGTGCAGCTCTTTAGGCAGGAACCGCGCATGACGCGCGAGTTTGGATCGTTGAACCGCGTACATAGAGAAATGCAGGACAAGCAGGTCTTCTACTACGCTACTTTTTTTCCAGTTGTTGAATTGCTGAGTGCCATAGCAATTTGTACTGTCTTGTATTATGCTGCGGGCCACATGGGTGTAGGAGTTGGTGGAATTCAAATCGGTGTAATCATCATGTTCTTCCAATACACCGAGCAGTTTTTTAGACCGATCCGCGACCTCTCAGAACGCTACAACACGCTCCAGAGCTCGGTTGTAGCATCGGAGCGGATATTTCAGTTACTCGATACAACACACACCGTGCCCGATGCGCCAGAGGCGCGCCCCTTTACAGGATTGCACCAAGGCATAACATTCAACGACGTGCATTTTTCGTACGACGGTACGACGCCGGTTCTAAAGGGTGTGAGTTTCGAAGTAAAGAGGGGCGAGACGCTTGCTTTGGTGGGTGCGACGGGTGCAGGCAAAAGCAGCATTATAAATATTCTTACTAGATTCTACGAATTTCAGGACGGCGATATTATTATCGACGGACGATCGATACGTGGGTGGCAGCAGGATTCTCTGCGCGAACACATTGCAGTGGTATTGCAAGACGTGTTTCTCTTCTCACGTTCGGTAAAAGAAAACATTCGTTTGGGTCGCACAGAGATTACAGACGAACAGGTAATCGAAGCGGCGCGATCGCTGGGTGCGCTCGACTTTATTAACAGACTGCCCCAGGGTTTCGAGACGAATGTGCGCGAGCGTGGTGCGGTGCTCAGTACCGGACAAAAACAATTAATCTCGTTTTGTCGCGCGCTTGTTTCTGACCCTGATATACTCATTCTCGACGAAGCCACCGCCAGCATTGACACCGAGACAGAGCGCCTTATCGAGCAATCGATATCGACTCTACTAAGTGGTCGAACATCAATCGTAATTGCGCACAGGTTGTCGACAATTCAGCGTGCGGATAGAATCGTAGTGCTGCACCATGGTGAAGTTGCAGAACACGGCACACATTCGGAGTTGCTTGCACTTGGCGGTATTTACGCAAAGCTCCATCGCCTGCAGTTCAAACGCGATGGTGGTTCGGCCCTTGCAACGACTCTAACTACGCCTTAAACAGTCGATCTGAAATACCTTTCCAGATAGACTGTAGCGATACGTTGTCGTCTTTACCCTTCGTTTTTGCAAGCTCATCGAGTGCCAGTACCTCTTCGTCGGTGAGACGTGTGAAGGCGCCTGGTGAGAGGTTGTCTGTTGAAAACGGACCAATGCGGCGACGTTCTACGTTAAGCATTTCGATACCCTGGCTCTTAAGGACCTTGGCGATATCAGCCAGGCGGCCGTTATGCATACGAATCATAATCCAGCAGTTGCGCGCATTTTTCTGATGCAGCGTAACGTCGATGATGTCGTCTTCGTCGCCCCACATGTTCTTGAGAATCTTCTTCGTCTTCGTGAGTTCGGTTTTCTTGACTTGCCGATGAACTTTTACACAAATATCTTTTGTAAACGCGGCAAACGGAGACGTCAGATGATTCTTATGCGCATCGTCGTTCGAGACAACAACAATTCCCGCTGCAGATTTCGGCAACGCACCCGTTGGCACAAACCAGCTGCGTTTGTTTGTTAGGAAGCTATAGAGCGTACGCCTGTACTCTTCCTTCGAGCCTGCTAGACCGTGCGGCTTATGAAACACAAGTGTGATAGGCTTGATGGTCTTGCGCTGAAGCACGTGGCCATCTACGGCAATTACATCTTTGTCGAGTTTGATGTAATGATTTGGCTGAAGAATGGCCTCATCATTAACAGTCACGCGTTGTGCATGAATAGCAAGCAGAGAAATTCCCCTCGATGCAAACTGATACGACACAAGTGCCTTTAGCAAGGTAGTACCTGGAATTCGCTTCGGTTTGCCCTCACGTTGCGTCCGTTCAAGACGTGCAACTTGTTTAGCATCTGGATTGGGCTTCGACCGATCGTATCGTGGTCTGCGGTTCGGGTCGAAGATCTCGCGTCCTTGCTCATCCGCACCTTGGTCTGGTCGCACATAATCAGGGCGTGGTCCGCGGTTGTCGGGTCGTGGTCCACGGTTATCCGGACGTGGTCCTGCGCCGTCAGGACGTGGTCCGCGATTATCAGGACGTGGACCTGCGCCGTCAGGACGTGGTCCGCGATTATCAGGACGTGGACCTGCACCGTCAGGACGAGGTCCGCGATTATCTGGACGTGGTCCGCGATTATCCGGGCGTGGTCCTCCACCATCTGGTCGTTGACCACGGTTGTCTGGGCGTTGCCCTCGATTATCAGGGCGTGGGCCACGGTCGTCGCGTGGAGCACGGTCGTCGCGTGGAGCACGGTTGTCGGGGCGTGGGCTACGGTCGTCGCGTGGAGCGCGGTTGTCGGGGCGTGGGCTACGGTCGTCGCGTGGCGCGCGGTTGTCGGGCCGTGGGATACGGCCGTCGCGCGGCGGGCGGTTGTCGGGGCGTGGGCTACGGTCGTCGCGTGGCGCGCGGTTATCGTACGGACGTTGTGGATCGCGAGGCTGCTGCGAATCTGGTCTGTCGCCGCGTGACCTAAACGTACGCTGACCTCCACCCTGTTCGTAGGAGCGGCGTCTATCGCTCGACCGTTGTGCCTGCTCGGCCTGGAAACGCGAAATATTTTGTGTAGGCTGCTTGTCTTCGGGAAAAGGTTCGCGAGGAGGGGGCTCACCCTTGGGCGGACGCTTTGCGTTTGGACCAAAAAAAGCCAACTGACTTGAGTCGTCCTCTAAGTCATCCCACGACGTTGCAGGCGTAGGAGGCTTTGTGGGTTCTTTGCGACGATTCGAAGAATCGTCCGGTTGTTTTTCGTTAGGATCGCTCATTCCGTCCACACGCCCATTGCATAAAATTTTTCGCGTCTTCGCTGCACAAGATCTACCGCCGGGAGTGCTTGCAGTGTAGCAAGCTCCTCGCCAAGAATTTCTGTTAAGGTTGCAAACGTCGCTTCAGGATCTTGATGTGCGCCACCCAGCGGCTCTGGTATGATGCGATCGACGATGCCGATTTCGACTAGATCTGGAGCAGTTAATTTCAGTGCCTCTGCTGCTTGCTCTTTATAGTCCCAACTACGCCAAAGAATCGACGAGCACGACTCCGGTGCAATTACTGAGTACCACGAATTCTCCATCATGAGAATGCGGTCTCCAACACCGATACCCAAAGCCCCTCCACTAGCCCCCTCACCAATAATTACAATGATGATGGGTACACGCAGTTCCGCCATAAGGAAGAGGTTTCGCGCGATGGCTTCAGCTTGGCCTCGCTCTTCTGCTTCAAGTCCGGGGAACGCCCCTGGGGTGTCGAGAAAGCATATCACAGGTTTGTTAAAGCGTTCTGCTAACTTAAACAACCGATGGGCCTTACGATATCCCTCTGGATTGGGCATGCCGAAGTTGCGGTACAGGTTCGATTTCGTATCGCGACCCTTCTGGTGTCCGATTAGCATCACCCCCGACCCCTCAAAGCTGGCGAGACCGCCTACGATTGCGGGGTCGTCACGAAACGAGCGATCGCCATGCAATTCGACAAAGTCGGTAAACATGTGCGTGAAGTAATCTAGTGAGTACGGTCTATCGGGATGTCGCGCAATCTGCACACGTTGCCACCGAGTGAGGTCTCGGTAGACATCGCTACGTAATTGGTTAACCTGCGCCTCGAGTTCTTCGATCTGCGGCTGAATATCTAGCGTGTCTGCAAGAGCACGCATTTCCGCAATCTTCTTCTCGAGCTCGACGATCGGTTTCTCGAATTCAAGGGTGACGTTGCTGGCCACGTAGCTTTCGAAGGAAGTGTTTCAGAATAATCTCCACATCGAGTGCGAGTGCGAAGCGGTCTACGTAGTAATCGTTCAGTTGGGTGATAGCTGACGCAGTGAGTTTGTGTGGATGATTAATGTGCACCAGTCCGATGATGCCTTCTTTACCAGCCTGACGACGCCTGCCGTCAGGGTACAGAC
>JAWXBR010000065.1:0-18698 GCA_034440235.1 bacterium
CAATGGAATAATCCTGATAAGCGGGATCACACGCTAAAATGGCACGCGGGTTATACCGCTTGTAGCAGTAGGTGACGTTCACGTTGTAATTCGTTCCCATATAACGGATAACTACTATCGATGTAGTATCTGTTGAACCACTAGGACAGTCGCAGTCAAACAAGTCGGCCTTCATAGAGCAGGCACACAGTATCAAGCCAATGATCAAAAGGGTTTTCATCGCGGTTCCAATAAGTTGTGAATACAACATCTGTCTGCACTCAACCTAAATGAGCCTAGCCAATCCAACTGTACCACATATGTATTTTATGCGACGGGCTTTATTAACGATTACTTTTCCATTGAGTCTACTGATTGACGTTCTAGTTGGTCCGACGTTCTCAACCCCATCCATCATCACCTGTTTGAGAGCGCCTCCGAAGCGTATTGATTTTTCAATGGGTCGATATCATTCGTCAACCCTATCTTCTGTCTTTCTGGTTATAGTCTGATCCTCATGCCTTCTCGCGTCGATTCCCAATTAGTCGAAGCTCTCCTTCGCGGCGAACGCCGCGCGCTTGCGCGTGCGCTGTCGCTTGTGGAGTCGTCGGCCGAGGAGGATAGAGATGCAGCGACGGAGTTGCTCGAGGCGTTACATCCACATCGTGTTGAGGCACGGCGTATTGGGATAACGGGCTCGCCGGGTGTTGGGAAGAGTACGCTGATAGAGGCGTGGGGGACGAAGATGGCGGAGGCGGGACATAAACTAGCTGTGCTTGCTGTCGACCCAAGCAGTAGAAAAAGCGGTGGGAGTATTCTCGGTGATAAAACGAGAATGCCGAAACTTTCGAATCATGCGAACGTGGTGGTCCGCCCTTCGCCGTCACGTACTGCATTGGGTGGTGCCACGACATCGATGCGTGAGAGCATTGTGGTGTGCGAGGCTGCGGGGTTCGATACGATTATAGTTGAGACAGTTGGGGTCGGACAAAGCGAGAGCGAGGTCGCTGATATGGTTGACCTGTTTGTGCTGCTCGTTTTACCGAATGCTGGTGATGAAGTGCAAGGAATTAAGCGAGGGATTATGGAGATGGCAGACGTTGTGCTTGTAACGAAGACAGATGTCGATAACCAACGCGCACAGTTGGCAGTGGCCACGTATAAAAGTGCACTGAGACTCATGCTGCCGTCGCAGCCTGAGTGGGAGTCGCCTGTTGTTGGTGTGAGTGCGTACGATGGCAGCGGACTCGATGTGTTTGTAAAGACAATCGACGCATACTTTGCCACGGAGCGGCAGCCCCTTGTCGCACAGCGACGCGCCTTACAGAGGAGAATGTGGTTCGATTCGGCGGTGAGGGAACATGTGGTTTCGTCGGTGTTGTCTGCGCCTGATGTGCGTGAGAGGCTTACGACCCATCAGAGCCGCAATCGACGCTGATGCCGTGACACCTTCTGGCGCAATACGTGCACTCCTCTCCTCCCTCCACATCACCATCTCGGGGGCCTCATGAACGGCGAACTACAACGTATGCAACTGGCAGTGCGCGAAGCGGGCTTGGATGCCTGGCTTCTCTACGATTTTCGCGGCAGCAATTTTCTGGCGTGGTCGATGCTAAACCTTCCAGCCGACACACATTCTACGCGACGGTGGATAGTGTGTATTCCGTCGCATGGCGAGCCGACGAAGATTGTGCATCGCATGGAGCAATACCCTCTTGCGAATATCAAGGCAAAACAACTTATCTATGACACGCATGAGTCGTGGGCCGAAGCAGTGCTCTCGGTTGCGAGTTATGGCATGACCGTCGCAATGGAATACTCGCCCATGGGTGCGTTGCCCGTTGTGTCGACGGTTGATGCAGGCACCATCGAACTCGTGCGTGCAGGCGGAGCGAAAGTCGTCAGCTCGGCGGACTTGCTTCAACAGTTCACAGCTGTGCTTTCAGAAGAGCAGATTGGTACGACGTCGGTAACGGCCGGACAGCTCAAGGCGAGCATGATGGATGCGTTTAGATATGTGCGTGAACATGTTCTCGATGACGGCGAAGTATCGGAGTACGATGTTCAGCAGTACTTGGTCAAGTCGTTGGAAGGTAAGGGGCTTGCCATGGACCATGCTCCAATCGTTGCGATTGGCAGAAATGCGGCAAATCCGCATTATTTTCCGTCATTCGCAGACACGTCGATGATAGAAAAGAACATGGTTGTACTAATTGACGCGTGGGCCAAGGCTAACTCCCCTGGCGCTGTGTATGCAGATCTTACGATGGTTGGCTATACGGGTGTCACTGTGCCAACAGATGTTGATGCATCGTTCAAGGTCATTGCAAGTGCACGCGATGCTGCCATCGATCTCGTGAAAACGCGGTTTGCATCGGATACGCCTGTGATGGGATATGAAATTGATAGAGTGTGCCGGAATGTGGTGGAGAATGCGGGACTTGGAGATGCGTTTATTCATCGCACGGGACACAACATTCACACCGAAGTACACGGTCCGGGCGCAAACATCGACGACTTCGAAACACACGACACACGCAAGATTGCGCGAGGAACAACGTTCTCTATCGAGCCTGGGGTGTATTTCCCGAGTAATCTTGGCCTTCGAACCGAAATAGATGTGATGATTGGACACGATGGAATGGTAACAATTCCGTCCGAACCCATGCAGCATTCTATTCTTCCCCTTTTATCAGATGCCTGGCTTGGATGATTAACCGAACAGCAACGACGTTTGTGTTACTTCTTGCACTCGTCAGCACCAATGTGTTCGCACAAGGTGCACTACGTGAGAAGCAACGCATGGCAGAAGCCTTGGAGCGCTCCGGCGACAACCGGGGTGCTTCGCGTTTATGGCAGGAGTTATTCGAAGCGGACGGCAACAACGGCACTGCTTATGGTGGAGTAGTTCGCACACTCCTTGCGCTAAAACAGGATGCGTCGCTCTTGCCATTGGTTGAGCAATACGCACGCGCGCACAAACACACGGCCTCGATGTTACTTGCTGGTACACTTGCATGGCGTCTGGGCAAAACAGATGTGGCCGAGCAATGGTGGAAAGATGCCATTGCATCGGACAATTCAAACGCAGAAGTATACGCGCTCCTCGCGCACGATTTTGCGTCGCTGACGTTGCATCAACGTGCAATTGACACGTATCTAAAAGCACGATCGCTTACGGACGAAAACGAATTCGCTGCGCCGCTTGCAGCACTGTATGCAACGACGGGCAATGTGCCGAAAGGTGCTGACGAAATTCTGCGTCTGTATTCGCTTACTGGTGATGTGCAGCAGACGAAGGGTTTGCTGTCGTCGTTAATGACAACGCCAGAGAACACTGCATTCTTAAAAGGCGTTCTCAATTCGCATACCGACTCGAAGTATTCAACACTTGTGCTACGTCAGTGGTTTGCCCGCGAAACGCGCGACTGGAACACAGCCCTCGAAATAACGCGCGAGCTTGATGCAGAGCGCAAGGCACGCGGACAAGAGATTCTGTTGTTTGCCGATGGTGCGCGACTCGATGGCGAATACGACATCGCAATAAAAGCGTATGGTGAAGTATTAGCGCTTACTGGTGTGGCATCGAATACGTCGCTTAGTGCAGCGTACGGATCGACACGAACACTTGAGCAGAAACTGAAGCTTCAATCAACAACGCCAACAAAAGCCGATGCACAGGACATCATAGATCGTTATGCTGCAATTGTAAAGCAGTACCCGCAGCACCCGATTGCTGCCGATGCATTGTTAAACATTGCACAATTAACCGACGAAGTATTGCGCGATCCCGTAGAGGCGATGTCCGTGTTGCAACGTCTCGCCAACACATACAAAGGCACAACAGCAGCAGCAGATGGCGTGTTGCATCTGAGTTCGATTTATATAACAACCACGCGTCTCGATCTTGCTGAGGCCGTGCTCGACCAGCTAATCGTATCACCTACGCGCAACAACCCAAATCAGCGCGAGTTGGCGTTGCTACGCAAGGCCGATCTGTTGTTGTTCAAAGGACAGACCGATTCTGCACGCGCCATCTACACAGACCTCGCAACTCGTCCGGCCTCCCCCGCCGCCAACAACGCCCTTGAGCGTTCGCTGCTGTTGACGCTGGCACAGGACGACTCCGCAGCGGTGAAGATCTACATTCAGGCTACGCTCAAAGACTTGCAACGTAAACCCGACGAAGCGGCCGACATGTTTATGCAGGCTTCGAAGGCTGCAAGTGATGCCGAGTTGCGCGACCAGAGCATGTTCGAGGCTGCACGTACGCGTCTAGTCTCGGGCAATGACGCCGCAGCACAGCCCCTTTTGAAGACCCTTACCGCGTCCACCCCCGAATCGCTGTACGCCGATCGAGCCATGTTTCTGCTCGCCGAAATTCTTGAGCGAAGGGGCGACAACAAAGGGGCTCTCGAAATGTTAACTAATTTGATTGTTCAATACCCGCGATCTATTCACGTACCGGAAGCGCGCACGCGCATTCGGCGTCTGCGCGGAGACGTATAACAAAGCTGGGAGACATCGAATGCCGGAACTAACTACGTTTAGTGAATTGCCATACGTGCGTCCAGACCTGACGCGCCTCGAGTCGGACTACACAAGAATTATAAACGGACTTCAGGATGCCGCCACAGCCGCAGATACGCTGGCTCTGGTGCATCAGTGGAACACATTGCGGTCCGACATAGGCACCATGCACAGCCTTGCCGAAGTGCATTACACGCAGAACGTTGCTGACGAGCACGCAAAGGAAGAAAAGAATTTCTACGATGCGCACATGCCAACGGTCATCGAGTGGAATACCGATGTCGCTAAAAAGGTGCTCTCCTCGCCACACCGTGCAGCAATTGCCGATGCGTGTGGGACGTTGTTTCTCGATCGTCTCGAACAGTCCGACAAAACATTCGCACCCGAGATGAAAGAGATGCTTATTCGTGAGTCTGATCTCATGAACAGGTACAACGAAATCACGGCGTCAGCGCAAATAGAAATAGATGGCGTGACGTACAACCTTTCGTCCATCGGAACCCTTCAGATAAACCCCGACCGCTCCATTCGTGAGCGTGCGGTGGTTGCGCAGTATGCGTTTCTACAAGAGCACAGTGCGGAACTCGATGACATCTTCGACAAGCTTGTGCATCTGCGCGACGAAAAAGCAAAGCTGCTTGGATTTCCTTCCTACACAGAGTTCAGGTACATCGAATTCGGACGCATTGACTACACGTCGGATGATGTCGAGAAATTTCGTGCACAAGTCCGTGAACATGTTGTGCCGCTCGCAACCGTATTTCGTACGGCTCAGGCCAAGCGCCTCGGACTCGACTCTATCCACCTCTACGACGAAAAGCTGCACTTCGCGGACGGCAATCCCATTGCCGAAGGTGATCACGACTGGATTGTCGAACGTGCACAACGCATGTATGCCGACCTTTCGCCAGAGACACATGAGTTCTTCGATTTGATGCAAAAGCATGAACTCATGGATTTAAAAACGCGCGACAACAAGGCAACGGGTGGATACTGCACAAGCTTCCCCACGTTTGGTGTGCCCTTCATTTTCGCGAACTTTAACAAAACAACACACGACGTCGAAGTCCTCACACACGAAGCGGGTCACGCCTTCCAGGCATACCGCAGCCGCATTTATTCGATCCCCGAATACCGCTGGCCAACCGCCGAAGCATGCGAAATTCATTCCATGGGTATGGAGTTTCTCACGTGGCCGTGGATGGACCTCTTCTTTGGGTCACAAACCGACAAATTCAGGTTCTACCATCTGCAAGGGGCTCTTGTCTTTTTGCCCTACGGATGTGCCGTCGATGAATTCCAGCACTGGGTGTACGCGAACGTCGATGCAACACCGGCAGAACGAAATGCAAAGTGGAAGGAACTCGAGTCTATCTATATGCCTTGGCGCGACTTATCGGACGTGCCGTACGCAAATCAAGGCACGCAATGGCAGTTCCAACGGCATATTTATGAGTCGCCGTTCTACTATATCGACTACGCCCTGGCGCAAACCTGTGCCCTACAGTTTTGGAAACGCTCGCAGGAAGACCGCCAACTGGCACTTAAAGACTACCTGAAAATCTGCGATGTAGGTGGCAGTCAGGCATTCCTCGACATCGTGAAGACCGGAAACTTGAAGTCGCCATTCGACGAGGGTACTTTGAAAGAAATCGTCGACTCTTCGTACAACTGGTTAAAACGGCATTACGGACACTACTTATAGTCCGTAAATAACTCGCCACATAGGCAGAATACTTTACCCGCCGCAGCTCGAATATCTAGCTGTATCAAATCCCATGTTACGGAAGCGTTATCCACAGTCTGGCTCTGGACTGTGGACGCTTCCGTAATTTGTCTTTAATGAATCACATTCGTCACATCCTTCTGAACTCACACACCATGACACGATCTCATTTACGAAATGCAGTCGCTGCAATTCTGCTCCTCGTCGGCTGCGTTGCAATACATGCACAGACGAATCCAACAACCTTCGCCCTTACCTCGGGTTCGTACACGTTTACGCAGTGGGACAACACAAATACGGCTGGTACCTATCCTGCCAACATGCGCTTTCATGCACACACGCCAAGCGTCGACCCTGACATCACCCTAGCGTCTGCTGCAAGTTCCGATTGGGATTGCGCATACAATGTGGCGAGTGGGTCGCGTGTAATCGGTAAGGGAGCAGGGGGCTTTAGTTTCATTAACACTGGTTCGTCATTGTGTGGCAACAAACGGTTAGGTTCTGCAGTGCTTGCTTTAAACAGCACGGGCCGCACAACCATAAACGTTGCATGGACAGGCGCAACGGTTGTAGCCTCAACACGTGTCTATGCAATTCGCTTGCAGTATCGTGTTGGTACAAGCGGATCGTGGCTCGATGTACTCGACGGAGCTAACAACCCAGTTGAGTATCTCGGAAGCACAACTGGCAACTCTGCTTCATTTAGCAATACACTGCCAGCTGCTGCAGAAAATCAGTTGGTTGTTCAAGTACGCTGGATTTATTACTATATCTCTGGCGCAGGCGGGCGTCCTGAAATGTCCGTCGACGAGATCACGGTCTCATCGTTAAGCGGCACAGGCACACCAACGAAGTTTGGCTTCGGACAGATAACTCCAACCACTCCATCGGCATCATCGCAATTCAGTGTTCAGGTACGTGCAGTCGATGCGTCGAACAATCCGCAAAACGTAACACTTGCTACATCATTCAACCTAAGCCTCGTAACAGGTACAGGTACATTGAGTGGTAATCTCTCTGGTACCATTCCTGCTGGCGCGAACAGCGTTACTGTCACAGGCGTTCGTTACAACACAGCACAGTCGGGTGTAGTCATTCGTGCAACACGTACGGCAGGCGACAATCTGGCGTTTGGTGATAGCAACCCGTTTACGGTTGCGCCAGGCGGCACGCAGTTCCTAGTTCAGAACTTTGAAAACGTTGGTTATACAAATACGCCTTTCCTTCCGTTCAATGCAATCGTGTTGCGTGCAGATGGCACAACCGATGTGAACTACATCGATCCGGTGACCATAACGAAACTCAGCGGTCCGGGTAACCTTGTGTTCACAACCTCTGCAACACCGATCAACGGCAACGCGCTGTTCAACAACGTCAGCGTCGATGCCCCTGGTACATACGTTCTGCAGCTAAGTGCGCCAAACATCGGAACGTATACACTTCCAGCAATCACCGTGTATCCAGCTCCAGTTCTTAACACGCAGATCGTGCCGCAATATCTGTCGAGTCGAGTAAGCTCATCACTCGGCTTCCCAATCCCGACGTATTCATTGGTTACGTTTACGAATCTTCAGCCGGGAACGACCTACCGCTTTATCTCAGGCGTAGCAACAGATCAGGTGCTTACATCAACAGGTGGTGCATTCAATGTTCACTACGATGGTCCTGCTCACAACTACTTCTATACAGCAAGCAAATCATTAACAAATGCTGCTTCGTACTCAATGTTCTCGACGCAAGTCGGCGAGACCAGCAAGAGTGTCTGGGTGAATCTCGTTCAGACATCAAACGTGGCGTTCGATGAAGGCTCGACAATCTACTGGCGTGTTAGCCTTGCCGACAACATCGGTCGGTTCATTAAGCATTATGAACTTTCTCTTACGTCGAAGGTGCTGCGCCTTGGCCCTGAGCCCCTTACCACACGCGGAACAGGTATTGCGGACGTAGCGAGTCAGTCAACCCCGAAGAACGTTATTCTACTGTACGACAACACGGCTGGTACCGGACGTCCCCTTAGCTCTGCAATCGTGCAGAATGACGGTGCCACGGTTCCTGGTTCTGAAACATTTTATGGTGCACTTGAAAACACAACGGGAGCATGGGCAACCATCATTCCAAACGTGTTGCCAACAGGAGTGCGTCGTATTGAAGAACGCGACGGACGTAATGGTAACATTGTTTACTCAATCACTTCTGCCGATGGCATTTGGAATGGTGTAAACACAGTAAATCCTGCTGGTGGTTACCTGTTGCCAATCTATTTGCAGACACCTCGCATTACAATACAGTCGCCAGTCTTAGGTGATACACTTTGTGCTGGTGCTCTCGACACTATTCTCTTCACCGCAAGAGGTACGCAGAATGTTCGTATCGAACTAAGCACAACAGGCGGCACCAATTGGATGCTACTTGCTGATGTTCCCGCATCAAGCGGACAACTAATCTGGAATGCTCCATCATCGGAATACAATCCGAACCTTCGGATTCGCATCACTGGCATCGAGCGCCCAGACATCTCGGCATCGACAGGAAACTTTGTTGTTTCAGCCCCGCTTGCTGTTATTCAGCAACCTGCCTCGGCCGATCTTTGTGTGGGTGACAATCATCAGTTCGTTGTGCTCACAGAAGGCACGATTCGACGCGTACGTTGGTTCAAAGACGATAGAGAAATTATTGGTGCCACAGGTTCGATTTTCCGCATCACAAATGCCCAGTACCCAACCTCGGGTGTGTTCTATGCCATCGTAGAGGGTGTTGGTGGCTGCGGCGACATTCGTACCGAGAATGTCACGCTCCGCGTGGCACGTCCAACGCAGATTGCATACCTCTCACGCGCCGTTCCGACACGCATTGGTGATACTGCAGTTCTTACAGTGGAAGCTGAAGTGCCGGGTGACGCCGCTCGCTATCAATGGTACCGCGGTACGACACCTCTTGTAGAGTCGGCGAAATTCCAGGGAACGCAAAGCACCCGCCTTGAAATTCGTGGTGTTGAGGCAACCGACATTGGCAACGACTACCGCGTTGTTGTTGTTGGCGTGTGTGGAACTGCAACGTCTCGTGTTGTTAGCGTCTTCTCGGCCGGTGTGTTTATCGAGTTCACAGAGAACGATCTAGGTGTTTGTGCCGGACAGACTGCGATGATCGACGCAAACATTTATACGAATCCAGGTGGGGCTCCATTTAATGTTCGCTGGTTCTTTAACGGACAGCAACTTTCTGATGGTTCTGTGTACACTGGCACAAGTAGCACAACACTTACGATTCAGAATGTGAATGCTGCGGTAGCTGGTGCGTACACCGTACGCGCAACTCTAACTGACGACGAAACTCAGTTCGGTGAAGGCACAGCGGTAATAACGCTATCGAGCGCACCAACCATTAATACACAACCAACAGATGTCAGGATTTGCGAAGGTCAGCCGTTCACGTTAAGTGTAACAGCTGCTGCACAAGGTCCGATCAAGTATCAATGGCACAAAGGCACAACAGCACTTCCAGGTGAAACAGGTCCATCGTTCACCATCGCCAATGCCGGTGAAGCCCGCGAAGGCATGTACACTGTCGTTGTAACAACACCATGTGGCAACGTTATGAGTGTTCCAGTTGCTGTTATTGTTGACTCCGTAACAACGATTACAGAGCAGCCAATTTCTGCACGCACACTTACGATCAACCAAAGCCTGACGCTAACGGTTGCGGCAAGAGGTACGGGCACGTTACAGTATCAGTGGTTCAAAGATGGCGTCGAAATCACGGGCGTTGTTACGCCATCGTATGTAATCGTTGCAGCCAACACTACAGATGCAGGTCGCTACTGGGTGCGGGTTCGTTCGTCATGCGGTGACGTATTCTCTGACACAACAACCATCACTGTCAACTCGACAGTAAGCGTTTCCGAAACGATGCTGTCGAACGGTAGCGTTGTAAGCACAATTAGGCCGAATCCAACGATGTCGGTTGCAACGTTTACGCTCACGCTAAACGCTCCACAGAACGTTACAATTCGCATTGTAAACGCAGCTGGTGTTGTAGTTGCGACAGTAATGAATCAGAGCAATGTCATCGGAACACTGCATGCTGACATCGATGCGGCAGGACTTCCTAACGGCATGTACTACGTGGTCACGCAAATCGGAAATGAACGTCATCAACAAGCTCTTGCCGTAATCAAGTAACGATCCCTAGCACTGCGGTAAACGAATAGAACTATGATCACTCGCCTTTTCTGTGCGTGTATCGCACTCGTTGCAATAGCGACGTCGATTCACGCACAGGACGTGGTGGTGAGTGAGTATTTTCAGAGCAACCCTCAAGCAGCGGAATGGACCGAGCTTCTAGTTGTTGGCGATAACGTGAACATGGTCGGATATCATGTATCCGACTACAACGGTGGCCAGCTCGTTCGTCAGGGCGGCGTAACGTTTCGCGACGTTCCCGTTTGGAGGCATGTTCGTGCTGGAACGATTATTGTCATTTACCATTTGGATGTACCTGGCGGCACACAGCCAGACACAAGTGCAGCAGATGGATTTCTAGAGTTAAGTAGAAACGACGGACGGTTTTTCGATCAGTTTGGGGCTAATGGATTGAACATCAATCAGGAGAGTGACTTCGTTGTTGTGCTTGCACCCGATGAGAATCACATCCACGGTTTGGGTCATGCAGCAACTCCCGGTCCCGGCTATACCAACGCTCCTACTCCTAAAGTTCAATGCGACAGCGGCATCCTCGGGAATGACCGCTCTATTGGTGTCGTAGGAAGAAGTTTAAAGGCGTACGACGCAAGAATTTCTCGTGATTCGACAGCGATAACTCCTGTAGGGACTAAGGGGCTGCCGAATATTATGGACGCACCGCGTTCACTTGCTGGCCGCAGAAATGTCAATTACTGGTTTTGGCGCGAGACGCGGGAACCGCAGTGGAGCGCAGCCCCTTCCATGACACTTGTGTCGCAGACTGCATCGGCACACGTCATTAGTTGGACGCCACTCGTAGATGCGTACTCGCAAGATGGAACGACGGGTTACATGATATTAAGAGATACATTAAACTTTTCTACGCTTCCTGCTAACGGCGTTGTTGATGGAAGTATCTACACTGTTGGCTCGCGCATAGGTTCAGCGCTGATTCTTGCAATACGTCCGACGAGCGCTGGTGCGCAATACGGCGACTCTTTGAATTTGATGTGCGGACAGAATTACACGTATCGCGTGTACGGTTACAGGTACGTAGCAGACCAACGGATTCCGTTGGCACAACAAGCGGACACGACGGCACGTGGACGTCAGTACACAGAGCTGAAGTTTGCACAGTCGGCTGTGGTGACGAAGGCAAATCCTACGAAGCCTGTAATTGCTGCGTCACGTACGCAGATATGTCCGGGTGATACGGCGTCGCTGACGACAACGTCGGCCGGACCTCGCTACGAGTGGCTGGTAAACGGGCAACCCGTTCCTGTCGGTGGATCGACAAAAATTGTGGTCTTTGAAATTGGTACGTATAAACTGCGTGTTGTTGCCGATGGTGGATGTTTTGCGGAATCGGACCCAATTACAATTGCTGCATTGCCTGCTTCAACGATCGATATCGCACCAACAGGTACTCAAACAATTTGTACGGGCGATTCGCTTGTTATTCGCGCACTCACACCTGCGGCATCGTATCAATGGCTGAAGGAAGGACAGCTCATTGCTGGTGAAACGGGTAACACGTTTGTTGCTCGTCAAGCCGGAGATTATTTCGTCCGTTCGCAAACAGCGCAAGGATGTCCGGCCACATCGGCTATTGTGCGTGTACGCATTCCGAACATCACGTACTCGTTCTCAAATGCATCGCTCGACTTTGGTGTACTTGGAAGTTGTGCGTCGAGTACGTCTGGTACCATCGACGTCGTAAATGATGGTGCTGAACCGTTAACAATTTCGAATGTCACGTTTTCTGCAGGATTTTCCCTTGTATCACCAGCGCCAGGCTTTGCCTTAGCGCCCGGTGCACGTCAGACGTTACGCATTTTGTTCTCGCCGTCAACGACAGGTGTTACCAATGGCACGGCAACGTTCACGGCATTACCGTGTGCTGTGAAACGCACGTTGCCACTAACTGGCAACCGCACACAAGCACTTGCGAGCATCAACAAAGCTGCTGTCGATTTTGGTGTGTTTGCAGCGTGTGACATCACGCCTACGATACGTCCGGACTCAACATTCAGAATTACAAACGATGGCACGTCGAACATCACAGTTACAGCGCCCATTGTAAGTCCGCCGTTTTATCTCATTGGCGCGAATATTTCAGAGACGATAACACCCGGTAATGGCGTTGATTATCGCGTGCAATACAGTCCACTCGGACCCGAACGTGACAGCAGTATTGTCGCACAGATTCAATTCCCCTATTCGTCTCTTGCGTGCAACGACACATTGCGTGCAACGCTAAAGGCCGCGGCATACAGACCGCAACTTGCAATAGACGTGCGCACAATCGATGTTGGCGCGTTGCTCTCATGTGCAACAAGTGTCGACACGTTTGTAAACGTCACAAACAATTCGTTTGTGGACGCAACATTCGAGTCGTCGTCGAATCCTTCAATCGTCGTTCCCGACGCTCCACTTACAATCGATGCAGGCATAAGCCGCAGTGTACGTGTGTTATTTACTGCACCTACGACTCCTGGTCCGTTCTCTGTTACCACCAACATTCGTGTTCTGACGTGTGGCGACTTACAACCACTCACGATTACAGGTACCGTTGTCGACCCTCAAGCTTCGTTTTCGCAGACAGTGTTTGACTTTGGTACGATAAACTCGTGCGATACAAACCGTTCGCGCACACAGCCAATGCCGTTGTACATGCGCAATGCACCTGCTACGGTTTCGAGCGTAGACCTGTCGCCACCGTTCTCTACAACATTGGGTCCGGGCGTCGCCTTCTCCGACTCCGTCAACGTAATTATATCGTTCACACCTACAACGTTTGGCGATTTCTCAGACACACTTGTTGTAGTGCTCGCGCCGTGCGGAGATACTGTAAAACTCGTTCTCTTCGGATCGGGTGAAGACCCGAGCGTACGGACAACGATGAGCAATATGGACTTCGGTATCCTGACGCCTGGACAGACGGTAACAGAACGTGTGGTAGTCGTAAACGTCGGCACTACACCAACAACAGTGCAGCCCCTTGCGAATGTCGTAGCCCCATTCAGTATCGTAAGCTCTACACCTACATTGCCCGCCAGCCTCGCACCCGGCGACAGCGCCGTGGTGCTTGTGCAATACACGCACATTGGCGCGGGTCGCGACGACAGAATAAGCATCGTGATGCGTACCATCGGGGCATGTCCGTCTACCACAACCATCGCCATCATAGGTCGCACACAAGCGGGTGGCGTTATTACGGGTGTTGTACTTGCGATGCCATTAAATCACACTGCACGAGCTGGCGACAACGTAGCAATTCCTATTGCCCTCACCTCGCCCACTGCACTCGATTCTGCAAATGTTCTGGCGATGCACATCGTGCTCTCGTTCGATCCGACATTGCTGCGCGCACTTACCATTACCGATCTGACCACACTTGGCATTACTGGAACCGTCAGTGAAACAGTGCCTGGTATCGCGATTATCGATCTTATTTCTGCGCAACCCATTAAGGCGTCGACGCCGTTCATTGCGTTAAACGGCAAAACGTATCTCGGACGTTCTTCGCAAACTGCACTACGGGTAGATTCGGTGACGGCTAAGGGGCTTGTGATTACGGGGCAAGACGGACAACTCACACTTTCGGGATCGTGCGCTGCCGACGCGTTGCAGATTCAGCTCGGTGCGCCTATGAGTCTCAAAGCAACATATGATGCTAGTTCGGATATTGTAATAGAGTTTACTACGCTTACCGACGATCCGGTGGTTATTACCGTCGTAGACATGCGCGGTATAGAGCGTATCGTTCCCATCGACGGAACCGTTCGCCCCGGTTCGTACCGCCTTACAGTCGACGCTGGACAGCTTCAGGCGGGACCTTACATCGTCAGCATGCGCCACGGACTTCACGTCCGTACGGCCAAGCTAATGATCGCCCCTTAGGGACCCAGCGAAGCTGGGAGCCCCTTACCCAACAAGGTTTATTTCGCGTCGGACCTGCTACTCGTATCTTTGCGTCTTCTAACTGGAAGGACAACGTGAAGGTATTGGTAACTGGTGCAACGGGCTTCGTTGGAAGTCACGTTGTAGACGTCCTGCTCGAACGCGGATACATGGTCTCGTACGTCGCGCGCTCAACAAGCAACGTGCAATGGCTGCATGACAAAGAAGCAAGCCGTATGGACGGATCGCTGTTTGACATGAAGTCGCTACGAGCTGCTGTCGAACAAGCGGACATGATTATTCATGTGGCTGGATTAACGGCTGCAAAAAACGAAGCGGAATTTATGCGTGGCAATCGTGATGCAACGCGCAACGTTCTCGATGCCATACGGGCGTACCATCCCGAGATCAAGCGTTATGTACATGTCAGCTCGCTAGCAGTGGCTGGACCTTCACCTGACGAAGAGAATCCTGTCACCGAAGACTCCGGGTATAGTCCGATTACAGCTTACGGACGCACCAAGAAACTCGCTGAAGATCTTGTTAACGAAGCGGGTAAAGAATTTCCGATAACGATCATTCGTCCGCCCGCCGTATACGGTCCGCGTGACTCCGCAATTCTCACGTTCTTCCAAACCATCAATCGTGGCATTGCTCCGCTCATTGGATTCGACGAAAAGAAGTTGAGCCTAATACACGCTCGCGATCTCGCCCGTGGCATTGTCGATGCTGCAGAATCGCCTTCTGCAATCGGACAGACGTATTTCATTTCTTCCGACGAAGCATATTCGTGGCCACAGGTGGCAAAGGTTACGGCAGAAGTTCTCGGACGCAAGAGTCTGTTTAAGATTCGCATCCCGCACCCTATTGTGTACGCAATTGCGGGCATCTCTGGCGTCGTTGCAAAGCTGCGCGGAAAAGCAGCTGTGCTTGACTACGAAAAAGGTCACGACATGACGCGTAAGTACTGGACGTGTGGCAACAGTAAGGCGCTCCGCGACTTCGGGTTCAAACAGGAGATTTCTTTAGAAGAAGGCATTCGCGATACAGTAGAGTGGTATCGTAAACACGGCTGGTTATGATTCGCACCTGGTTGCAGGGTACAGTTGGCCTAATCGTAACCCTTGCAGTACTCATTGTTTGTTTTGCTGTCTTCGCAGTACGCATTGCTACGCGCAGTCACCCTGTGCCATACACAGAGAACAGCGTTGGCGTTAAAGACACGGCACGTGTCTATCGCAATTCGTTTGGCATTCCGCACATCGTCGCTTCTTCTGAAGACGATTTGTTTTTTGCACAAGGTTTTGCGCACGCTCAAGACAGACTGTGGCAGATGGATATGTGGCGTCGTGCCGGACGTGGCACGCTTGCAGAAGTGCTTGGTAGAGACCTTGTCGATACAGACCTGTATATGCGTGCCGTAGACATACCAGCAATTGCGCGAATGCAGTTGACGTCTATGCAACCAACATCGAAGCGTATTCTCAAATCTTACGCCGCAGGCGTGAATGCATTTATCGATGCAAAGGCAAACAATCTTCCATTCGAGTTCGACGCTTTAGACTACGTACCGAGTCGATGGACTGAAGAAGACTGCCTTATTATTGGACGTGTCTTTGCGTTTGAGTTAAGCGTTGGTTTTATAAGCGATCTTACATTCTCGCAGATAGCAGCACAACGCGGACAGACTTCGGCGCGAACCTATATTCCGACCCCTGCGTCAGCCCCTTACGTGCTCGATACATCGTCTACACGCGTTACACCCGAAAGTACCACTGTCGATTCGACGACCGCTGCCATCGATGCATCTCTTCTGCACAATCTTACGAAGGGCTTGTCTGCGGCCCGCACACGGCTTGGTATGGAAGCCAATGGCATTGGAAGTAATTGCTGGGCTGTTCGTACGGGGCTGAAAGGGGCTATTGTTGCGAACGATCCGCACCTAGGTGTGTCGATGCCGCCAAAGTGGTATCAGGTTCATCTCACTGCACCTGGATTGAATGTCCTTGGAATGAGCATCCCTGGAATGCCGCTTGTGTTTTCTGGACGCAATGATTTCCTCGCATGGGGATTTACAAACGTGATGGCCGATGACGTCGATTACGTACTTGAGCGTGTCGATAGCTCGAACGCGAACTACTACATCGGAGCCGAAGGGAAACGAACGCGTTTTACGTATAGGCGCGACACGATTGTGATTAAGGATGCTCAGGACTCGCTGATCGACCTACGGTTTACAAATCATGGCTGTGTGATTTCCGATGTGCATCTGCTTCGCAATCCCTCTGCGATGTTTGGCATTGTACGTCAACGCGCGTCCTCGTTGCTCTCACAGAATTGTCTTACGTTTCAGTGGACTGCTCGGTATACATCGGACGAAATACTTGCACTGTATAAATTAAACATTGCCAATACATTCACACAGGCAGTCGATGCTCTTGGCACGTGGTATGCTCCGGCTTTGAATGTTAGCATAGGCACAAAGGATGGCAAGATTGGTACAGTCCTAGCTGGTGTTATCCCAAACCGCGGTTCGGCAGATCCACATTTCTTTATTACCGGTTGGGAGTCGACTACCGACTGGAAGGGTGTTACAAATCTTCGGACGCTCGGAACACTTGTTAATCCGGCACGAGGTTTTGTTGCAAGCGCAAATAACAGAACAAGTGCATCTAACACTCCATTCATTACTTCGCTCTACCATTCTCCGTCGCGCATAAAACGTATTCAGGATCAGCTTCGCATCTATCACGACTACTCTGTTCGCGACGCTCAGGTCATGCAGCAGGATGTGACGTCACCCTACGCCCAGGAATTCCTTGACAAGACCCTTGCGGTGCTTCAGCGTGGTGAATCACGATTTGGTTCGCAGGAACGCGAGGCTCTCGCCCTGCTACGACGATGGGATGGCACACAGTCACCCGTCGAACCTGCAGCAAGTGTATTTGCTGCGTTTTTTCAGCGCATGGTTTGGAATACGTTTGAAGACGAACTCGGAGAACAACTTTTTTACGAGTACATGTACGTCTCGAGCATACCGACACAACGATTGATGGACTTGCTAGACGAACCGCAGCATCCACTGTTCGATGATGCTCGCACACTACTTCGCGAGGACATGGCATGGATAGCCATTCGCAGTTTTGTCGAAGCTGTGCGTGAACTGCGCACGACTTTTCAGAGCGATCAATCGTCCAACTGGCGCTACGGCACTATTCATACAATTACGCTCTCGCATCAACTCGGAATGTATCCGCTTATGCGCCCGGTGATGAATCAGGGTCCGTTTGAAATTGGCGGTAGTGGCACAACCATCAACAACACCGAATGGCGAATGTATAAGCCCTATGCTGTAAGCGTTGCAGCCGCAATGCGCGTAATTAGCGATGTCCGCGACACCGTACAATACAGCGTTGTGCCGGGCGGCGTATCGGGTCAGCCGCTCGATGCCCACTACGCCGACCAAGTGCAGCTCTGGCTTAAAGGTGGTTATGTGCGCCTGCCCTGTTCGGCTGTTCCGGACGTTTCTTTCAGGCTTTATGAGGTTCTCGTACCATAGTCGTTTGCTAGAATGGCACCAGGGAAATTTCTACGTAATAATCTGGTTGTGGTCAATGGATTTTTAAGAGGTTAACCGTCCCCGCATTGCGATCATCGCGAACCAGTAGATAGTATCCACCCCTAGGCCATGAATTAGTATTGACGGTGATTGTCTGCTGGGCATCTACATAGCGGATTTGCGGTAATAGATTTGACCACACGTTTCCCAACAGGTCAACGATTTGTAAGGTGCGAATACCACCCACTGCGCGGTTAGCATTTGAAATACCTACCCTAACCTCTCCACCCTGTATGCGTGGTTCTGCACTGATGACAAAGACCTCTACTTCCGTTACTTCAAGACCATCAACTCGAGTCGTCACTGCCTCCTTGAACAAGCCCTGTTCCGTGCAATAGAAGACGGGACCGGAGCTTGGGTTCTTAAACATGGATATGACAGAATTTATGCCAGAGAGCGGATAATATACATTCCACGTCGGCTATGTCCGTTTTCTAGTTGAAATTTTCTTTGGCTTTCGCGTAGATGGTTGATCGAGTGACCGTTTGTCGAGTTCTTTCTGAACGGCACGCTGCAACATAGGCAGACGTTTGAAATTGTGCACCTTATTCCACGCATGCTCCATTTCCATCAGCGCAAGTGCAGTCCATCGCAAACGTTGATCGGTCGTAGTCCAACGCGTGATATGCCGCGTGAATCGTGCCACGCCACTGTTCACACTTTCAATGATATTCGTCGTACGAAAACTGCGACCGAGAAGCTTGTGCAGACCGAGTCGCGCCATCGTCAGCATGTCATCGATTCCTTCATTGAAGGATCGTGC
>JAWXBR010000066.1:0-15717 GCA_034440235.1 bacterium
GGGCAGACGCCGGCGGTCGCAGAGCGGTGGGCTACTTCAACAGCTTCTCGACTTCCAATCCGAGCTTCTCGCCAGAACTCGACGAGCCCCCTACCTGCCACAAAACCGTCTTGCCCGTTTGGTCGATGATGATGTGGGTAGGAAATGCAGTAACTCCGAGCTTGTCGCAGATAGCTTGTGCCTCTGCTACTACGGTCGCTTTCAAAGGTGATCGGCTGAGGTAGTGTTCTAACGTGCGTTGGTCGTTCAGTGCGAGTGACAAGAAGACTACGTGAGGATTGCTAGCATACTTGTTTCCAAACTCGTTCAGACTCTTGTGCTCTAGGGCGCAACCGGCACATCCCAAAAACCAGGAGTCGATAACAACAACCTTACCCTTGTGGTCGGATAGTCGTCCAGCAGTTCCATCGATGGAAATGTATTCGAAATCCGCGATCACGGGGAGTTCGTACTCCATGAACTTCTTGGCCTGGAGTGAATCGCCCTTCGATAGCGCTGCTTCTTCGAGAGCCTTCGATATTATTTCACGTCCATACTGATCGACAGCGTGCCTCATGGCATCCAGACCTAATGCAATGGCTTCATCTGGTTTGCCTTGTAGCGTGCGAATCTTTACCCTCATAGAGCGGATTCTGTCAACGCGTCCCATGCTACCAAAAATGTTTTCGCCTGTTCGAAAGCTCGTCTGCTTTAGGCTCGATACTTCTGCGCGAGTTGCGAATTTGTCGGCGAGTGTCAAGTCATAAATGGGGAAGTCTTTTTCCATCAATCTATAGGCGAGGGCACTCAGCAGATCGACGTCGTAGGTAGATCCAAACGCGTGCACGATTTGTTCGATGTTGCGACGATTCAATCGTGCGTAGCCAGTCGAACGTTGCATCCAGGCGCGTCCGAATTGTGTGTTCGGAAATGCAGCCGCGAGGTCCTGTAAATGGACAATACGCTCTACTTGCAGCGTCATCTTCCCGTCCTGCACCTCCGGATAAAGGAACGCATTCCAAAACGATTCGATTTCAAGCAATGGTTCGAAAGTCATGTCGCGCAATTGGGCAGCCACGGCACTGTCGAGATAGGCGTGCTCAACAGTGGCACCGTCATTGCGTGTGCCAAGCAGAAGCGCCATGGTGAAGTACCAATTGAACGTGCTGTCGGCTTGCTGGGCCACGAGATTGCCGAGTCTGCATTGTCAAGCACGTCTATTGCTGTATTAGCCAACAACGGAGCTCCGTCCGCTTGATACGTGAACTCCAAGATGCCATTAGGTACGCGATCCGTTGGAATGCAGATCTCTAATCGCACTGTGTATGTAGAATCCGGCAGGACCAAACGGACACGATACAGTGCTGTGTCGAGGCGCTTCATCGGTAGCACAATACCTCGTTTGCCATGCATCGTACCAATAATGGCGGCGCAAAAGATGGTGTCCTCTGACGCACTGGTGCCATACACCGAAGTAGTCGGCGGCACATAGATTACATCATATGTACCCGGACGTCCCTCAACTTGCTCGGTGCTGACGCCGACCTTCGACTGGGCGAACATGATTGTAGAACACAAGGCCAGTATTACGAGTAAAAGTAAGTGCATTTGTGGTCAGGCGTTATGTAAGCAATTATACAATTAACTGTCTTAAGAGCATGCTGGATTCTTTGAGACCTAAGGAGCTAGAAGCAATCTGCATAACAAGTTGCTCCCAAGCTGGATTATCCTCACCAACAGCAACCCCATTAATTCTCAAAAACACAATGCACGCACCAAGGGCATTTCTCTTATTGCCATCCACAAATGGATGATTCCTGCGGTGCTGCAATAGCAGATTCAAGCAGCGAAAGGTCACGAATACCCTCGAGACCCCCAAACGCGTCAATTACTTTTGCGTGTATTTCGAGTACGATGTCCACGGTTAGGTGAAGCACATTCGTCGGATCCCTAATCACGCAAGCTTTTGAAGTGTGGTGGCATAATCGTCAAGTACTCCATCGATGACCTTCGACACTTCATCGCGGGTGACTCGAGGTCGGATCGGAGTGATTGTTATGGTGCCTCCCTCATGCACAACAATGTTTACCTGATCGCCCGCTCGTAGGTGCGCCATATCCAACAAAGTCGTATCGAAGATGATGCCCTGCGAGTCCCCGATTTTTGTGATGGTCATAACCATGGGGTTAAATCTCGGGCTAACGCAGAGACATTGCAAGAGGCAAGGTATCCGTAGGTTTGTAGCCAACACCCAAGGAAATACTAATGGCAATGAAAGAAAAACTCGTCAAAGCTCTTGATGTTCAGATTCAAGCAGAATTCCAGAGCGCGTATCTGTACCTGTCGATGGCGTCGTGGTTCACAGAGAACAGCCTGCAAGGGTTTGCGCACTGGATGCGCATACAGTGGCACGAAGAGACGATGCATGCGACGAAGTTGTATGACTTTGTGCACGGACGTGGTGCGAGTGTAACGCTGCTGGCGCTCGATGCACCAGATCGGAAATTCAAGAATGCTCTAGAAGTGTTTGAGTCCGTTCGTAAACACGAAGTGGCCATTACCGCTCGCATTAACGAGTTGTACGAATTGGCTGTGAACGAGAAGGACCTGCCCCTTCAAATTGTTTTGCAGTGGTTTATTAATGAGCAGGTAGAAGAAGAGTCGCAGGTGATTGAGATTATCGAGCATCTGAAGATGGTTGGAAGCGACGGACCCGCCATTTACTTACTCGACAGACAGATGGCAAGCCGTCCTTCGATGACTGCACGAGCAATGGAATAACATGGTTGACCTTACGCGACGTCGTACACGAGCGCTGCTCGATGCACTCGGTGGTGCAGAGATTGCGGTTGTTGGTGACGTTATGCTCGACCGGTATTTCTGGGGTCAGGTAACGCGCGTATCGCCCGAAGCACCTGTGCCTGTGGTCGACGTCGACAACGAAACGTATCACCTTGGTGGTGCTGCAAACGTTGCGGCGAATCTTCGAACGCTTGGTGCGACTGCGCTGTTGTGTGGGGTGGTGGGTGATGATGCGTCGGGACGTGTGCTGAGGCAGGTGGCCACCGATGCCGGACTCGATGCGTCGTGCATCTCTGTCTCGCAGGACAGGCCGACCACCGTCAAAACGCGTGTCATCGGCAACAACCAACAGATCGTCCGCCTCGACCGCGAAGTCCGTACCGACATCTCCGAAGCCGACGCCGATGCTGTTCTAGCAAAGCTCGAAGCACACCCCGAGTTAAGGGGCATTGTAATCGCAGATTACAACAAGGGGCTTTTATCGGCAGAGCTCATCACGCGTATTATGCACTTCGCAAAGACAAAAAACATCCGAACGTTTATCGATCCTAAACTTCACAACTTTTTCAGTTACAAGGGTGCATTCCTTGTAAAGCCAAATCGTAAAGAAGCGCAGGATGTTCTTGGCTACACGTTTACCAACGATGCCGACGTACTTCGTGCCGGACATGATCTCCTCAAGCGTCTAGAATGCGAGAACGTGCTCATCACACTCGGCGCAGCAGGCATGATGTTATTCGAACGCGATGGCAGCGTCAGCTCCGTCCCCACCAAGGCCCAAGCCGTTGCCGACGTCTCGGGCGCCGGCGACACAACCATTGCCACACTTGCAGCCATGATTGCAGGGGGCTCATCGGTTCGCGAGGCTGCCGCTCTCGCGAATGTTGCTGCCGGAGTAGTCGTAGAAGAGCCGGGCATTGTCCCCATTACGCGCGAGGCTCTTCTGAACGCGATTACCGACGAAGAATAACGATGCGAACTATCGAATAGCGGACCCAAGAGTAACAACGAATCACGTACCGAAGAATACCATGGCGTTCTACGCTACATCAAGTCCAGAAGAACTCGAAGCACTACGGTTGGAGTTGCGCGGACACAATCATCGCATTGTGTTTACGAATGGTGTGTTCGACATTCTGCACGCCGGACACGTTACGTATCTCGAAGCTGCGCGTGCACAAGGCGATGTACTTGTTGTTGGCCTTAACAGCGACGCATCGGTTACGCGTCTCAAAGGTCCGGAACGTCCCGTGAACATCTGCAACGACCGAGCCCTTGTTCTATGCGCCTTACGCGCTGTCGACCATGTTGTTGTCTTCGACGACGACACTCCAAAGCGTCTCATCGAAGCATTGCTTCCAGACGTTCTCGTTAAAGGCGGCGACTACACACGCGACACAATCGTCGGCGCCGAGATCGTCGAAACCGCAGGCGGCCGCGTCGTGGTTATCCCTCTCGTCGAAGGACGTTCAACGACAGACGTCATCAATCGCGTTCGAAAGACCTGAACGAACGCACTTTGGACCATTGCGCTAATCGTACTGATTCTCGTTTCGTGCACGAAGGATCGAGAAAGGTCACCTCGATTATCGGAAGAGTCTCAGTCGACATCTGCAGAGTCTCAGGCGACATCTGTAGAGTCTCAGTCGACATCTGTAGAGTCTCAGTCGACATCTGTAGAGCATACCTCCACATTCGACCAGCTCATCGATTCTGTTATAATGCTCCATCAGAGAGAAGACAAACCAGAACTCGCTTTGCAATTGCTCAAAAGAATTCGGACAACTTTTGGTGATGCGCTTACAACACAACAGAAGGAGCTTTACAGGCACAGTGTGGCTTCACTTGCCTTTGAAGTTGGTCAGTATGAAGATGTTATCTCCATTGCAGCCTCTACGCTCCATCGTGCTTCGAACAACGAGCCTCAGAATGAGCGTAACTACAGCCTGATTGTCCTTGTGGCCCATGCATTCAAGAAGGCAGGTGATACAACACGTGCCATTGCATGGTACGAGTACCTCACGAAAAGCCCGATTGTCCCCATACGTAAGGACGCATCGGCAAACCTTGTAACGCTATACCATTTGCGTCATCGCCATGCAGAGGCATACGCCGTCGCTGCAGCACTCGAGTCGCTTGAGACACAAATGCCTAACGATGTGTCTGCGCAGGCGAACCGAGAGTACTATCGTGGACGCAGTGCATTCTTCCTAGGGCATATACCCGAAGCACGCACCCGCATGATGCGTGCTATTGGCGTTATCACCGGTGAACGATCGTTTCTAGGCGCCTCCGAAATACGTGTCCGCATTGGCATGGCACGATACATCCTCAACGATTCACGCATCCATCGGCGTGTCGGACTGAACGCTAGGTCAATCTATCACACACTTAGTGCAATGATTCTAGAGGATAGTACACAACTTAACCTTCGTTATAAAGGGCACGTACGCTCACATCTTCCCAATGGCATTCCAGCCGATGTATACCTACCCGACGATCGCACAGCATCGGTTATCGAACGATCGAAAATGGATGCCCGCCTTATCACCGGTAAAGTCACCGATTCACACGGCATTGAATGGTATTCGACAGTACTCGGTCTCTACATCCGCCTTGGTTCTAATCTGTTACGAGCTCCGATTCACGCGAAGGCGCTCTCATCTATTGCAATCGAACACGACACTCTGGTTATTGGCAGCTACGCAGGAGTGTCGTATCGGCAAGTAATCAAAGACATCGTAGCTAATTGGAGCCCCCTGCAGCAGACCCTTGCTATGGTACCTCTACCATACAACCTGCCTTCGATCGGCGGATGTGTTGTAATCCTTGAGCCATCGAAGACGCTTGTTGCATTCAACGACACGGCCAACGCATTGTACAAAACCGTAACCGCTGCATGTAGCATCGGTAGGGGGCTGGTTCTGCTTGGCACAGACGTGGGTCCATTCGTCATAGACGTCGGACGTGATACAGTCGCAAGTTCACAACAACTGCCACCACCAAGTCCACTGCCACTACCTTCAGAAATAACAGTGCGCGACACGATTGTATCGCTTGCCGTCACCGACGATAGCGTCGTAATCTTCACATCAAAAGCAGCGTTCATCGCATCAAGCGAGTCCGTTAGAAGCGGTGCACCCAAGTACCGTTTGTTCAATGTATCGAGTTTTCTTTCCAGCAAGTTTCGCTCGTCACCAATTGCGTCGACCTTGCTATCGACATTGCTAGGAAAGATTATTACTGACGCATTACCTCGCGTGAATACTGCGACATCGAGCCTCCCGCGGTTTTACGTAATGGGCGATAGTGTGGCAATCGTTGTAGACGGCCGTGCCCTTGTTGCAGCGAGCTGGAAGACCAACCGTTACCGCGTATTACCACTGCCAGAGCCTATGCACAGTCAGTTAGAGTCCGGCTACCGCGTATCAATCCTATCCGACTCAACGGTCCTCATCCATACGCGCGACACCACACTTGCTATCTCGATACCCCTGTTGTTTGCCTCACCACCAACACCGTATGTCGTTGCTGTACACGACCCGTTGCAATTCAGAACAACGTTTTGTGCGTCGGGATTTGCTGCAGATGTCGACACAGAGGGCGATAGTGTAAAAGTTTATTATGGAGCAGGTCCGCAACGTAATATCTACAACACGGGAATGAATGTTGTTCGAGTATGGGACGCAGACACAACACTGTACGATGGTACAGAGGCAATAAGTATACAGTTACCGTCCGAATCCAAGGTAGTTTGCGAGTTGCAAGCTCCGGGCGATACGCAGAAGACAACGCTCGTATTTCGTCGGCACCTCCCAATCTGGCGATATCGTTACGTGCAAGTGGGTGCGGGTGTGATTACAGCAATCGGCATTGCGGGAGCACTCATCATGCTACGGCGCAGACGTCAGCGTCACCTCGGAACCATGCTCTACAACCAGCGCGACCAGATTGCACGCGACCTGCACGACACTGTCGGCGCAGACCTTGCACGCCTTGCAAGGGGCCCAGAGCAAGGGGCAGTGGCATCTACAACCCGAACGTTCCGCGGACTTCTCTGGTTATGGTCAGAAGAGGCACTTACCCTCGACGCATTACTAGCGCAGATCGCAGAAAATGTCCAGCAGACGGCAGAGTATGTCGGCCTACACACAGACGTTACATTGTCCGAGCGCGTATCAGCACTACCAGTCTCCGCTAAAACATCGAAGAATGTTTTTCTCATTGTAAACGAGATAATGGCTAATGTCGTAAAACATGCACAGGCCAAACGTGTGCAGTTCACTGTCGACGTAAAAGGTACTTCCGTTGCAATAACAATCGGCGATGATGGCATGGGATTCGATACAACGACTGCATCGACCGGACGTGGACGTCGCAACATCGAAACAAGAGCTCGCGAGTCAAACATCGACGTCAGCGTCAGCTCAAGCCAAGCCGCTGGCACGACATACACACTAACGTTCAACGTCGCGTGATTGGCAACAAGATGTGCTGAATCAAAGTGTTTTATAGACCGATCATCGTCGCATAAACCATGAAGGCTGATGAACTATGATAACCGTTGCCCTCGTCGAAGATGACCCAATACTTCTTCAGTCGTACACCGATGAGCTCTCGCAGCATCAAGACATCCATGTTGTGGCATCGTGCTTAAATGCAGGGGAAGCACGTCGAACTATCATCCCTCTCAAGCCCAACGTTATCCTTATCGATCTCGTCTTACCCGACGAACACGGTACAACGCTAATCGTCGAGCTGCACGCACTACTTCCGATGAGCAATCTGATGGTCCTCTCTGCATTCGAAGATTATCAGAACATCTTCGATGCAATTCGGGCGGGGGCACTCGGCTACCTAAGCAAAGGTCAAGTAGGTACAGACCTCGCAGAAGCTGTGCGCTCGTTAAGCAGAGGTGAATCACCGATAAGCGCAGCAATCGCGCGCAAACTGCTTCTAACAATGCAGGCTACACAGCCCGCTTCGCCGAAGCTCGCAGAACTTTCTCCACGAGAACGCGAAGTCATCCAGCTCGTCGCCACTGGTCTTTCCTATGCCACTGTAGCCGAACGCTTATGCATTAGCATAGAGACGGTGCGTACACACATCCGAAACTCGTACAAGAAACTCCAGATCAACAGCCGCAAAGAGATAGCGGCGATACTGGCGGTGAAGGAGAAGGGGCTACCATAATTTAATTGACAAAATGACGCGTGACCGATTGTTTAGTCTTCATTAGATTCTTCCAACTGATAGTACTGGCATGCTTTCCCCCATCTACCTCGTTGTAGATTTAGTCTTGGTTCAGCAATTGCAATCACAACTGCCTCTAGTACGTTGAACGCAATCTCCGGTTCAACTTTTACAGAGTTTGTGATTATCGAGAGGTTGTGTGGCTTAATGACACGCTGAAAACCAAACCATGAAAAACGGTTCCAGCGCTCGGCGAGGTGATCAGTGCGATGGGACTTCAAGCGATTGAACAGTCTATCATTTTGTCCTGTACCAGTCTGCCCGATGTACATGAGCTCATATTCAGAGTATAGCGCATAGATGCCACGTATCTCACGAAAGTCTATGGGATGAGCGTATTTGCTGCGTCTCTTCACGCCATTCAAATGGCCCGCGTCACTACCTGCACCCCAGTGGATGTCACTTTCCTTCCAGTGCAAACCGAAGCTGTAGATCATAAAAGCGTCTCGGAGAATCGTGATACAAAAGAGTGACATAGCACCATTTGCGTGCAGTTGCAAAGCTAGTGAGCCCATATACACCACGAACCTATTTATAAGGCCGAGTCCAGTGCGGGTGAAAAAAGTAGTATGCGGCGTATTACGTTGGTAATCAATTCCCATAAGAGTGGACTACACACTGCAGCACAGAATGCTTCTCCGACGCTTGCAGAACAGTCGTCACAGTATCGCGGAGTTGTTGGGAGATAGGGGGCAGGCTTACTGTTGTCTAGAAAGGCATCGTCAGGTTTGTGTGGTCTTTGGTTTTTAGTTATTCTGCCTAATGTATTTGCAGTATCCATGTGTAACGGGCAGCAAAGAGGATCAGTTAAATCTCTCCGTTGGACCACGTTCGATCAACGCATGCGAGGGTCAGCTGTTGCAATCATGGAGATGGAGCCATGATGGAATAAGGTGCATAATTTCAGCCGACCGCCTATATTGCTCCTTGCCGTTCAGAAAGAAATCGATAAATGGTCACGCGATCAATCGTCAACGCTTAGGCCGAAGAATTACTCAACTTTGAAACAGACATAGCCGAGTGTCGGTGACGGCATATGTTAAATAAATATATGAATCATATTGTTTATATTTTAACGAACGAGTCAATGCCAGGGTATGTAAAAATTGGTTATACTACTGGTGATGTTCAAGAAAGACTTAGGCAATTAGACAAAACAGGTGTACCGCTTCCGTTCGAGGTATATTATGCCGCAACGGTAGAAGACGCTTATAGAGAAGAAAAATGGCTTCATTCTATTTTTGATGATCGTCGAGTTCGAGCTAATCGAGAATTTTTTAAGATGAGCCCTGAATATGCGGCGCTTGCGTTAAAACGAGTAGAAATTAGAGAGACTAGGATTGACAGCGAATTAACTCCAGAGCAGGAAAAGGAAGTTGATGAGTCTAAAGAAAGACGCTCAAGATTTCACTTTGATAAATACGGAATTCCTGTAGGGTCAAAACTCTCTTTTACAAGAGATTCTAATATTGTTGCCGAAGTAGTAGAAAATGATAAAATAAAAATCAAGGGCGAGGTGATCAGTTTATCTGCTTTTGCTATGAAACTGTTGGGTTACCAAAGACGACCGCAGGGGACGCTATTTTTTAAATTTGAGGATGAAATATTAGATGATAGACGAAGAAGAATGGATGAAGGAGAACCAACTGGTAAGTCCGAAAGCTAGTTGAAAAACGAAGAGGCTCCAGCCGCATGACGAAGGCCTTGCGCATCAGAGTTCTCGACTTATCAACACTGGCATGGCGTCTGCAAGCGGAATAGTTTAGGTAAGTATATACTTGACACACGTAAGCCTTCGGGACACGAGCGTAAGGTTTGATGGTGATCTCAGACTTGCCGCAGGTACTGAATGTATATTTATTTTCCAGACCCTCAAGAATCTTCTCGTGCATCTCGCGGTCGATGTAAGCAAGTTCTTCAGGGGTGAATGTTAGCGTAGTCATGTGCAGGGTTGGCAAAGTTATTTACGTCGTTTTTAGTTGTCACTTAATCTTCGGCTTCACAGCCAACGACATGGCCTCATCGAACGTCAGCGGAGCGAGAGAGACCTTTTGCTCGTACTTCGATTGCCGCTTCTTCCGAGGTTTCGCATTCTGCTTGACTTCGACTGCTTTCTTTTTAGTTACTCTACGCACGTGTATAACTCCTGACCGTTCCATTCATAAAACTCACACAGATATGTCCGACTTGGAATGTTGAACCGTCGATGCCCGACCGAATTTTGAATCGACCCCTGCTTATCCATTTTAGACGTGCTCTGACAATAGAATCCTTGTCCAATTCCCACAGACCAAACGGAATGCTTGCAGTACAAACAGTTGTTGGTGTCGGTAGGTCTACCTGTGTCTTGTGAAGAGTTGACGTAGGGCATCTTGCTCATGCGTTACACCTCTTGTAATTCGGTGTCGAACAGATTCGGTTCATTCATACCATTCGTAGCGATTGCAGATTTGCGTTTCCGTTTCATGACCTTCGGCTTATAGGTGTTTCGACGCCACGGACTTATATCTAATCGTTTCAATAACTCAATGGTTATTGGACGCTTTGCATCTGCAAAAACAAACGCACGAAGAAACTCCTGTATTGGTGCAGAATTCAATGCGTCAGCCATCTGCTCAGCTTCATCTTGTGTATCGAACGGTAAGAAATATACAGTGTCATCGACCATAACAGGTTTGTCATTGATTGGTTCGATAACCCGAAACTTCAATCCGCCATAGAAACCTGAGACTGCGACCTTATACGGCGAGAAAGCATAGTCGCCGATACCGAAGACTGCGAAACGTGGTCGTTTACGATAGACGATACTCCCCCTAGTGTCAAGCATTTCCGCATGAGCAGTTAAGTAGTCCCAAGTCTTCGGAGCACGATGAGCAATGCTGCACGTTTCATCACTGGGGGTCTTCTGTGTCACCAAAACGTATCTCGTAGCTGGTCTGTTTGAAGCAACGTCCGAACTTTTCAACAACGGATAGATGAACTCATCCTCCAGAGCGCATAGTTCCCCAAGACCGTTTCTGTACTCTTTGCTTTCCTTGCGGAACTCCATGACCTTACTCGCGTCGTGTTTTACCCCACTTCGCCACTCGGTGACATCATTTGTGAGTAGGTGTTTTTGACGTTCGTAGCACTTCATGTCAGCGATTAGCATATCACTATCATAACCAATTACTGTATCGGCAGTCGTGGAAATTAACGTTGGGTATACTGGACATTCTAACATTGATCTTATTTCTTTTGAGAATGCGCAGAAAAACAAACAAGCGTCTACGCTTGCATCGAAGTGTTGCTTTGCGTCAATCTTGCGAATTTCTGCTGCCGATACACCGATGTCATTTTTCCAAATGTACTTCAACACCTTTCGGGCAACGGAACTTTTACATAGCATTGCGAAACTACCGTCGATTCCAACCATTGCTTTCGTTAGACAGATCAACATCCACACTCAGAGATGTCAAAATTACTTTTACCTGTAACAGCGTCGAACCCCGACATTCCTTGGAAATTTGACTTCTTCGGTAGATTCTTACCTGCCATTGCTCCAATGACTGAATTCGTTACCCAAGGCGGGTTCCCCAATAAGAGTACAGGTTGCGGTAACGAATCAATAACATTGTGCCAGTCCACATTAAAAAAGTCTTCGTTCCTGACACACACACGATGTTGCTCATTGCGGACCCGAATGGATTGCTCTAATACAGTTGCGTAAATCTCTTCGATCTCAACAGCGACAACTTTCTCAACGTCTTTGAATGTATCTAGGCCTGCCATTACAAACGCACCAATACCACATGTCGGTTCAACAATGGACGCAGGATTCAGACCACGCTTGCGCAAGACTGCACAAACTTGCTCTGCAAGAGGTGAGGGCGTTTGCCAATCCCCGAATTCTACTTTTTGTTGTTGCTTGCTCATTGTACTTTGACAATACCCTTCACTTGACCAGCCTGAACGATGGCACGTACGTATTGCAATCGCCATTGCATAGCGTTTGATATTGTTAGGTAGCCCTGTTTTGGTGGTGAACTAAGAATCTCCTGAGCAAGAACTCTCGCTCCAATGTCGTCAACGGGTAGCATCCTATCTGCCATAAACGCTACAAGGTCATCTTCGTTTCCTTCATTCTCTATGATTTCGAGGATACCTTTGGTTGTCTGGTAATCGGCTGTCAAAGCTGCATCTACATACACAACATGAAGAATGTCTAGTTTGGACGTTCTGTTGGCATCATCGTCCGTCTTGTCGTACACAAAAACGAGGAGTGAATAACCTAGTCCATAGATTTTCTGCCGTGCGCTGCTAAACGGACATGATGACTGTGGTTGTTTTTTACTCGTGACCTTGATGTCGATATTAATAGCGGGAAGATCAATCCCCTTGGCAGCGTTTCCAATTTCACAATCAAACTTGGCGTCGAGTGATCGTTGATACTTTTTCTCAACATAGCTACCTACAGCCTTCCCATCTGTGATCCCATATAGCGATGGCTCATCATGGGAGGACTCTATTTGGGCAAACTCTCGCGCTGATTCCCAGAGGTTGTCAAGTGTCAGTTTTGGTTTCTGTTCGTCCATGCGTCAAGGTTTCTCGTTGTGCGTATTGTTCACAGAATTGTGACATTATCCTGTTAGTTCTTTGTATGTCAGTTTACCGTTCGCCTGTCCCATGACCATTCCAAACCGTTCTGCATCTGTTACGGAACGTGTATTCGACCTGTATGCAAACTCTCCGCAGTACCGATGAAGATGAACGGGAGAAACGGAATGATAGACTCCGATAATCCCACGCTTCAACAACGACCAGAAATCCTCGATGTTGTTGGTGTGTGCGAATCCACGGGTGTATTCCTTTGCTCCGTGGTCCACCGTCTCATGCGTGTAGTTGTCGGATAGCCCAATATAAGACGCCCATTCGTCGGTATTGACCGTTGAGCCTTGAACAACACGTTCGTTGATCCCACCTTGGAGCGTTTCCTTGTTCACGCTGTCAACGGGATAGCAGATAACGTCACCCCCACGCTCTTTCATTCCGAACACCGCAGTCTTCGTCTTTGTGCTTCGACCTTGCGTGTTCGGAGTCTTTTTATCCTTGTGCTTGTTGCTCTCCTTACCGCCAACATAGGTCTCGTCAACTTCAATCGTACCACTCAGTGTCTTCTCCATCGAGCCGTGTGACATCATCAATCGAATGCGTCCTAGCATGTGCCATGCGGTTTTCTGCGTTACACCGATGTCTTTGGCCAACTGCGTCGAAGCAATACCCTTCTTGTGCGCTGTGCATATCCAAATCGCGTGAAACCATTTCAGCAAGGGTATTGCTGAGTCTTCAAACACGGTTCCGATTTTCACGGTGAATTGTTTTTTGCAGCCATTGCAGTACCACAGTTTTCCAGCGTACTTGCCTGTGGTGAACTTGGCAGCCTTTTCAGAGGTACACCGAGGACATTGAGGTTTCCTGCCCCACCGTTTCTCTTCGATGTAATCAAAGCATGACTGCTCGGTTGGAAACCGATGGTGTAGGTCAAGGAGGTTTGAGAGTTTGGGTTCCGTAGTCACAATGCTATTCCGCGAGAAAAATGCTCCGCAAATATAGGCATTAAACACACGTGAGTCAAGTCCCTAATATTTATTGCTATGTTTGAACATGAATGACATCAAAGTCGGAGATATAGTACAGCTGAAACATGGAGGGCAACTCATGACCGTTTCGACAATTGGTCGTCGATATGAATTCAGCACCACGTTATGCGCTTGGTGTGTTTGGTTCGATGGGAACGGCAAGCGCACTCATGCAGCGTTTGAGTTGGAATCCTTACGAACACCTTCCAAGACTCGTCGCTTCTTTATCAAAACCTTTGATGTTTTCCGAGAGTTGAATCCTTGGAAGAAGTGAATATCATAACTGTTCTTAATAAATATTGAGTCATCAACAAAAGTTGAATTTGTAAAGAAATTGCAAGACGCTCAGTGGGTTTAAGTTGAACATTAGCTACTATTTAAGGTGATATCCGGGAGGCACGTGTGTCAAGTATATAATTACCATAGTTTATTGCGAAAGCGGCATGGAGATTACTTGCTTGGAAGCGTACGATAAATGGACTATTTATACCAGCTTTACGTGAATTGTACCGCGACAACTTCGACCATAGCTACTTCATCGACCTTGACAGAATATTGTTACGTGAACGAGTCCAAGCAAGCCACACAAAACGTATTGCGTTAACACATGTCCGGCAACGTTAAAAAATTCTACTAACTAAATCATCACCGACATGCATACACTCAATTTCACATCTGAAGAACTAGCATACATTGATCGAGAGATGCATGCGATGATTCTTGAGGGTCTTGATAACAAGGTTGTATGCATTACCAGCGGCAAGGCAGAGATCACCGTTAAACCTTACGCCCGCGTTGGAAACATTGTGCGCGTAATCGCTTACTGCAAGGCGTGTTTCGACACTGCCCCGATGGAAAAGACAGTGATGGGCTCTTGGAAAGTAAATCTCGACGTACTAGATGATTAACTCGTAAGCCGTTCCCCGTTATGGTATATGATGCCGTCGCGTAGCACATACGTCGGTATGGTAGTATCATCTGATGCAACCGCTTTCAGCATCTCAGCAAATTCTTCGCGGTGCAGATACATGAATGCACCGGTTTCGATTCTCACTTGTATAAGATCTTTTGGCTCAATTGCATCCCATTTATGTGCGTAGATGGGTTTACCGTCTGATGTGAATGACTTCACGAGGTCAAGCGGGTTGAGGTTATTTAGTTCACGCTGTGTCATGGCAGGTCTTTCGTTTTGGATATTCTAAAGAATGCAGCTCAACCGTTGAGTATGGTGACTGCTGTCTAAAAGGCATCGTCAGGTTTGCGTGCTTTTTGGTCTCTTATTATTCTACCTAATGATTCGGCAATGTCCATGAATAACGGGCTGTCGAGAGGATCAGTTAAATCCAATCGTTGCCCCATATCGTCTAAAACAAAACACAATAGGCCAAAGTGCGAATCAAAGTCAGCTCTTTTCAGGTGACACGTTGGGCAGGTTGTCGCTAGATTGATGTTGCACAATGAGACCTTGATGATATTATGATTTTGCCACGCCATGGAGCACGGTGGCGCTCGGCGATGAGTTCGCCCTGAAGGTTGATATCGAAGCTGTGGTCGTAGGTATCTCTGAATAGTACAGACGTGACCTTGCCAAAGGTGCCCTGTCCTGTAGTGTATTGTAGTGTTAAGGTCTTGACAAAATTCTGGACGGCTTCAAGTCGTTTCGTTTGCTCCTTGATGTGGATTATATCTTCTGGAAGAACCACAAGTTTGTGTGACTCGATTCCACCCCAAATGACGCTAAATAGAGACTTGGGCCTAGTGCACTCGTGCTCCAGCCAAAGGTGAGGGATGTGCTCTCCACGAGCTTGTTCTATATACTGCTCTTCTCTGAGCGTAGCTACTTCTATCGCGACATTCGTGTCGCGTTCAAGGCGGTCCCTTGATAGCCGGAGTGCAGCGTCGAATTCTTCGCCCGCGAGTTCCTGACACAGCATGAGCCGATGCAGGAGGTCTTGTTGTTCGAGATTTCCTTCACAGAACGCATCGTAATTCCGGAGTGCACGAGAAACATTTGCGTAGCCAAGACGACGCGTGAGTTCGCTGCGCTTCCAGCCGAGAACCTTAC
>JAWXBR010000067.1:0-11397 GCA_034440235.1 bacterium
CCTATCCCCCTGCCTTCTTCAGCACCGTACTAATATTAATGCCCTTCTTCAGCACCGTACTAATATTAATGCCCTTCTTCAGCACCGTACTAATATTAATGCCCTTCTTCAGCACCGCACTAATATTAATGCCCTTCTTCAGCACCGCACTAATATTAATGCCCTTCTTCAGCACTGCGCCGAAGAGGTCACCCACTTCGTCGAGCCTGTCGAAGATCGTGGTTATCGTGAACTGCGAAGGCGAAAGCCCCTTTACAACTTCGTCCCAGTGAAGAGGTGTGGAGACTGTAGCGCCGGGCTTCGGACGTAGCGAGTAAACGCATGCGAGGGTTTGCGACTGACGGTTCTGAAGGAAGTCGAGGTAGACCTTGCAGCGGCGTTTGGCCGGACTCCGCTCTAGGCTGGTGATGGCGGGTATACGTTCGTGCACGAGCGACACAATGATGTGTGCGAGCTGCTTCGATTGCTCGAACGTGTACTTCGCACCGAGCGGAATGTAAATATGTATACCAGTAGCGCCGGATGTCTTCGGATAACCTTCGATGCCAAGGTCGGTTAATACGTCATGGACAACAATCGCGGTCTCGACTACTTTGTCGAACCCAATTTCATGCGGGTCTAGATCGACAACGCAGTAGTCGGGGTTCTCTGGTTTTTTTGTGCGCGAGTGCCACGGGTTCATCTCTATACATCCGGCATTGGCCATGTATAAGAGCGAGTCTTTGTCGGTGCACACCATATAGTTGATAGTTTTACTATTCGACTCGCTGTAGTCGGCATGCAGAGTAATCCAATCGGGTGCCTTGCCCGTCATGTCCTTTTGGTAAAAGTTCATACCGCTCGCACCATCTGGAGTGCGGTTCAGCGACTGCGGTCTGTCCTTCATGTACGGTAGTATGTACGGCGCAATGGCGTCGTAATACGAGATGACGTCGCCCTTTGTGATCTTTTCTTTTTTCCAGTAGAGTTTGTCGAGGTTCGTGAGCGTCACCTTCGTTGTTACTTTCTTTACGGACATTGTGCTTTCTTTTGTGACTTCTTTAGGCGACTTGTCTTCGCGCAGGCCGATAAAGACAGGCTGGCGCATGTGTCCGTCGGCAGTCCATTCCTGAAACTTGATTTCGGCGACGAGCTTTGGCTTTACCCACGTTGCTGGTTGATTTGTCTTGGGTACTTCGGTAAAGGGGCTCTTCGCTACGCGAAGGGGCTGAAGTTTATTGTGCAGGCTTTTAAGCAAGTCTGCATCGAAACCAGTGCCTGTGTGACCGATATGAACAAGTTTATCATCTTTATACATGCCAAGGATAAGTGCGCCAAAATGTGAACGACTACCGCGTGCTTGGGTGTAGCCTGCAATAATTGCTTCCTGACGTTTATGGGTTTTAATCTTTAGCCAGCTTTTGCTGCGATAGCCAATCGCATAGGTGCTATGCGCACGCTTGGCCATGATGCCTTCGAGCTCCTGTTTCTCTGCTAGCTCGAAGAATGCTTTCCCCTGCTCCTCGACGTGATCGCTGTAACGCACGACGTCACGAATGGACGGATACCTGTCCAGTACGTCCTTGAGCAATGCCTTCCGCTCCAGAAGAGTCTGCTGGGTTACATCTACGCCATCAATCCACAGCAGATCGAAGACGTAGTACACGATCTGCCCCTCGGGGTGTTTGACGTAGCTCTGTAGCATCTGGAAGCTGGGACGTCCGTGGTCATCGAGCACCACAACCTCGCCATCGAGCACCACGTCGTGCTTTAACGAAGTGAGTGCTTTGGCCACGACTGCAAACTTCTCATCAAACGATAGGTTGTTGCGCGATTCAAGATGAACGGTGCCACCTTCTACGGTCGCAATCGTGCGATAGCCATCCCACTTTAACTCATATACCCATTCGCTCGAATCGAATGCCGAGTCAGTAAGCGTCGCTAACATCGGCTTAATGTTCTTAGGCGCTAGACTTTTTTTTTTAGCGCTCTTCTTAACTACGGTTTTCTTCGCCGCAGACTTCGGCGTTTCAACGTCGTGTTTTTTTGACATTTGTTCGATGGTGAGTTTTGAGACGACGGACTTCGTCTTTATCGTGACGTCCGTTTCTGATGCGTACTTGTCGGCTTTTTTGATGAGCAGCCAGGCATTTCCTTTGTCCTTCATGTGCACCAATGCGTAAGCCCCCTTAAGCTTCTTGCCCCTTAACACAACTTTTAAGTCACCCTTCTTGAGCATTGCCATAAGCTGTTTTTCGTGCTCTTCCTTTGTTGTGCCTGTTGGTTCGAGAGGCTCAAAGGTGCCTTCGTCCCAGATGATGACCGTGCCGCCGCCGTAGTTGCCTTCGGGGATGATGCCTTCGAAGGTGCGATACTCGAAGGGGTGGTCTTCGACCAGCATGGCGAGGCGTTTGTCGGCGGGGTTGAGCGACGGACCTTTCGGTACAGCCCAGCTTTTGAGCGTGCCGCGCAGCTCTAAACGAAAGTCGTAATGAAGATGCGACGCCGCATGTTTCTGAACAACAAAGCGTAGTGGTTCGGATGTTTTAACCGATGTGCCTTCAGGCTCTGAAGTTTCGTCAAATCGACGCTTCTTATTGTATTTCGTGAGACTCATTACGCGGCCCTTAAAGTGCGATTGTTTCCCTGCCTTAATCACCAGTTATGCGACTTTCTTACGTCCGGACGAAAGGCTTTCTTTGAGCTCCGCCATGAGATCCTTCGCGGGAGTCTTGACGAGTTTGAGTTCCGGTGTGACAATCTTCTTGCCCGCAGCCTTGGCTTTTATAACCTTCTTTAGCTTCTCGATGTACGTGTCTTTGAACTTCGACGCATCGAACGCATCGGTCAGTTGATGGATGAGTTTGCTTGCAAGCTCCATTTCCTTTGCCGTGATACGGACGCTCTGAGCTTCGTGTTTGGGTGGCTCGAGGACCTCGGTTTCGTAGCGCATCTGGTTGATCATGAGGACGCTGCCATGCGGACGAATCGCCGAGATGTGCATCCGGTTTCGCATCATGAACTCTGCAATGCCAACAGTCTTTGACTTTTCGAGTGCTTTCAATAGCAATTGGTAAGGCTTCTCGGCGCCCTTGCCAGGAAGCAGGTAGTAAGGCTTGTCGTAATAGATGCTGTCGATCTCTTCAGACTTCACGAATTGTATGATGTCGATGGCCTTCGACTTCTCAGGACTTGCTGCCTGAAAGTCTTCAGGAGTTACAACGACGTACTTGCCCTTTGTGTACTCATATCCCTTGACGATGTCTTTGTACTCGATCTCTTTTCCAGTCGACGTCGCTATGCGCGCGTAGCGAATGGGCGCAAGATCTTTCTTAGCAAGCATGTCGAACTCGACCTCATGCTCTTTAACAGCCGTTACAAGTTTGACCGGAATGTTCACGAGTCCAAAACTTATCGAGCCGGTCCATATCGAACGCATGTGTCCCCCGGAATAATCTTCGTTACTAATAATCGAGTCTAGCTCGGACGGCTCCTATCACGTCTCTAAAAATTGAATGTTCCGAGGGAATATGCTGCTGACAATGGGCAGGGAAGGGTCTGAGGAAAGGGTCTTGAGAACTCACCCCCGGTCGCTTTGCGACCTGCCCCTCTCATTATGATGAGAGGGGAGCTAGACTCGTGGGTTACGTCTTCGACCGACGCTCTTGCTCCTTGAGCATAGCGTTGATGGTTTCTATCGTATCGGCGTCTTCGGCCTTTTTGTCGCGGTGATGTGTGTAGATAATTGGATGGCGCACCGAAACGCCGCTCTTGTGTCGCGACGAGCGTTCGAGACTGTGGAAGCCCATCGAGAAAACTAGGGCGGGGACGACGGTGCGTACGGGACCGAATCGTTCGAGTGTGTTTAATCGAACAAAGGCGTCGACTTCTAGGATGCGGTCTTTGTCCGGACCAAGATCACATCGCGCGACGGGTACTAGTTGGCCTTCTTTCCAGATCGCAAAGGTGTATTCGGAGTATGGTCTTGTGCGCTTCTTTTCTCCTGGCTGAGCACTAACGAGCACAACGTCGATCAAGAAAAGCTCCTTTCGCCATTTCCACCAAGTACCACGCACGCGACCAACGTGGTAAATAGAGTCGCGACGTTTTATCATGAGGCCTTCGCGCTCATTTCTGTTTGCTTCGTCACGAAGTGCAGACAGATCTGTCCATGTCCGCAACTCGAGTATCGGACTCAACTGAAACGCACAGTTTAGCGGCGAATGGTTTGAATGAAGTGTGTTGTTTTCCGGTGAACGGTTTGCAGTAGCGTGTGCAGAGATTTCTCCGATGATCTTTTCAAGCAACACACGACGTTCTGACAATGGCCTCGCTCGAAGATCAACGCCGTTGTACTCGAGAATATCAACCGCCATGAAGACGACAGGGTTGTCGCTCACTACGGCAACACTCGAACTTTTTGCTTTTAGTCGAAAACTGACGGCCGCATAGCCTGTAGATCCACGGCTTTCAAAACACAATAATTCGCCATCAAGAACAAGACTGCGGGTGGCGCGCAAATCGACACCCGACTCCGTACCTGGTGTGGGCAGCGTATGTAACGTAGACAGCGCATGCAACGATTGAGGCCCATGCAGTTCGGGCAGAAGCTCCGTTACAAGCTCCTCGCCACGGGTCCATACGTGCAGTTCTCCATCACGTATCACGACTTGTGCGCGGAAGCCGTCCCATTTCCACTCCACCTGCCAGTCATTCACGTTGCCTAGGTCATGCGGTGAAATGTCGAACGGAGATGCCAGGCAGAACGGATAGGGAAGTGCGCTGTCGGTGACTCCTGTTACTTCGCTCTGAGCGCGCAGCACCAGCCCCTTGCTGACCCCTAACCGAAGTGTTCCGGTAATCAACTTGTTTAAAATAAAGCGCTCGTCGTGCGACATACATCGCCAGTGTGCCAGTACCCAAAGTTCTTGTGCGTCGGATGTAAGCTTGGTAAGTGAATGAAGGGCGGACATAAACTCATGCAGAGGCTCGTCGGCATACGTGTTGCCGCTGTCGGCATGCGAGTTGTCTTCGTCGGCATACGTGTTATCTCCGTCAACAAGCAGCGAAATGGTTTCGATGTTGTTGCCAACAACGGCGCGACATTCATCGAACAACCACTGCGGAGTATTGCTCTCTTGCATTGCCCATGCCTTGAGGCGCGTTTCACCGACAATCTTTTGTGTGTACTTGTCCGTGAGAATTGCAACAAGCCAGTGTAGATCCTCTGCGGATGCCAACTCGAATGTGTTTCGAAGCATCGCAGATGTTTCGTCCGTAGTGTTGCACGATGATAAAGAATTATATAAACGGACAAGAGACTTCATGTGCGCGGTGCGAATAGGAAAAGTACGTTGTATTTCATACACCTGGCACGAGATGTAGCTCGTGTGCATCATATCCCTGCTCACGAAGTGAGCGAACCACAATTGACGTGTATCCGTGTGTGACGAGAATGCGTTTCGCACCAGTCTCGCGAACGGTGCGCATTAGATCGGGCCAGTCTACATGATCGCTCATTGCAAACCCAATGTCGGCAGTGCGTCGCTGCCTGCCATTGCGTAAGGCCATCCAGCCCGATGCAACCGCTGTTGCATACGGTTCTACATGTTGCAACCATGACGCGTTCTCTGAAGAATCTGGTGCGATGATGAGTGCTCCTGAGTCGACGAAAAGTCGACTCGAGTCTGTACCTCCGAAGCGGAGGTTCGAACCACTGTGTTCTTGACTGCCTGCTTCATGTAAACTGCTATGCTCAATGGCTCTTGTCTCTGGAAGGGCGATGCCATTTGCACGCAACATTGTGTTCATCTTCTCGACCGATCCGTGTGTGTAGAAGGGTCCGATCGAAGTATCGAGCGTACCAAGCAGACGTTGTGCTTTACCTAATGCGTATGCATGGACGATGCTCGTGATGCCACGGTCGCGGTTGGATCGCCACCATGTGTTCATCTTCTCTGCAATTGTGTCGTTCGACTCCCACCTATATACGGGCATTCCGAACGTGCTCTCTGTGATGAACGTATCGCACTGTACGATTTCGTAAGGGACTGCGAAAGGGTCGGCTTGCCGTTTGTAATCGCCACTCACAACCCATACTTCGCCGTCGACTTCAACGCGCACTTGTGCCGAGCCGATGACGTGTCCAGCAGGATGCAGTGATACAACGGCATCGTTTATCCGTATGTGTTCACCGTACGCAAGTGGTGCAGTTACAATGTTCGCGCCGAGCCGGTGCTTAAGAATGCAGATTGTATCGGTATGTGTAGTGTATAAACCCATGCCTTTGCGCGCGTGATCGCTGTGTGCATGTGTGATGACGGCATGGGGCACGCTTCGCGAGGGGTCGATGTGGAAGTCGCCCGCGGGACAGTACAAGCCTCTCGGGGTGTTTATGAGAACGGGACGCGATACCAAGGTGCAACTCATTGTAAAATCATGGCGCAACATACACGATGGTATGCATTGCAAGACCATCGTGCAACAAGCAAGCTGGGTGCGACAGTTTATGAAATCCGTCCAAAACAGTTATTCTTGATGGCTACGACGAAAACGACTGCCACGACTACTTCGACCACTGCAACAACCTTGGGATACTCAATTGAATACCATGCATAAGACCTCGCTCAGCGCACTACTACTTGCACTCATAGTGGTTGTTGGTGGAACTGCGCGCATGAGTGCACAACCACAGTTGAAAACGCGCATAGTTGCATCGAATCTGAGCATACCGTGGGAGCTTGTGTGGGGACCCGATAACCGCATCTGGATTACTGAACTTCGTGGTGTCGTCTCGTCTATCGATCCTACATCTGGTGACAAACGCGTCCTGTTGGCTGACCTTCCCGATAGGATTTCATTGAATGAGTCTGGGCTTCTTGGGATGGTCTTGCATCCGCAATTCGTGGAGCTTCCGTTTGTTTACATCGGTTACACATATATGGCTGATGAGACTATTAAGCTTAAGATTGTTCGTTACCGATACGATGGCTCGACGCTTGTAGAGCCGACAATTCTGCTCGGAAATATTCAGGGCGGCTTTATTCATAACGGTTGTCGGCTTGCATTCGGTCCGGACAATACGTTGTTCATCACCGCGGGCGAGGGCGGCCGATCGGCCGATGCACAACTACTCGATAGGTACAACGGAAAGATTCTGCGCATTAATGCCGATGGCAGTATTCCTTCCGACAATCCGATTCCTGGATCGGCAATCTGGTCGTGGGGACATCGCAACCCGCAAGGTTTGGTGTTTGGTCCGAATGACGTCCTCTACAGCTCGGAGCACGGTGCCACAACCGACGATGAAGTAAACATTATTACAAAAGGACGCAACTACGGATGGCCTCGCGTCGAGGGCTTCTGCGATAAGGCCAACGAATTGGCGTTCTGTACCGATTCGAACGTCGTAGAACCCATCGGAGCAACGTGGACACCAACGCTTGCCGTGTCGGACCTAATCTACTACCACTACGACCTCATACCCGAGTGGAAAGACCGTCTTGTCATGTGTGTGTTAAAAGAGAAGTTGATTGTTGTCATGAAGCTGAACGAAACTCGCACAGAATTTGTTGAAGAATATCGCATGTTTCGTGGAACGTTCGGACGATTGCGCAGCATCTGTGCGTCGCCTGACGGACGCGTCTTTATCGGCAGTACAAACAAAGACGTCTACGGCGACTCCACGCAACATCCCGGCTGCGATTACATTGTTGAGATTACACCGCAGTCCACCGACGTCCACGAGCAAACGGCGCACGCAATCTTCCTTGTCACAGATTCCCAATTAGTAGCGTTCGCGCTATCGAGCAATGCAACTCTTGTTATTACTGACATCCTCGGGCGCACCATCAACGAATACAACACCGATCAGGTAGGGGGCTTTCACGTCGATCTTTCGCACCTAGCCTCTGGCGCATACACGGCAATCGTCCACACATCGGCAGGCTCTCAGGCATTTGCGTTTGTGCGTTAAGCGTCTGAATCAAGAGGAATACAATTGATTTTGTGCGGTAAGCGGCGCAAATGGTATCTTTTGCCATGAAGCAACTGAGTCGCGCGATCGCGCGGCAAACAACGATTGGTATTGTACTGTGCTTTGCATATTTCTATGCATCGGTATCTGGCAGTGCTCAGACCGTTGCGCCAACACAATCTCCTGATGTAGATGTTCGGAACGCCAAGGCGGAGTTCATTAGCAACAACGACAAACCGTTGTTTGTTGTCCGTGACATTGTAGTGCAGGGCAACGTCGACACGTTAGATGTTGTTGTCCACCCATCTGCGATTCAATCCATCGACGGCAAATACAGATACAAACCCAAGGTTGTGAGCATTACGCGCGTCGATTCGAACGTGCAGATTCTCATCGAACTTACGGGCAAAGGCGTCCCACTCCCGGACGACAGTGTGCGCGGCTCGATGCGCCTTAGCGTTCGCGGTGCAGGCACGTTTAGAGGGTCGCGCGTTGTATTCGAATCGAAACGCTTTGAAGTATTCGTTGCGAACGCGCCCCTTCCCGAAATAGTTATCATCACCAACAACATTCAGGTCGATCCCATCTTCGATAGCCAAACAGGTGTTTTTCATGTGTGGGGACTCCGAATAAGGCAATCGAAACGCGAGGCCATTAATTCAGTTCCTGATACACGGGAGCTGCGTATCGAGGGAGTTTCTGCCCGGATTGTTAAGGCCGAAGTTGGTGAAGTCGACAGTCCAAACCGATATTCAGTTGTCGCCGTAGACGGCCATAACCGAAAGACAATTGGCTTTGCCGGAGACAAGTATATACCTGACAGTGAAGCGTACAATTTGGCGTTTCAGCTAAAGGGATCGCGATTTCCGTTGAAAAAGGGGATGGTTAAAGGCAATGCCACTATAGAATTCAGTGTTGTAGGTACTCATGGGGGTGCCACGAGGCGGCGTGTGAAGGTGCATCAAGTGCCGATATCGAATTAAGTGCCGATACAGAATTAAGTACTGATATCGAATTATGTACTGATATCGAATTAAGTACTGATATCGAATTAAGTACTGATATCGAATTAAGTGCTGATATCGAATTAACTTCGTGGATATGAGGAACCTTAAGGCGCTTCTTGAGCGCATTCGAAAGCACGAGCACAATCCGCTCGACACGTTCATTCTATTCGTTATTGTGTTCTCGGCCATACTAATTGGTCTTGAGACCGATGCCGATTTACATCTCGAGTATGCGAGCACGTTTCATGTGCTCGACATGCTCATACTGTGGATTTTCGTGTGCGAAGTTGTGATCAAGATCTATGCTGAGGGTAAGACACCGTGGAAGTATTTCAAGAGCGGATGGAATTTATTTGACTTCTTTATTGTGTTGGCGGGGTTTGCGCCAATCATCATTCATGCAATAACTCATTCGAGCTCAGAAGGTGATTTTCACTTCCTGGCCGCAGCGCGCGTAATACGTCTTGCACGTGCGTTACGCGTAGTGCGCGTATTCCGACTCATCACACACTTGCGTCCATTGCAGATTCTCGTCGAGACCCTTCTTCGAAGCATTCCATCGATGCTGTACGTTGCGCTGTTGATGATGATGTTGTTCTACGTGTATGCCATTGTTGGTGTGTCGCTATTCGCTGCGAACGACCCGGCTCACTTTGGCTCGATTAACCATGCCGCGCTCACGCTATTTCAGTGTATGACGGGGGACTCGTGGTCTGACATCATGAAGATTCAGATGATTGCTCCCGTTGCCGGAAGTGCAACCGAAGACCACTCTGTGATTGCACCGATCTACTTCGTGACCTTCATGATTTTTGCGAGCTTCATCATTCTGAATCTCGTCATCGGAATTATCGTGTCAGCAATGGAAGAGGCCCGCACCATTCACGTCCGTGAAGAGCTCGCCGCCATCAAGGCCGAAGAGCAGGCACAGTCGGAGGATCTAGATTTGGTGCGGGAGGACTTGGCGAGGATATTGCGGCGCCTAGACGAATTCAAACGCTGATTCCGGGAATCATTCTCTCCCGGAATGAATGACGTAAGTCGTTATAAATATAGAAAACGCCTACGCCGCCCCGAGCATGCCTTCGAGGTCTGCTAGAATGTCGTCGATATGCTCAAGGCCGACGGAAATACGTACCGAGCCCGGGTAAATGCCAGATGCCACACGAATGTCTTCGGGCACTTTTGCATGCGTCGTCGAAGCAGGGTGTGTGATAATCGTACGCGTATCGCCGAGGTTGGCCGAGAGGCTCGACATCGACCGCGCATCGAGAAAACGACGTCCGGCGTCGAGGCCACCCTTCAACACAAAAGCCACCAAGCCCCCTCCCTGACGCATCTGCGTTTTGGCAATGGTGTATTGAGGGTGCGACGGAAGATGCGGGTATCGAACGTATTCCACTTTTGTATGCGCTTCGAGGTACTGCGCAACTGCAAGTGCGTTGCTACAATGTCTGTCCATGCGCACAGCAAGAGTTTCTAAACTTTTAGATAATATCCAGGCGTTGAAGGGCGACATCGACGGACCACTGTTTCTGCAGAAGAGATAGATCTGTCGAACGAAGTCTTTTTTGCCAAGGACGAGTCCGCCAAGCACACGGCCTTGTCCGTCGAGATACTTTGTTGCCGAATGCACGACGATGTCGGCACCGAGTGCAACTGGTGTTTGCAGATACGGTGTTGCAAAGCAGTTGTCGACCATTACGATGATGTCGCGTTCACCTGGTTCTAATGTTAAACGTCGATGCTCATGTGCGATAGCACAGATCGATGTAATGTCGAGCACATCAAGCGCTGGGTTCGATGGCGACTCTACAATGAACATCTTTGTCGCGGGCGTTATGGCGTTGCGCCATGCATCGAGGTCAGTACCATCGACCATGGTCGTTGTGATACCCCAGCGCGGCAGGTAGGTTGTAAGCAATGTATGTGTCGACCCGAACAACGCACGCGATGCAACGATATGGTCGCCGCTCACGAGCAGTCCCATTATCGACGCAAACACAGCGGCCATGCCCGTAGCCGTCGCGACCCCTGCTTCGGCCCCTTCCAGCAAACACATTTTATCGATAAGCTCAGTTGTATTCGGGTTCGTAAACCGCGAGTAGATCAGTCCATCCTGCTCATCGGCAAACAGCGCCCTCATGTGCTCTGCATCGTCGAAAAGAAAGCTGCTCGTCAGATAAAGCGGCGTCGAATGCTCATGCTGCGCCGTCTGCTCGATTTGTGTGCGGATTGCATCCGTCTCGAAGTGTGTCATGCGCGAAGTTACGACTGGGTAAGGGGCCGCGCGCAAGCGCGCGAAGGGAAGGGGCCGCGCGTAAGCGCGCGAAGGGAAGGGGCCGCGCGCAAGCGCGCGAAGGGAAGGGGCCGCGCGTAAGCGCGCGAAGGGAAGGGTCCGCGCGTAAGCGCGCGAAGGGACAGTCTATGTTTATC
>JAWXBR010000068.1:0-21300 GCA_034440235.1 bacterium
CTACCTGCTTGATGTGCATCTGCAAAAAACCGATACAGGATACGCTGTCAGCTATACTATCGCAGACAGCATTACGCAAAGGTTTCTTGTGTTTCAAGGTGAAGAAACTCCTTGGGTTATTTCGCCCGTAGTGTGCGTGGATGATGCAAAGAACGGACACCAGTATGCACTCGTCAACTGGCAGGATGGATATCACATTAACCATAACACGACCGTGATGTACGAAGTGTCTAACGGTAAACTCGTTGAACGTTTGTCCACAAAGGGGATTCTCTCGGCCTCTGCGGAGAGCTTCGACAACAAGTTTGACGATGGGGATGCTGTGATTAGGTATGACAGATATTTTGCCCGTATCACAGAGTTTCACAGACCCTTTGCGAAAGTTGCTTCGAATGTTTTTGGAGGTAACATGGCTTTCATTGATGATCAATTCAACGATGGAAGCCGCGACTTACTACTGGGGACTCAGAATTCTCTCACACTCGTAAACTTTGACCTGCTTCCAACCAGTGTGACCGGAAATGAGGACGCGCAATCGTCATGGGTGAGTTTTATGGAGGGCCGACTACAATTGACCCTCGATCATCCATCCGTGGTATCGGTCGAGGCCGTCAATTCGATTGGTCAGAAGCGACCGTTCATCATAGAACGTCCTGCATCCGCAGGACGGCTCCTGCTGGATGTATCGCAACAGTTGTCGGCCCTGCCGAAAGGCGCGTGGTTCATTCGCGTCAGCGACGGTGTTCGGATTGTGTCACTATCCTATCTGAGGTAGTGCCATGAACCATGGTACACTCTCGCTTCTCACGCTCCTGTTAGCATGCACATCGGTCTGCGCACAGAACACCGTGCGTCCTCGCCCGTTGAACGTGCAATTCCCAACGCATGGTTTACCTCTGGCGGACACGAGTATCATGCAGCATCCTACAGGGTGGGTGTCGGGCCACCAATGGGGCGGCCCTGAGTGGCGCAAAATCAATCAGGCGTTGTCAACCAATCTTGTTAACGGCCATTGGAGTTACTTCCTCATGAATGCAACACCAGCCTCTCCTGCTGAGTGGCGCGACAAGATGGCACTCGAAGATCTCAATATCAATCGGAAGAACTATCTCGGCTGGGGACTAGGCAAGTGGGCACACACAAGTAATACTTTTAGCAATGAAGTGAGACGCAACTACTTCAATGCATGGGTTGGCATGCGTTGGGAGCCTGCGGAGAATGCTGATCAAAGTGCTGCATGGGCGCCTCGCGATAGCCTCTCGTGGCCGTATGGGTTTGAGGTACGACACGATTCAGGGATTGTATCGAACGTTAAGACGGACACAAACTACCGCCGCTTCGTACTGGACACGAGCCGGTTTTCGGGGACCGTGCCCGTGAAGGTGCTGGACAGCTGCAACCCTCGAACCAGTCTGTGGCGTTATGACACGATACCGGGACATAAAAATGTACGAGGGGGGGAACGCTTGACCGATTCCACTGACGGCACTCGCATGTATCTGACGATCAACCTTCGGCGCCTCGACAGTCTGGATACAACTGTCGATGATGCGCCAGTGTTGAAACTGGTGGTGGAAGGCAGGAGGTTCGAACCCGATACGGACGGACTCTATCCGGTATCACATGGTCTTCCACCGGAAGGACGATGACTCGTTGCGGAACGGACCGTGGACAGTATACTACCAACGTTCCGTGCCCTATCACCGCGATTCGCTACCGCTTGTTGCTGGACTTGACTGGGATCCTCCCATTCGCCTAAGTGGACTGACAACATCCAGCGTGCAGAATACCGATGGTCTCAATCGCACTCAGTATTATCAGATTAACGGCGCAACCGAATATCTGCCATCCGTCCCGCCGCATACTGAAGCTTCGAAGGATTGCTGCTGCGGATTCCCAAGCATTGTCGTACGTGAATTTGAGAATTATGCACCGAAAGTGTTCGTGGTGTATGCGTGTGAAGACGAGTGGATTCCGGATGGTCAGAAAAACAATTTCTTTCACATCGTCGAGAATGTTTTTGATGACGCTAGCATTCTGAACCCAACTGCTCTGAATGCGAATGGCAAGTCGCTGGTCATCGCTAGAAAGAACCTCAACCATGATGGCGGCGGTACGGGTGATTCGTTGAAGAGCCTTTCCAAATTCGGTACGCTTGTGATTAACGCTGCATCACTCGGCAAGATGTACTACGCATGGAGCGCATCGAATGCCGGTATCGGTGTTGGTGTGAAGCGCAATGCAGATTGGTTCCCGGCGGCCAATGCGATTGCCGCAATTCCGACCCCTGATATCATTACGACAACGGGAGACACCATTCGCGGCGGTAGTGCGCTCTATCCCAGCTTGAATGTGTACAGCAATCTGGCGCAGGGATTCTACGATGCGACCCTCGTGTGGCAGGAGGGCATCGTTAACCCTCACATACGCTACACGCGATTGACCAATGGAGGTGGAACAAACATTCTGCGATATCTGCCGACATTCGTAGAGATGTCGTACGCACCGGGTTCACCCCCTTCCATACCCGTCGATGCAGTGAACAACATCGCCATCGTCGGTGGTGCTACGCTCGATGACGATGCCGGATTCCCGGTTGTCGTTCGCAGTCTTCAGTCAGACACGATGTCCCTGTTTCTCCGTGACAGTGCAGCCGGTATCAATGGTCTGATGAAATACAACCACGAGACGGTTGCTTGGGAAGAATTTGTCCGTTCGAGCCTTCGTTCGCGCGTGCGCTACAATCACTTCATCGACAACACGAAATTCTGGATGTATCCGGGGCAACTACATTACTGGTACAGCCAACACAACGTATGATAATGATACGAGCCTCTTCCACCCCGTATTGACGAATGGCAAATTGCGGATGGACTCCCTGACATGGCAAGGTGTCGTGGGCGACACGCTCATCACCTACGATGACAGTTTGCATTTCGTTCAGGGAGATCTTTCGGATTCCTCTCTGATCGTCAACTTCAACCTATTGCCCAGCGGACTGTACACAGATTTGAAAGCGCAAAAGACGGCAGGCCATTCGAGCTACTGGACGGGGCATCACCAGTTCAACGCACTAGGCACCCAACAGATTTTCATCCGCCGCACCGTGGGTCCTCCGGCACCCCACGGGATTTTTGTTGAGATCGATACCCTTCGCGCGAACGGAGCATGGCCGCACCTTGCTATGCGCAGCACGGAGAATCGCCCAACAGGAATTCCTGCCGTCCGCCGTGTCCTTCAGTACACAAACGACGTAGCGCCAAAGCTCATAGCAAGTGCAGAACAGTTTTATAAACTCCATGAGGATACCAAGGCAGAGCCTGCCGTGTACGGAGGATTTGAAGTGCGCGGACAAAAGGTCACAGCCCGTGCAGTATTGTCCGATGGCAGATGTCTTTCGTTTCGTCCGGTGTATTACAACACGATGCCGGCGGGATATGTCGGAAGCACCGAGTATGCTTGGCAGATGGCTGCCATGACGACACCAGCAACGGAGCTCATTTCGCAGACCTTTGATGTCGCAGACCTTGACGAGATGAAACTGCTGACGAGCGGCTGGCTTCGCGATGATGTCAGTGTGCCGCTTGAAGAGGTGAAATCGCCCACAATGTCAAAATCCGAGAACAGCACGGGGACGAAGCAGGACTTCAAAGAACCAGCGGAGTCGTTCTCGATGGCACTGGCACAGATTGACGAGGAAAAACCTGACGCTGTTGGTGAAGCCCGTTACTATCTCACGAGCGGTGAGAACAAGGCCTATCGTTTGCGCATGAAGTACACTGGCGGTGATGTCGTGGTCTTCCGTGAGGATCTTGATATCGAGCCGGATGTTGAGAGTTTTGAGAAGGCTGGTAACTCGGAGGTTCGCATCATTGATCTACGTGCGATGCGAGGGCAGACCATAGGAGGTTCCACGGACCTGCACATTTACCCGAATCCTTCCAATGACCGCGTAACGGTCATCGTGGATGGTAAAGGAATAGACATAAAGGATGTGCGCGGCAACCCGCTGACGCTGGACGTTGTGAACTCCATCGGTGAGGTGATGTTGTCAAGCACGGTGACACTTGGTGAAGCCGTGGATGTGGCTGGCTTGCCGAACGGCGTTTATGTTGCACGTATACGCGTAAACAGTCAGGTGGGTATCTCGGTGAAAGCATCTGGGAAGTTCACGATCATGAAGTAGTGCTTGCTGTCGGATCAAAGGCCTGTTCGCACACCCGGACGGGCCTTTTTTGTTCTACCTGAGAAATTCAATTTCATCGTTCAACATCGGTAGGTCAAAAGAAAAGGGTTACATGCAGACAATCAAGCCCTTTTCAATGGCACATGAAAAGGCGTGTGTCGCTACGACGGTAAGTCACGTACTACTTTTACACAATACAACCGTTAACCTCAGGACAACATCGACTGTAGTGTTTTCAGCTGACTCGCCAGCAACACGTTGTGAACGCGAATCACAGCAACGTTTTTGTTGATGAGCAAGGCATGCATCATCATCGTCGCAACGTCGCGGTCTATGGGTGCCGCGATGTTAAGAAGTGTACCAAGGAAACGCTTGCGCGACAGACCAACTACGACAGGTGCTATCTCGGCGAAGGTGTTGAGATTTGAGAGCAGCGCGAGATTATGCTCTACTAGTTTACCAAAACCGATGCCCGGGTCGACCATGATATTCTTTACGCCGGCCGCACGTGCTATGCGTACGCGGTCCTGAAGGAAGTCGCGTACTTCTGCAACGACATCTGTGTATGTAGGGTTGTCTTGCATTGAGTGCGGTCCGCCCTGCATGTGCATGAGCACGAGCGGGACGTCGAGTTCTGCTGCAGCATCGAACATGCCGTCGTCATTACGACCTGCGGAAATGTCGTTGATGATGTTAGCCCCTTCGGCTACCGAGACCCTTGCCACACTTGCTCGGATGGTGTCGATGGAGATTCGCGTGTTTGTGTTTTTCTCGCGTATGCCGCGGATGACTGGAAGGACGCGTTCGAGTTCGACGGATTCGGTGATGGATTTAGCACCCGGACGCGAACTCTCGCCACCAACGTCGAGAATATCGGCGCCCTCTTCGACAAGCACTAGCGCATGGCGCACAGCATCGTCAGTTTTGAGGTAACGACCGCCGTCGGAGAACGAGTCGGGCGTGACGTTCACAACGCCCATAATCTGAGGGAATGCCATTTATACCTGAAATGATCTGTATAGTGATTCGCAGCAACATAGTTATTCTTTGTGCGACCGACCTATGAGTTCTTTGTGGGACCTATTAGTTTTTTGTATGACCAATTAGAATTCGCGATTCCATAATTTGCAGCAAATGTTCCGCAAAGCCATAGCCATTGTACTGCTGATTGGGCTTCTTGTAGCCCATGTGCAGGCAGTTCTGACACTCGCTGCGTTCGATCTTAATCGCGAGTACATCGCTAAGTCGTTGTGCGTCAAAAAGACCGTTCGAAAGAATTGTTGTCTAGGGAAATGCCACCTGAAAAAGGAACTGAAAGAGGAGACGGATCGAGAGGCCAGTCCGAATTTTGAACGGACGGAATTGGCGCGGGGCACCCTCGGAGTTAACACCAACGTAACGTCTACTTTGTACCCTCGTGAACAAGGTTTACTTGTCGAGGGCTGTTACCATCGTGGCAATGGGGCCAATGTGCCTGATAGAATCTTTCATCCGCCCTGCTGAGGTTCGTTCACCCGCGTGATGCCAGGCACCTCCTGACAAACCTGAACCACCTGTTACCAAGCATCGCTTGGTAAACCTGAACCATATACATACAACAACCATGACATCACCTTTTGTTCTAGGTGTGCGGGCCGCTGCTTGCATACTGATCGTACTGGCATCCTCGTGTTCGAATGAGCCAACGAATCCGGTTTCTTCTACACTACCGGGCGAATTCTCGATTACGTTTGACAATGTCTATGACGCACATGACCTTGAGCTAAGCGGGCACACGTACGTTAGTGGAGCTGGCGAAGACTTTACGATTACTGGCCTTCGCTACTATGTTACCAATCTTGAGTTGGTAGCAGCCGATGGCTCGGTCTACACAGTACCCGCACCATCGAACTATTACCTGATTGATGAAGCAAATCCGAATCAGAATTCATTTGAGTTTGGCGACATTCCGGCGAATAGCTACACTGCAATTCGATTTATCATCGGGGTAGATTCAGCGCGTAGTGTGGCTGACATGTCGCAACGGACAGGTGTACTGGACACATCGGTTGATGCGCGCGAAATGTTCATCTCTCCAGAAGACGGCTATGTTTTCTTTAAGCTCGAGGGACTTTACTCAGGCTCGCCATTTTCATTCAACATCGCGGGATACGGCAACGCCACTAGCATTGCTCCGAATAATCTTCGCACTGTGACTGTTACGATGCCATCTACGCGCATCGATGCTACGCATTCACCAGCTGCACACATTGTCGCCGACATTGCAAACGTGCTTAACAATCCAACTGCGGTTAGTATTGCTACACATCGCAACGTGGGAATGGATGAATACAGCAGTGTAATAGCTACCAACTACGCTACAATGTTTGTTGTAGACCACGTACATGGCAGTCATGAGGAATAATTCTCCGCGACAGATATCGGCGCCATTCAGGACGTTTACTGTTTCTGCTGCTATTCAAGGTGTAGCGTTGTGTCTATGGGCTGTGCTTGCAGTGCAGCCCATCGCCGCATGTGACGTCTGTGGATGCGGCATTGGAGGTCCGTCGACTGGACTCTCTCCATTTTTTGACCGCTCCTTCCTTGGCGTGCGACTGGGAGGGTTTTCGACGGAGTCGCATCTGACGTACGGACGGCGTTTTCGAACGTCGGAATCATTCATGCGGACAGAGGTCTTTGCACGCATACGGTTGTCTGACGAATTCTTACTGCAGGGCTCGGTGCCGTGGGCAATGAATCGGCAGTCCTACAAACTGAGTGGAGATTCCTTCACGAATAATGGCTTCGGCGATATTACTGCGTCTATATCATATATTCTTTTACAGTCAGCGTCGGATACATTGGGTGGCAGTTTGCTCATTCAAGCAGGTGTTTCACTGCCAACAGGGTCATATTTGTACGACCCTAATGCAGCACAGGATGTGGCAAATGCCAATTTTCAGACGGGTTCTGGAAGTGTCGACGTCTTACTCGGAGTAGCTGGCACTGTTCGGACGCCTGATTATGGCGTTCGAGGCTCGACTTCTCTACGGGTGCCCACCGCCAACCCCAACGGTTACCGCTTCGGACCGACGTTGTCCGGCATGGCGGCTGCTTTTATCAGCGTCCCTGTAAGTAGCACTTTTTTGCTTGTGCCAAGCGTTGGTTGCGTTGTAGATGTTATGGGGAAGAACTCCCTAAATAACAATACGATTAGTGTTACCGGAGGCTATGTAACCTATGCTTCAGCATCGCTTGCTGTACGCTGGGAATTGTTGCTTGTAGAGTCGCAGTTCGACATCCCCGTGTCACAATTTCAAGGCGAAGGTACGTTGCAAAGCAATGTCCGCTGGAGTCTGTCAGTAGGCTTCCTATTGTAGCAACTAGACTTGTAGCAACTAGACTTGTAGCAACTAGGCTTGTAGCAACTAGGCTTGTAGCAACTAGGCGTCTACAAAACTAGACATCACCTTCTCCAGCTTCGCTTGCGTGAGGGTGGTAGGGGGCACAAGGGGCAAGCGGTAGGTAGCATCGCACATACCGAGGAGGGAGAGAATGTATTTCACTGGACCGGGGTTAGACTCGATGAAGTTTGCCGTGTAGTACGGCACCAGTTTTTCCTGAAGGGTGCGTGCGGTTGCATAGTCACCCGCAAGGGCTGCATGCACGAGACGACCGAATGTGCGTGGTGCATAATTCGAAATAACAGCAATCACACCCTTACCACCGAGTGCAATGATTGGTAACGCAAGAACATCGTCACCTGCAATCACCCGGAAGTGACTTGGTGCATTGCGAATGATCTGTCCGATTTGCTCGAGGTTCGCAGACGCTTCTTTTGTGGCGACAACATTCTTGCACGCTTCTGCTATTTCGAGCTGTGTTTCTGCTGACATGTTTGTTGCGGTGCGTCCGGGAACGTTGTACATCACTACTGGAAGTGATGTGCTGTCGGCTATGGCTTTGAAGTGCGCTAGTTGTCCGGCCAGACTCGGCTTGTTGTAATACGGCGTTACCACCAGTGCGCCTTGCACTCCACAGCTTTCTGCCTTGCGTGTGAGCTCGATGCTCGCACGCGTGTCGTTCGAGCCAGTGCCGGCGATAATTGGTACTGTGCCATTCATGTGTTCTACGGCCCATGACCATAACTGCACTTTTTCTTCGTTCGATGTTGTGGCGGCTTCGCCCGTAGACCCGCACACAACAACGCCATCTACTCCTGCCTCGCGTTGAAGGTCGAGCAGACGCAGAAACGTCGTCTTGTCTAGTTCGCCGTTCTTAAACGGAGTTACTATTGCGGTATACAGTCCGTCTATAGAAAGCATAGAGTTATCCGCGAATGCGGTGCGTGGAAGTGTTATCCGCGAATGCGGTGCGTGAGAGGAGTTATCCGCGGATGCGACGTCTTGAGATGAGATATTCGCGCAGGGCTGCGTCGAACGGTTTGTCTGTTGTTATGCGTGCGTAATCGATGTTCAGCGAATGGCACGCACGTTTGATGTCTGTGCTGAATTGTTCTACTGCTGCCTGATAACTGCGCTGCAGTTGCACGGGCTGGGTTGTGAGTTCTAGTCCGGTTTCCATGTCCTTAAACACTGCTGCCGACGGAAATGCAAAGTCTACTTCGCGGGGGTCCATGACGTGCATTACAAGTACATCGTGGCTGTCGTGACGGAAGTGCCGTAGAGCTTCGATGATTGAAGCGGGCTCGTCGAACATGTCACTTATGATAATCACCAAGCCACGACGTGTAAGGCGCTCGGCAAGTCGGTGAAGAGCATTGGCTGTACTTGTCTCGGAGCGTGGTTGTGCTGTTTCGAGCGTACGTAAGATTTCGCGTACGTACGACATCTTCGACCGAGGTGGCAGGTACGACATGATGTCTGTGTTGTACAGAGCAAGTCCGGCAGCGTCGCGTTGATGTAACACCAAATACGAAAGAGCTGCAGCCAGATACGAAGCATAGCGAAACTTCGTGATATGTCCGTCCGATGCATAATTCATCGAAGCACTTGCATCAACAGCAATTACACAACGGAGGTTCGTCTCGTCTTCGTATTGCTTTACATAGAACCTGTCGGAGCGGCCGTAGATGCGCCAGTCGATGTGTTTTAGTTCGTCGCCTGGACGGTACTGGCGGTGCTCTGAGAACTCTGCACTGAAGCCGTGAAAGGGAGAACGGTGAAGTCCGGTAATGAAGCCTTCGACAACTAGACGTGCGCGAAGCTCCATGCTGCCTAGGCGGGCAACAACATCGGGGTCGAGATATGAAGTGGTTTCGTTCATGAGCGCCTAGCGGACGATCATGAATCTTCGTTCGTGGACGAAGCCTGAAAGTATGTTGAGTGGAGCAATGCAAAGCGAACAAGGCCCGCAGCATTATTCACGCCCAGCTTGTCCATGATGCGTGCACGGTGGGTTTCGACTGTACGCGGACTAATAAACAATTTCTTTGCGATGTCTTGACTCGTAAGCCCCTTAGCAACGAGGGCAACAATCTCTTCTTCTCGCTTGGTAAGGCTGATAGGGGGCTCGTTGTCTTGTGCTTCTGCGACCTTTCCTTCGAGCAGGGCTACAATCGATCGACTGAATACACGATCGCCAACAACAACATTGCGAATGGCTTCGACAAGTTCTTTCGAGCCAACTTCTTTTGAAAGATATCCATCTGCCCCGGCATACAACGCGCGCTCGATAGATTTTTCATCTTCCGAAGAGCTAAGCATTATTACCATTGTGTCGGGCATCTCTGCTTTTAATCGTTGCGCTGCTTCGATACCAGATACATTTGGCATCATTACGTCCAAGAGCACAACGTTTGGCTTCATTGTACGCGCGAGCTCTACGGCTTGTGTGCCATTCGCTGCTTCAGCTACGATTTCGATATCAGGCGCAATGGAAAGTAGACGGCGCACACCGATACGAGACATCTCGTGATCGTCTGCAATCAGCACGCGTATGGTGGTTCCGTTCCCTGGTCTTGAATCTTGTGACATAAGTCTTTGTAGCAATGGGTATCCTGCTACTAAAATAGGCATTCAAGCCGACCCATCAGTCAGCCAAATCGGCTTTAAGTGCGGCTAATTCATTCAGCCACACAGAAACCGATGCATCACTTGGCATTCTCCAGTCGGCTCGTGGAGATAATGCTACCGAACCAATCTTTACCGTGTCGGGCATACACGAGCGTTTGAATTGCTGGCTTGTAAATCGAGTGACAAAAACTTCGAGCCAGGCCAAGATCTGCGCTACAGTGTAGGTTCCGTCAAAAACCAGTGAAGCAAGAATGCCAACGGTTCGGACGGGTTCGTGTAGTCGGATGAGATGGTAGAGGAAGAAGTCGTGCAGGACAAACGGCCCGAGCACATCTTCGGTTTGCTGTGTTGTAATACCCTTTTCATCGAGCGGTAGTAGTTCGGGCGAGATAGGCGTATCGAGAATATCGAGGAGCGCCTTGCGAAGCGCCCCTTCACAACGTTCCGCTGCATACCACTGCACAAGATGGCGCACCAGGGTCTTCGGAACGCCGCCGTTTACGTTATACATAGACATGTGGTCTGCGTTGTATGTAGACCATCCGAGCGTAAGCTCAGAGAGATCGCCGGTACCAATAACGATTCCGCGGTGTTTGTTCGCAAGGTCCATTAGGATTTGCGTTCGCTCGCGCGCCTGTGCGTTTTCGTACACCACAGAATGATCGTTCGGGTCGTGTGCGATGTCTACAAAGTGCTGCGCAACCGATGCATTGACTGAGATTTCACGGGTTTCGAAGCCCATGTGCTCGGCGAGATGCAACGCGTTGGCAAGTGTACGTTTTGATGTGCCAAAGCCAGGCATTGTAACGGCAAGAACGGTGTTATGACTGCGCTCAAGCAAGTCGCATGCACGAAGGCACGCAATAGCAGCAAGCGTCGAATCGAGTCCGCCCGAAAGCCCCAGTACACAACGTTCCGCACCAGCCCTTTGCAACCGTACTGCGAGAGCAGTGGCTTGAATATTCACGATCTCTTCACAACGCAATGTTCTGTCTTCGGCACGTGCCGGTAGAAACGGATGTGGTGTGATTACGCGCTGCACGTCGCTCTTTAACGATCGGTGCAGATTAATTGGAAACACGCGCGCGGATGGTTCGCCTGGTTCTTGTGAGAACGATGTGCCATTAAGGCGTTCTGAGACACACCGACGCAGGTCGACATCGGCTACCACCAAGACTTCGCCGAGTCTTAGGCGTTCACTTTCTACAAGCATCTCTCCGCATTCCGCAATCATGCAATGTCCGCTGAACACCGTGTCGGTGGTGCTCTCCCACGGACCCGCCGATGCGTATGCGTATACGGTGTAGGTCCGCGCCGACTGCATCGCAACAAGCGACCGTCGGTATGCAGCCTTCCCGACTACTTCGTTGCTTGCAGAAAGATTCAAAATGAGTGTTGCACCTGCACGCGTAAGAGGTCCGCTCGGCGGTTGCACCGACCACAGATCTTCGCAAATCTCTGCACCTATAATGCAGTGCGAATCTTCCTCAGAGGCCAGCAGAATGTTTGTGCCGAAGGGCACCGAGGCGTGGACAACAACTACACTCTCAGAAGTAGCCTGCGCGCCCGATGTAAACCATCGGAAGTCGTAGAACTCTTGTGTAGAGGGCAGGAATACCTTAGGTACAATGGCCTTGACGTGTCCGTCGTGCACCAAGGCGGCAACATTATACAGCCGCGACGCTACGACAAGGGGCAGGCCTACGGCCACAAGGGGCCGACGTCCGGTCGTCCAGCGTCTAATACGCTCCAGCCCGTTCAACGCCGCAGAAAGAAGATCGTTCTGCCGAAACAGGTCACCACAGGTATAGCCTGTGATGCACAGTTCTGGCAGAACGATTACGTCAGAGCCTCTCTCTTGTGCGCGTTCGCACAGCGAGAGTATTGAGTTAACATTTCCTTCTACGTCGGCTGGTTGCAACCGCGGGGACGCCGCCGCAACGCGCACATAACCGAGCGACGTGATAAGCGACGGATGCATAGTTACTTAGTCGAGCAGTTACTTAGTCGAGCAGTTACTTAGTCGAGCAGGGAACTTATGGTCTTGCGGTGCTTGTCTGTGAAACCAGCTTGCGTGAACATTTCGTCCTCGAGCTTGCCAACGATTTTGTGTGCACGCTTCAGGACAGCGATACCTTCTTTTGTGAGACCCAGATCCTTGGCGCGAGTATCACCTGGATGATCTTCACGTTCGATGAGTCCGCGTTCTTCGAGCGTACGCAGCGCCTTCGAAGCAAGCATTACATCGAGATGTGTTGCACGAGCCAGACGGGTTTGTGTAATTGGTTCGCCGTCGGACGACAGGCGTTCGATGCCGTCGAGAAGAGCATGCAATGTCGGGGAGAGATCGAGTTCGCCAAGACTAGCGTCGAGAGCGCGTGACCACTTGCGTGCAGCGCGTGCGAGTAATAGACCTGGACCTGGTTGGTCCTTTTGGTCGCGAAAGGTTTTCTTCTTGCTCATAGTTCCTCACTAATGAATACTTGTGTGACCAGTAAAATACGGAAGACATCCATTCAAATAACATTAATTTACAATACAGCATAATCAAGGACACCACGATGCGACCTCAGGTACGTCCGTTGATCACAGTTTTTGCAGCAGTTTTAATACTCATCTCATGCTCGACCGATGACCCCTCCCAACCGGGCGCGGCCATTCATCAGAGTTATGAAATTGAATACGATGTTGCTCGAGACCGGACGACAGGACGAGCTGCATTACGCGTAGACAACGCCTCGGGAGCCCAGACACAGCTTGGCTCGCCCGCCGGTATACTCTATAACGGTACTGCCATGTCGTTTAGCAACGTCGAGCCGTTCGGATACGAGCGCATACAGAACGGACGTATCGCATCGGGTACGTTCGAGTACACCGACGGTACCGGAACAGTCAAAACAAACACTGCCTTGATTGCATCCGTCGAAACGATTGCCCTGCCTTCGGGTGTAAACGCACTTACCATGAGCACCGGTGCGGAAATTGTTTGGGAAGGGGCTGCCGTTGGTATTGATGAGACAGTATTACTAATATTTAGCACTCCGTCGGCCGGCGTGGCAACGTACTTTCAGCAGTCCGTGGGAGCTACTTCTATAACGCTGAGTTCGGCACATCTGACACAGCTCGGTGCGGGTGTCGGCACGTGGCGACTCGAACGTCTAAAAACTATGGGTCTACAGGCACCCACGACCGCGGGTGGATCGATCGGTGTCAGGTGGTCTACCGGTGACAGCCCCGTCACTATTAACTAGTACCTTCCCAAAGGTCGAACTCAATTAGTTCAGCGCCTAAGGTCTTGCCTAGCTGACTGGCCTAGGTGGTTCTACTGAACGCTGGCATACCGTTTGCGGGTCATGGGTCCCGAACACTATTCGCGAGTTGAAATGCCGATTCGTACCCTTAGCATATTCGTTACACTTCTGGTTGCCTGCCTGGTGTTCAGTTGTTCGTCGGACCCTGTTGGGCCCGAGGACATCACAGATATGCAGGCAATCGATACCGTTGTCGTCGAAGGCAGAGTACTCGAGGTTTATGCAACGGCCCCGGTTATCTCAGGCTATAATGGAGTTGCGTTACGTGTGCTCGAAAACGGCGAGGTTGTGCGTAATGCTTCGCTTCGCATCACACCCCGATTCGACCTTGGCACCTTTCACAGTTCATGTCCAGTCATCCAGCCTGCAGGAGCCGACGGACGTGGACTCTATGCTTCTGAGATCTTTTTCTACATGGCCTCGGATTCGGCTTGGTCGTTAAACATCGACATGGTGCGCGACAACCAGATACTATACTCGTTTACTGTCCCCGTCCGCGTCACCTCTTCCCCCAACGCCAAGCTCCGCAAAGGCGCAGACGGCATCCAATGGATTGTTGCGCTCGACCCCAACCACAGCCGTGTGAATGTGCATCAACGCATCAGCGACATGCAGTTTGCAATCGCAGACGATGTTAAGGCAACCATCTCAACCACAGTTGGCACCACCGAAACTCCACTCGCCTCGAACCTCGTAATCGACTCGCGCGGCTGGTGTACCAGCCCCGTGCCCCTTCCTTCAGGGCCCCTTACCATTAACGTCGATCTGCAACGCGACTCGAGTACAATCGGACGTGTGCTGTTTGTGAGGGAGTAGGACCGGAGGTCCGGGCGTCGTGAACTCACCCCTAGAACAGTCCGAGAACTCACCCCTTGAACAGTCCGAGAACTCACCCCTTGAACAGTCCGTGAACTCACCCCTAGAACAGTCCGTGAACTCACCCCTTGAACAGTCCGTGAACTCACCCCTTGAACAGTCCGTGAACTCACCCCTAGAACAGTCCGTGAACTCACCCCTAGAACAGTCCGAGAACTCACCCCTAGAACAGTCCGAGAACTCACCCCTAGCCCCTCTCATTAGAATGAGAGGGGGATAAGTAGTTGCGGTTTTGGTTTGGAGAGACTTAGGGATGCAATGGTCCATGCAGGGTAAATTTATGTCATGCGTCTGCTAAAACACTTACGTTCAGTTCAGACTCCACCGACACTTGGTCTTCGTGCTAACCTCGCACAGTTTTCGCTACTGGTGCTTGTTAATGCATTTGTTGGTGCGATGGTGGGGTTGGAGCGGACGATTCTTCCTGCGCTCGCAGAGGAAAAATATCACATCGTTGCAACGACTGCAGTGTTGTCGTTTATTGTTGTGTTCGGCATCGTTAAGGCCGTCACGAATTACTGGGCGGGTAGCCTTTCCGATCGCGTTGGTCGAAGGCGGGTGCTGATTGTCGGATGGCTGTTTGCAGTGCCTGTGCCGGTGCTACTTATGGTGGCTCCGACATGGGAGTGGATTCTTGTTGCGAATGTTTTTTTGGGCATCAGTCAGGGACTCACCTGGTCGACAACGGTGATCATGAAGATCGACCTAGTGGGTCCGTTCCGGCGTGGCCTCGCCATGGGCTTCAACGAATTCGCAGGCTACATGGCTGTAGCAGGTTCAGCGCTTGCAACGGGCTTCATCGCTGAGCATTACGGCCTGTCGCCAGAGCCATTCTATCTGGGCATCTTCTACGTGGCAGCTGGACTTGCACTTAGCATTTTTCTGGTTCGCGAGACGAAAGGGTTCGCCCTACAAGAATCGAGTGCACAGATTGCCGGACCTGGTTCTTCACTTACTGGCATGCCTCTGTTCCTACACACGACGTTTCGCAATCGGAATCTCTCGACGGTTGTTGCAACGGGTTTTGTAAACAATCTTAATGACGGCGTGGCGTGGGGACTCTTTCCTATTCTTTTCGCATCGGTAGGACTATCGGTTGGCACCATTGGATGGCTCGCAGCACTTTATCCCGCAACATGGGGCGTGTGTCAGTTATATACAGGCTACCTCTCCGATCGCATTGGTCGTAAGCGCCTAATCGTCGGCGGCATGATTGTGCAGTCACTCGGCATTGCACTCACCGCATTGTCGAGTCAACCACTCGGCTTCGCATGTGCTGCCATCCTGCTCGGCATCGGCACAGCTATGGTTTATCCGACTCTTCTTGCTGCTATTGGCGATGTCGCTGACCCGTTATGGCGAGCTTCGTCCGTCGGCATCTATCGCTTCTGGCGTGACGCAGGATATGCAGTTGGTGCGCTGCTTGCGGGCATCCTCGCACAGTACCTAGGCGTACGCGAAGCAGTCGTTGTCGTGGCCTGCATCACGTTTCTTGCAGGCATCAACGCACTGTTGCGAATGGACGAAACGCTCAGGCGAGCTACTGAAATCAAAGACTGATCGTTACCGTGGATTAGCACGTGCTTGCCTTCCTCGGAAAGCGAATCGACCAACTCTCGCTTGTAAGCAGGATTGACTATCGAGCCACATTAAACGCGGTAGTTGCATTTACCTGTCCTTGCGTAACCCTTATCATGTATTCACCGCTGCCGAGCTCAACCAGCGCAAGTTGTATCGTGTTCGATCCTCGATGGACAGATGCACTCGTCTGCATAATTATTACACCACTCGCAATATTTACAACCTCAATCTTTACCGATCCATTCACAGGCGCTTCAATAGTAATCGAAGTAGGTGCGCCAACTGCAGTACCGTTGGCAACAACACGAAGCGAGGCCTTTTTGTTTTCTTGAGTCGAGGTCTTGCCACCGCGCGTAAGCAAGCGCACCATCTGGTCGTGAACGATTCGCAACTCAGTCTCGCTCGTTCCTCCGCTCGATGTCGACGTCGCTGACACACCGTACGGAGATGTTGCTGCGTCGGTCGACACACTCGCACCAGTCTTCACAGTTTCCGTTGTCGGTTGTGCGCAAGTCTTCTGTGTGCTTCCCGCCACCATGAGGCAAGCAACAGCAAGTATTGCGATCATTTTCTTTCTGCTCATGATACTACTCCTAAAAAGGTACAAGAATTCGCAAGGGGTTTGGTAAGGGGCTAGGAAGGGGCCGTCAGAGTTTTTTTTTCGGTAGGATCTTAGGAATACGGCTGCTTCCATTCTTTGTCTTCGGCACGTCATTAGGCAGTTGAGCATCGACCTGAGTTTCCTCAGACTGTACATCGATATCTGTCCAAACTAACAACTCTGTCGACATCCTACTTGCAATTTTGGCAAGTGTAGAAAGCGTCGGATTAGACGACGAGTGCAGCATGGCTGAAACCTGTGCATCAGTGAGACCTGTTCGCTCGGCAAATTCTTTTTGCGTGATATTCTTCTCTTCAAGTATTTGCGCAATTCGAACCGCTAACTGAAACTGCCATGTCCAGAGCAGCCCGTCCTCTGGATCAGTTTCAGATCGAAGTTTTTCTAGAATATTCATAATAGTTACTATCCTTGATAGCACAGAATGGGTTGTATCAGCGCGCCATTTACAATATAATGTAACTCATCAAATCCCGATGCAGATAGTTGCATCCGGAAGTAGCGAGTGTGAATGGTTGTGAGTTATGTGACAACTACGACAAACAAAAAGTCCAAGTAACTCATTAAGCTACTTGGACTTTAGAAACTGGTCAATACTCTTGACAGTTACTTATCTGTTGACATGGTACTTATTTTGTTGACAGGGTACTTATTTGTTGACACGGTACTTATTTGTTGACACGGTACTTATTTGTTGACACGGTACTTCACAACCTTTTCGTCGTCGAACTTAATGAGGTAATCGCGGTCGTCAGTTAGCCGTGGCATCGATCCGTTGTATACGTACTCATTCTCATACTTGCCTTTTAGTGCGCCGGTTTGCAGATCTGTACCTACGAACGATTTGAGTTCGACGTTATCGTCGCCTACCCAAACAAAGCAGTTCTTGCCTTGATTAAACCTGCCAAGGTTCTTCTTTGTGTTCGTTGCATAGATCTTTTTACCGTCGGCAATCGAGACCGCTGCGAGCCCCTTATCGAAATCGATGAACAAACGCTGACCGTCTTCTGATTTCGTTAGGCCCCATGCTTCTCCCAGATCGAAGTCTTTGACGTTGACTGAGTACTTGGTTTTGCCTGTTTGAATGTCAAGCGCAAAGAGAGTCTCCTCGCCGGTTACATAGACATTCTGTCCGTCAGTCAGGATGTTCGAAACTCTGTCGCCAAGCTCTGCTTTAAGGGTCTTTGTATCCCAAAGAACAGCGCCGGTTGTGGCGTCGTATGCACGCACGCCATAGGAGTCACCGGCAAACTTGTATTCGTACCTGTATTCTTGCGATTGGGTGAGATACGATTGCACGAACATTCTGCCACCAAACTGCGCCAACAGTGTGTTACCCGATAGAATCATGTGGGGCACAACGTCGTCGTCAGAAATTTTTGGAGCTGCCCACATATCCTTACCCGTGGCGATATCATACTTGTGGATCTGCTCAGATTCTCTGTCAACCAGAAATAAACCAATCCCCGCAAACAAGCGTGCAGCGCTATTGAGTGTCTGCTCTACTCGAAGTCCACCGCTATAATCCGAGCTCGCATACTTCGCGCTCCAGAGCTTGCTTCCTGTGCTTATGTCGAACACCGAAATGCCTTCGTAGATAACATACACCTTGTCGTTCTGTATGCCGAACGAAATGTTTGGCGTTGCTTGTTCAGACATCAACCCTAGGCTCATAAGGTCTTCCATCACCTTTTCTTCGAACGACACAGTCCATACTTGTGCGTTGGTAGTAATGGTGCTCGCCGTCAGGGTAATCATGCGTGTGAGTGAGAACATCGAGCGCGAGCCTAAGTCCAGACGTACTCGCAGGTTCTTTTCTTTCGACTCTGCAATCTTTGTCGAGGCCACAGAACTATTTCTGTATTGTCCTACTTGTTTATCATCCACAGTGCGTCCAGTCTTTTCGTCGATATAGCCCACGCCCAAGTTATTGCGAACTTCTATAAGGTTATAGTCCGACAACTTTTGAATGTTGAATCCCTCTTCGTCGAATCCAGAATAATCCGAATTTGTCCAAAGCGTCTTACCCGTCTTGACATTCACCAGTTCGATGTGCTTTCCATCAAACAATGGCATTGCAACCATGCTGGCAATGTAATTGCTTCTCAGCATGTTGTCGATGTAATAGTCTCCAAACTTGTTCAGTTTATCGGTTCTCCACAACTCTGTGCCCGTTTTTTCATCTACATATACTTTCGTGCTCTTTTCATCGGTGCTTTCCATGAACAGAATTACACCTGCTTTTTCGTTCCATGTCTGAAATTCAAACGACCCGACCCCAAGCTTTTCCTTGAACTTATAGGACCAGAGCATTTTGCCGTTGCCGTCAATCATGCCGGCCTCATCTTCGGTCGAGCCTAACAACAACGAGGCAGTGCCGTTAAATCGTTTTTGATTGTCCGGCTCAAACCCAAACTTCGATTCCCACACCACTGGAAACTCCTGTGCCTTCGCTCCGAATACGCATGAAAGCAGCAACACGCACACAAGGTATGCTTGATAGTTCATAAAACTCTTCTGAGAGGGGGTGATGGAGTTATGGCGTGGTCGAATACATAGTGGACCAAGCCATTTGTTTTGCACAACAATCGATAGAAGCACACTTCTGCAGTGAACATACAAAGAGTATAGCTAGGTTTCTATAATGATTCCAACATCCTACCGCTACTGGTTCTACACAGCCGCTATCTACAACGTTGTGTGGGGCTTTGTATCTGGCTACCCGTGTTCACAATGTTTGCGTTTAAGTACGCACGTAAGCCGCTTAATGGCGAGCCCCCTTCCCATAACGTTTAATGTTCTGCCTGCTCAAGTCCATATCGTATTGCCACTTCGAGTATCTTGACGTTTAGATCTTTTAGGGCTTTGAACTTAATGCAAACACCGCTCACGCTCGCCTTGCCGAGCGTTTTTCCATATGCCTCGGCTAAGTATTTCTTATCCTCAATACCAAGGATATAGACAGAGATACCGGTTGTGTTTGCACTGATGCCTATTTGATAAAACTCTCTCGTTTCGCCATCTGCGTATTGAATAGTCTGAAATCCATATCCTATATTAGGATTTGAAACAGTTTGATTTTCACTGTTTTTACCATCTAAGAACCACAATCTACATGTTGGCCTTACTTGCAGCATCATGTCGTGCAACGCTTGCACGTCGCTGCGTTTTGGTTCGGTTTGGCTAGTGATGTACTCGTTGATTTGTTCTTGTATGTTCATACAATATTTGGTTGTGATTACTCAAATCGGGTTACTGCGATGTCTTCATATATACTCTTATACCTATTCACGCTGTAATGAGCTTGCCATCAATTACAGGCGCAAAAAAACTAAAGTCGTTAGATCAACGCCAAATACATCGTCCGCTGATGTCCCCCGCTTCGTATACGAACGAAGTACATTCCTTTTGCTAGTGATCCGAGATCTAATGTGAATGCTGTATATCGCATAGATTCTGAGTAGACAAGTCTGCCGAAGGAATCTATCACTTCGACAACACCGTCGTGCGCATCACTGTGGTTCGCGGAACCTACTACATGTACTCGTCCTAATGATGGATTCGGGTAAATCCTAAACACCGAACGTTCGGGAATTTCATTGACGTCAGTCACAATAGTGCTCTTCAACATTAAGCCACTCGCTCCGACGACGTAGACTGAATTGCCGACGATGCAAATATCCTCTATGGCTCTGCCGTTCGTCTCAACATTCTCCAAGCTCCATGAGACTCCACCGTCAACTGTCGAGTAGATCCCCCCATCCTCATCACCGACAAATCCAACTTGAGTATTTGCAAATTGAATGCAATTAACTGTTTTAGGCAAAATCTTGCTCGGACTCTGCCAAGTTTCTCCCCCATTCGTAGTAAACATTACTCTCCACTTTGAGTAAGGCCGACCAGAACCCATACGTGATCCACCAGCCCAACCATGCAGTGCATCGTGGAAGAAGACAGTGTGTATCTGGATACTTTCAAAGTATAGCTGCTCATCAGGAATACCGGACCATGTTTCTCCGTTATTCGTTGACCTAGAAACCATCCCAAAATCACCCGCAAACGAGGGATTCCATCCCCCTATTACCGCCACACCACCACCGAGAAACGATATATCGGAATTCCAGGATGGTGTTTCGAACACTGGTCCGGTCATCTCCCATTGGCTACCACCGTCCTGAGAATAGAGCGGTGTCCCAAAAAGACCAATCACGCCCTGTAATTCATCTGCGAACCGGATGAACTTTACAACTGAGAGATCACCCTTGTTGCGATCACTCAACGTGTGCAGGCTGTCCCATGTCGCACCACTGTTCGTTGTTTTGTATATGGTCTCGCCGGCCACGTAGCCGACCTCTGGAGTGGGGAAATGAATGGACTTCAATTCGTAGGTATTGCCATCTTCGATAGCATAACGCGTCCAATTCCCTCCGCCATCTACAGTCTTGTAAATCGAATTTCCTGCTGGAATAAAACCCGTATCCGGACTGGTAAAACTCACAGAAGTCACAGTCCCTCCATACCCAGTTTGCAATGCCTGCCATTGGCCAGCGCAATCGCTTACGTGATAGACCAGCAAGAGGAGCAAGAACACGGTTTGAAGCATACACATATGTGAATTCTCTGCCTTCAATTCACCACTAGCTTTAGTGCACGAGATACCGTTCCATTGCACACTTGAATGTAGTAAACTCCCTTAGGATAAGTACTGAAGTC
>JAWXBR010000069.1:0-13325 GCA_034440235.1 bacterium
GTGTGTGTGTGTGTTCGTGTGTGTGTTCCCCAGCACCCCTACACAATCTCTTTTAGCACATCCCCCCTGTAACATGCTGCGAAACAGATTCGCGGAGCCATTTGTTACGAATTGTTTGGGTAAAATAAATAAATGGTGACATCACACACTACCCTATTTTCGCACATGGATACTTATGACCAAGTCTCTGTGGCCGTTGAAGCCATTCGTTTACATACAAAAACGTGTCCTAACGTTGGTATCATCCTCGGAACCGGTTTGGGTGGCGTGGTATCCCAGATGGAGGTCGTGACGTCGATTGACTACGAAGACATCCCCCACTTCCCCGTAAGTACTGTCGAATCACACCACGGCAAGCTACTATTCGGACGACTTGCGGACCGTGACGTAGTGGTGATGCAGGGCCGATTCCATTATTATGAAGGCTATTCCCTGCAGCAGGCGACGTTTCCTGTCCGGGTGATGCACGCCCTTGGCGTTCACACCTTGCTCGTATCGAACGCCTGCGGTGGCCTAAACCCGCTGTACCGACGGGGTGACCTTATGCTGATGGACGACCACATCAATCTGATTGGGGATAACCCTCTTCGTGGAAAGAACGATGAACGATTTGGTCCGCGTTTCCCCGACATGAGCGAACCCTATGCTCGCCACCTTTTGCTTCGCGCAGAACAAGCAGCACTGCGGCTGCAACACAAAGTGCATCGAGGGGTCTATGTGGCGGTTGCCGGACCTAATCTTGAAACACGCGCTGAGTACCGATTCTTGCGTACTATAGGGGCAGACGTCGTTGGAATGAGCACCGTACCCGAAAACATCGTTGCACGTCACATGGGAATGGATGTCCTTGGTATTAGTATTGTCACCGATGAGTGCTTCCCCGATTCGTTGCAGCCCGTGCATCTCGACGATGTGCTTGCTGCAGCGGCGTTAGCCGAGCCAACACTTACCGCCATTTTTACCGATGTAATCCGTCACCTCGGTTAGTTGAAACACGAAACGTAGATCTAATCCGAAACGACCTCAACGCAATGAATAGACCCCTTCTCCAGAGCCCCTTACTTGCCGTTCTTCTCGGAATATTCGTTGCATCGTGCACGCCCGAGGAGCCGACGATAAATTCATTCGACGATCGGTGGCGCCTGCTGGCCAGTGACGGAGCGAGTCTTTCGCTGTATGCCATGCCCGATGGTAGCACACAACGTACTGATGTGTGGGTAGGGGGCTCGTCGGCTAACATTGTAGAGTTCAGAGATCAACTATACGTAATGCCCACAACCGATCCGTGGATCGTAATTCTTGACCGAACGACGTTGTTGGCGCTCGACACCATAAACATGGATACGCTTGGCACAGTTTCAGATATCGCATTTGCCAATGCAACAACAGCGTATGCTGTTCACACCGATAAGAATCTCGTCAGCGTTATCGATATCACGACAAACCAGACGGTGCGCACGATTCAAGTTGGTGACGGAGCTCACAGCATTGCTGCGTTAGGAAATCAGCTTGCCGTTGCCTGCTCGCGCGCAAACATCGTACAGATCATCGATTCGAGAACGAACGTTGTCGAGGCATCGATTGGTGTCCCTGAAGTGCCGTACTACGTACGCGCGTCGATTGCAACAACTGAATTTGTTGTTGTAAGCTTGGGTACAGGCAAACTCGACGCAGCAGCGCAGAGCTCACCGAAGATTTCTTTTGTGAACGCATCTACACGTGAGCTTATCGGCGGAGTCGAGCTAAGTTTTCGCGTAGCAGACGCGCTCGAACAATTCCCGAAGGGACTGGTTGTAACATCATCGGGTTTTGCCTACGTGCCCGTTCAGTCTGGTGTGCTGCGCGTCAATGCAAGGCAACGCAACAAAGCAACATTAGTCATACGTTCTTCATTTAGCAACATTGGTTACAGTCCATCGCGTGCGGAAGTAATGCTCTTACGCGAGGACGAACCGGTCGTCGAGGTGTGGGACGAAGTGGCAGCTAACCAGAAAGCAAAGGTCATCATGCGCGCAAATCCGGGCGCATTCATTGCACTTCCACGGTAATGCTCGACAGCATACGTCATAGAGCCTCGGCGTTACATAACATCGTCGTCTTCCCCGATGCACTCGATGTACGCACACTTGCTGCAGTCGTAGAGCTTAAGGCACTGCATGTGTGTATGCCTGCTCTTGTTGGCGACGCAGACGCCATCGTACATGCTGCCGCCGATGCTGGTATAGACATCAGCGAAATAGCTATCGTCGACTCGACATCGACCGACCATCCAACTCCCCTTCTGTATGCAGCACAGATGGTACATGATGGTCATGCACACGCTGGCGTTGCAGGAAGTCTGTCGACCACTGCCGACGTTCTGCGCGCAGGCATTAGCCGCATCGGGCTAGCAGAAGGCATGAAGACTGTCAGCAGTTTTTTCCTCATCGTGCCAGTCGAAGGCAGTGCTGTTTTTTTTGCCGATTGTGCCGTTGTGCCAGCACCCACGCCATCGCAATTAGCTGACATTGCAATTGCATCGGCCGACAACTACACCTTGCTTGCCGAAGACGAAGCGCGTGTTGCGTTCTTAAGTTTTTCAACAAAAGGTTCGGCGCAACATTCAACCATCGATGCAGTGAACAGCGCTCTGGCATTATTAAAGGAACGACGTCCGGATATCATAGCCGACGGCGAACTGCAAGTCGACGCAGCCCTCGTTCCTGCAATTGCAGAACGCAAAGCCCCTTTGTCGCCCCTTGCCGGACGTGCCAATGTTCTCATCTTTCCCGATTTGAACTCGGGAAACATAGCGTATAAGATTGCACAACGCATCGGCGGCGCACAGGCATATGGTCCGATAGTACAAGGCCTAGCAAAACCATTCTGCGATTTATCGCGCGGCTGCACCGTAGCCGACATAGTAAGCGTTGCTACTATCGCAAGTTTAATGTGAGACGCGAAAAGCGTCTCGAACCACTAGGTTCGGCTTCGAACCAAGGTTCCAATCCTAGTTCCTAGGCACGAGCAGCTGCATCTTCAGCTCCGCGAAGTCAGCTTCTGTCAGGTGATAACGATTGTTACAATACTGGCACACGAGTTCTGTATGACCTTCGCGTTCCATGCCTGCAATCTCTTCGTATCCGAGCGTGAGCAGCATGCCCTTGAACTTGTCCATCGAACAGCGACAGAAGAAGTCTACGGGTGAGGTGCCCATGATCTCGACTTCACTTGGGAGTACCTGACGCAGTATGTCTTCTGCCGAATAGCCATCATTGATGAATTGTGTGAGACGCCCGAGGTAGTCGATGGTATCGTACACACGAAAGATGTCCTCGGGCCTTGCCCCTGGCATTGCTTGGATTAACAAGCCCGCACTTTGTGTGATGATGTCTTTATCGTCGAACTCTACATCGAGCACAAACGTCGACGGAATCTGCTCAGACTGGGTTAAGTAATACGAGAGGTCACTTGTTACATCGCCCCTGCGCAATTCTACAATGCCTGTGATGGGTTCGTGTTTACCGTACAACACACGTTGTACTTTAAGAAGTCCGTTTCCCAGCGGCGATTTCGCTTCAGGATCGGGCTCACTGTTCAGAACTGCAAATCCGCGCACCTCGCCCACTTGCAATGCTTCGGTAAAGACGCGACGCACCGGACCGTCACCGGTCATGTCTATTGCAATGCGCTCTTCACCTTTTAAAAACGACGCCATGAGCGATGCACTGGTAAGGCCGCGCGCTAACATGAGCGCGCGAAGGGGCTCGAGTGCATGACGCTCCTGCGCGGTGCGCACACATGTGACGTTATGGATGCATGCTGCACGAAACATCCCATCTTTTGTAATGCACTTCGTTACGCGATCGCGTTCAGTCCATCTCTTCTTCATCTCATCCATCGATTGATTCCTTTAGTTCATGTAGTGCCTGAAGCGCTTGCAGTGGCGTCATATTCGACGTATCGATGTCGCGTAAACGATCTCTCAACGAATCATCGCGCAATTCAAACATCGACAACTGATCTGGTTTCTGTCGTCCACCTTCCATCTCGCGGAGCACGGCGCGAGCGCGCGTGATGACTGCCGGAGGCAGTCCGGCCATGCGTGCAACGTGAATTCCGAAGGAGTGATCGCTGTGTCCGGGTACAACGCGGTGGGTGAAGACGATCGTGTCGGCAAGTTCGCGTACCTCTACCTGATAGTTGCGAATGCGATGGAACTGATCGCTCATCGATGCCAGCTCGTGGTAGTGCGTTGCAAACAGCGTTTTGGCACCCACCACTTCATGCAGGTACTCGACAAGCGCCCAGGCAATCGAGATGCCGTCGAACGTTGCAGTTCCACGACCGACTTCGTCGAGCAAGATGAGACTGCGCTTCGTTGCATTGTGCAGAATGTTCGCCGTCTCTTGCATCTCCACTAAAAACGTGCTCTCCCCTGCCATGATGTTGTCCTGTGCACCAACACGCGTAAAGATTCTGTCTGTCGTTGGTACAAGTGCCGAAGCCGCTGGTACGAAGCTGCCGACGTGGGCCAAAAACACAATTAGGGCGGTCTGACGAAGGTGACTCGATTTGCCGGACATATTGGGTCCGGTTATCAGGTGTATCTGCTCTATGTCCGGATCCATCTGCACAGAATTCGGTGTATACGATGTGCCGTGTGGTAAGAGCTTCTCGATTATCGGATGCCGCGCACCGACAATATCAAGCTCACGTCCGTCGTGCACCGTCGGCATCACATATTTATTTGTCCGTGCAACATCGGCAAACCCCGCAAGCACATCAATGCGCGCAATAGTTTCTGCTGTACGCTGAATTGCAGCGCAATGTTCAGAGACTCGCACACGCAGCGCCGTGAGCGCTGCTGTTTCCAATGAAAGCAGCGAACTCTCTGCATGTAACAATGTGTGTTCGAGTGCCTTCAGTTTATCTGTCGTGTAGCGTTCAGCGTTTGCGAGGGTTTGTTTACGCACAAAATGTTCGGGCACTTTTGCGGTGTTGGCGTGCGTGACTTCGATGTAATAACCAAACACATTGTTGTAGCCCACCTTCAATGTGTTTATGCCCGACTCGCGACGCTCCTCTTCTTGATACGCTGCAATCCACGACTTGCCATCGGTGAGAGCGGATGTTTGCTCGTCGATTTCGGCGTTGAAACCCTGACGAAATATTTGCCCCTTGCCTGAGACCCCTGCTGGCTCGTCACGCAAAGCATCGTGCAGGTGCGCGCACACATCGGCATGGTCGTTCTCTTCGTCGCAAAGATTTTGCAACACGGGTAAGGGGCTCGCACTGCACAGACTCCGAACGACGGGCAGTCTGTCGAGTCCGTGGCGCAGCGCCACCAAATCGCGTGCATTCGCCTTGCCGCTCACAATGCGCACAATTAACCGCTCTATGTCACCCACATGCGCTAGCTCTTCGCAAAGGGCGTCGAGCAACACCGTGCTTTCTGTAAAACTTTTTACTATTTCAAGTCGGTCCTGTATTTGCGCGCGCTGCAACAGCGGAGCCTGCATCCACCACCGCACCAGGCGCGCACCCATCGGTGTTTTTGTGTGGTCCATGATGTCGATAAGCGTCGGCTGTATGTCCAGCGCCTTACGCGTCGAAGCATCGAGCACCATGATGTCGTCGGGGTGCATCACACGCATCGACGTGATGTGTGCAAGCGAGGAGCGTTGCGTCTCGCCCACATAATGCAACACCACACCAGCAGCATTGAGTCCGTGTGTTAACGTGTCCGCCCCAAACCCCTTCAGATTCAGCACATTAAAGTGACGCAGCAACAGCGGCTCTGCAAAACCCTTTTCAAACAGCCATGGTTCGAGTCGGGTTGTTGTATACGGAAACGACACCGTTGCAAGAAGTTTTTCCCACCAGTCGCGTTCGGCTTTGCTGACGATTATTTCAGCAGGACGAAACGATTCGAGCAACGATGCCATGCGATTGGGTTTTGTCTCGCCAGCCAGAAACGACCCCGTCGACACATCACACAGGGCGAGTCCGCCATGTTCGGTAATACACGCCACATACGTATGCGCCGACGTATCGAGCAGCTTGTCGTACATCACCACGCCTGGCGTCACGACTTCGACAACATCGCGCTTTACAATACCCTTTGCCTGCTTCGGATCTTCGAGCTGTTCGCACACTGCCACACGATGGCCGCCCCTTACCAGCTTCGGCAAATACACATCCAACTGGTGATGCGGAAAGCCCGCCAACGGAATTGCCCCAGCCGCACCATTATTGCGCTTTGTAAGTGTTATGCCGCATGCCTGCGCCGTCCGCACAGCATCATCGCCAAAGGTCTCGTAGAAGTCCCCAAGCCTAAACAGCAAAATCGTATCGGGGTACCGCTCCTTAATCTGGCGGTATTGCCGCATCAGCGGTGTTTCCTTCTCTGTCATCAGTCGAAAATACTATCTTTGTGCGCTCCGGAGAGGTGGCCGAGTGGCTGAAGGCACCGGTTTGCTAAACCGACGTAGGGGTATTACCTCTACCGAGGGTTCGAATCCCTCCCTCTCCGCCCCTTACCTGCCCTGCGCTTTTGCGCGGGGCTTGTTGTTTCTGATAGCGTTCCTCAGACTTTGCGCTGTCTTCTCAGTTGTTGCTACTAGAAAGTCTTTGCTGGTGATCCTACAGTCTTTCTTCGCAAAAAAGTATTTATTCGAGATTGCTCGCATTGTCGTTCTCGCGACGGCTAGTGTGTTGTATTACTTTCAGCTTATCTCGGTACCCGTACTACTGACGGGAGTTGCATTTGGACTCTATGCGCTAGTCAGGACCGCGGTCGTTGATTTATTTACCAAACGTAAAATCGGCACCGAGATATTCATTGCTATCGCAGTGGTCATTTCTGTAATCGGAAAGGAGTATCTGGCAGGCTCGATCATGCTCATGATTATTCTGATTGCAGAATTTATTGCCACTGCAAACACCGAGCGGGCACGAGCTTCCATCAAAGCGCTCATCGGTTCAGTGCCAAAAACAGCAATCCTGAAGCGAGATGACAAAGAAGTAGAAGTGCCGATTATTTCGTTGAAGGTTGGAGACGTTGTGCTTGCACGCACTGGAGATAAGATTCCGGTTGACGGTACTGTGGTTGGCGGCGACGGGTCGGTAAACCAGGCGCCAATCACTGGTGAAAGCATGCCGCAGGAAAAGGTCGTTGGCAACGAAGTCTTTGCTGGTACTATTGTGGAATCGGGCGCCATAGATATTCAGGTGACCAAGTTTGCCGAAGACACTCTGTTTGCCCGCATTATTTCGCTCGTAGAGGAAGCGCAAGCACAAGAAGCTCCTATTGAAAAGTTTACAGATAAGATTGCAACCTATCTCATCCCAGTTGCGCTTGTATTTGTCACTGGTGTGTATCTCTACACACATGACGTCCGGTTGATCATAGCGTTGCTCATATTTATGTCCCCCGCCGAACTGGGTCTTGCAACTCCTCTCGTTACGATCTCTGGTATTGCACGAGCAGCTCGCGAAGGTATCTTGATGAAGGGCGGCATGTTTTTAGAGAACTTGTCCAAGGTAGACACATTTGTATTCGACAAAACTGGAACGTTAACCGTTGGCACGCCAGAAGTAAGCCGCGTAGATGTTATAGACACGAACTATAGCGAACAAGAAATTGTACGCCTCGCTGCCGCACTAGAACGTAGGTCGAGTCACCCATTGGCAAAAGCAATCCTACAGTACGCCGAAGCTCTAAGAGTCTCAATTCCGGAGCCGACAGACTTTAATGTAGTGCAGGGTCGTGGTGTATACGCCCACGTAGAGGGGAAAAAGGTTGTCTTGGGTAATCTTGCTTTTCTTCAAGAGCAGAACATCCAGATTCCTAGTGGTTCAACTCCAGCTACGCACCTTACCGGTGTGTATCTAGCCGTCGATCAACACTTCGTCGGAGCGCTGTACTTGTCTGACACGATTAAACCCGGAGCGAAGGAAACTATCGAGCGGCTTCTTAAGAGCGGTGTTAAACGAATCATTATGCTTACGGGCGACAGTGAAGGCAGCGCCAAAAGCGTGGCAGATGAACTCGGCATTGTAGAGTACAAAGCGCATTTGCTGCCTGAAGGTAAACTGCGTTATATACAGCAATTACAAAATAAAGGTGCAATGGTTGCGATGGTTGGTGACGGCGTAAACGACGCACCAGTACTAGTTCAAGCCAATGTTGGCATTGCCATGGGGGCCATGGGGACACAGGCAGCGATGGAAGCTGCGGATATCGTGCTTACCGACGACAACCTCTTAAAAATTGCAAAAGCCAGAACCCTAAGTAAACGCGCCTTCCGCACCATAAAAGAAAACGTTTTTTTTGGCGTTGGTGTTGTGCATGTTGCAGGCATAATCCTTGTTCTACTCAAAGTGTTGGGTCCGATCGAGGCCGCTGCAATTCACCTTGTACCCGATGTGCTTGTATTTCTGAACTCGACAAAACTGCTTAAGGTGAAACTTGAATAACGAACCCTACAACTGGTACAGCACACTTCTCAAGCCCACATGGGCGCCACCGTCATGGCTTTTTGGTCCGGTGTGGACGGCTCTGTATGTAGTCATTGCCGTGACGTACGGCATAGTTTTTTACAAAGTCATCACAAAGCAACTTCCAGCTATCGTTGCGCTACCCTTTGTGCTAAACCTCGTGTTCAATCTATCGTTTACCTATTTTCAGTTCGGGCTAAAAAATAATCTCCTTGCGTCGATTGACATTGTGTTTGTGCTAGGAACTCTCATCTGGGCACTCATTGCGATCTATCCGCACATCAAATGGATTGCCCTCGCGAACATCCCCTATCTCCTTTGGGTATGTTTTGCAACCGTTTTGCAGCTAACGATAACGTGGATGAACAAGTAGATCTGCGAATGAAAGCAATTGTTTGTACGAAATACGGATCGCCCGATGTTCTTACGTATGCCGAGGTTGAGAAGCCGGCACCAAAGGACAACGAAGTATTAATTAGGGTTCATGCGGCATCATTAAATGCTGCCGACTGGCACATCATGCGGGCAAGTCCTTTTCTGGTGCGGTTTATGGGGCACGGTCTCTTCAAACCGAAAAAACCAATCCTCGGATGTGATGTTGCAGGACACATCGAAGCCGGTGGCAAGAACGTAACAAAGTTTAGCGTTGGCGACGAAGTCTTCGGCGATATTGCCGAATATGGCATGGGTGCGTTTGCCGAGTATGTCTGTGCAAACGAAGACCTAGTTGTTCACAAGCCATCGAACCTATCGTTCGAAGAATCAGCGGCTGTGCCGTTGGCTGCGATAACGGCGTTGCAGGGGTTACGCGATAAAGGACAGCTTAAAGCCGGACAACATGTGCTCATCAATGGCGCTTCGGGTGGCGTCGGTACGTTTGCCGTTCAGATTGCAAAGGCCTATGGCGCCGAGGTCACGGCCGTATGCAGCACGCATAACGCAGACACTGCACGCGCGAATGGCGCCGACCATGTTATCGATTACACAAAGCAAGATTTCACGACGACTGGAAAACAATACGACATCATACTTGCAGCGAACGGCAACCGGTCCATTTCTGAGTACAAGCGCTCATTACGTCCGGATGGTGGCCGCCTCGTCGTCGCCGGAGGCTCGGGTACACTGCTTTTTCAAGTAATGGCATTGGGTCCGTTCCTCTCAAAAGCCCGCGGGCGCACCTTCACCACCCTCATGGCAAAGGCAAATGCCGACGATCTAGGTGTTGTAAAGGGGCTCATCGAAGGGGGCAAGGTAAGGCCCGTTATCGACAGGCGTTATTCGCTGCATGAAGTTCCTGAGGCAATGCGTTATCTTGAAGAAGGACATGCCAAAGGAAAAATTGTCATTACTATCGATAAGAACAGCAACCCTTATAGAGAATAGCAGCCATGGAAAAACTTGAAATGACAGTCAAGATTAAGGCACCGAAAGAGCATGTATATAAGACCATGCTCGAGGATGCTACGTACCGCGAATGGACCAGTGTGTTTGTCGAAGGCTCGCACTACATCGGTAGCTGGGAGAAAGGCAGCACGATTCTGTTCGTCGACCCTAAAGGCCAGGGCATGGCAGCGATTGTCGAAGAACACCGTCCAGCCGAATTCGTCTCCACGATGTTCACCGGCCTCGTACTCGACGGCGTCGAAGACACCGAAAGCGACGAGGCTAAAGCAATCATCGGCGCGCACGAGAACTACACATTCACAGAAGTGGATGGCGTTACAGAACTTCGCGTCGACCTCGACACCACCGAAGATTACAAAGAAATGTTCGACGGCGTCTATCCCAAGGCCCTTGAACTTTTAAAGACAATTGCCGAACGATAACCGCACCATACGCGCCATTGTCACGAACCGCAAGGCCCTTCACGATTACGAAGTGCTGCAGCGGATCGAAGCGGGCATAGTCCTAACAGGCACCGAAGTAAAGTCGTTGCGTGCTGGCAAGGTTGCAATGACCGATGCGTATGCGATTTTTCCATCGAAGAAGACCGACGACCTGATGCTCATCGGACTCCACATCAACGCGTACGACTTCGGCAATAGAGAGAATCACATCGCAACGCGCGAACGTCGGTTGCTCTTGCATGCACAAGAACTCAAGAAACTCCGTGTAGGGGTCGAAGAAAAGGGGCTCACCCTTATCCCCCTTAGGTTGTACTTTTCGGGTCCACACATAAAGGTCGAACTCGGTCTGGTGCGCGGAAAGAAGTCGTACGATAAGAGGGCGACGTTGAAGGAACGAGAGAACGATCGGGAGATGAAGCGCGCGCGCGAAGAATGAATCTCAAAAACGCTAGTTCTAAAATCATTGATTCCGGGAGATAATGATTCCCGGAATGAATCGCGCAAGTCGTTATAAATATGGATTTTGAATAAATGACTGCTTCCTTCCCCTCTGTCGCCGAACAAATGGACGTAATCCGACAAAACATTGTCGACTTACTGCCCGAAGACGAGCTCGTGCGCAAGCTCGAGCGCTCGATTGCAAAGGGAACGCCCCTTACGGTAAAGCTCGGACTCGACCCGTCACGTCCGGACATCCACATCGGGCACGCAGTCGTGCTCGGCAAGCTGCGTCAGTTTCAGGACCTCGGACACAAGGTAGTGTTAATCATCGGCGACTTCACAGCCATGATTGGCGACCCTACAGGCAAGTCAAAGACACGTCCCGCACTTACGCTCGAAGAGACTCGCCTTAACGGCATTACGTATGTCGATCAGGCATCGACCGTGCTCGATAAAACAAAAACAGAAGTCGCATACAACAGCACATGGCTCGATGCTCTGTCATTCAAAGATGTCATCGGCCTCACGGCCAAGTACACTGTTGCACAAATTCTTGAGCGCGACGATTTCACAAAACGTTATCGCGCAGGCGAGCCCATAAGCGTACACGAGTTCATGTACCCGCTCTCGCAGGCGTATGACAGTGTTGCAATTAAAGCCGACATCGAGCTGGGCGGCACCGATCAGAAATTCAATCTGCTTGTCGGACGCGAGATTATGCGGGCGTACGGACTTGAGCCGCAGTGTATTCTTACAATGCCACTGCTCGAGGGCACAGACGGCGTAGAGAAAATGAGCAAGTCGCTCGACAACTACATTGGCGTCACCGACTCCCCTCGCGATATGTTCGGCAAAACGATGTCCGTACCCGACCCCCTTATCCCCCGCTACCTACAGTACGCTTGCAATGCCTCGGTACAAGAAGTCGAAGGCATTGTTAAGGGGCTTTCCGATGGGTCTCTGCACCCACGTCAGGCCAAGGTCGACCTCGCCAAGCGTATTGTCGCCCGATATCACGGTCAAGCTGCAGCCGACGCGTCATTCGCAGAATTCGAACGCATCTTCGTCAAGAAAGACATCCCCGACAACATCTCCGACTTTGTTGTCGACACACCAACCGTTGCCTTGATCGACGTTCTTATGAATGCAAAACTCGTTGCATCACGCAGCGACGCACGTCGGCTTATCGAACAAGGCGGACTGCAAATCGACGGCGAACGCATCTCCGACATTTCGTACACCATCGACACATCGTCGCCACACATTGTGCGTGCAGGTAAACTCAAGTTTATACGCGTTGTTCGTTCGTAAATTCGAGTCATCGTTGAAGTCTCCGCTCATTTTTTATTCGTCTACGCCCTAGCTTTATCAACATCCTTTCGTAGATTTTTTTACTATCGCATGAAACCCTTCGCCGTTACATCATGGGACCTCTCGGGTGACGAGAACATGCGGCGCGATTTGGCTTTAGTAGCAACAGCGCGCAAAATCCCTTCTGTGATGCGACTGTATACGTGGGACCCCTGGTGTGTCTCGCTGGGGCACAACCAACAAGAAAGTGTAATCGATGATCGCCTCTTGCGCGAACAAGGATGGGACCTCGTGCGACGTCCGACCGGTGGCCGTGCCGTTCTCCACGCCGAAGAACTCACCTACTGCATCGCAGTCCCGCAGGCCGAAGGCGTCAAACCCCGCGACGTCTACGAGCGCATCCACGAGCAACTCCTTAGCGCACTGCAGACCCTTGTCCCGACCCTTTCCTTCGAACACACCCCCACCGATCTGCGTCACCACTACGCCACAGCCGGTGCCGCCGCCGTCTCGTGTTTCACAAGTAGTGCGCGCTCCGAAATAATGTTCAACGGATTGAAAGTCGTCGGGTCGGCCCAGCGCACCATCGACGGCGTGATTTTACAACACGGCAGCATTTTGACGGGCGCGGCGCACATGCAAATCGTGAATGTGTTAGCAGCATCCGAAGCAGAACGTCAGTCCATCACAACCGACCTACAAAAGAGCGCAGTGTCGTTATCGGAAGCTGCCGGAAGAATTATTACAGCAGAAGAAGTTGCGGCAGCGATCTTGAAGGGCGGAGTTAAGGGGCTGTAAGGGGCGGACAAGGGGCTGTGAATTGACTGTAGGGGGGCAAGTTCAGTACCACACATAAAAGGTTGTTCGGCACCCGCGGGATGGTGATGTTTGTCGAACAATTCCACAATAGAGCAGGGTGACGAAGACATGGATCGTACCAAATACTCGATCGCGGAAGTCCGCTCCGCTTTTACCACAGCATTCGACGCACATAAGGACAAATTTTCGCTCCCTGAGGGAGATGTCGACTGGGCGAAAACCACTAAACAAGATTACGGCCCAGGCGTGTACGTTTGGTGGCATCCCGATCATGGTGCGCTAAAGGTCGGGGTTTCAGCAGTGAATGCACGTAATCGTGCGCTAGAACTGGATACACCGGGGAAGTTGACCCCCCTACACCAAGGCAAAGTGACAGTCTGAAATTCTGCCAAAGCACTCGTTCATTATCTGCCAGCGGTTGCAAAA
>JAWXBR010000070.1:0-4748 GCA_034440235.1 bacterium
AGGATGTGCTGTACAAGGCGAATGTTGTGGTAGTCTCCGCCGACAAAGTCGAGATTTCGCTGCGCAACAAACATGCGCAGATCGACGACCATGTCGATGGTGCATATGCGCGCATTAACACACATGAGAGCATTGACAAAGAGGTAAATGGTGATGAAGTCAGGCGTTGGGTGGTCGAGCAAGACGCGTCGGACACCACACTGAAGCGCACGTATGGATGTGTGGCGATGTGGATGCGAGCGCCCTCTGCGAAACGCCAGATGTTGTTGGGACAATTACGTCCAGTGTTTGAGGATTATCAAGACCGTAGTGGTTCGCGTAACTCGATCCCTCACGCTCGTCGTGCTCACGCTTTGCACGACTCAATTCGTCGTGCTGACTCCATTCGTGACGAGCAGCGCGACATCATCAACCGCGCTCTATCGGCTCGCGATTTTTTTCTCGTGCAGGGTCCGCCCGGCACCGGAAAAACATCAACTATTTTACGATCTATCGTTACCGAGTTATTGCTGCGTCCGGAAGAACGTCTGCTCGTGCTTGCGTACACGAACCGCGCGGCGGACGAAATTTGCACGGTACTTCGTAGGTATGTTGGTGAAGGGGTCTTGCTTCGTCACGGAAGCCGCGACGGCGCAAGGGGCGACGACTCGGTTGCTTCGTTGCTTGCACAACACACACCGTCGGATGCAGCGCGCATACTCAGCGAATGCAAGTGCATTGTTTCGACCGTGAGTTCGGCAATTAATCAGTCCGATATTTTTTCGTTCGGTGACTTCACAACTGCCATTGTCGACGAAGCATCGCAGGTGCTCGAGCCAATGCTGACGGGACTGCTCGCGCAAACGGGACGCTTCATACTCATCGGTGATGTGTGTCAGTTGCCTGCAGTTGTGTCGCAACCGGCAGACGGACTCGTCGTGCAGGCGCCCATGCTGCGCGACATCTGCTTCACGTCGCTCGGCATGTCTATGTTCGAGCGTCTCCACCGCGTATGCGTGAAGAACGGCTGGCACGATGCGTATGCAGATCTCACACATCAGGGTCGCATGCACAAAGACGTGCAGGCGTTTCCTTCGAACATGTTTTACGGCGGACGACTTGAGCCCCTTGCCCCCTGGCAAGAATCTTCAGAGCCCTGGATTACTTCGTCCGACAACTACCTTGCACGCGTCCTCGAAACACGTGCAACATTCATCCCCATCGACGACACCGACCAACAACTCCGCGAAGCAACTCTTGCAACGCGCCTCGCAAAACAAATACTCGTTGATGCACATACACTTGGCATCGAGGCATCGATAGGTATTATCACGCCATTTCGTGCTCAGAACAATCTCGTGTTGCAGATGCTGCACGATGAAGAACGGCGTCACATTTCTGTCGACACCGTCGAGCGTTTTCAAGGCAGCGAACGCGACGTCATCATTTACGCTGTCTCTGCCGCCTCGATGGCCGACATGCAAGGCATTGCATCAGAAATCACGCTCGCCGACGGCATCGTTGTCGACAGAAAACTTAATGTTGCCCTCACGCGTGCAAAGCAGCACATCATCGTTATCGGCAATCCGCGGTTCTTGCGTGCCTCGAAGTCGTATGATAACCTTATTGATCATCTGACAGTCGTTGTGCCTTCGTCGTATTTTAGATGCGATATCGTTTGAATCACGTAGCGATGCTCTGCTGGTGGCCAAGATGCTAATGGTACGAACGACGGCATTTATTTTCACTCTCCTCGACGCACTGCATGGCCGGACACAGTAAATGGGCGAACATCAAGAGACGCAAGGCAGTTGTCGATGCCAAGCGCGGTAAGACGTTTACCAAGGCGTCGAAAGAAATTATCGTGGCTGCAAGGCTGGGCGGTGGCGATGTCGAGGGCAATCCCCGCCTGCGCATGGCAGTGCTGAATGCAAGGTCAATTTCGATGCCTGCCGATAACATCAAGCGAGCAATTCTCCGGGGCACGGGTGATGTTGAGGGGGCTAACTACGAAGAAATGATGTACGAGGGCTACGGTCCAGGGGGCGTGGCGCTGATTATTGAATGCACGTCGGAAAATCGGAATCGTACTGTCGCAGATTTGCGTGCCATTATGGCTCGTAACGAAGGCAATCTTGGTGAGCCGAATTCTGTTGCGTGGAATTTTGTCCGTAAGGGCGAACTGCGTGCAACAAGTGTTTTGTCTGAAGACCAGCTAACAGAGCTTGCGCTCGATGCCGGCGCTGATGATGTTCAGGTGAACGACGTTAGGCAAGAAGCTGATCATCGCAATGCAAACGCAAATGCGCGAGTAGCTCCTCAAAGAGGTGCGCCGGTAGATGCGCGAGGTGTGGTATTCTATTGCGCAACCGATGTGCTTGCGCAGTGTAGTGTGGCTCTAACGGCAAACGGACTCGACATTCAGGAAAGTCGGTTTATCTACGAGGCGATCAATACAATTGCAGTGTCGGATGCCGATGTGGCGCGAAAGCTTTTGAAACTACTCGACGCCATCGAGGACAACGACGATGTTCAGAATGTTTACAATAACGCTGACATCGCTGACGATGTGCTCGCTGCACTCGACGAAAGCTAGGAATGGCAGCAGCAAAGAAAACACGAATTCTTGGAATCGACCCCGGCTCTGTTGTATGCGGCTACGGTGTGATTGATGTTGTAGGAAAGAAAATCACCCTCGTAGAATATGGCGTCGTGGCTTTGAAGCGACGCACCACGTCGTTCCCCTTGCGATTGCGCGAAATACATGAGCGTTTGTGCGCTGTAATCGCACGCACCAACCCTGATGAGTGCGCAATGGAAATGGTGTTTTACGCAAAGAATGTGAAGTCCATCGTTCAGCTCGCCCACGCCCGCGGCGTAGCCATGCTTGCCTGTGCGGGTGCGGACCTAGCGCCTGTCGAATACACGCCCATGCAGGTGAAGCGCAGTGTAACGGGTTCTGGCAAAAGCGCGAAGGAGCAGGTGCAGTTTATGGTGCGCGGACTTCTCAAGATCGAAGAAACGCCAGAGTTCTTCGACGTCACCGATGCACTAGCCGTTGCGATATGTCACGCCGTGAACGGTGCTCCACCGGAACACGTTGCAAGCGGACGCAAGAAGAAGGCAGTGCGTACTGCATGGAAAGACTTCGTCGATAAGAACCCGACGAAGGTCATACGTTAACCTTTTTTACCGTCATGCGAGTCATTTATCAACCTGTTGTCTCGCCACCTAACAACGCTACAATTTCTCCCGTGATGTAGCTGCTGTCGGCTTCGCTTGCAAGGAATACAAACGTTGGGGCCATTTCTTCGGGTTGGGCCGGACGTTTCATGGGGACGTTGGCACCGAATTTCTTGACGTCTTTTGCGGATCGGTCGCTGGGGTTGAGCGGCGTCCATACCGGACCCGGTGCAACGCAATTCACACGAATGTGCTTGTCCATTAAGTTTTGTGCAAGCGACTTCGTGAAGGTGTGTACTGCGCCCTTCGTCGCCGAATAATCCAAAAGCTCCTTGCTTCCTAGCAGCCCCGTAACAGAACCGTTATTGATGATGCAACTACCAGCTTTCATGTGTCGCAGCGCAGCACGTGCCATGTAGAAGTATGCGAAGATGTTTGTGCGAAACGTTGTTTCGAGCTGCTCGTCGGTAATGTCTTCGAGCGATTCCTGATGCTGCTGAAATGCGGCGTTGTTTACAAGGATGTCGAGTTTCTTAAACTTCTTTATGGTCTTTGCTACGACGCTATCACACACCGATGATTTACGAAGGTCTGCTTCGATTGCAAATGCCCGACGTCCCTCTGCTTCAACCGCGGCAACGGTTTCGTCAGCATCTACTTGTTCTACACGCAAATACGTGAATGCAATGTCGGCACCCTCGCGCGCATACAACACAGCAACGGCGCGTCCGATGCCCGAATCGCCTCCGGTGATGAGTGCAATTTTTCCTTCTAGTTTTCCTGCGGCTTGATAACTCAGCGCCTTGTATTTCGGACGCGGTTTGAGCTTCTTTTCAATGCCCGGCTTGCGCTGATGTTGTGCTGGTAGAGGGGGCTTCGGTTCCCTCAAGGGTCCTTTTACTGCCATCGTTTCACCATGAATATTAGAGTCCTATCTGCACCACACAATGAAGTCTGTTGCAGGAATGTTCCCCACGTCCAATTGCCGCAGCATGTTCACGATTTGTCCGCGATGAAACGTGCCATGATTAAACACATGCATAAGCATTTGGTACGTGGGCGATGAAAATGTGTCGCCCTTTATCGTACGGTACTCGAATACATGTTCGAGCTCTTCGCTCGTTGCGCCCTGAATCCAGGTTGCCCATGTGGTGTTTTGCTGTTTTAGTTCCCTTATGAGGTCGGCGGACGTTTCGCCATCGTTGCCGACACGTGTACGTACTGCGTCGGGTTCGTGACGTCGCTTCCACCAGATGTCCTCTGCCATGAGGATGTGCGCAAGTGTTGCGTGAACCGATTTAAAACTGCTTAGTAGTTCCCTTCTTAGATCTTCTTCTGACATTGTGGCAATACAGGCACCTAGCTGTTCATTTGCCCAGATGTTATAGGCTGCAAGCTCGAGGAGCATGTCTTTCATTGGATCTCTCTTGGTTCTGTCAAAAGCGCAATTCAACAGGCAATAATAGGATTTCGTTCGACTCCCCTATGGCCATGGGTATGTCTATGTCTGTGGCCATGTCTACGGCCATGGGTATGTCTATGTCTGTGGCCATGTCTACGGCCATGGGTATGTCTATGTCTGTGGC
>JAWXBR010000071.1:0-19672 GCA_034440235.1 bacterium
CAGTAAAACTGTATCATAGTAGGCTCGCACCGATTCTGCGTAACCTGTCCTTCCCTTCCACGTTAACAGCGTATCTATGCGGCCATACTCTTGTGCACAAGCTTGAGAGGTACATGCAGGTAAAACGGCAAGCACTGGTGTTACCAAACGAATGATCACAAACCACTGAGTCCAGAAGCGCGTCATCCGTATTTACCTTTAAAGTCTACAGAGGAAGAGGGGAGGTCAAAATTCAGAGCTTCACATATAGCCGGAAAGCAAACCAAAACAACTTGTACGTCGGGTAATAGTTACCGAAGCTCCATATTAATTCTGAATCATATTGGCAATCTCGATTTGTTCTCAGCTCGCAGACGTGGAAATTCCGTTGATGATGCCCCACCTACCGGCCTATGCTGACCCCCAGCTGATGTCAGGCGGAAATGATAGTTGAAATCCTGCTCCAGTCTAGGTACCATCCATCACTTTTTTACAAAAGTAACTCGGTCATAGTACAAGTTGTCCAAAACCAGCTTTGCCTGCTACCACTGGTCTCAGCCCCTGTCATCGAGATATATTCCAGTTACGAATAGCCTTAGTTCGCCTCGGCAGGTACGAAATATCTTCGCGTTGGTGATGTTTGTACCTAGCTCTCCTTTTATGAAACTTTGCAGGTTGCTTTTCGCACACAAATCGCCTCTGCGGCGATTCAAGGCGGTTTCCATATCAGAGTGCATGTTTACCTGTCGGGCTTGCAGGCTGCCCCAAGGTGCCCTTGTGTGCCCCCTTCCTAGATACAAGCTCACGGACCACCGCTGTCACGATCACTACATCGCTAATTACGTGATGAGGTGCTACTCATATATCATGATGTCCTTCATACACCAGCGATTTGCGCCGTAGATTTCGAGATGCTTTCACTATCAGAAATCCGAAGTCGTGCGGTCGCATTCTCTCAGCGATGGAATGGCGAAACATCGGAGCACTCCGAGGCCAAAATCTTCTGGCACGAATTCTTTACGATATTCGGTATCGACAGAAAGCGTGTCGCTACATTCGAAAAGCATGTCAACAAGGCTGGTAACAGGGCGGGCTTCGTCGATATGTTCTGGCCAGGAGTTTGCCTCGTCGAGCACAAGTCTGGTGGCTTAGACCTCGACCGCGCTTTCGACCAAGCACTCGACTATTTCCCAGGCCTCACAGATGCCCAGTTGCCCAGGTATGTAATCGTATCTGACTTTCTACGCATTCGACTGCACGATCTCGTAGAGGGAAGCGAAACAGAAATCACGTTGGATGAGCTTCCAGAGAAGACGCATCTGTTCGGTTTTATCAGTGGTTACGTACAGCGAACATTCAGAGACGAAGACCCAGCGAACATCAAGGCAGCCGAGCTAATGGGGAAGTTGCATGACGCGCTCAAAGGCAATGGCTACGATGAACACCCTCTCGAAGTGTTTCTGGTGCGCATCCTTTTCTGCTTGTTCGCCGACGACACTGGAATTTTTCCTAGAGACTCGTTTGTAGCATTCCTAGAATCCAAAACCCGAGAAGACGGTATAGGCTTTGGATCTCAGATCATCGAGTTCTTTCAGATTCTCAACACTCCGGTCGAGAAACGTGCAAAGAATCTCGACGAAGAGCTGGCCGTCTTCCCCTTCGTCAACGGTTCACTCTTCAGTGAATCACTACCTGTACCAACGTTTGATTCTACAACTCGATTACAGCTTCTGGAGTGTGCGTATTTCAACTGGCAGAATGTATCACCTGCTGTGTTTGGATCGATGTTTCAGAGTGTCATGAACGATGTGGAACGGCGTAACCTGGGTGCCCATTACACTTCGGCAAAAAACATTTTGAAAGTAATTTCTGGATTGTTCTTGGACGAACTTCGCACAACATACCTTGCCGCAAAGGATAGTCCGTCGAAGCTTCGTGCGTTGCACGAGCGTATGGCATCTATGCGTTTCCTTGACCCTGCGTGTGGTTGTGGGAATTTCCTCATCGTTACATACAAGGAACTCCGCCTCCTTGAAATTGACATTCTCAAGCGTCTAGAATCTCTTGGCAAAGGTGTTGAGAAAGGGATTCTACTGGGCCAATATGCCTCTGACATGAGTACGCTGTCACGACTGTCCGTGCATTCCATGTATGGCATCGAGATCGAAGAATTCCCGGCTCGTATTGCAGAAACTGCGATGTGGTTGGTTGACCATCAGATGAACGTCAAGATGTCAGAGGAATTCGGTGAGTGGTGGGTAAGGTTGCCTCTGACGGAAGGACCTACGATATATAACACAGATGCACTAGAACTTGACTGGAAACCCATTCTCGACCGTGAGCAAAATAAGCAATGGTACATCCTTGGCAATCCGCCGTTTATCGGGTCGAAAATGATGACAGAGGATCAGCGAAAGCAAATCAAAAAACTATTCGGCAATGTCTCTGGCTCTGGTGTGTTGGACTTCGTTACTGGCTGGTATGTAAAGGCTGCGCAGGTCATGCAAGGCTCAACTATTACTTGTGCCTTCGTATCGACCAACTCAATATCGCAGGGTGAGCAGGTCGGAATACTTTGGAGACACCTCGCGCAGAAATATGGGGTACACATTCACTTCGCGCACCGAACCTTCCGTTGGTCGAATGAGGCGCGTAGAGTTGCAGCAGTCCACTGTGTGATTGTAGGGATAGGGTGCTCCGATATAGACAGAAAACACCTCTTCGACTACGAGACGATTACCGCCACGCCTATCGATGCTGTCGTGTCCGGGATCAACGGATACTTGACAGAAGGTGCGGACATTTTTATCCACTCGCGGCCCAATCCAATCGATGATGTCCCGAAGATGATGTTCGGGAACATGCCCTTAGATGGTGGACATCTTCTATTGACCCCAGAAGAACGCGATGAGCTTCTGAAGTCCACACCCGCTGCTTCTAAGTACGTCAAGAAGGTAGTCGGTGCATGGGAATTCTTAAACAACGGTGAGCGGTATTGCCTATGGCTCGAAGGTATTTCGCCGAGTGAGTTACGCGCGATGCCAGCAGTAATGACACGCGTAGAGGCTGTGAAGGAATTTCGATTGTCAAGTAAGGCACCTTCGACCCAAGATCACGCGGTCCGTCCGTGGGAATTCCGCGATACTAGACACCCAAATGCACCATACTTGATTGTGCCTAGAGTCTCAAGTGAAGCCCGTCCAATAATCCCAATTGGATTTGCCAATATCGATACCGTTACAACCGACAGCAACCTCATGATACACGATGCAGAGATTTTCCACTTCGGAATACTTTCGTCTGCGATGCACATGTCATGGGTACGCTACGTATGTGGAAGGTTAAAGTCTGACTACCGTTATTCCAAAGACCTCGTCTATAACAACTACCCTTGGCCATCAACAACAGTCGCTCAGCAAGTCGACATCTCGCGCCTTGCGCAAGATGTTTTGGATGTGCGTACCAAATACACAAGTTCAAGCCTAGCTGATCTGTACCACCCCACCACGATGCCACCCGACCTTCGGAAAGCACATCAGCAACTCGACAGTGCTGTGGATGCGAGCTATCGAAAGCAGGCATTCAAGACAGAACGTGAACGCGTTGAGTATCTCTTCGAATTGTATCGCACACATACTGAAGGCTTCGCTGCAACGCCTGTTCCCGCCAAAAAATCTAGGCGAAAGAAAAACTGACGTGATCGTACCGACCCCACAAGAATTTATTCGTGAGCATGTTCCTTATAGGTTGGAGATACTAGACTCATATTGTGCCGCAATCCTGCTGCGGATCACGACACCATCCAACAAAGCCAATGCAGTTGTTTTCGGTCCAAGGTTCTTTTTGCCGACCGAGTACGGAATGCTGGAGGTTGACTCATCGCAGCTCGCCCGTGATGTCGGTATCTTCGACACATGAGTAGCAGTAATCGAAACGTCGTTTTCATCAGCCACGCAAATCCTGAGGATAATGTCTTTGCTCAGTGGCTAGCTTCGAGACTAGCCAGTATAGGATATACTGTTTGGTCCGACGTAACCCACCTACTTGGTGGCGAACCGTTTTGGGACGACATTGAAACGTTGATTCGTACCAATGCCGCAAAACTCGTTCTCGTGTGTTCAAAAAACATGATCGGTAAGATCGGGGTAAAAAATGAGGTGGCAGTAGCCCTTGCAACAGCGCGTCGTGATACCTTGCAGGAGTTTATCATTCCTGTACGCATCGACGATGTGGAGTTTTCTGATTTCAGCATTGAGATAATCCGTATCAATGCTATTGATTTCACTCCGGGTTGGGCAAGTGGGTTCAGTCGACTTACAAAGAGACTTGAGAAGGATGGTGTCCCCAAAGCGGATGAAGGTTCTAGAACTGAGCTTAGAAGATGGTCGAATTCGTTCCTCGGAGTCGACCGTGACCTCGTTCGTGAAGACACGCCCATCGTGTCTACGTTACTTTCCTTACTTCCGCCTTATCCCCATGTAGTCATTAAGAAACTTGGCCAACGTCAGTTTGATCCAACAGAAGAAGCGATTGCTGTACGTGGTTATAGCGTTTCTCTTAATTCTAGGAACATTCATCAACGAGGAGAGCATTGCATAGAACTCATTGAGTTCCTGACTAACGGTTTTCATGATGGAAGTAGATTGGGTAGTGGCCTTTATCCTCGCGATGCACATTCAGCGATTCAGCAGCTTGTTGACCGTGGTATCGATCAGTTCTGCTCAGGAAAAGGGCTTGTCAAGACAGCATTCTCCGGGCGATCTTTTGGTTATTTCCGTAGCTGGCATGAAGGGGTGTCATCACGTGTTAGGTTCACAATGCCGGTTGAAGGGAGTGCGCATGGTGCTGACCTGTGCGGCACGAGCCCAAAGTATCGTGTACACTGGCACTATGCCCCTCAATTCGGCCGAATTATTCTCGACGCACGATCAGGTACGTTGTCGGTACCGATAATCGCACATATTGTTTTTACTGTGAATGGCATTGATCCTATCGACGACTCTAGCCGTGCTCATCGCTTGCGACGCACTTATTGCAAGAGCTGGTGGCAAGATCGGTGGCGTAATCTATTACTTGCATACTTGAGTTATATCAGTGCTGGCGAAGCCACTTTATTGATCCCTGTGTCATCCGAGGGTGTCTTGATCGTTGGCGCGAAGCCTTTGATTTTTACTGCTGTCGTCTCCGCACGTCCACCACATCTGGAGCAAACAGAAGACGATTCATGGATCATGGACGCGGATTCATTGTTGGATGATAGTGAAATGGACGAGGACATCGGGGAGGATGGCGCAAATGAATAGAGAGCTAGTATTTATCGATGAGCCCGCATTGCTATTTGGACATAATCAGGTGACCGAGTCTCCGAAAGACGGTCTGTTCATGTTTGGTCCCTTGGACGCCTCTACCAATCAGATGCGAATCGGAGTCATCGGTACCCGAGACGGATTAACGTATTTCAATAAGTGGGCCCGTCGTCTGGGTGATTTCATTCCAGCGCGTTCAGGGTCGACTTCGCCTCAGCATCGACCTTTTCCGGGATTCGATGCAGTTTTTAATTCGGCGTTCCCTGTCATCTATCCCGAGATCACAATAGCCGATCAGGAATGGCGTAGCGCGTTGTTTATCAATGACCGTTGGCAGGCGATTTATAAAACAGTTGAAATCTTCGCGTCACGAATTTTACAGCATAGAAGACAGGAAGATGCACCCGTTGATGTGTGGTATGTCGTCATACCTGAAGACATCTACAAGCATGGTCGACCCAATCCAGTTTCCATACCGTCCGACCTGCGTGTTAAAGGTAAAGTAACAGGCGGTAAAAAACTTGCTAAGCAATTGATAACTGCGATCCCCCTGTTTCAAGAAGATGCCGAGGACGTCGTACCCTATAACTATGAAGTTAATTTCCACAACCAACTTAAAGCTCGTCTCCTTGACGCAGACCCGAATGTTGTCGTTCAAATAGTTCGTGAAACAATGTTGTCTCCATCATCCTTTGTAGACATCCACGGTCGGCCAATTCGAAAAGTTCAGGACGAAGCCACCATTGCTTGGAATTTTTCAACGACTTCCTATTTCAAAAGTGGGCAACGTCCGTGGCGGCTCGCCTCCGTGCGTCCGCGCGTCTGTTACATCGGTCTTGTGTATAAAAGGCCAGTCTTGAGTGCAGATGAAAGAATGGCTTGTTGTGGGGCACAAATGTTTCTTGACTCCGCCGACGGCCTAGTCTTTCGTGGGGCAGTTGGACCTTGGTACAGTGGACGGGCAGGAGAATTTCACCTTCCTCGCACTAAGGCTCGCGAACTCATTAAGCTTATTGTCGAAGCTTACAGAGACAAGCATGGTGCATATCCACAAGAGTTGTTCTTGCATGGACAAACGTTTTTTCGTGACGAGGAATGGGAAGGGTTTAAGGAAGCCGTGCCATCAGAAACCTCTCTCGTGGGAGTTCGAATTCGACGTGCGGGTAATATTAAATTCTTTCGTCTAGACAAACATCCAGTGTTGCGAGGAACTGGCTGGATGTATTCCGATCGCAGAGGGTATTTATGGACCACCGGTTATGTGCCCTACCTTCAGACGTATGCTGGAAGGGAAACCCCTAGCCCCATTAGTGTGGATATTGTCCGCGGTGAAGCAGACTTGAAAACGGTAATGAGTGACATCATGGGCTTGACTAAACTGAACTTCAACTCCTGTATATATAATGATGGTATCCCAGTTACCTTACGTTTTGCTAACTCGGTAGGTGAAATTCTGACAGCTGGTCCTGTCAACAACGCGCAACGACCATTACCTTTCAAACACTACATCTAGCATCGTGGTACGTCACCCTTCCGCGTCTTCGGATTAGATTCAATTCCATACTCACTTCCCTAGTAAGCAGTCAGCTTGAAAGGCGATAACAATGAGAACACACCAACATATAATTCACACGACCACAGGATGCGTCATCCACAACATTTGGAAGTATCTCTCGGAAGTACTCAAAACTGAAGGTGTACTATTGTATGAAGAGCATTTACAAGTAGGCCGTGACGTTCAGAATTACCGTTCGAAAGTCATCTCTCATTCAGGTAGCAGCAATGCAAAGGTTAAATCCAGATTCTGTGCAGCTTAGAATGGTCGTGTCTGAACAGATTACAAATGTGACATCAATTATTCGCTTCTTAATTGGGTGGCTTGAAAGGAAACGAGATGGCTCATGAACTTGATCGGAATTCGAAAAAATTTACAAATCAGAATTGCCAATAGTAACAGAAGCGGGATGAACGATTTATGTGCTATGAGAAGCACTACATCTGATACAACGGTACATCTGATACAACGGTACATCTGATACAACGGTACATCTGATACAACGGTACATCTAAGCGAAAGCTCTTCGAAATTGTTGTCTCTATCTTGAAAATCCAATTGGGTGCAGGGGTAGAGATTTTCAATACAATGGAGCTGGTAGTCTGGTAGGTAAGGTTTGGAGCTGATTCGAAACTGATGTGATAAAGTAGAGGTTCACGTTCGAATGTCTATTACTACTGCTTTGCTGATGCTAGAAGAAACCCATACAGACCTTGTACATTGTAGAAGGGAAAGGCTTTCGTTTTTCTTCGTTTCTTACTCCTCTGGTCTTCCGTGTTTACATCGAGTTAATCTTCGCCTCAGCATCAATTACCTTGACGGATAGAAGTACCTTGATCAGAAGAGGACAATCCAGACTTCAGACGATACGACTCTCCTAGAAACGGATTCATCGTCAAAGTTGTAGTCTTTCAATTACCTAATTCTGACGATAGGTAGCACTTGGAGTAGGGAACTCGGGATTGGAAACAGGTTTCGGTTGAAAGGGTTAAGGGTATCGACCGCCCTGCATCGGCGTATCGCCCTGCATCGGCGTACCGCCCTGCATCGGCGTATCGCCCTGCATAGGCGTATCGCCCTGCATCGGTTGTTCGCTCATGGAGTCGTCCTGGGCATTCGTGCCCATTGCAGTCAACAAGCCTAATGTCTCAGCTCGCTTCTTCAGCCGCTGAACCTTTGAGGTCGATATATCGCATGTGACGGCCACGGCTCTGATCGACTGCCCTCTATTAAGCTCATCAACTGCGAGCAGTTCTAGACCTGAAAGTTTCTCATCAGCACTCTTGATGCCTTCTTGCCTAGCCTGTCTCTCAACCTCATCAATTTCTAGGAATGTAAAGGCGCCACCGTCTTCACATTTATATGCCAAGGCATTCTTTTGCCTCGAAACATTGTTCTTCGTTACCGTTGCGCGTATAATTTCTGGTGATTTACTTAAGGGCCTATCCAAGCAAATAATTACGCGGGGGTACTGTACAATGGCACTGCTGCCACGAACCTTGTCCAGGGTGGGACGGTTCGCTGAAGGGGTCCATGATGTCTTAGATAAATGGTGAATGACAATAATTGGGATGGAGTTCTTTTGAGCCAATGAAGCAAGGTACTGGAGTGGCTTAGCCGCCGCAGTAGAGTTCTCGTCTATGCCACTCATGCTAGCACTCAGGGAGTCTAGTACGATCATCTTAATGTTTCCGTTCTGTAGTAGCCATTCTATGCGATCCTTGACATTCGGGTCAAGAATAGGTCCGACATCCGCAGTGTCGAAGAGGAGGTTTGCTGTGATTACTTTCTTCGGATTGATGCCGATTTGAAGCATCCGCTTAATGTGGAGCGCAAGACCTCCTTCGTACTCCAGATAGAGGACATCACCTTGCTCACCTTGATACGGAGACCCATCTATGGAGGGCAGACCGTTGGTCACGGACGCAGCGATTCGTAAGGCCAAATATGACTTTCCAACTCCTGGAGCTGAAACGATCAGCGAGACAAAGCCCACCGGAATCCAATCCGGCCAGGCCCATATTATCTCGTTCAACCTTTGTCTATGGTCTTCGAGTGACATGTAGCGATTTTGTTGTTCCGATGGTGTGCCATCAGGTGTTTCGCCATCAGTAGGTGTCATGGACATATCAGTAGGTGTCATGGACATATGTGAATCTTTCACGATTGCAGGGCATCGCGCAACACATCCATTGATCATGCTCCCATGGGGAGTGATGCAGTAAGGATATTTCTGCGTGTCCGCGTTTGTACAAAAAGGTTGTTACTCGCTACCTAAGCAATACGAAAACTGCAAGTCTGAGTTTCGGTCGCCTAGCAATTATTTTTTTAATGCGCGGAAAGCGTTGGTATTCCTGCCTCTACGAGCAATATTATTCTTGAAGCGACTTTGATGAATGAAGATCTAATCGCTCCGAGATTGATCAGTGACGAACAAATTGTTACGTTCAAGCCGCACCTACGGGGACTTCTCATTTTGTGGTCCGAGCGCGTATCATCCATCTTTGATACTCCTCAACCTCTACGCGCCATTGCCCACCAAGCTTGGACGCTACGAGGTCTCCCCTGTTCAACGCTTTGAGCAGGGTTGGTTCAGACAGGCTTGTTAGCCTCAGCAGGTCCTTAACATTCAACAATGGACTAGATGGCGTAGGAGTGGTCGGTGATAGCGTTTTAGGTAATGCTGCTAAACAGGCGAGGATGGCATCGACCTTAGCTTCGAGCGTCGCGTCGCGACGGTCCAACAGAAGAGTGAGCTGGTCTTGATTCAATACAGCAATGGTTTGTGCAGGGGTTGGTTGGGCTGTGTCCATAAGAGCCTCCAAGGCAAATCTTTAAGACGTGGACCTAACAAAACGGCGAAGCGCACCCCCTACGGCACAATTCTAGTCGTCGGAATTAGTGGAGCTCATACATTTAAGGCCGCGATTTCAATTCCGGTATGTTTGCACTGCGCGTTGTCGAAGTAGACAATCGAGTAAAAAAGCCCCTTTTTCAAGTCTGTGCCATCACTAGTGCCTTTACCAATCTTCACTTTCCAGCAACCATGCGGCTTGCCGGTCGCTGGTTCGAGTCCAGCCGGGCGTACCAAGGCCACTCTATGTTATGGGGTGGCTTTTTGCTCGTCCGTGTATAGCACCACCTGTTCGATATACACTCCTAGCCAATAATGAAGAACAACCCCTTCAGAATGCTTGCCGACTCTGTTTCAACGTCGTTTCAGGCATTCTTCTCACGCAGTTTCTCTACTGGGATTACGATCATCGTGTTCTCGGTGATTGCCTTGCTGTGGGCTAATTCTCCTTGGAGCGAGTTCTATGAACAGCTCCGCCATGCCCCGGTGCGGTTGACTTTACCGGGACTTGACCTTCAGTTCTCGTTTGAACAATTTGTGAATGACGGTCTGATGGCGTTGTTCTTTCTGCTTGTTGGACTTGAAATCAAGCGTGAAATTCTTGTGGGTGAACTTTCCACTACACGCAAGGCAATGTTGCCAATGATTGCGGCATTAAGTGGAATGATCGTTCCGGCATTAATCTACCTGGCCTGTAATCTAGGCACACCGTACGCGCGAGGGTGGGCCGTTCCTGTCGCTACTGATATCGCTTTTGCACTGGGAATTCTGGCGTTGCTCGGACCGCACGTTCCAACAAGTTTGAAAGTATTTCTGGCGGCTTTAGCAATCGTGGATGATCTTCTTTCGGTTGTGGTAATCGCGTTATTCTATTCCGGACCGCTAAGCCTTCTTGCCTTCTTGCCTGCTGTAGTGGTCGTTGCGTTACTTGTGCTATGTAATCGCGCGGGTCTCTACCACATGTGGATCTATGTGATACTTGGCTTTGCATTGTGGATCTGTGTTATCTACTCGGGCTTGCATCCGACAATTGCAGGTGTACTCTTAGCTCTTACAATTCCGTCTAAGGCGAGGATTCATACGGACACATTTGTTCGAAGAGCTACAGTATTAGTTGAAAGGATATCTGAGGCGGTAAAGTCAGAAGAGGATAAAGGCCTTCAAATGGACGCAGTCCACAATCTGGAAATACAATGCGAAAAGGTCCAGACCCCGTTGCATCGTATGGAACGCGGTTTAAACAATCCTGTTTCCTATATCATTCTGCCCTTGTTTGCTTTGGTGAATGCTGGCATCATGATTAGCGGCGATGTGATTCAGAGTCTGACCTCTTCAATTGGAGTCGGCGTCATCTTGGGGCTCTTCCTTGGCAAGCAGATCGGAGTCACTTTAGCTGTTTGGGTCGCTACACGTTTGGGCATCGCCGATTTGCCCGATGATATGACTATGTGGCACGTCTATGGGATAAGCCTCCTTTGTGGAATAGGTTTTACAATGTCCTTGTTCGTGGGACAACTAGCGTTCTTGACCTCCGAAGACCTTGATAAAGCAAAGTTTGCCATCATCGTGGGTTCAGCTCTGTCCGGTTTGCTCGGTGTAATTGTTCTACGGCGCGCTATGGCGAAGGCTGAAGAAGCGCAGGGTACATTGTGACGTGGCTACATGTTTTTTTTGTCAAATTCCTATCGTTGATTCGCGATGTATTTCACGTCGATGGTGTATTGAATGAGGAAGCCGTCATTCGGCGCATACGCAATGACGTTGAATTCAGAGGTGCTCATGCGTGGATCCTTGTTACTGCCATTCTCATCGCTTCGCTTGGCCTCAATACGAACTCGACAGCCGTAATTATCGGCGCCATGCTCATCTCGCCACTTATGAGCCCGATCATTGGGATCGGTACGGCACTTAGCATCCTAGAAGCAAAGCTGCTGTCGCGATCTGCGAAAAATCTAGCTATCGCTGTTGGCATATCATTGTTTACCTCGACGTTGTACTTTTTGGTCACGCCTCTTGGCGACGCACGTAGCGAGTTGATTTCTCGCACTACTCCAACCCTACTCGACGCCTTGATCGCCATCTTTGGAGGTGTTGCTGGGGCAATCTCATTAATCCGTCAAGATCGCAGTAATGTGGTGCCAGGTGTGGCTATCGCTACGGCGTTGATGCCTCCGCTATGCACGGCTGGATTTGGCCTCGCACATTTGGACCCTCGATTCTTTCTGGGTGGTTTCTATCTCTTCTTCGTCAATAGTGTTTGTATAAGTGCTGCCACATACGCTGTAATGCGAATAGCTGGCATGCACAGTCATATAAGCCTTGACCCGTCGAAGGCTAGACGGGTTCGAGCGTTAGTGACGTTTGTGGTAATAATCACTTTAGTCCCAAGTATTATTATCGGATATGCTATCGTGAAGGAGTCGATATTTAACCGGCACTCACAGGAGCTTATTTCAGACCTTCGGTCAAGGTATCCGTCTGCCGCAATCATCGAAACCTATCAGCAATACGGAGAAGACTCTTCAAAAATTGAGCTTACCGTAGTCGGTGCTGAGCTGTCGGAAAGTGACAAACGGTCGGTAGACACGTTGCGAAGAAGTCACGGACTGCAAAGCACCTCTATCATGATCAGACAAGCCGGTGATGGCGACCAAACGTCAGGCAGCGGCTTGGTGAAGGAGGCTCAATTAGTTGAGTTATATCGAGGAGTCGAAACGATGTTGGCGCGTAGAAAGCAAGAGAATGAATCGTTACGCACGGTCTATGCACGAGACTCAATAAGACGATCTACTGCACTCGAAGCTGCAAAGGAAGCAGTAGTGCTGTTCCGGAATATGCGAACCCTAAGCTTTGCCCCTTCTGTTGTGCGCTGGCACGCTGACAGGCCGCCCGATACCACCTCGGTCGTCAAGGTCACGTGGGCGTCTCGTCCTTCTAAGTCAACCCTACGAGATTTCACAAACTGGTTTCGGGTTCGCCTGCGAGATTCGACGGTGGTTGTGGAGTAGCAGATTCTGGACTTCAACTAGGAAACGGGCAGCGCCGAACCCAGCCGGGCTTAGCTATCTTGTCGGGTATACCATAGGTCGGATATACCATAGAGTGTTGTGCATTCGATAAAGGGGCGATTCTGTGCTACTATACAAGCCAAAGATTGAGCGTAGTGAGTATCGGCTGCGTTCGGTTCCAAGTAGGTCGGTGTACAAGGGTTATAGATCGGTCATGACACGGCAGTCGTTGCGTCAGTTGTATCATGGATTGCTGCAAACTGACGTGATTCTTCCCCGGTTTGTGCCGATTGGTGTGTACAAGCCGATTGTCGATTCCGGGAAGACCATTCACTGGTACGATGTCCCAAACGACCTTCAGATCGACCAGGAACACATCAGGTCGATGAAGCTGAATCCTGCAACGACGATTTTTCACTATGTACATCAGTTCGGGATACACGTTCCGGACAATGTCGAGTTCATACGAAGCCTGCAGCGCGAGGGGTACTTCATCGTTGATGATCGATCGCTGACGCTTCCGGTAGACAAGTACGAAGAATTTGGCGATGCAACAGCGTATTCGTTTTATAAACTAATTGGCATTCCGTGCGGAGGCGAGGTTCGTACGAAGGAGGTGCGCACTTCTGTAATCAACCTACAAGACGAAGCCAATCGACGGCTTATCAGGAAGATGAAGCAGAACTTTATTTTTTATGCGAACCCTGTTAACGCACTCGTACCGTCAGCAGTATTCAGAGTGTTCAATAGAGCGTTTTCTCGATATGTCGAGTACGGACACTTAGTTGATAAAGCGTTTGCAGATTCGTTGCCGCAGTTGCCAGAACCTTTAGTACAACACATCGATAACGCTGATTTCAATGCGGTTTCAAGACGTAGAGCCGAGATTGCACGCATGTTTTACAATGGACTTAGTCCCGCGCTGCTGTTGCCTCTACCCCTTGAATCGTTTACGCGGCAAAGCATGATGGGTTTCCCAATCTTGTCTGAAGATCCGGTCGCATTACTGAAAATGTTGGTGCGCCGCGGAATCACGACGTTCCGCTTTACCAAAATCTGGTGGTGGGACACATCGAGGCCGTTCTGCGATCTATATGTGCGCAACCTTCTCCTCCCAGCGCACCAAGGATTGTCTGACGCTAACGTCCGAACCATTATTCGCCACGTAAATGAGTCAGTTGCAATTATCGCAGCTGATCGCCGATGACCGGGGACACAACGCAGCAGGTCGCATTAGTAACTGGAGCATCCGAAGGACTTGGCAAACACATCGCGTTTGAGTATGCACGGCGAGGATTTGCTGTAATGTTATGTGCACGCCGAGAAGAATTGCTCAGAGAGAATTGTGCAGTAATTGCTGACAGTGGTGGTATTGCACAGTACAAAGTTTGCGACGTTAGAGACCCAAACCAGATTAAAGCCGTGGTAAAGGAAACCCTTGCCACCTACCGAAGAATTGATGTTGCAATACTCAATGCAGGAGTTGGTAGTCGAGTTGTTTTTTCGGACCTCGATATCGATGAGTACCTGCGCATCATAGATGTGAATCTCAATTCGGTAATGAGATTCTTTGCTGCACTGGTACCTGTCATGAAGGCCCAAGGTTCAGGCACGATTGCTGGAGTGAGCTCTCTACTCGACTCACGTCCGATTCCGGGCAGCAGTGTATATGTCGCAAGCAAAGCCGCACTGTCTACATTACTAGAATCGGCAGCAATTGAGCTGCAACCACATAACATACAGGTAGTAACAGTGCGTCCGGGTTTCGTAGCAACAGCAATGACAGCGCAGAACAAATTGCGCATGCCAATGCTAATGAGCGTTGAACGAGCCGCCCGCATCATTGTCGACGGTATCATTAAGGGCAAGAAAACGATTTCCTTCCCGATGCCTATGGCTTTTTTGTCTTCCTTGATGAAGGTTCTGCCTCGATGGTTGTGGCGCCGACTTTTCCCTCAGTAGTTGGGTGTTTGCAACCCTTTATCATTCCCACTTCGGTTATATTCGCTCACATGAACTACCAATCTGGTTTTGGCAACGAGTTTGCCACAGAAGCAATTGCAGGGGCGCTGCCGGTCGGACAGAATTCGCCACAGCAGCCTGCGTTCGGACTCTATGTGGAGCAGGTGAGTGGCACTGCCTTCACGGCTCCGCGCACATCGAACAAACGCACGTGGATGTACAGAATACGTCCGTCGGTCGTGCACGAGCCGTACGCGCGGATTGACAACGGACGTATCCGCTCGACGCCGTTTAATGAGGTGGAGACGACCCCTAACCAGCTTCGCTGGAGCCCCCTAACACTGCCGACTGCGCCAACGACGTTTGTCGAGGGCATTGTGACGCTTGCGGGGAATGGCGATTTGGCGACGCATACCGGACATGCCATTCATCTGTTTGCGGCGAACAAGTCGATGACGGATCAGTTTTTCTATAATGCCGATGGCGAAATGCTCATTGTGTGTCAGCAAGGCGCAATGCGCTTTCTTACAGAGTGTGGCATTATTGAAGTAGTGCCTGGCGAGATTGTTGTGATACCACGTGGTATCAAGTTTCGCGTCGAAATCGAAGATATATGCAGAGGTTATATTCTAGAAAATTACGGCGCGATGTTGCGGCTGCCCGATCTTGGACCGATTGGTGCAAACGGACTAGCCTATCCGCGCGATTTCAAGACACCCGTAGCATGGTTCGAAGACCGCAGAGAAATGGTTGAAGTGATAGCAAAGTTTCAGGGCAACCTGTGGAAGAGCACGTACAACCACTCGCCGTTGAACGTGGTTGCGTGGCACGGCAACTATGCACCGTACAAATACGACCTGAATAATTTCCAGTGCATCAACACCGTTTCGTTTGACCATCCCGACCCGTCGATTTACACGGTGCTTACGGCCCCTTCAGAAATTCCAGGCACTGCGAACCTCGACTTCGTTGTCTTTCCGCCACGCTGGATTGTGGCCGAGCACACGTTTAGGCCGCCTTGGTTTCACCGGAACTTCATGAACGAGTTTATGGGACTCATCCTTGGCGTGTATGATGCCAAGGAAGGGGGCGGCTTCGAGCCAGGGGGCGCGTCGCTGCATAATTGTATGAGCGGACACGGTCCGGACGCCGACACCTACAAAAAGTCGACATCGGTCGAGCTAAAGCCGCAGAAACTCGATGGCACCCTGGCCTTCATGTTCGAGACCAGATTTGTGTGCCGGCCCACACAATGGGCCATGGCATGTGCCGAGCTGCAGAACGACTACTGGGAATGCTGGCAAGGACTGACGCCCGAATTCAAGAGTTAACGGTAGGCTCTGTATATTTGCGGCCCCGAAGCTGGGACATCTCCTCGAAAACAACACGGCCAAGTCCCGTGCGGTTGTACCAAGCCCAATCCCGCCAGGTCCGGAAGGAAGCAACGGTCAGTTTGCGTACAAGGCGCCACGGTCAACTTGGCTGTATTTTTATGGTTCGTCGAATACTTATTAGTTCTACTCCGACGCAACTCCGTATCGCCATAACGGAGGACGGACGTCTAGCAGAACTTTTTACCGAATCGCCAGATGTTGCTAGCCACGTTGGCAACATTTATCTGGGTAAGGTCTCGAAAATCATTCAGGGGATGAACGCAGCGTTCATTGATATCGGACTGGAGCAGGACGCGTTCCTTCACTTCAGCGATGTCGACTCAACAATGGAAGACGTCGCGAGCGATGAAGACGAAGACGACGATCGTCCGACCACCGATGCCGTAGAATCTGTCGATGTTGCATTGCGCACCTCGAAAATTTCCGGCAAGCGCCGCATGCCCACGTTTCATACGCAGCGCAGCGGCAGCATCAAAATTAACCTCCAGGCCAAGCAATCGATTATCGTGCAGGTAACACGCGAAGCATATCACGCCAAGGGTGTGCGCGTTACGACGAAGGTCGGTCTGGCGGGACGTAACGTAGTGCTACTCCCGTTCGATGAAGCGGTAGGGGTCTCACGCAAGGTGCAAAGTGTGCGTGAGCGAAAGCGTCTGCGCAATCTTGCAAAGAGCATTCTTCCGCCGGACATGGGTTGCATTATTCGTACTGCCGCATCGGGTTTATCCGACGAAGAAGTCAAGATGGACTTCCAGGATTTGCTCGACAGATGGCGCGAGATGGAACGCGAAGTGAAGAACGCTAAAGGTCCGATGTTGCTTCACAAAGAAGCAGGCATTGCCCACAGCGTTATTCGCGACTTGTTTAAGGACGATGTAACGCAGGTGGTTGTAGACGACCGCAAACTCTACAGAGAAATCAAGAATTACATTCAACGAACAGCACGACATCTTGATGGCAAGGTTGAGTTGTACGTCGAATCACGTCCGATCTTCGACTCCTTCGGCGTCGAAGGCGAAGTCCACAAAACCCATCAGCGACGTGTGCCACTTCCAAGCGGCGGCTCGATTGTCATCGACCAGACCGAAGCAATGGTTGTGGTTGATGTAAACAGCGGACGTGCTTCGAACGAACGTTCACAAGAAGGCAACGCGGTAAAGACAAACTTCGAAGCGGTGAAAGAAGTAGCGCAGCAGTTGCGTTTGCGCGACATCGGCGGCATTATCATGATCGACTTCATTGATATGCAGCAGGAAGAAAACCGACGTCGGTTACTCTCAGAAATTAGACGCGAACTACAGCGCGATCGCGCAAAGACGGTTGTGTATCCGTTGTCTCACCTTGGTGTGCTGCAGATGACACGTCAGCGTATTCGTCAGAACATCTCCGAACGCACGAGCGAAGACTGTCCGATGTGTTTCGGCACCGGCAAGGTGCAGCAGCCTTCCACCACCGTAGATGCAATTGCCGTCTGGTTGCGGAACTATCGCTCTCAGACATGGGGGCTTCATGTTACGATAGCTGCGCACCCATACGTTGTGCATTACATCGAACGTCATAAATCGACGACGCTTAGGAAGTGGTTAAGGCAATACTTCGTTTGGGTAAGCCTTCGCGAAGACGATACCCTAGAGGCCGGTGAGTTCCGAGCATTCAAGGGCACATCTACAACAGACCTTACGCGTCGGTACATGTAAACATGAGGCCAAACCAGTCCACAACACGTACTGTTACGGTCCTTGGATCTACTGGTTCGATAGGCACACAAACACTCGACATTCTGTCGCGCAACAAAGATCGTTACTTCATAAACTTTCTTACATGCAACACCCGCGTCGAACTTCTCGCCGAACAGGTAAGGCAGTACAAGCCTTATGGTGTTGCAATTCGCGACGAAGTACTTGCAAATCGGTTCAAGGCATTGTGTCCGGAATTTGCCGGACCAATTCTTTCGGGCGAAGCCGGACTCTGCGATGCAGCCTCGCACCCCGACAACGATGTCGTGATGAGTGCCATGGTTGGTTTCTCTGGCGTTGTTCCGACGATGGCAGCCATTCGTGCTGGAAAAATTGTTGGTCTAGCGAACAAAGAAACGCTCGTTAGTGCCGGCGAGGTAATGATGCAAGCCGCGCGTGAACATTCCGCTACGATTGTTGCAGTCGACTCAGAACACTCTGCAATTCTGCAATGCTTGGCGGGCGAACGCATTGCGGATGTAGAAAAGTTTATCATCACGGCAAGTGGAGGTCCGTTCCTTACTTGGGACGAAGAAGCCTTGCGTGATGTATCGGTAACGCAGGCCCTCAACCATCCAAACTGGACAATGGGTCCGAAGATTACAGTCGATTCTGCCACCCTCATGAACAAAGGTTTCGAAGTAGTAGAGGCGCGGTGGTTATTCGACGCAGACCCCTCCCGCATAGAAGTTCTTGTGCACCCGCAGTCAATCGTGCATTCGATGGTGCAATTCGTCGACGGTTCTGTCAAAGCCCAGATGGGCGTACCGTCGATGCTCGTACCCATTCAGTACGCTCTTACCTATCCAACGCGCTATTACCTTGATGTAGGCCGCGTAGACTTTGTAGCGCTTGGCACACTTACTTTTGCAAAACCAGATTTACTGCGATTTCCGTGTCTGCGCATAGCGTACGATGTTTTACATGAGGGCGGCTCTGCCCCATGTGTTGCAAATGCTGCGAACGAAGTAGCGGTAGATGCGTTTCTAAAGGGTCGAATCAATTTTTTACGAATTCCAGGATTGATTGAGGACACGCTCACAAACATGCAGCGCGCATCTCGTCCGTCCTTAGACGACATTGTCGGCATCGATGCAGATGCACGACGTATTGCTTCGGAGATGCTCTAGATATGCCCCCAATTATCCTTCCGATCATCGCTTTCATCATTGTCATTGGCGTACTTGTATTCGTACACGAGATGGGACATTTCCTTGCTGCACGAATGACAGGCATGCGCGCCGATATCTTTTCAATCGGTATGGGTCCGAGGCTCATGGGCTGGAACCGCAAGACCGGCTTCACCTTGGGCAAACTCCCAGAGGACATCGACCTGGGTCCGGACACCGACTACCGCCTCTGCTGGCTCCCCATCGGCGGCTACGTCCGCATCCTAGGCATGATCGACGAATCGTTCGACACAGAATTCGCAAAAAAGCCCGTTCAGCCTTATGAATTCCGTTCGAAGAAAAACTGGCAGAAAGCGTTCGTGCTTTCAGCTGGTGTTATCATGAACATCCTCTTTGCGGTCTGTGTGTTTGCCGGCCTACTTCTTGTCAACGGCACCGACCTTCCGCGCTCCACAACGGTCGCATGGGTCGAACCGAATACCGCAGCGCACCGCGCAAACCTCACAGCAGGCGACAGCATTGAAAGCATCGACGGCATTGCAGTGGACAATTGGGGTGGGGTTGTAGACGCATTAGCGCGCACCACAAGCGGCACACGAGTGATACAAGTTCGGCGTGGCACCGAGCACTATGTCGCCAGGATTACATCAGACGACATTGTCAAGGGTCTGGCAGACCAGCAGGGTCTCGGAATCGACATTGCCATGTCGCTCGTGTTTGGTGCAATTTCACCTGGCTCGCCGGCGAG